>JAKVOM010000001.1:2400000-3057042 GCA_022482815.1 Acidaminococcus sp.
AACACATCCTCTCGAACGCCTACGAAGTTAGCTGCCGGGTTCGGGTCGAGATCCCCTATTCCTAACGGAAATTCACCCCACTTTGGGTCCTCCGCTCGTATCACTACGATTAGGCTTTTAGAAAAATTTAACACGAGTATATTATAACAACCGCCTTTTTATTTGTCCAATTTTGGGCTATTTTTTCACAATATGTTCACGGACTATATAAAGCGGTCTCTGCTTCACCTCATCAAAAATGCGTCCCACGTACTCCCCAACAATGCCAATTCCCATAAGCTCCACGCCGCCGAGGAAGAATTGGGCAGCTGCCAGTGTGGACCAGCCGGGAACCGCATCATCGGCAATATATTTGACGTAAAAAACATGCAGCAAAAAGAGTAAGCTGCCAATGCCACAGATGAGTCCTGCGTAAAAAGCAAGGCGCAGCGGTACGCGTGAAAAGCCCGTAATCCCATCCAGGGCGAAACGGATCATTTTCTTCAGGCTGAATTTTGAATGACCGGCAAAACGCGGCGGTGCCACAAAAGGAATTGCCGTGTAACGAAATCCAAGATTATTCACCATGCCACGAATAAACCGAGCCCGTTCCCGGTAGGAACAGAGTGCGTCGACGGCTTTTCTGTCCATCAGACGAAAATCTGATCCGCCCGGGGTAATCCGTACTTCGGACATAGCGTTGATTAACTTGTAATACAGCTTAGAAGTTATATTCTTGAACGCTGTAGCATCTTCCGTAGCTTCCCGGACAGTCTGCACAATCTCGTACCCTTCTTCCCATTTTTTAATCAGTTCAGGTACAAGTTCAGGCGGGTGCTGCAAATCTCCATCCATAGAAATTACGGCATCTCCCGAAGCATGATCAAGACCGCAGGTCAGTGCCAGCTGATGCCCGAAGTTTCGGGAAAAGAGATAGCCCTGTACGCGATGGTCCTTCTCCGATAACTCGCGAATAAACTCAGCCGTTCTGTCTTTGGAGCCATCATCAATGAAGAGAAGTTCATAGTCATAAGACAAAGGCGCCATTACTTCCGTAATGCGCCTGTAGAATTCATGGATATTCTCTTCTTCGTTGAACATTGGTACAACAAAGGAAATTTTTTTCATGCCATTCATCTCTTCTTATACTGAAGCAATGGCGTTTTCATACACAGCCTTCGGCTGCACGCCTGTGTAGCGTTCTACTTCTTTTCCGCCTTTAAAATAAATAACCGTCGGAATAGCCGCAATGCCAAATTGCTGAGCCACGTCCGGAAGCTGATCCACATCTACCTTAGCTACCTGTACGTCCGGATGTTCCAGGGAAAGTTGTTCGATGACAGGAGCTACCATCTGGCAGGGTCCGCACCAGGTTGCCCAGAAATCCACAATCACAAGATGATCCGTCGTAGAGATAATTTTATCAAATTCCGATTTACTTCCTACATAAAGTAATTCCATAATGTACCTCCTCTGTCAAAAAGACAGTAACGAGAAAAAATGTGTGAGTGCTCACTAAGCCGAGTTCTGTTACGATAATCATTTATCTAGTTCCATAGTTACCTATGGACTCAAGCGACGCAACCCGGAAGGATCAGCGGGCCGCTTCATCCCTTCCCTATTAGGTCTTGCTCCGGATGGGGTTTACCTAGCCGGCCAATCACTTGACCGCTGGTGCGCTCTTACCGCACCGTTTCATCCTTACCGGCAAGCCGGCGGTTTATTTTCTGTGGCACTTTCCTTGGGGTCACCCCCACTGGACGTTATCCAGCATCCTGCCCTGTGGAGCTCGGACTTTCCTCATCAGCTTTCGCTGCCGCGATTATCTTTCGCACTCACGTTACTGAATATATCATATGAAGGAACCGGTGGCAAGTATCTGAAAATTATGGCAGATGGCAGGCAGCAGTTAGCTGCCAGTTTGCCTGACGGCCATAAAGGCGCTTTTAGCATTCAGCATTTGGCATTTAGCTCATTCTGCTGCAGTACAAAAAAGTGGCTAGTGAATAGTGGGAACAGTGGTTAGTACACTCCTGCGAGTATTTTTTCTAGCGGATTCTTGAGGAAGAAAGAAGCGGACAGTAAGTAATAAAATAAGCCTTCGGCAGAAAGGGTCATCACCCACCGCTTTCCGGAAAGCCCGATACCATCGGGCCTTCCTGCGGTTCCCCCTCTTCAATGTCGCGCAGCGACGTCGAAGAGGGTCACTAGTGTGCTACATTGCGATTTGGTTTAGATTTTACAGGTGCTTTAGCGGACCAATCCCTGTTATCCAACTGAACACCCACCGCAAGCGGTCCCCCTCTTATTTTCCGGAGGAAAACAAGAGGGCTGAGGGCTGGGGGCTGCTGCATCTATTCTTGTCTATTTCAAAGTTTACCTGCTTCGCCTTTATACAAATACCGCTGAAGCATTTTATCGTACTCCCAGGGGTCATTACCCTCTTTTTCATGGAACTGGTTCATAATGGAATCCAGTTCGTCTGCATAATGCACGATAAAAGCTTCTTTCGTCGCGCAGAAAACCGGAGACCCCTTTTCCTTATCCCCATGATGGGACAAGATGATATGCAGCAGATGTTCCCGTTTTTCTACGGAAAGAGAAGGAATCTTCGCACTGACCTGACTCACCATCATGGCCCCCATAGCGATATGTCCCATCAGTCTGCCTTCAGTCGTATAAGGAAATCCCAGGTCTGCCGAAATTTCCCTGATTTTACCGAGGTCATGCAGCAAGGCCCCCGCAATGACAAGGTCCATATCGACGCCGCCAATGGCACGTGCCATGGCACATGCCAGTCTTGTCATTGACACGGTATGGTGCAGCAGGCCGCCGACATACGCGTGATGCAGGCGCATCCCTGCAGGATTCCGGATGAACCGCTCGTAGAGAGCGCCGGAATAAATTGTCTGAAGCAGCGTATGCAGGCCTTCATCCTGGACGCGGGCGATAAATGTCTTGAATTCCGTTTCTAATTGCTCACGGTCAATGTTGCCCTGCGGCAGCAGATTGGAAATATCATCATGTTCCCCTGCCGGCACTGCTTTTTGTACAATGACCTGCAGCATCATCGTATTGGAGTATTTATTGGCTTCGACTTTGCCTCCGATGATATACGGAGAAGGGCCGGTCATAGCCCGAAGCCGGGTAATAGGTCCCATTTCAAAACAGATAAAAGGAATACAGCCGCTGTTATCTTCCAGCAGCCCTTTTGCATACGGTTTGCCGTTTGAAGAAGTGCCTACCTTTTGGAGCCTGACCAGGCAAGGCTGCTCCATTTCGTTACCCAGTTGGAATTCTTTAATCATGGGCACCTCTTATTACACAGACTGCATAACTAATTCTTCATGAGCACGAAGAATTTCAATATCCCGATCGGTTTCGGTGACCCAGCCTCTCAGTACTTTCTCCAATTGATCGATGACCGGAGATTCAGTCAGCTGATGCGTGCCGTCTACGATATTAATGCCAAGGTTCAGGGCTCTCTGTGCCACATGGTACTTCAAATCGCCCGTTACCAGCGTATCGGCACCGGCCGCCATAGCGTCTTCCATCAAATCAGCTCCACCGCCGCCAATGACAGCAACTTTGAAAACCGGTTCATCGCCGCCGGCAAAGTTCAGATGCTTGGCACCGAGCGCCTTTTTAACATACTTGGCAAATTCCTTGAGCGGCATCGGTTCATCGAGCATACCAATCCGGCCAAGGCCTTGTTCCGGGCATTCCTTGCGGGGAATTTCCGTTACATCTTTTAAGTTCAGAAGACCGGCCAGCACATCATTGACGCCGCCCTTAGCTGCGTCAAGATTAGTATGAGCCGCATAAACAGCGATGTCATGTTTAATCAGTTCATAGGTCATCTCCATCTTTGTGTCCGTGACAACGAGGGAAGATGGAAGCTTGAAATAAAACGGATGATGAGTGATGACCATATCCACACCGGCTTCGATGGCCTGTTCGGCTACATCCGGCATGAGGTCGAGGGCGACCATAATCTTATGAACCGGGGCTTCGATATGACCCAGGAGCAGGCCGGGGTTATCCCATTTTTCCGCATAAGCAAGCGGGGCCAGTTCATTCATGAAGACGCAGATATCACTGACTTTTGTTTCCATTGAGTATCTCCTCCAATTGTTTTTTAATTGTTTCACATTCCAGGTAGTGCTGACTCTTTTTTGCAGCCTGGCTATGCTGCATTGAAGTGAGCACATGATTATATTTATCCAGGAGGTGTTTAGTAAAAGGAACGAGCAGCGGATGATGCTTTCTTACCACATCATCCCCTACGAAATAGGAAATTCCGGGATAACGGTACGCTGAATCTTTCTGCAGCACCAGAATTTCATAGATTTTGTGGTTTTCCTCTACAAGATTTTCCCCTACAATCCCCCAGCCATGTTCTTCACTCCAATGGCGCAGGAGCTCACTATCGCTCATGGGCTGCAGCACCATGGAAGTGCAGGCTGCGTCTTTCCAGACAGCAGGCGAAGCTTCCAGAATCTGGAGCATTGTACCGGCACCCATGCCGGCAATAACGATGACATTGACTTCGCCCGGCCGGGCAACTGTGAGACCGCTTCCCCGGCGCACCTCAATCACATCACTTTTGTGATAAAGCGCCACGGTCTTTCGGGCCGCTTCACACGGTCCTTCGACAATGTCTCCCGCAATTGCCTTTCGTACCTTTCCCTCACTCGTTACGAGTACGGGAAGATAGGCATGATCCGTGCCCACGTCGATTAACGTACCGCAAGGCGGCACGAGAGCGGCAATAGCGGCCAGACGAGCTCCAAAATTCATGATATCCTCCTTGAAAGTATCGGTTGATACGATACATTGCGAATAATCTTTTATATTATAACATAGGAATACAACACACGGTGTACAAATCCTTGACCTACGGGATAAAAGCTGTAGCGCTGTAACCTGGCTGAAGCGCTAACGCTTGGCTGAGAATAGGAAGGAAAAGACTCGCATTTCCATACTCAAAACTCACAACTCCTAACTCATGGCCTTATTTTCCAAATAAAAAACTGCCGCAGCACGCTGCGACAGTTTTTTACTTTATTCTGTTTCCAATCCGAGCAAATACTCTCTTGCCTCATCGAGGCTCGTCACGTCGGTCCAGCCAAAAACTCTCAGTTTATGAACAAGGCCAAAAGACGTCCCCAATCTGTGAATCAGCGCCTTTGCCTGACGATGAATTTCGCGGCCTACAGGACTTGCCACATAGCCTTTCATGGCTTCATCAATGAGCTCCCGGTGTTTCTTAGAAAACTTCTCCCGGAAACAACTGTGTACAAAGAGAAATAAATCAAGAACCCGCGGATCCGCTTTGACAAACTGCTTTTCATTTTCCCAATCAAGGAATGTCACTTTATCTGTTTCCTTATCATAGGCAATATCACGCAGTGCCGGACGTCCGTGATGAAGACCGCATTCGTGCAGCCGTGCCAGGCTCTCACCCACCTTTCGAAAAGCGTGCATTCGGCAGGATTCCCAAGGTGCTTCCTTGGCCACGCCCTGCATAGTCTTACCGACAGACCTCATGACGAAGTAAGCGTCATCAAGCAGCACAATTTCCGGTGCCAGGGGATAATACTGATTGACGGTCATAATTTTGTAAACTTCACACCAGAAGGCCGCAGCCACATTCTGCTTGGCGAACTTATTCCGCCCATTGGACATCTTCCGCTTTACAAAATACGGTTCATCCTCAAAGAGCAGCGGAAAGACCCGTTTTTCCGGCGATGCTTCAATCGCCTTGTCGACGGCTCTTTTTAAATCAAGATTGATCATAAATCTGCCCTCTTTCAAGGCAGAGAGAGGATGAGTTTCCGGGTTTTCAGAATTTTGGCCGGAGACATGCTGAGTTCATCCACTCCCATGTCAATAAAGGTTGGAATCAATTTCGGATCGGCCGCGGCTTCCCCGCAGATTCCTACCCAGATACCGGCGTCATGACCGGCGCGAATTGTCTTATGAATCAGCCTCAGTACAGCCGGATGGCCCGCACTTGCCATTTCTTCAAGAGCCGCATTCTGACGGTCCACGGCAAGCGTATACTGTACCAGGTCATTCGTTCCGATACTAAAGAAATCTACTTCTTCCGCCAGTTCATCACTGATGACGGCTGCTGCCGGGGTTTCAATCATAATTCCCGTTTCCAGCTTTTCATCGAAAGGAACGCCTTCCTTTACCAGCTGCTCCATAGCTACCTTGAGAATCTTTTTGGCAGCCTGAATTTCTTCTATTGATGTGATCATCGGGAACATCACAGCAACCTTCCCGTAAGCGGAAGCCCGCAAAATAGCTCTGAGCTGGGTATAGAAAATTTCCGGACGGCGCAGACAAATACGAATGGCCCGCATGCCGAGAGCCGGATTTTCTTCTTCCGGAAGGTCGAAATAAGATGCTTTTTTGTCTGCACCGATATCCAGTGTACGGATGACGAGTTTTTTACCCTTGAGTGCCTGGGCAGCCGTACGATAAGCTTCAAAAAGATCATCTTCCGTTGGATAATCATCGCGTCCCAAATACAGGAATTCACTGCGGAAAAGGCCTACGCCTTCCGCGTCATTCTGTATCACAAGGGGCATATCAGAAACCTGACCTACATTGGCAAACAGGTCAATCTTACGTCCGCTCTTTGTGACTGTCGGGGCTCCGATAAGGGCAGCCATCTCGCTTTGCTGAGCCTTAGCTGCCGCAATCTTGTTCTGGATAGCCATAAGAATCTGTGGTTCAGGATCCAGATAGGCTCGGCCGGCCACACCGTCTATAGCGGCAATATGGCCATTAAATTCCTCCGGAATCGTTTCTCCCGTATTGACCACAGCAGGAATCCCCATGGTCCGGGCCAGGATTGCCGTGTGGGAATTGGCGCTGCCGCCGCTTGTGATGAAGCCAAGCAGCATCCGTTTATCGAGCTGCACTGTCTCACTCGGAGTCAGATCGTCGGCACACAAAATGACGGGCTGCGTAATCTTGCTGATCCAATCGCCGTCTCTCGCAGAGAGCGCTTCGACGAGCTGACCGGCGATATCCCGCACATCCGTTCCGCGTGCTTTCATATAGTCATCATCCATGGATTCCAGCATCCCGGCAAATTGCTCACCTGCGGTCTGTACGGCCGCTTCCGCAGTCAGCTGGTGCTCCTTGATGAAGCCTTCAATCATTTCATTTAAATCGGGGTCCTGCACCATAATGGCGTGCATTTCAAAAATTGCCGCTTCGTCTTCCCCAATTTCTCTTTTTGTTTTCTCCTGCAGGGCTTCAAGCTGCGCCAACACCTTCTGCTGGGCTTTATGGTAACGCACGAGTTCAGCTTCCGGATTCAGACTCCTGACGAGCGTAACACCCATTTGCTGCCGGGCTGCAGGTTTGACCAGAACAGGGCCTGCAGCAACTCCTGCAGAAACTCCTTTGCCGCTAAGTACAAACATACAATCCCCCGCTTATAAGTTTTCCTTCAGGAATTTTTCTACAGCTTCTGCTGCAGCTTTTTCATCTTCGCCTTCTACCGTAACATTAATGGTCATGCCGGACTTAATGCCCATGCCCATAACCGTAAAAATTCTCTTCAGATCACCTTTTTTACCATTGCCTTCAGCTTTGATGCTGGATTTGAAGCCATTAGCCAATTTTACAAGCATGCCTGCGGGTCTTGCATGAATACCTGCCGGGTCTTTGATGGTATACGCGAACTGAACCATAATGAAATCCTCCTTGTTTTATTACAGAAATATAATGCAATTCTGTGCTTTCTTTATATTTTATCTATTATTTACAGAGAGTGCAACCGATAATCGGGGCGAAAGGGAAAGAAGTGGTTAGTCGGAAGTGGCTAGTACTGTAGTGCGGGCAGATTGTCAGGCAAAGCTCGGCAGATAGCAGATGGCAGTTAGCCGTTAGCCGTTAGCTGCAGATTGCAGAAGGCTGATAAAGGCGCTTTTAGATTTGGCTTTTGGCATTTAGCCTCACCTGAAGCTAAGTGATTAGTGGATGGTGGTTAGATGGTTAGTACAATCGCGAGGGCAGCTGCTTTAGCGTACCAATTCCTGTTATCCCACTGAATACCCACCGCAAGCGGTCCCTCCCTCCCTTATTTTTTTGTCAAAAAAAACAAGAGGGCCGCTGCATCCTTTTTAGTTTTGTGGAATATCTACAGTCCTGTCTTTATCGTGTATAATTAAGAAAGAACAATATTTCTGTCATAAAAAGGAGACGCTATGATTTTAAATACAGGCAGCCGGACGGACATTCCGGCCTTTTTTACGCCATGGCTGCTTAACCGGATCCGGGAGGGATATGTTCTCGTTCGTAATCCTTACCGGCCCGACTGGGTCACTCGTTACCGCATAGACCCTGCTGTCGTCGATGCCATTGTCTTCTGCTCCAAAAATCCACGGCCGCTTTTGCCTTATCTGGGCGAGTTTGCATCGTTCCGAACGTACTGGCATATGACGATAACCCCTTACGGTAAGGACATTGAGCCCCACGTCCCCGATGTTCCGGAAGCACTGGAAACGTTTAAGGCTCTCTCTCATTTTGTCGGTGCAGATGCCACAGCCTGGCGTTATGATCCTGTCCTGCTTGCCGGCCCTTATACCTTGGAATTCCATATCTGTGCCTTTACAAAAATGGCACATACGCTGCAGGGATATACCAAAGACTGCGTTGTGAGCTTCATTGATCTCTACGAAAAAACAAAACGCAATTTTCCCGGTATCCGTACTGTATCGCAGGAAGAACAGCACATTCTCGTCCATGCCTTTGCCAAAGCGGCCCGGGATGCCGGCATGATAATCCACCTCTGCCACGAGTCAGCATCACTGGAAGAGCCAAACGTCGATACAAAAGGCTGCTTTACCAGGGAAATTCTCGAAAAAGCTCTCTCCATCAGGCTCCGGCCACCTGTCCAGAAAACGGCCCGTCCAGGCTGCCCATGCCTCCTCGGTGCTGACATTGGTGCGTATAATACGTGCCTTCATGGATGCCGTTACTGTTACGCCAATTATGACCAGACTATCGTACACCGCAACTGGAAACTTCATGACCCAGCCTCTCCTCTCCTCATCGGCCATGTGCAAAAAAGCGACACTATTCACAATGCCGAGCAAAAAACATGGATTAATCCGGAAATAACACTATTTTAATATTGATTAAAAAAGACTGTCACGCTGATGCGCGGCAGTCTTTTTTTACGTAATTTTTACATAAGTATGTTTCTATCCATAGCTAAGGGAGTTTTTCAAAAAGCTGCTGACCCAACGATTTTACTATCCATTTTTCTACTCAGGGTTACAAAAGAGCACAGGCATATTGTATACTATTGTCTATTTTTATTATTTTCTGTTAATTTTATTATATTTTTATAAAATTTTTATTTATTATGGAATTAATTTGTAAAAATCTATAAATTTACTTTATTTATTATCAAGAATGAGCTAATATAAAAAAGATAATGATTATAAAATAATATTTCATTGTTAAAATTATTTCTTTTGTTCCAGTGGAGAGGAACTGAAAATGGAGACAATGACGTAATTTATTTGATTTGCTTAAAGGAGGATTTAATGATGATTTGATGACTTTCTTCTTTCCTATGGAGGGGAAGTTATAGAAGAAAGCATCTTACTTTTCTATTTTGTTTATATACAGGGATTATTTGATGAATCACAGTAACAAAGCAGTATTCATGTACTGCTTTTATATAGGGCATCAAATAAAGGGGGAAAAATAATATGAACAGAGTGTACAAGGTTATCTACAACAAAAAAAGACAACTTACGCAAGTTGTCTCCGAAATCAGCGGTGGTTTTACCCGATCAGAGCGTATAGGACGGCGCAGGGAGCTGCGGTGTCTGGTTTTGTCATGCCTTGTGATGACATCCGTATGGATTTCACCACTGGGAGTACAGGCAGCGACGCTGGAGGAGCGAGTTGCGGCAAACGCTACAAAGATTTCACAAAATGCATCCAATATTGCCGCCAATAAGACAGCCATTAACCAGAATAAGGCCAACATTTCCGCCAATAAGACGGCTATCAACCAGAACAAGACCGACATTGCTGCCAACAAGACGGCCATCAACCAGAACAAGACTGACATTGCTGCCAACAAGACGGCCATCAACCAGAATAAGGCCAATATTGCCGCTAATAAGACAGCCATCGATCAGAATAAAACAAACATTGCTACTAATAAAACTTCCATCAATACAAATAAAACCAACATCGCTGCTAATAAATCCGCCATAGACCAAAATAAAACCGACATTGCTGCCAATAAATCTGCCATTGAGCAAAATAAAAATAATATCGAAGCCAACAAAACGGCCATCGATACAAATAAATCCAATATCACTACGAATAAAAATAATATAGAGGATTTGGCCAACTCTTTAGGGCTTACCGTGGACAATGACGGAAACATCACGGGAAAATCCAGCCTGACCAAGTATTTCAAGGCTAAATCCTCTACTTCGTCGTATACAGAAACGGTTACCAACCCAGACGGGACAACGACGACTAAAACGACGACACTCAAGGACAAAGAAGCAAGCGCCAATGGTGATAACTCTGTTGCCGTAGGACCGAACGCTTCCAGTAACGGCAAACAGAGCGTAGCCCTGGGCGACGGGGCCGTTACCAAAGGAACAGCCAATCGCGGTATTGCTATCGGTAAGGGCGCCATTACGGGCGTTACCGCTGACATGCCGGCAGATCAGGGATCGGATGTTTCTACCAGTTCGGGCGGCATCGACTCTATCTCTATCGGTACGGATGCAAATTCCCGCGGCAATGATGCCATTTCTATCGGCCATAATGCAGTCGTTCAAAATATTCCTGTCGATGGATCCGGTACAATGGTTTCTAAAGGAAGCATAGCAATCGGCAGCGATGCGAAGGTCTATGGATCCAACAATTCTCTCGCCTTTGGCAGCGGTGCTTCCGTTGCAGCTGACAACGTAAACGGGAATACGGCAGATGAGGCTATTGCCATCGGATATAATGCAGCCGTTAAACAAAATGCGACCCGGGCGATTGCCATTGGATCCGAATCCGTAGCGAATAAAGCAAATGCAATTGCCATTGGTTACAAATCAACATCAGAAAAGAATAGTCTTGCTCTCGGAAATGAG
Source organism: Acidaminococcus sp. (assembly GCA_022482815.1). Classification (NCBI taxonomy): domain Bacteria; kingdom Bacillati; phylum Bacillota; class Negativicutes; order Acidaminococcales; family Acidaminococcaceae; genus Acidaminococcus; species Acidaminococcus sp. The sequence goes on from JAKVOM010000001.1 coordinate 2,411,127, forward strand.
GCAAATGCGGCCGAAAAAGGTCTTGCTATTGGCAATGGAGCACAAAGTAAGAGTGCCAACGCCCAGGCCTTTGGTAATGGAGCTGTTGCGACCAGTGAAGGTGATATCTCCATTGGTAATCAGGCAGGTGTTGGATCAGATTCCAAGCGGGCCAATGTGGATGGCGCTATTATCTCCATCGGCGTCAAAGCCGGTCAGAATGTAATCGGCACGGCTAACGTCGCCGTTGGTAATAACGCCGGATCCAATGTCCACAGCAACTACAACGTAGCTGTTGGTTCGGAAGCCGGCCAGGGATTCCAGACGGAAGCATCCACGGATAATCCGCAAAATGGTTACAACGTCTCCATTGGCTACAAGGCTAACGATTTTTCCGATAACAGTGCTTCTTCCAGCATTCAATATGCAACAGCCATCGGTGCCCAGGCCAAAGCTTACAGCAACGGTACAGCTATTGGACGGGCCGCCCTTGCCAATGGTGACTATACCTTAGCGCTCGGTGAAAATGCTCATGCCTACGATGGATCCAGTATCGCTTTTGGTGCTAATTCCACGGCCAGACACGGCAATATTGCTATCGGTTCCGGATCCGATGCAACAAGCGAGGTTTCAGGAACCGGCTATCTGACGAATCAAGCAGTGCCTACGAGTTATATTTCCGTAGGAAAAAGTGACAATTTGCGCCGCATTTCCAATGTAGCGGACGGTTCTGCCGACAGTGATGCCGCTACCGTGGGACAGTTGAAGTTGGTTGAGTCCAAAATCCAGTCGGGGAGCGGTACGACAGGCGGCGTTACCCAATCTTATGTAGATACTAAGATTTCTGCATTGACAAGCAGCATTGAATCCCTTAAACAGAAGTATTTCTCCGTTAGCTCCAATGCGGAAACCAACCAGAACAATAAAGATAATAACGGAGCATCAGCAGACAATAAAAATGCCATGGCTATCGGGCCGGGCGTTGCAGCGGAAGCTGATGACGCTGTTGCCGTAGGTAACAACACCAAAGCAGTGGGAGCCGGCAGTATTGCTATTGGTTCGGAAGGACCTGTAGATTCCGGTGACAGCGGCGACAGCAATCACAACACGGCAGCAAACGGAGAACGTTCCGTAGCCATCGGTTCCGGTTCCGTAGCACAGACCGATCATTCCATCGCCATCGGAACGAGAGCAACCAACTATAACCAAGTCAACCAAGACAATGAGGCCTCCAATCAAGGCAACAAGTCAATTGCTATCGGCTATTACGCTGAAACATCCGGAGACAGCGCCGTTGCAGCAGGCGATCAGGCCGTGGCTGCCGGTAATGGCTCTGTCGCCATTGGCAAGAGTGCCGGAACCCTTGCCGGCGCAAAAGATTCCATTGCCGCAGGTACAGAAACGCAAGTTAAAGGTGCAACTTCTACCGTCGTGGGTTCTCATAATAATATAGTAGGAGACCGCAGCCATGCTTTTGGTACCGGTAATACAATGAAAAACACAGGTTCCGGTAAGGTAGATCCAATTTATGAATCGGGCATGGTTGGCAACGATAACACCATTTCCGCCATCAATAACAATCAGGATGATCATGTTGGTTCCGTCACTGACGCTCATATGGTGGGCAACAAAAATATCGTCAGTCAGGAAAATGAAGGCTTTACCATCAAGGACGTCCAGATTAGTGGTTCCAGCAACAAGGTTCAGGGAGCAGATAGTACCGCTGCTGAAGCAGGAAGCCTGACAGGCGTTACCATCGATGGTTTTGGCAACACTGTTAAAGGCCGCAACCTCGACTCCAAGCTCAATAAAACCGAAAACATCAACATTGTGGGTAATAACAATACTGTCGATGTTAACAATGCAGGCAATAAGTCGAACTTGAGCAATGTACAAATCCTGGGCAGCAATGTCAACGCCACAGTTGGTAATTCCGCCTATATTGGGTCGGGAAGTTCTGCTAAAAAGACATCTGACAATACAACAGCCGGTGTAGGAGCATATTCCGAGGATACCTATAAGAAACGCGACGGTACGACACCACAATTTGCCGGTTCAAACGCAAGCGGTGTCGTCACCGTGGGCAGTTCAGGCAAGGAACGCCGCATCCAGAACGTAGGTGCCGGACTTGTCGGAGCCGGCAGTACTGATGCGATCAACGGGTCCCAGCTCTACTATGCAACCCGCGATCATCACTATTTAGGCGATAACTCGGATCTTGCACAAAATCGGAATGTCGTCGATGTAGGATCTGACGGCCATATGAATGTCGTCGGTCAGACCACGGATCTTAATGGAAACCGCATTACGACGACCGATGGTCTCGATAAGCAGCTGACAAATGGCAATATCGGTGTTGTTGCCGATAGTGAGAGCCACTCTATGGTCGTTAAGCTCAACAAGGACGTCGTCCTTGGCAGCGATACGCAGGACGGCTCCTTAACGCTGAAGAATAACAATGGACAGCAGACTGCAAAACTTACCGCAACTACGGCTTCTTCGAACCTGGATGGCAGCGCTACCATTAACCGTGCGGCCCTTTCCGGAACAGCAAATACTTCCAGCCGGATGCGCCGGGGAGCAGCAAACTCGAATGAATCTACATACGCAGTAGCCACCATGTCTGACGGTTTATCCTTCGTCGGAGATGATGGAACAGCCGTAAATCGGGTACTGAATACACAGCTTTCCCTGCAGGGCGGTGCCACCGGTACGCTCACGAATAACAATATCGGGGTCAACAGCTTCTCAACAGACGACGGAACGACTGGTTTCAAGGTTCAGCTGGCTTCCGATCTGACGGGGCTTAATTCTGTTACGACCAACAACCTGACTGTCAACGGCGGGGATTTGAAGGTAGAAAACGGAACCAACGTAAATATGGGCGGTAACCAAATTCATAACGTGGCTCCAGGCACCGCATCTACAGATGCCGTCAACGTCAGCCAGCTGCACGGACTTACCATGGACGTCCAAAACGAATTTGAGCGTGTCGATGGACGCATTGATAACCTCGACAACCGCATCAGTCACGCCGGTGCCAATGCAGCGGCTCTTGCTGCCCTCCACCCCAATGATTTCGATCCCGATGACAAGTGGGACTTTGCAGGCGGCTACGGTAATTATCGCGGTGCCAATGCTATGGCCCTGGGTGCCTTCTATCGTCCGACTGAAGACGTGATGTTCAGTGTCGGAGCTTCCATAGGCGGCGGTGAAAACATGGTCAATGCCGGCGTCACCTTCAAGCTCGGCCAGAAGAACCATGTTTCCAATTCCCGCGTGGCCATGGCCAAGGAAATCCGCGATATGCGTAAAGCTCTGGCGGAACAAAGCGCTGAGATTGCCGAACTTAGAGCGGCCCACGGCATGAAGATCGATCCTATGAAGAGCGACCTCTTCCCTGATGTGGCAGAAAACCACTGGGCTTATGAATACGTCTCCAAGCTTGCCGGTAACGGTGTGCTGAAGGGCTATCCTGACGGACTCTTCCATGGTGACCGCATGATGAGCCGTTATGAATTTGCCGCAATCGTTTACCGTATCGTTCAAAGCGGTGCCGGGTCAACCGATCCTGAACTCAGCCGCCTCGTGAAGGACTTCTCACCTGAACTGAGATACATTCGTATCGATACAATTCAAAAAGATAAAGACGGAAATCCAACCATTGAACGTGTACGTGTCAATAAGCTCAATAAGACCAACGCTTAAAGCAGCTTGTTTGGGAGAATTCAATATTTGGAAGAGTGTTATCCCTCTCCCTCTTTCCGTGTGATATTCTCCATTTCCCACTTTAAGGAGCCGTGCAAAAATGATTTCATTTTGCACGGCTCCTTTTACGCAGGTCGCCGGTTGCTGGCCGCTCGTGGAAGAAAAATGACAAAGCATTTTTCTGCGAACTTATAAAAATAAAACCTGAAATTTAGATTGACTGCTAAATTTCAGGTTTTTATTATTTTATTTGAATCAAAAGCCTTATCACACTGCTGCAGACGAAGCTAAATGCCATAAGCTAAAAGCCAAAGGCGCCTTTTTATTTCTTCACAGCCTCTATTTCAAGGCAAGACACTGCATAAACAGATCTTGAGCGTTATATTTTACGGTTACTCTTATTACAAGTTATATTCCTTTTGCGGATTGCCGGAAAAGTCAGCAATGACGGCATGAGCGTCCTTCAGATAAAACACTACGAAGATGGGATTAGACGGCTTGCCGTACTGCCCTTTGACGGTAGGATTCCGGAAGCACATTTCTTTGGCTGCCCTATTGTCCTCAAAAACAGCTTTGCCATTCAGACGAATCCATGCATAAGAAGGGCTGGAAACAGTAACTTCGATGTAGGGATTAGCCTGCATATCCTTATAGACTTCCTTGGTATTATTCGTGCAGAACCACAGTTTACCATCCATTTCCCCGGCAAACATGAAAGGACGGCACTTTGCCTTGCCGTCACGGCCTACAGTAGCCAGATACTGCACAGGATTTTCCAGCAAAAACTTTACGACATCGTTCATGATATATATACCTCCGATAAGTGATTATTTTACGTGAATTCCCATTGATACTCAATGGACGGGATTTTCCTAATCTTTAGAACCGGCGGAATTACGAGGACTCCAGAAGCGCCGGAACATCTTTCTAAGATACCCGGATAGTTTAAAAGTGAGTCTTCCCCCACTTTGTTTTTCATTAAGCTTTGGTGCGGCCGCTTTCCTCAGCTCATATCTATGTTATAGGCACTACGGGCTCATATGTAAAGTAAGCACAATATTGTGCTGTAGTTACCATAGGGAAACTAATGTGTAATTATGCGGAGATAACATTTTCCTGTTTCTGCAATTTTTACAAATTTATCGGCCGAAAAAAATGATTTTAAAATCTACGGTCATTCTGAAGGACTTGAATTGCACTCCCTATTATGCAGCGCTATAATGTTTGTAAACTTTATTCTAGAATCTAAGCCGCAAATTTAATGCTAAGTATCAAATAGAAACTAAAGAAAGAAGGCGTACCATGCTGCCAGTGAAACAATTACCCCCCTGCCCGGTGGAAACAACACTTATGCTCATCGAAAATAAATGGAAAGTGCTCATTCTGCGCGATTTGATGCCAGGAAAGAAGCGCTTCGGGGAGCTAAAGAAATCTATTGGTCACGTGTCTCAAAAAGTACTGACCGCCCAACTCCGGGATATGGAAGCCAAAGGTCTTGTCGACCGACGCATATACGCAGAAATTCCGCCGCGTGTAGAGTACAGCTTAACCAGTCTGGGCAAGAGTCTGAAGCCGATTCTGGACGCCATGCGGGTGTGGGGCGAGCAGTACCAGGCGCAGTATCAGGGAGATAAAGTGCTAAGTAAATAGTTTTTAGCGGCTGGTACACTCGTACGAATATTTGCTTTGGCGGATTCCTAAAAAGGCAGCTATAAAACAGGCCGTCTTTATAATTCACTGCAAACCACTTATCTATTTGTGCCGGTAGTTTGCAGACTGTGAAAAAAAGGCTGTGAAGCAATAATCAAGCATTGCTTCACAGACCTTTTGACTGCAGTCAAAGATTTAATGCCACAAGATTTTTAATTTAATAAATTGTCCAGCGCTTCTCCACGTATTAATTTTTCTACCTGGCCGGCAAAAAATTTAACCCTTTTTTCATGATATTTTACGCCGTCAGGTAATCCTGCTGTATGCGGCGTTAGGAGCACATTGTCCATATCACGTAAAGGACTATCCGGCGGCAGTTGTTCCTTTTCAAATACGTCCAGGCATGCACCGGCAATCTGCTTTGTCTGTAATGCCTCAACAAGATCCGCTTCGTTTACCACTTTTCCTCTCGACGTATTAATCAGTAATGCGTCTGATTTCATTTGAAGGAAAGCGTTTTTATCTATCATCTTTTCAGTTTCAGGAGTCAATGGCACGTGAATTGTCACAATGTCACTCTTAGCATATAAAGTTTCAAGATTTACCTGCATTATTCCAGATATATTTTTTCTGTGTCTGCTGTAACCCAGTATATTCAAATGAAATGCATGGCAATACTCAGCAACTTTCCTGCCAATGTTCCCCAGTCCAATAATCCCTATCGTTTTCCCGGATAATTCTGCGCCTTCATATTGCAAAAAGTGCTCATCCTTATGAAGCTTCATAAAATGGTCAAGATACACAATATTTTTGTACCAGCATAAAATAAAGGCTAACACATGTTCCGCTACCGCTTCCGTATTAATTCCGGAAGCATTGCAGACCTTAACACCAAACCTGGAACAATCTTCAAGATTCACATTGTCATAACCAACGCCCGTCTGAACCAACTTTAATTTCTTCGCATGAGAAAGAAATTCTGCATTGATTTTGATATGTTCCGGTATGATTACATCCGCATCTTCAATCTCCTGAACAGCCTTATCTTCTGTAATCATTACGACTTCCCACGCGGAAGAAAAATTGCTCTTAATTTTTCTTACTGTCTGATCAGGAAAATCCCCGATAAATACGACCTTCATTTCTTATCTCCTTTATTTCTTAAGAGAAAATAACTAAGAAAAACCAATTAAGTTAATCTTATTATCTCTCCAGACTTTAACCATATCAAGCAGACGCAAAAAGAGCAGCGAGACAATGCTCGGTCATTGTCTTACTGCTCTAAATTTTTATATCCAGCTATTCAGCACAGCAAATCTGCAGCTTCATTCTTACAATGCCACCGGGAAGCCTTTCTCCTTCAGCACGTTTCTGGCCTTTTCGATGTCTTCTTTGGCCACCATGATGTAGTACCAGTTGCGGTCGATTTTACCTTTGGGACCAAAGTCGCGGATGTCGAGTTTGGCGCCGCAGCCACAAACGGGAGCTTCCGACGGTACTTCCGAAGAGGAAATGGAAATACCGGCCTCTTTCAGTGCAGTACGGGCCTTTTTCCATTCAACCCGCTTTCCCTTTTCCTTATAGACATCGAATTTCTTATCAAAGAATCCCATTTTCTTCTCCTTCAGCCATCGGATAGTGGAAAAGTCCGAACTCAGCCGGTTCCTTGTCCCCTGTCAAATAACTCGTTTCGTTAAGCAGAAATACGGAATGCTCTCCCCATTTATTGATTCCGATCATTGTAAGTGATGCAGGCCGGATATCAAAAGAAATCCGTTTCTCCACTACTTCGTCAATAGAAAGATTGAGCCAGTAAAATAATATATTCTGGATAGTTCCTTTGTGGGAAACAAGAATAAGCGGTCCTTTTTCCTTAAGCAGCGGAGCAAAACCCGCCACTGTCCGTTCATAGAAGGTACGCCGCGTTTCGCCCCCATCATAATTTACATGGTCGACTTCCCGGCCTGTCAGGGGCGGATGGTAAAAGGCCTTAGCCTCTTCCACTGAAAGCCCGGCGGCTTTGCCATTATTTTTTTCCCTCAAAAACGAACACGGAATGATTTCTTCAGCACCGACAGCATGAGCAATCAAACTGCCGCCCAGCGCTGCTCTCTGCAGATCACTGACATACACTTTCGGTTTGGGCTGATTTTGAAAATCCCGGGACAGAACGTTCGCCAGGCGCTGCATCTGCCACTTACCGCGCGGCGTCAGTTCTGAGTCGGTCCAGCCCCCAGTCAGCGACTGTACATGATGTGCGGCTTCCCCATGCCGGACCAGTAAAATCATCACGATTCCCCCTGTCACTTTCCGTTAAATGTACCGCTTCAGCGTGATTCCTATACGGCCTTTCTTCGTCGTTCCCCGCACTTCAGCCAGTTCTACGCGTCCGCGGGAACGGAAGGATATAATATCCCCTTCCTTAACCGGCATCGAAGGACTCTTAGCATCCTGCCAGTTGACCCGGACATTAAGTCCCTTGATTTCGTCAGCCATACGGCTGCGGGACACCCCATAGCCGGCAGCGGCTACGGCGTCCAGCCGCAGTGCAGATACGGTAGCAGAGATAATTTTTACACGCTGTTCTTTTTCTTTGAGTTCGTCAAGACCAATTTCTTTAACTTCCACGACAGCTGCTCCGATTTTGGTCAGGTTGCTGAGCACATACTGAACCATAGGCTTATCGACGACCATCTGACAGCCGTCGCTATTAAAAACAATATCGCCCAATACATCCCGCGTGCAGCCCATACCCATAAAGGCACCGAGCACATCGCGGTGACCCAGGTCATAATAGCGCTTATCCCAGAGCACCTGCAGAGCTGCAATGGCAAAATCCGGCTGTCCGTAAAAGTCATCACAGATAAAAGCGACTCGCATCCGTTCCGCATTGAGGAATCCGCCATTTCTCTCAAGACGGATCTGCGGGAAGTTGGCAGCTACGATTTCAGCCACATTCTGTTCGTGGGGATCCATGAATCCGCTTATCTTAAAGCGGCGGCTGCGCCGTGCCGCATCCGCTAAATCCAGCATTTTGCCGGCAAATTCTTCGTCACCGCCGGACTTAAAAAAACGTAAGATTTTTTCTCTGTCAGCCATATTATTTCTTCAGCGCCGCGCTTCTGTCCAAAACAGCCTGCACCGCGTCATAGAACGCTCCTCTCACTGCATGATTCTCCAGGGCTTTGATTCCGGCAATTGTCGTGCCGCCGGGGCTCGTTACCTGGTCTCTGAGCTGAGCCGGATGGAGACCCGTCTTCAGTGCCATCACTCCGCTGCCTGCCATGGTCTGGGCGGCGAGCTGGATAGCGAGTTTCCGCGGCAGTCCTGCCATGACGCCGGCATCTGCCAGAGCATCAATGATGACAAACATATACCCGGGACCGCAGCCGCTGATAGCCGTAATGGCTTCCATAGCACTTTCATCTACCCAGACAGCTTCACCGCAGGAAGTAAAGATGGCTTCCACAGCCTTTTTATCAGTCTCAGAAACATCTTCCGTTGCGGTGAGGGCACTCATACCCATACCGACGGAAAGCGGCGTATTTGGCATAACACGCACGATAGGATGACCCGGAATGAGCGCCTTCAGCATATCAATGGAATAACTGCCCATAATAGAGACGATGCAGGCATCTTTTTCCAAAGCTGCACACAGATCCGGCGTTACTGCCTTCTTAGCCATCTGCGGTTTCACAGCGAGCACAACAAAATGGGCTCCCTTTACGGCTTCCGCATTGTCATGCGTCACAGCAATGGCATAATTCTCGGTCAGGTATGATTTACGGCCTTCTGAAGGTACACCTGCTGTAATTTGATTTTTCGTTACAAGGCCACCTTTTAAAATGCCCTTTAAAATAGCTTCCCCCATAGCTCCGCAGCCAATGAAGGTAATCTTGGTATCTTTGCTCAGTTCTCCCATGGAGCTGCGCCTCCTTCTTTCGTATAGTTCGTATTTTCCACGTCAATATCCACATTTTGCGGAGCACACACCATAATATTGCGGCCGATTTTTTTCATCGTACCATCAATGGCATAAATCGTGCCGCTCATAAAATCGACAATGCGCTTCCGGACATCTGTGTCGGTATCTTCGAAGTTGATGACGACCGGCTGGTTCTTTCTGAGGTAATCAGCCATTTTCTGGACTTCGTCAAAATTAATCGGTTCGACAACAACGACGCTGACCTGATTATGAGAAAGCGGCATGGAAATCAATTTATCCTCTTCACGTTCCTTTTTTCTGCCAAAAAGGAAGGAATCGCGCCGTGACCCGCGGGCGTCCCGTTCATCCCAGGTTTTGGCGCCGAACATGGAAACAACGTTATCGCCCTGCTCAGTTTCCATTTCTTCGTCTTCATAGTCTTCCATATCATCGCCGATACCGAGTTTTGCTAAGAGTCTTTTGATAAAATTCATGATTTGCTCCTTAAAATTTTAACGAATAATCGCGGGCACCGTAAAGCGCTGAACCTACGCGGACTTCATTAGCGCCTTCTTCAACAGCAATCCAGTAATCATGGGTCATCCCCATGGAAAGAATATTGCAGTCTTCGCTGCCAAGAGATTTTTTGAGCAGTACAAAATCTTGATACCCGGCAGCAAAAACAGGACGCGTTTCTTCTACATTATCCGTAGCCTGAGCAATGACCATGACACCGCGGACACGGATATGGGTGTAATTTTTGAGAGTGGGAATCACCGCACGGAATTCTTCCGGAGAAAAGCCGCTTTTCTGCGGTTCCCGGGCTTCATTGATTTGAAGCAGGACATCCATCACCTTATTTTGAGCCGCAGCCGCCTTATCGATATGTTCCAGAATCTTTGTGCTGTCAACAGACTCAATGATGGCAAAGTGCTCTACGGCATGCTTGACCTTATTTGTCTGCAAGTGCCCAATCAAGTGCCATATGCCGCCCGGAGGAAGTACTTCCTGCTTATGCATGGCTTCCTGCACGCGGTTTTCCCCAATATGAGTCAGCCCGGCTTTCAAGGTATCCGTCACGATGGAAGCAGGATGATTTTTAGTGACAGCGAGAATAGTCACCTCCCGGCCTGTAATTTTTTCTTCTTTACGATTGGCCAGGGCCTTTTGAATCCTGTCCTGAACTTCTTTAATCTTATCTTCCAACATGGGAATATCCATCTCCCTTTTACTACTTTTTATAAATAATGGCAGCCATACGTCCTGTATGGCCATGTTCAGCCCGATAGGAAAAATAGAGATCATGATGGCAAGCTGTGCAAAACCGGGCAATGAGAATTTGTTTCTCAGGTACGCCGGCCGCAAGCAATTCCCACCGGTTCATCTCCCAGAGGTCCAGCTGATAATGATCTTTCCAGGTAGGACGAAAGCACGCTTCCATTCCGACTGCCTGCTCCAGCACGCGGCGGTCCACTTCGTAGCAGCAGGCCCCGATGGAAGGCCCTATAGCTGCCGTCAAATGCTCCGGACGGCTGCCAAACTGTGCCTTCATGAGGGCAATTCCTTTATCGACAATACGAGCTACACTGCCGCGCCAACCGGCATGAACCAGGCCGACAGCTCCCGAGACTGTATCCGCCAGCATCACGGGGACACAGTCCGCATAAAAAAGCATCAGCGGAAGCCTTTTGCAGTCAGTAACGAGACCATCTGTATCGGGAATCGTCGATGCAAAATTGCGTGAGCCCCGCCCTGCTTCTTTTTCTGTGACAGCGACTACGAGACTCCCGTGGACCTGGGCGCAAGTTACTGCCTGATCCAATGAGAAACTCATCGCCGCAGCCACTTTCTCCCGGTTACGGACAACCTTCTCCGGGTCATCACCGACATGAAGAGCCATGTTAAGTGCTCCCGGACAAATATCACTTTCGCCGCCCATGCGGCAGGTAAAACCATGAATAAAACCCATCTTTTCCAGTGCGGGAAAGTACCCGATCCGGATTCCGTTTCTTTCCTTGAACGCAAAGTCTGCCATAGGTACTCCCCCCTCATCATCTATCAGATGTTTTCTGCCAATTATTTTTTATCCTTTAAGGCATCCTCCATCCGCTTAATCATTGTATCCAGTACTTTAAGACGGGCATATTTTTTATTATTGGCCTCGACGACTGTCCACGGAGCAATCGTCGTATCCGTCTTATAAAGCATTTCGTTAACAGCATCGACATAGGCATCCCATTTGTCGCGGTTGCGCCAGTCTTCGGCCGTAATCTTCCATGTCTTATTCGGATCGTTTTCACGGGCCTGGAACCGTTTATACTGTTCGTCCTTATCAATCTGCATCCAGAATTTCTGAACAATGATGCCCTGCTTGACCCATTGTGCTTCCATATCATTGATTTCTTTGTAGGCCATCTTCCAGTCCACAACAGGCGTAAAACGCTCCACGCGTTCCACCAGAACGCGGCCGTACCAGGTGCGGTCAAAAACTGCGAGTTCACCCGGCTTCGGAAGCTTCGTCCAGAACCGCCACAGGTAATGATACTGCTTTTCCAGGTCCGAAGGAGCGCTGACAGGGTTTACGCGGTAGCCCAGAGGATCAAGCGGTGCTACCAGACGTTTAATGGCACCGCCTTTACCACCGGCATCCCAGCCCTCAAAACCGACGATAGTAGAAATACCACGCTTATAGAGCTCAAACTGCAGCTCAGCAATGCGTTTATGGTATTTTTTTAACTTTTCATCGTAGTCTTTTTCGTCAACTTCCTGGTAACAGCAGTAACGACCGAGGATATCCGGAATCGTCGGATCCGGCGCATAAGACAGGATATCTTTCTTTTTCTCTTCAAGATTAAACTTCAGGGCCTTTTCCAATTCGGCAATGAGTACATCCATCACGTCACAAATCCCGGCCCGACGGTCCTCCATGGACACAATGTGCCAGGGTGCGATCATCGTATTCGTCTCTACCAGCATTTTTTCATAGACGTCACGATAGGATTCATAGTCGAGACCTTCGACTCCCCCCGGTGTCAGTTCTTCCCAGCGACTCGCTGTATCATCTTCTGCTTTGGCAATATTCTTTTCCTGCTGCTTCTTGGTAATCTGAGTAAAAATCTTGATGATTTTATAACCGCCGCTCACCAGTTCCTGTTCAAATGCGTTAATTTCAGTAAACGGGACATGGTACCATTCGGAAGCTTCATCAGGATCACCTACATCATGCTCATTCCGCAGGAAATACCAGGCACGATGGTGAATGGCAATCTGCCCTTTGGCAGGCAGTTCTTTCCAAAACTGCGTAAAGAAGGGCATTTTCTTTTGCTCTTCCGTCGTCTTCGAGGCAGAAAATACACGGTAACTGCGGGGGTCCAAAGCCGAAATGACCTTACTCACAAGAAGACTGCGGTAAGCGCCGCGGAATCCTTCAAACAAGATGATGACCGGGATTTTAGCTTCCCGAATGGACCGCTGTAAAAATCCCAGGCGGGCACTTTGTTCATCAAACTTTTTGGCATACTCTTCTTTGTTTAATTTTTTTGAGGTGTCAATCATATCCAGCATCGCTATCCGACCCTTCTGCTTAAAATAAAAAGTCGCTTTTCAAATGCATTACTGTGTATCGTATAATTATACCATGCTGAGGCAGAGTGTGTACAATAATTGAGACGAAAAGATAAAAAGGCAGCCTTGGGCATTTAGTTGTGGCAGGGGATAGTGGATAGTGAATAGTGGATAGTGGATAGTGGATAGTTAGGGGTTAGTACTGTAGCGCGGGCAGATTGTTGGGTAAATAACAGAGCAGATAGCAGTCCGCAGTTAGCTGCAGTTAGCAAAACCTACGGCAGTGGGATACGTCCTTCGGTCACTTCGTTTTCCCTCCTTCCGACTGCGTGGAAGGAGGAGATAGAGGAACATCAAATTTCCGTAGGAAATTTACTTATAAAAATAACCGGATAAGACAGCCTTCCGACTATCTTATCCGGTTTTGTTCCTCTTACTGCTGCAGGAATCCTTTTACGAGCGCGTTGATCTTCTGACCGGATGCACGGCCATGGGTCTGAGCCATAACTCTTCCCATTACCTTGCCCATATCTTTCATGGACTTTGCACCAACGGCAGCAATCACGTCCTTAACAATGGCTTCCAATTCATCGTCGCTCAGTGGCTTCGGCAGGTAATTTTTGAGGATTTCAATTTCCTGCTGATTTTTTTCCACGAGGTCAGGACGGTTAGCGTCCTTGATTTCAGCGATGGTGTCTTCTCTCTGCTTGACTTCCTTCATGAGGACAGCAATGACGGCATCATCATTCAGTGTAGTCTTTTCATCAATCTCTTTGTTACGGATTGCAGCCCAGGCCATGCGAAGTACAGCCAGCTTAAGTTTACCGGCCTCTCTCTCTTTCATGGCGGTCTTCATATCCGTCTGCAGGAGTTCTCTTAAAGCCACTCGTAACACCCCAAACTTAATTATCTGGATTTACGTTTTCTGGCAGCTTCGGACTTTTTCTTACGTCTTACGCTGGGTTTTTCGTAGTGCTCGCGTTTTCTTACTTCGCTCAGCACGCCAGCCTTCTGCGTAGCACGCTTGAAACGACGAAGAGCGCTATCGATAGATTCAGTTTTGCCAACTCTGATCTCAGTCATCTATATCCCTCCCTCCACGTCTCTTTAGGGAAGTGTTGTTGAAAATTAACACCTAGCCATTATACCGTAGAAAGCGGGTTTCTGTCAATATTTTAGGCAAAGACAGCATGCGCCTTTTTGCTGATTTCACATACTGTTCTGAATGAAACTAAAAGCTCAGCACGGAGGCCAGCCTAATACTTTGCCGCCTAAAATATGGACATGCAGGTGCGGTACTGTTTGCCCGCCGTCTTTTCCGAAATTAATTACGACACGGAAGCCGCTTTCCTTGATACCAAGCTTCGTCGTAATTTCATCCAGTTTGGATTGGATATAGACAAGAATGTCAGGTGAAGCTGTCAGGATGCTTTCCGTATGTTCTTTCGGAATGACCAGTACATGGACCGGAGCGCCAGGGTTCAGGTCATTGATGACGATGATCTTATCATCTTCATAGACTTTCTTGGACGGAATTTCTCCGGACACGATTTTGCAGAATACACAATCACTCATGGGTTTCACCTCCGGTTTCATCTTTTATATTATATCACCCTTGAGACCGTCCTCAAATAGGTTTTCTAAATGAACCTGGGTGATTTTACCCTCAATATCTTCCCGCGGCGTATCGCAGTAAACACGGACATAGCCTGGCGTAAAGCCTTCCCAGTAACCGGCCTCGTTACGGCGTTCCCAAAGGACCGTGGAATCAAGACCGACAATGCTTTCCCGGTAGGCTTTGTTGCCCTTGGCATCGATAACTTCCAGGCGGTGTACGCGGTTCTGCTTTTCCTTATTGGACAACTGTTCCTTCATGGCCGCAGCCGGAGTCCCCTGCCTGCGGGAATAGGGGAAGATGTGGATTTTGCTGAAGCCGCATTCCTCACAAAAATGCAGGGACGCTTCAAAATCTTCTTCGGTTTCCCCGGGGAAACCGACAATCACATCGGTCGTAATAGCGACATGCGGCACACGCGCGCGGATATTTTTCAGCAAAGAAGCAAATTTGGCCGTGTCATAAGGCCGGTGCATGTTCTTGAGAGTCTTATCACATCCGGCCTGCAGCGGCAGATGCAGATGCGCACAAAGACGATGGTCTTTCATCATGAGGTCAAGAAGCGCGTCCTCTACTTCCACCGATTCAAGGGAACCGAGGCGGATTCTTGCTACATCGGGAACGGAGAGAGCGGCCTTTACTGCGTCGGAAAGACGCGGTCCGCCAGGATTTTCTTTGCCGTAACAGCCAAGATGAATACCTATCAGCACGATTTCCTTATACCCTTCGTCAGTGAGTCTCTGCACTTCGCGGCGAATGCTCTCAAGGGAACGGGAACGCAGGTGCCCTCTGGCATAGGGAATGATGCAGTAAGCACAGTACTGATCGCAGCCTTCCTGGATTTTGAGAAATGCGCGGTCGCGGCTTTCATCGACGGCAGCTTCCATATCTTCAAAGGCGCGCCCTTTCGGCAGTTCCTGCACATCATTGTACGGTGCTGCGCTGTCATCTTTCAAACGTGATTCCACAAGCTCTACAATCCGCTTCCGGTCCTGTGTCCCTACCATGAGATCTACACCTTCAAGTGACGCTACTTCATCCGGTGCCGTCTGAGGATAACATCCGGTCACGACGATAAGGGGCTTGGGGTTCCGTTTAGCTGTCCGGCGAATCATGCGGCGGGATTTCCCCTGCCCCACATTTGTAACCACACAGGTATTGATTAAGCAGATATCGGAGGGTTCATCAAAGGGCACAATCGTATAGCCGGCTTCCTGGAAAAGTTTTTCCATGGAAGCGGTATCTGATTGATTGACTTTGCACCCGAGCGTATAAAAGCTGATTCTTTTCATATTTTTGATGTTAACCTCCAAGATTTCCTGTTTCGTACATGATTGCTGTGAGCGCAGCAAGTGCCGCGGTCTCGGTCCGCATGATGCGGGGTCCGAGACTTACTGAAATAAAGCCCAGTTCCAGGGCCAGTGTATATTCATCTTTCGCGATGCCGCCTTCCGGACCAATGACAAAAGCGACGGACTTTGCCCCTTTATGAGCGACAAGTTCCTCGCGGATGCCTCTCGTATCTTCCACTTCGTACGGCATGAGTTTTAAATCAGCCGAAGAACTGCGCATAATCGTCTCAAGTTTTTCCGGAGGATACACCACCGGGATAATATCCCTTTTACTTTGCTTAGCGGCGGCTTCAGCAATTTTCTGCCAGCGTTCCGTTTTTTTAGCGGCGCGCTGCGGATCAAGACGCACGACAGAGTGCGCCATCACAGCAGGGCGAATCTCCGTCACACCCAGTTCAATGGCCTTCTGAATAACCCACTCCAGCTTATCCTGCTTGGGCAGTCCCTGAATCAGTGTGACTTTGACATCCGGCTCATGATTGAGTTTCAGTTTATGATCCAGAGCGATTGATACCGTTTTATCCTGAAAACCGGTAATCTTCATGACTGCGGCCACCTGGTCAAGACTCACAATCTGCAGTGCCTCGCCCACTTTCATGCGCAGCACATGAGTAATATGATGGGCATCAGGTCCTGTAATCTGCATCGTGTCAGCAAAAGGTTCGGTTAAGAAGAAACGGTACACGTTACTGTTCCTTTCTCATGGTAATAGCGGTCCAGCCGGCACGACGGCGCACGTCGGTCACGACAAGTCCCTTTTCCGCAGCAGCCTTCCTGACATCCTCAAAGCGTTCTTCAATGACACCGGAAGCAAGGAATGTCCCGTCCGGACGGAGCTTCTGAATGACTTCCGGCAAGACGGCAATGATGATATCCGCAATGATATTAGCGACAATCAAATCGGCCTGCCCTTCCGTACCGTCGAGCAAATTGCCCTGACGTACATCAATAGCATCTGACAAGTGATTCTGGGTAATATTTTCTTTGGCAACTTCCACGGCCTTTTCATCAATATCGACAGCATGGACAGAACGTGCTCCCATGAGAGCTGCTGTCATAGCGAGGATTCCGCTCCCTGTTCCCACGTCAAAGACGTCGGAATCAGGAGTGACAAGTTCCTGCAGCCGTTCGATGCACATGCTGGTCGTAGCGTGCGTACCGGTTCCAAAAGCCATACCCGGATCCAGGGCAATAATCTTTTCTCCTTCTTTAGGTTCGTACTTTTCCCAGCTCGGTTTGATGACGATGGATTTACCAATCTTTGTCGTGTGGAAATACTGCTTCCACTGATTCGCCCAATCCTCTTCGCTTACTTCCCGAAACAGTGTCGGACCGAAGCGGAATTTGCCGATGCGCTGCTCAATGGTCTTAAGTCCTGCCTCAATCGTATCAAGGCGTTTTGTAAGAACGTCGTTTTTGGGGTAATAGGCCGTCACAGTGACTAC
This sequence comes from Acidaminococcus sp., assembly GCA_022482815.1. Taxonomy (NCBI): domain Bacteria; kingdom Bacillati; phylum Bacillota; class Negativicutes; order Acidaminococcales; family Acidaminococcaceae; genus Acidaminococcus; species Acidaminococcus sp. Next base: position 2,428,365 of record JAKVOM010000001.1, read on the forward strand.
CTCGGTATTGGTTTGCGCCGGAATATCGCATAGTTCCCAGGTAGCACTTTCACGCAGCTGGTTAAGCAGCAGCGGGTCTTCAATCTCCACCCCGTTGCGGGCACCCGTATCGCGCAGCAGTTCTGCCACAGCTTCTACGGCTTCGTGAGTCACTTTCACGCTGACTTGCAGCCATTTATCCATAAAAAGTCATCCTTTCAGTCTTTATATAAGCTTACCTATTATAACACAGGAGGTATTAGATGAGAAACCTGCCGCCAGCGACCCGCGAAAAAGGGACTATGAAACAATGATTTTGCATTGTTTCACAGTCCCTTTTTATTATTTAAAAAAGTCTTTCACTTTATTAATAAAACTCTTTTCTTCCGGGTTGATATTACTCCCGCTGGCTTCTGCGAATTTACGCAGTGCATCCTTCTGGGATGCACTCAGCCGCGTCGGTACCACCACTTTGATTTTGACCATCTGGTCGCCCTTTACGCCGGTTCTAAGGTTCGGGATACCCTTGCCCTTGATCCGCATAACGGTATTAGGCTGCGTGCCTTCACGAATCTTGATGGTCGTCTGACCATACAGCGTAGGCACCTTGATTTCATCGCCCAGTGTAGCCTGCACAATACTGATTGGTACTTCGCACAGTACGGTTGTGCCTTCCCGTTCGAAGAACTTATGCGGTTTAACGTACAAGTACACATACAAATCGCCCGGACGGCCTCCGCGGATACCCGCTTCGCCTTCCCCGCCGACACGCAGACGTGAACCATTATCCACGCCGGCAGGAATCTTCACGGTCAGTTCACGTTTCTTCTTTACGCGGCCTGTACCGTGGCACTTATGGCAAGGATTGGTGACAATCTTACCAGTCCCATGGCAGCGGGAACACGTTCTCACATTGACAACCTGACCAAAGAGAGAGTTCTGGGTGACACGAATCTGGCCCGTACCATGGCAGTCAGGGCAGGTTTCCGGATGACTGCCCGGAGCAGCACCAGTGCCGTGGCATTCGTCGCATTCCTCTTCACGGTTCAGCTTAACCTTCTTCTCCGTACCGAATGCGGCTTCCTCAAAGGTAATTTCCATATCCATACGCAGATCGGAACCCTGTTTAGGGCCATTATCCGGTCTGGACGTACGGCCGCCGGCTCCGCCGAAGAACATGTTGAAAATATCATCCATGCCTTCGCCGCCAAACGGGTTGCCGCTGAAACCGCCCTGGAACCCACCGAAGGGATTCCCGCCGGCACCGGGTCCCCCGTTTTGGAAAGCAGCCTGACCATACTGGTCATAAGCCGCTCTCTTCTGCGGGTCGCTCAGTACCTGATAAGCTTCATTGGCTTCCTTAAATTTCTCGGCTGCCTCAGGATTATCCTTGTTCAAGTCGGGATGATACTTCCGTGCCAGCTTGTGATAGGCTTTTTTCAATTCATCGGGTGTAGCGTTTTTATCTACGCCAAGCACCTCATAGTAATCTCTTTTCTCTGCCATCAGTATCTCCCTCTAGGAAAGGTTATTTCTTATCGTCATCAACGACTTCAGCGTCTACGACGTTGTCATCGTCTTTCTTGCTCTGCGTATCTGCGCTGCTGCCGGCACCGGCATTCTGCTGAGCACCTGCATTAGCATTCTGAGCCTGGGTACGCTTGTAGAGTTCGGTAGAAAGTTCATACAGCGGTTTCTGCAGAGCTTCGGTATCAGCCTTGATCTTGGCCGTATCTTCGCTCTTCATGGTTTCCTTCAGAGCCTTCACTGCATCCTGAACCTTGGCAATCTTGTCGTCCAGGCCCTTGCCCTGAGTATCCTTGATGGTCTTTTCAGCCTGATAAATCAGCGTATCAGCCTGGTTCTTGGCATCAGCAGCATCCTTACGTTTCTTATCGGCAGCTTCGTTAGCCTGTGCTTCCTTCACCATCTTATCGACTTCTTCCTTGCTCAGGCTGCCGGAAGAAGTAATGGTAATCTTCTGTTCCTTACCGGTACCCAAATCCTTAGCGGATACATTAACGATACCGTTGGCATCAATATCGAAAGCAACTTCGATTTGAGGCACTCCACGCGGAGCAGCCGGAATACCGCTCAGTTCGAAACGGCCCAACGTCTTGTTGTCAGCGGCCATTTCACGTTCGCCCTGCAGTACATGAATGTCTACAGAAGGCTGGTTATCGGTAGCCGTGGAGAAAATCTGTTTCTTGGAAGTAGGAATCGTGGTGTTACGGTCAATAATCTTCGTGAAGACACCGCCCATGGTTTCAATACCGAGGGACAGCGGCGTAACATCAAGGAGCAGTACGTCTTTGACATCACCGGCAAGTACACCAGCCTGAATAGCAGCACCCATAGCTACGCATTCATCCGGGTTTACACCGTGAGCCGGTTCCTTACCAAGCACTCTCTTGATAGCTTCCTGAACAGCAGGAATACGGGAAGAACCACCAACGAGCAGGATCTTATCGATGTCGTTAACAGTCATCTTAGCATCGGACAGAGCCTTGTTTACGCAGGTAATCGTGCGGTCAACGAGGTCACTGGTCATTTCATCGAACTTAGCACGGGTCAGGTCCATATCGAGGTGCTGAGGGCCATCGGCGCCGGCAGAAATGTACGGCAGGTTAATGTTGGTGCTCATCATGCTGGAAAGTTCGATCTTAGCTTTTTCAGCTGCTTCACGAACTCTCTGCATTGCCATCTTATCCTGAGTCAGGTCAATGCCATGGCTCTTCTTGAATTCATCGGTCATCCAGTTCATAATGCGCTGATCGAAGTCATCGCCGCCCAGATGCGTATCACCGTTGGTGGATTTAACTTCAAACACGCCGTCACCGAGTTCAAGGATAGAAACATCGAACGTGCCGCCGCCAAGGTCGAATACCAGGACGGTCTTATCATCGGATTTATCAATACCATAAGCCAGAGCTGCAGCCGTCGGTTCGTTGATGATACGTTTTACATCAAGACCTGCAATACGGCCGGCATCCTTGGTAGCCTGACGCTGGGAATCGTTGAAGTAAGCAGGAACCGTGATAACAGCTTCCGTTACTTTTTCGCCCAGATAGCGTTCTGCATCGCCTTTCATCTTTTCCAGGATCATTGCGGAAATCTGTTCCGGCGTATAATCCTTGCCATCAATCGTTACGGTGTATTTCGTACCCATATGACGTTTAATGGAGCTGATCGTTCTTTCCGGGTTGGATACAGCCTGGCGTTTTGCCAGCTGGCCGACCAGTCTTTCACCATTCTTCGTGAAAGCAACAACAGACGGGGTCAGACGACCGCCTTCCTGCGTGGTGATAACGGTAGGTTCGCCGCCTTCCATTACTGCCACTACGGAGTTCGTCGTACCTAAGTCAATACCTATAATCTTGGACATAATCAATTCCTCCTAAATACATCATTTAAATTCTTACACTACAGTCAAACTATAGAAAATTTTCATTAGTTACGGACAACGCGCACCTTGGAATGACGAATAATGTCATCCCCGATCTTGTAGCCTTTTTCAAGGACAAGGTCAATGCTTTCATCCGGCAGATCCGGATTGTTGCCCTGCATCACCGCTTCATGGAACTGAGGATCGAATTGCTGTCCCTGTGCGGGGATTTCTTCGATATTCAGTGTCTTCAGCGCTTTTTCAAACTGCTTGTGAATCTTGCCCATGCCTTCGGCAACGGTTTTTCCGTCCGGATTCTTTTCCATGCTGGCTTCTGCTCTTTCAAAGTTGTCCAGCACTTTCAGGAATTCACGGGCTACATTCGCCGTGACAAAACGGCCGAGCCTTTCACGTTCTTCATTATTGCGTCTCCGAAAGTTGTCGAAATCGGCCTGAAGTCTCATAAGACGATTCGTCAGTTCTTCGATTTGCTGCTTCTGGGAAGCAATTTCGGCATCGCGCGGATCCGCTTCTTCCTTGGTTTCTTCCTTGGTTTCTGCTTCCTGCTGCTTCGTCTCTGTATCCTGCGTGGCTGCTTTTTCCTGAGCTGCGCCGGATTCCGGTTCCGCGGCAGGTTCCTTTTTCAGGTCTTCCGCATCTGCCTGGGGAGTAGCCGTTTCAGCTGCATTTTTTACTTCTTCTTCCACCATACGTCCTCCCTACTTTTCGTCTATTTTTTTCATTACAACTTTTAAATAATGATGTAAATACTCCATCACAGATATAACCTTACGGTATTCCATCCGTGTCGGGCCGAGTACCGCCAGCGTTCCGACAACTTGTCCATTCAGACGATATGTCGCCTGGATCATACTGCAGTCCTTGATGCCGGAAAACTTGTTCTCGCTGCCAATCGTTACCTTGAGGCCCGAATTCTTGCCTGCCATCAGCATATCCTTCAGGATTTGTTCTTCTTCGAGAACGCCCAGCAGCTCCTTCATCCTTTCCGGTTCCTTGAACTCAGGCTGATTGAGAATCTGTTTTGTTCCGCCAAGGAACATCTTGTTCTCACTCTGTGAATCCTGAACTTTCTTGATTCCTTTGATGATGGAGGAGTAAAGCCGGTCATCCCTGGCCACGCTGTTTCTGAGGTCGGTAAGCAGCGAGGAATCAATTTCACTCAGCTTTTTACCGTTCAGTTTGTTCGTGACCCGTTCAGCCAGTTGTTCCAGTTCCAGCGAGGTCATCCCCGCAGGAATCTGAATCACACCATGATCCACATTACCCTCTTCCGTCACAATACACAGGATTGCCTGATGTTCGTTCAGCGGAAGAAACCGCATGTAAGAGAACACGCAGTCGCTGTCCTTATTGGCAAGCACGACGGATACGTTCTTACTCATGCGGGACAGGATTTTGGCCGTCGATTGAAAAATATCATCAATCGTGTGGACTCGTTCCCGATACAAGCTGTTAATCAGTGCCACATCATTCGGTGACAGCATAAGCGGACCCGCAAGGGAATCCACATACAGCCGGTAAGCCGCGGCCGAAGGAACACGTCCGGCTGAAGTGTGAGGCTGTTCCAGGTAGCCTAACAGCTCCAGGTCAGACATCTCGTTACGAATGGTCGCGGGGCTGATTCCCAGATTATACTTTCTGGCAATGGTTCGAGACCCTACAGGCTCGGCCGTTTCAATATAATCGTCAATGATTAACTGAAGAATTTTCTTTTGTCGGTCAGTCAGCACTGTAATCATCTCTTTCCTCGATTATTAGCACTCGTAACTTGGGAGTGCTAACATCTAATGGTAAAGATACACCTCTTTAGTCAAATTGTCAATACTTTATCATAAAAATTATTAAAGATATATTTTTTTTTGGAAAAACGCTTTCCGCAGCCCTCTGTCCACATTCCGCCCGAGAAAGAAAAATGACTTTTCATTAAACTAAACCGTCAGGTTGGGTATTCCTTTGGGACCTCCTTCTACGCAGTCGGAAGGAGGAGGCCACGAAGTGGCGGAAGATAGTACCGATCTAATGTTAAACGCCATAAACAAAAGGCTAAAAGCTCCTTTTTAAAATAAAACCTGAAATTCAGGTTATCAGCTAAATTTCAGGTTTTATATCATAATCTTATTTGAATCAAAAGCTTTAACACTCTTTTGCAGACGAAGCCAAATGCCAAAAGCGCTTTTTATTTTTCACAGTTTTTTTCGCTGGCCGGCGCTTAAGAGATTCTCACCTTACGGAATCTTCCGTCGTAATAAAGGCCTCAAAGGCAAGGTTTCCGTACTGCATGCCTAGGGACGTCAGATGGAAATAGTGGTTCTCCAGGGTTCCCCAGCCTTTCCGGATCAAATCCTTCAGAACTGTCTCGTAATCCTTTTCAAAGCGTCTCCCAAAACGAGCTTCGTAAGTATCAAGAGAAAGACCTCTCGCCATCCGGAGATTCATAAAAATCATCTCTTCGCGGATGGTCTCCGGTGAAAGTTGTTCCACGAGCGGCGGCTCTCTCTTTTCGTAAGCCACAAGAGAAACAGGATTGGTCTCGCGTCTTGATCCGTTGAAGCGTGTGGCGCCTGCCCCGAAAGCCATATAAGGTTCGTAGCGCCAGTAAATTTGATTATGCCTTGACTCCTCGCCCGGCATGGCAAAATTAGAGATTTCATACCGCTCATAGCCTGCTTCAGGGAGATACTTCATAATATAGTCGTACATGGCACCGCTCACGTCCTCTGATGGAAGAATCCACTCCCCTTTTTGAAGACGATGGGAAAGAAGTGTCCCCTCCTCGACAGACAGTCCATAAATAGAGATATGCGTCGGATGCAGCGCCACGAGTTCAGACAGAGATGCGGCCACACTTTGCAACGTCTGCGTCGGAAAGCCATAGATAAGGTCGCACGTAAGGCGTTTAAATCCGGCATTCTGACTTTCGAGAATGACCTTTTTAGCTTCTTCTGCTGTATGGGTACGCCCCATGAGCTGAAGTTCGCCGTCTACAAGGGATTCAACGCCGAGACTTAAGCGGTCAATGCCAAGGCTGCGAAGTCCTTTCAAATATGACTCATCGACAGAACCGGGATTGGCCTCGAAAGTTACTTCCCGTGGATGATTCCAAAAGCCGCGCTGCTTCAAGGCATCAATAACAGCGGCCACTTCCTCAAGAGAAAGGAGACTTGGCGTGCCACCGCCAAAATAAATCGTAGCACCTTTTTGCACAGGCAGATCGGGCTCGAAGGACTCGATTTCCCGAATAAGGGTCTTCACATATTGCTTCCGTGCCTTCTCCCCCTGCCCCTGATATGCCGTAAAATCACAATAACTGCACTTGTGCCGGCAGAATGGGATGTGGATGTATGTTCCCTGGTAGACTTGCCATGGATGCATGATGTGACCCCTTCCTTAATAATCTTGTCCTATTTTAGCACGACTTAAGGCATCTGGGAAAAAATGGATTCATTTTCGCAAACTATGGCAGTTAGAGATAGCAGGTAGCCGTTAGCCGATGGCTTTTTGCATTTAGCCTTGCCTTCAACGTGTGATTTGAATGCTCATGCTGTCTAGCCGGCAAAAAAAATATGCGGCATGCATCTAAATAAAAAAAGAAACCGTCCCCTTCAATAATCTCAAAGAGGACGGTCCTTTTGTTAGAGGTTTTTGCCTGATTACAGGCGCATTGCAAACATCAGTTATTTAATGAACTTTACGTGCTTGCTGATTTCTTCGTAAGCTTCTTCAGCTCTCTTGCGGTAAATCTTCTTATTTTCTTCAAAGAGGTTGTTGCCTTTCGTGTCGATAGCTACAATCAGCGGACCAAGGTTTTCAACTTCACTGGTCCACAGGGTTTCCGGCATGCCCAGGTCTTCCCACTTGCGGTCAATGATTTTCTTGAAGTTTACGGCACTGACTACAGCGCATCCTGCAGGGAATACGCAGAAAATGCATTTATTCTTCATGCAGCCTTCACGCGTGCCTTCACCCATACCGCCTTTACCGACAATCAGTTTAACACCAGTCTGTTCGATGAATTCTTTTTCGAATTTTTCCATTCTCATGGACGTGGTCGGCCCAATGGAAACCATTTCGAACTTATCTTTTTCACCGGGAATCGGGCGCACAATCGGGCCTGCGTGGAAAATGGCGCCGCCTTTGAGGTCAACCGGCAGTTCGCGTTTTTCTTCGATCAGGCGGCGGTGTGCCACGTCGCGGCAGGTCGTGATATGACCGGTCAGGTACACAATGTCACCAATCTTCAGGTTTTCAATATCTTCACTTTTAATCGGCGTATGCAGTACAACGTTTGCCATTAGAATTCAGCTCCTTTATGCGTAGTCACAGTGTAGTTGAGGTCCTTATCGAAAATGATGTGGCCGCGGCGATGGTTCCAGCAGCCGATATTCACAGCTACGCCGATAGCGGACGGATGGCGTGCCGTATTTACGATATTGACTCCGAGAACGGAAGCAGAACCGGTCATACCTTGAGGCCCAAGACCCATCTTGTTGATGCCCTCTTCCAGCAGTCTTTCCATTTCAGCAGCACGGGCATTCTCGTTATGAGAGCCGATAGGACGCATCAGAGCCAGTTTGGAGTTCAGGGCAGCCGTTTCTACGGAAGTAGCCACGCCGACGCCCACGAGGAACGGAGGGCAGGCATTCGGTCCATAGTTGACCATTCTTTCCAGAACGAACTTAGTAACGCCTTCATAGCCTTCACCGGGCATCAGGACCATAGCATGACCCGGAAGGGTGCAGCCGCCGCCAGCCTGGTAGGTATAGATTTCGCAGGCATCAGAGTGCGGAACGATATCCCAGAAAATGCTCGGGGTGCCTTTGCCGACGTTCTTGCCGGTATTGTATTCATCGAAGGTTTCAACACTGTTGTGACGCAGCGGAGTCTTAATGGTCGTATCGATGACAGCTTCACGCAGCAGCCCGGCCAGATCATCAATCAGCGGGAACTTGGTGCCGCATTTGATGAAGAACTGCAGCACGCCCGTATCCTGGCAGGACGGTCTGTTCAGTTCTTTTGCCAGTTTCATATTCTTGGCATACGTTTCATAAAGCAGTTTGGCAATGGGAACAGTTTCCTTGGAAGCCAGTTCCTTCAGTTTAGCTTCCACATCATCCGGCAGTACTTTTGCCGTGTACCCGATAAAGCGGGACATAATATCGGTCATTTTCTTTACTTGTTCTTCATGGGACATAATGAAATCCTCCTTGCAGAAAATCTAGTTGTTGTAAGTACAGACCTGATTGCTAAACATCAGGGATAGAACGGGAAAATCAGCGGCAGTAAAATCATACTAACGACATAGCATACAATAATCAGTGGTAATCCTGCTTTGACATAATCATTGAAGTTGTATCCGCCGGGAGCAAAGACCATCATGTTGGCCGGCATACCAATCGGGGTTGCAAAGGCCAGGGAAGCACCAATGATGGTAGCTACAATCACAGCCTTCGGATCGGCACCCATACCTTCGGAAATGTTGAGACTGATTGGGATGAGCAGTGCTGCCGTAGCAAAGTTACTCATAAAGTTCGTCATGATGCAGGACAATCCAAGCACCACAGCCAGGAGAAGCATCGGGGAAGCACTGCTGCCCATAGCTCCGATTACGGTAGAAGCAATCATCTTGCCTGCACCCGTCTTGGCCAGTGCCTTTGCTACAGCAAGGGTACCGCCGTATACGAAGAGCGTCTGCAAGTCGATGGAAGCATATGCATCTTTTTCACTGATAACACCAGCTGCTACCAAAATAATAGCACCAATGCAGCCGGAAATGTAGAACTTAACGCCAATCTGTTTTTCAAAAATCATGGCCAGAATGGTCAGTACCATGACAATGAGGGAAGCCTTCTGTTTCCAGGCAGGCACGTCCGAAAAATCCTTTTCCTTGTCGTAAATCGATTCGCCGCCGTTGCGGGCACCGCTCGGCAGGAAACGATAACCGACGGTAACAAAGAAGATGATGCCGGCAATCAGAAGCGGAAGACCGACCATACCGTATTCAAAGAAGCTGACGTCGGAGCCGATACCCTGCAGAGCCGCTTTACCGAGCAGATTACCAGGAGCACCGATAATGGAAAGGTTACCGCCCAGAGCCGCTGCGAAAATTAGCGGCAGCAGCAAACGGGAACGGGAAAATCCGGATTTTGCGGCGGTACCGATGACAACCGGAATCAGAACGGCTGCCGTACCGGTGTTGGACAGGAATCCGCTCATCAGACCCGTAACCAGCATGACTGCGGCAATCAGTTCGCGTTCCGTATGTGCAAACTTGGTAACGATGCCGCCGACCTTATTGGCCATGCCTGTTTCAAAGAAGCAGCCGCCGATGATAAACATGGCAACAAACAAAATCAAGTTGTTGTCTACGAAACCGGCGAAAGCTTCTTTCGGAGTAAGTACCCCGGTCATGATCAAAAGGATCAAGGCAATCATGGAGGTCACTGCCAGAGGAATCTTTTCCCAGACGAACATGACAATGACGAAAAGTAAGATAGCAAGTGTAATGGATATCGGTGTCATTTGTAACCCTCCTGTCAGTTCAAACATCCAATAATGTTGATATTTGATATGTTATCCATTTCTTGTCTATACTATATCCTTTGATCAAATATCTGTCAATATCTAAGTTAGAGTTTTCTCGTTTTTGGCTACATCTCGTAAATACAGGTTTTTTTATTCTTTATTTTTTCTGTATTTTGTAAACTTTTTTGTTAAATTTTTACCTTTTCTGCTTGGAAAATTTTATCCATTTTATGTCCTATTTATCCATTATTTTAAAATAAATGGATAAATTTCGCATTTTTGGATAAAAATAGGTTAGAAGTCATGAGTATCGGGTTATGAGTCACCGTGCCGGCTGCAAAGAGAAAAGGCTGCGAAACAGTAAACAGTCACTGTTTCACAGCCTTATTCTTCTCTATTTTATTTTTTTAATCCCTTATAGTTGGTAAGCAAGTCATTCATGCTCCGCACCATATGCGCTTTCATGAGTTTTCTTGCCTTTTCAGAATTATGCTCACGAATGGCTTCCATGATTCCCTCATGTTCCCGGCTGGACACCATGGCGTATTCTTGTTCCGACACCAGATACCCCAGGGACAGGCCATTCCACATGCCGGCAAGGAGCTGCTCCAGTTTGGGATTATCGGCAGCCTCCCAGATTGCCATGTGAAAACTTTCATTGTACCGCTTGTATTCGGGGAATCTTTTTTCAGCGAGAATCTGTTTCATCTCCGCATAGACCTGTTCGATTCCGGATATATCCGTTCCCGGACGGGCAGCAAGTGCTGCTGCTTCCGATTCAAGAAGCGCACGCACCGCATAGTGGTCGCGAATATTTTTTTCCGTCATACCAAGTACGACAGCGCCCTTATTGGGGCGCAGGAGAACAAGTCCCTGGCTTGCCAGCATCTGCAGGGCCTCTCTGACCGGCATGGAAGAAACGCCCATTTGCCGGGCTGTTCCTTCAAGGGTCAGGACGGTACCCTCCTTGATTTCCTGGCGCAGGATTGCACGCCGCAAATAGGCGGCCACGCGCTCCCGGGCAGGGAGAAGATGAACCCTTGGCAAAGCAGCATTTTCCTTATTTTTTTCCCTGCCTGCCTGATTTTTATTCAATGACCCGGCCACCACAATATGGCGGTTATTCATTTTTTCCACGACGCCTTCCGTTAAGAGCTTATTCAAAGCCTCGCGGACCGGCATCCGGGAGACACCGTAAAACTCTGCCAGCTCTACCTGTTTCAGTTCGGTTCCCGGTGCTAATTCCCCACTCTTGATTCTTGCCTTGATGGCTTCTGCGATCTGCTCCTGGGCAGGCGGCCTTTTTGCACTTTGTCTATCCATGAATGACCTTCCCTATTTACTTATCATCCATTTTCAGTACAGCCATGAAAGCTTCCTGCGGTAATTCTACCGTACCGACCTGCTTCATGCGCTTTTTGCCGGCTTTCTGCTTTTCCAGCAGCTTTCTCTTACGGGTAATATCGCCGCCGTAGCACTTGGCAAGCACATCTTTGCGCAGGGCGCTGATGTTTTCACGGGCAATGATTTTGCTCCCGATAGCAGCCTGGACAGGAATTTCAAAGAGCTGACGTGGAATGATCTTGCGCAGTTTCTGCACCAGGGCGCGGCCGCGCGTCTGAGCCCGGTCACGATGGACAATTGTTGAAAGCGCATCTACAGGTTCGCCGTTTAAGAGGATATCCACCTTGACCATGTCGGAAGGACGATAGCCGCTCAGTTCATAGTCAAGCGAAGCATACCCGCGTGATACGGACTTCAAGCGGTCAAAATAGTCGAAAATAATCTCGGAGAGCGGCAGGGAATAATGCAGCATGACGCGGTTTTCGTCAAGGTAGGTCATGTTTTCATATTCGCCGCGGCGGTCCTGGGAAAGCTCCATGACGGCCCCGACATATTCCTTCGGCACGATAATCGTCGCGTTCACAAAGGGTTCTTCCACGTGGTCAATGACCGTCTGCGGCGGGAAGAGAGACGGATTATCCACCATTTCGATATCCCCGTTCGTGCGGACGACTTCGTAAATAACGTTCGGTGCCGTTGTGATGAGATCCAGATGGTATTCCCGTTCCAGGCGCTCCTTGATGACATCCATGTGCAAAAGGCCAAGGAATCCGCAGCGGAAGCCAAAGCCCAGTGCCGTTGATGTTTCCGGTTCAAAGAACAGGGATGCATCATTCAGCTGCAGCTTTTCCAAGGCATCCCGCAGGTTATCATAATCATTGGTTTCCAAAGGATATAACCCGCAGTAAACCATAGGCGTGGCTTTGCGGTAACCGGGAAGGGGTTTGTCAGCAGGCCGTTCATCATCCGTCACCGTATCGCCCACACGGGCATCGCGGACATTTTTAATGGAGGCCGCAAAAAAGCCTACCTGCCCTTCTCCCAGTTCATCTACGTTTACGAGAGCCGGTTTGAAAACACCTACTTCCGTAACTTCATAGACTTTGCCCGTCGCCATCAGGCGAATCTTCATGCCTTTTTTGAGGACGCCATTGACAATACGGATATAGAGCATAACGCCCTTATAAGAGTCAAACTTAGAGTCAAAAATCAGGGCCTGCAGCGGCGCAGCATCATCTCCGCTCGGTGCCGGAATCCTGTTCACAACAGCTTCGAGGATATCGTCTACCCCCTCACCCGTCTTGGCGCTGCAAAGAATGCATTCTGAGCCATCGATGCCCAGGACGTCCTCCACTTCCTTCTTGACGCGGTCCGGATCGGCGCTGGGAAGATCGATTTTGTTGATGACAGGAACGATTTCCAAATCATGTTCCATAGCAAGATATACGTTTGCCAGTGTCTGCGCTTCAATGCCCTGCGTGGCGTCAATCACGAGAAGCGCTCCTTCGCAGGCAGCCAGGGCACGGGAAACTTCGTAGTTGAAGTCGACGTGGCCCGGGGTGTCAATCAAATTCAGGATATAATCCTTACCGTCCCTGGCTTTGTAATCCAGTTGCACGGCCTGGTCCTTGATAGTAATGCCGCGTTCCCGTTCCAGCGACATGTTATCCAGAACCTGATCTTCCATTTCACGTTTGGACAGAGTACCCGTCTTTTCAATGAGACGATCGGCCAGCGTGGATTTGCCGTGATCAATATGAGCAATGATAGAAAAGTTTCTGATATTCTGACTTTGTGCCATTGCATAAACCTACCTTTTATCAATACTTATCTATATAAATCAGTTTAGCCTAACTGAAATATTATACCATGAGATGAGGAGCGTGTAAAAAGAGACACTTCCCGCCCTAATTAAACCAAACCGTCAGGTTTGGCTTTCCTCTATAACCTTCTTCCACGTAGTCGGAAGAAGGAGAACCGCTTTGCGGTGGATGATAGCCGTATTTTTCATCTCATCCGCCGCATCTGCCAATTGACTGCAAGCTGCCATAAAAACCGAATGCGTTTTTACTATTTTTAAGAAAGAAAAAAGACTGGCAACCGGAATGAGTTGTCAGCCTTTCTACTCTTACTTATTTTACTGCGTTTACTTTCTTGGCTAAACGGGATTTCTTACGAGCTGCAGCAAATTTATTTACGGTACCCTTACGAGCAGCTTTATCTAATAAGCTTGCAGCAGTCTTCAGAGCGGCCTGAGCCTCTTCTTTGGAACCTGCAGCAGCAAGAGCTTCAACCTTGCGGGCAGTACTGCGGATTTCCGCCTTTACAGGGCCATTAGCAGCGCGACGTTCAGCATCAGTCTTGACGCTACGAACGGAAGATTTAATATTCGGCATGTTTTCACCTCCACCCTTAAAAGCTTTACCAAAGTATTCTACCATCAATAGAAGTAGAACGCAAGTAGAGATTTAGGAAATACCGCTGCTTACGGGGCATTCCGGAGTGTCAGGCGCCAAAACTTTCCCCGCTTATACCCCACAGTGCTGCATTTTTTTCTCCTGAAGCAGCAGATGGCGGAAAAGGAAAATGCAGATAACCACAGAAACGAGGGAGCCTACGGAAGTCGCAAGTCCCATAGGGAGCAAGTTATCAGGGAAATTGACAGAGGCCCAGTAAACAAGGGGCACTCGGGCACAGGCAATGGCCGTAATATTATGAATGAAGGAATAAATCGATTTGCCGCAGGCACAGAAATAACCGCTGAAGCTGAAATGGATGCCGGCAAACAAACAGTCAAGAATATAGCCTTTAAGATAAGGACCGCCTGCCGCAACAACAGACTCATCACCTGTAAAGAGTCCCACAAAACCATAGGCGGCAAACTGCATCAAGACAATCATGACAGCACCAAAACCAATGGCAATCTTGATGGCATCGTAGAGAAATTCCCGGGCACGCTCCGGTTTGCCGGCTCCGATATTCTGGGCTCCCAGGGCAGAAACGGTCGAAAGCAGTGAAGACGGAACAAGAAAGATGAAGCTGATGATTTTTTCTACAATCCCGACAGCAGCCGCGTCCGTTACACCACGCTGATTGGCAATCATGGTAATAATCAGAAAAGAAATTTGGATGAGCCCATCCTGCACGGAAATCGGCACACCAATCTTTAAAATATCCCGCATGATGCTTCCATCGAAGTGAAAATCATGCCGAGACACAGAGATGCCGATATTATGGGAAGTCATCACAAATAGTGAAATGGCTACACTGAAAATCTGAGCCAGCGTCGTACCGAGTGCAGCTCCGCTGGGTCCCATGTGGAAAGCTCCCATAAAGAGGAAATCCAGAAGGATATTAACAATACAGGCAATGGCAATAAAGTATGTCGGCGTTCTTGAGTTGCCCAATCCGCGAAAAATAGAACTTACCAGGTTATATGCTGTAATAAAAGGAATTCCAAGAAAACAAATGAAAAGATAATCCGTAGTTCCCTTTACTGCTTCCGGCGGCGTCGCCATCACTCCGACAATCCGGTCAATTTGATGTATCAACAAAATTGCCAGCACTATGGAAAGTCCCATAAAAAGCAGCACTGTATTGCCGGTGACACGCGCAGCCCGTTCCTTATTTCCGGCGCCGACAGACTGAGCAATGGATACAGTCGTCCCCATAGCGAGACCTACGAGCATAACCGTGAGCATATGCATAATCTGGCTTCCGACGGCTACGGCCGTAATACTTGCCGGCCCTTCGAACTGCCCGATGATAAAAAGATCGGCCATCCCATAAAGGGTCTGTAAAAAATAAGAAATTAAATAGGGAACGGAAAAAGCAATAATGCTTTTCCAGACGTTCCCTGTAGTAATTGCATTCGGCATTCTATCAACCCATCCTGCTATCATAAAATTTTCAATAAAAGCGATTCCATTATATCAAAATCAGCGATGATGGTAAATCAGAAGGCGTTAAGTGATGAGTTGCAAAAAAGAGGCTGCAGAGAAAGTGACTATTCACCACTCCACAACCTCTCAAAGATTTTTACCTAATTTAGTGACACAGCTTTACTACATATTAATGGTGGAACAGTCTGCGGCCCGTCATGCACATGACAATGCCATATTTATCAGCTGTTTCGATAACCTGCGCATCACGAATGGATCCACCGGCCTGAGCAACGTACTTCACACCGCTACGGTGAGCGCGTTCAATATTGTCGCCGAACGGGAAGAAAGCATCAGAACCCAGAGCCACGTTCGTATTCTTGGCAATCCATGCTTTCCGTTCTTCGCGGGTCATCGGTTCCGGTTTTTCCGTAAAGATCGTCTGCCAGATACCATCGGCCAGTACGTCTTCATAATCATCGGACAGATATACATCAATCGTATTGTCACGAACCGGTTTCGGCGTATCCGGCTTAAAAGGCAGGTTCAGAGCCTTCGGAGACTGACGCAGCCACCACTTGTCTGCCTTATCCCCGGCAAGGCGCGTGCAGTGTACACGGGACTGCTGACCGGCGCCGACACCAATGGTCTGACCATCCTTGACATAGCAGACAGAGTTGGACTGAGTATATTTCAGCGCAATGAGGGCAATCAGCAGATCGCGTTTAGCAGCGTCCGTCAGTTCCTTATTTTGGGTAGGAATATTTTTGAGGCAGTCTGCCGTAATCGGATCCTGGTTGCGGCGCTGAGAGAAAGTCACACCAAATACTTCCTTGGTCTCAATTTCAGCCGGTACATAATTCGGATCGATTTGAATGACGTTGTAATTGCCCTTTTTCTTTGTCTTCAGGATAGCCAGTGCTTTATCTGTATATCCCGGAGCAATAACACCGTCGGAAACTTCATGTTTCAGGACTTTTGCGGTAGATTCATCACAAATATCTGACAGGGCAACGAAATCACCGAAGGAAGACATCCTGTCGGCACCGCGGGCACGGGCATACGCAGAAGCCAGCGGAGAAAGTTCATACCCTTCCAGGTGATAAACCTTCTTCATCGTATCATCAAGCGGAGAAGCGACAGCGGCTCCGGCCGGAGAAACGTGTTTAAAAGAAGCTGCTGCCGGCAGGCCCGTAGCTTCTTTCAGTTCCTTCACAAGCTGCCAGCTGTTCAGGGCATCCAGGAAGTTAATATAACCGGGTCTCCCATTCAACACCGTCACAGGCAGTTCACTGCCGTCACGCATATAAATGGATGCAGGCAGTTGGTTCGGATTGCAGCCGTACTTCAGCTTAATTTCTTTCATAACGTTTTCCTCCCTTAATAAAGAAAAGGACCGGCCTCGGGCCCCTTTCGCCCAGACGGTCGGCTAACTTCAGCCATGCTCCCTGTGGGTGCATCCCACTTCCGTCAGTTACATGACCTGATATGAAAATTATAATATGCACGGCGAAAAGTGTCAAACAATCAGGAATAACAGTGGTTAGTGGACAGTGATTAGTACACTCGTGCGGGCAGATTGTGAAGATGAACCCAACGCAGATAGCAGATGGCAGTCAGCAGTTAGCTGCATTTGGCTAAAAGGCGCATTTAGCTTCTGGCATATGGCTTTTAACCTTGCCTTCGGCAGAGTAGTACGGCGCCTATGGCCGGAAGGGAAAAGAAAGCGCATTTGGTTTTCAGCGCGTGGCTATTAGCCTAATCTGCAGCTTTTCCTCTTGCCTCTCTCTCCTATCGGCGTTATGCTATTGGAAGTAATTTAAATTTAAAGTTTACTTCTTAATTATTGAAAGGAAGTTTTATATCCTATGGAAATTTGTAAGTTGTGCCCCCATGAATGCGGAGTTCAGCGTCCGCTGCACAAAGGGGAAGATGGGCAATATGGCATCTGCCGCAGTCCGATGATGCCCCAGGCCGCCCGTGCTGCCCTGCATATGTGGGAGGAACCCTGCCTCAGCGGCAACAAAGGCAGCGGTGCCGTATTCTTTTCCGGCTGCACGCTGCATTGCGTTTTCTGCCAAAATAGTGAAATCAGTACAGAAAATACCGGCTGGGAAGTCACGCCGGACCGTTTAAAAGAAATTTACGCTGATTTAATCCGCCAGGGAGCCCTCAATATTGACCTCATCACAGCCACGCAGTATCTTCCGCTCATTCTGGAATCCCTTGATAAACGCCTCCCCGTTCCTGTCGTTTATAATACCGGTGGTTACGAAAAGGTCGAAACGCTTCGCCTCCTGCAAGGCAAAGTCCAGATTTATCTGCCCGATTTGAAGTATACTGACGACGCGCTTGCCAAGCGCTACAGCGGCGCCCCGGACTATTTTGTAGTCGCTTCCAAAGCGATCCGTGAAATGTTTCGCCAGGTAGGTCCCTATAAGCTTGATAAAAACGGCATCATGAAAAAAGGCGTAATTATACGCCATTTGATTCTCCCCGGTCACACAGATGACAGTAAACGGGTCATTGACTGGGTGGCCCATACGTTCAAGCAGGGAGATGTCATGTTCAGCCTCATGCGCCAGTACATTCCCTGCGGCCGCGCTGCGGAGTATCCTGAAATTAATCGAACACTCACGGACGAGGAGTATAATGAAGTCGAATCCTACCTCTTCGAAAGCTCCATTGAAGACGGCTTTGTCCAGGAAGAGCCCTCCGCAGACAGCAAATTTATCCCGGCCTTTGACGGAACCGGAATTTTAAAGGAAAAAAAGCAATAACTGTCTTTACAAAGTTTTGATACCCATAAAAAAACGACCATCCTCATGGGTGGTCGTTTCTTTGTGTTCAATTAGAGAGCAGCTTTAGCAGTTTCAACGAGCTTTGCAAAAGCAGGAGCATCGTTGACAGCCATGTCAGCCAGGACCTTACGATCCAGTTCAACACCAGCCTTGTTCAGGCCGCAGATGAAACGGCTGTAGCTCAGGCCGTTAGCGCGGGTTGCAGCATTGATACGAGCAATCCAGAGCTGACGGAATTCGCGCTTCTTAGCTCTTCTGTCACGACGAGCATACATCAGGCCCTTCATGACGGTTTCGTTAGCTTTTCTGAACAGCTTGCTCTTGGAACCTCTGTAGCCGGCAGCCAGCTTCAGAATGTGTTTATGACGTCTATGAGCAGTTACACCAACTTTAATTCTAGCCATTGTTTATATCCTCCTTAACTTTCTTCGTGCGCTTATGCGTAAGGCAGCATCTTTGCTACGCGTTCATGGTCCGTCTTGTGAACCAGAGCAGCTTTGCGCAGGTTTCTCTTACGAGTAGGAGACTTGTGCTCCAGGATATGGCTTCTAAAAGCTTTAGCGCGTTTAAATTCACCAGAAGCAGTTGCTTTAAAACGTTTAGCAGCAGATCTGCGGGTTTTCATCTTAGGCATAATTGGACATCCTCCTTATTATTTGGAACTCTTGGGAGCAACAATCATGACCATGTTGCGGCCTTCGAGTTTCGGCTTTCTTTCGACAACTGCAATATCCTGCAGCTGCTCGGCCATTTTATTCAGCAATTCTTCTCCCAGTTCAGGATGGGAAAGTTCCCGGCCGCGGAACATAATCGTTGCTTTGACCTTGTCACCGCTTTCGAGGAAACGAATAGCGTTCTTGGTCTTCACATCAAAGTCGTGCTGTTCAATACGAATGCGCAGCTTGACTTCCTTGACGTCGATAACTCTCTGACGTTTACGGGCTTCCTTTTCTCTTTTCTGCTGTTCATACTGGTATTTGCCATAGTCCATGATACGGCAGACTGGCGGCTTTGCCTTCGGGGCAATTTCAACCAGATCCAGATGACGGTCAGCAGCGAGGTCCAGAGCCTCGGCAATCGGCATGATACCGAATTGTTCACCGTCTGCAGAATTGACGCGGACTTCCCTTGCACGGATTTCCTGGTTAATCCGTAATTCACCTTTCGCTATGACTGTTCACCTCCGAACAAAACATCACGCCCGACATAAGAAAAACGGGCGAACCGAAGTCCACCCGTTCACTGACGATATCAATGACCCTGTCGAGCATGGCCGCAAGGTGAGAAGCAGGTGGCTTCTACTTTGGTTACTCGAATATATTACTACAAGGCAGCTGATATGTCAACTTATTTTATTTCTTTTCCTTGATTTCTTTCTGCAGTTTTGCAATGAATTCGTCGGCCGGCATAGCACCGATTTCACCTTCACTGCGGCTGCGAACGGAAACCGTACCATCGTTGACTTCCTTTTCACCGATGATGAGCATATACGGAACCTTCTTGACCTGTGCTTCACGAATCTTGTAACCGATCTTTTCATTGCGGTCGTCCAGATGAACACGGATGTTCTGAGCATCCATCTTGTCCACAATGGATTTTGCATAGTCGTTGAATTTATCGGTAATCGGCATCACACGAACTTGTTCAGGAGCCAGCCATACAGGGAATGCACCGGCATAGTGTTCGGTCAGGATACCGATGAAACGTTCAATGGATCCGTAAACAACACGGTGAATCATGACAGGACGATGCTTCTGGCCATCTTCGCCCGTATAGGTCAGGTTGAATTTTTCAGGCAGCAGCATATCGAGCTGAATGGTACCGCACTGCCAGGTACGGCCGATGGAGTCCTTCAGATGGAAGTCAATCTTCGGGCCGTAGAAAGCGCCGTCGCCTTCGTTAATTACATAATCCAGGCCGAAGTCTTCCATAGCTTTTCTCAGGCCGTTCGTAGCCAGTTCCCAGGTAGCGTCATCGCCCATGGAGTTTTCCGGACGAGTCGACAATTCCGCATGATAACTCAGGCCGAAGGTTGCATAGACTTCGTCGAAGAGGCGAATGGTCTCCTGAATGACGTCTTCAATCTGATCCGGAGTCATGAAGATATGGGCATCATCCTGAGTGAAGCAGCGAACACGGAACAGGCCGTGCAGAGCGCCGGAGAGTTCATGTCTGTGAACCAGACCGAGTTCGCCGACACGCAGCGGCAGGTCACGATAAGAATGCGGTTCGTTAGCATAGACCAGCATTCCGCCTGGGCAGTTCATCGGTTTGATGGCATAGTCTTCATTGTCAATCTTGGTAAAGTACATATTTTCTTTGTAGTGATCCCAGTGACCGGACATTTCCCACAGCTGGCGGTTCATAATCATCGGGGTCATGACTTCGTAATAACCGTATTTCTTATGGACTTGACGCCAGTAATCAATCAGGGTATTGCGGAGAATCATGCCGTTCGGCAGGAAGAACGGGAAGCCGGGGCCGTAATCGCTGAGCATGAACAAGCCGAGCTGTTTGCCGAGTTTACGGTGATCGCGCTTTTCAGCTTCTTCCATCATGTGCAGGTAAGCATCCAGGTCTTCCTGGGAAGCAAAAGCAGTGCCGTAGATACGCTGCAGCATCTTGTTGTGTTCATCACCACGCCAGTAAGCACCGGCAATGCTCATCAGTTTGAAAGCCTTGACACGGCCCGTGGACGGGCAGTGAGGACCCGCGCACAGATCGGTAAAGTCGCCCTGAGTATAGGTGCTGATGACCGCATCTTCCGGCAGGTCTTCAATCAGTTCCACCTTGTACGGTTCGTCGGCTTTCTTGAACATATCCAAAGCTTCCTGTCTCGGCAGTTCCTTGCGAACCAGCGGATAGTTGGCTTTGATGATTTTGTGCATTTCTTTTTCGATAGCTTTCAGGTCATCCGGAGTGAAGACATGGTCACTGTCAAGGTCATAATAGAACCCCTTTTCGATAGCAGGGCCAATGGCAAATTTGGTGCCCGGGAAAAGGTGTTTAATAGCCTGTGCCATCACGTGGGAAGCCGTATGGCGGATAGCATGCAGCCCCTCTTCGGAATCCGGGGTAATAAATTCTACAGAGGCATCCTTATCAAGAGTATCGGAAAGATCCTTATTGACACCATCTACTTTAGCCAGAAGAGCAGTCTTCCCAAGTTTCTGGTTCAGACTCTTGGCCAGGTCTTTTAAAGAAATCCCTTGTTCCACTTCTCTTTGGCTGCCGTCCGGCAACGACACTTTAATCATTGACATAGAAAACATCCTCCTTTAGATGATTGCCAGGGAAAATAAAAAAGGCCCGTCCCACATAGGGACGGGCTCATGCTCGCGGTTCCACCCTGATTGATTCAAGTTATTGAATCCACTCGGTACCTTTAACGCAGGCGTACGATCTGTCTTACTCAGTTCGGCAGATGGTTTGAAGGTGGTTAGCTGTCATTTGTCTGGATCGTTCTCAGCTTCCGATCTCTCTGTACAGTAGCCCTGACAGTTTGTCCTTCGCATGACCGATGGCAATTTTTGATTTGTGTACATTGTACCACGTAATGAACATATGTCAAGCGTAAAGAAATAAATTCTGTAAAAAATGTATGGATGAGATGAGGCAGCTCGCTTTCCGCCGTCCGCCGCCCGCCTGTGCAAGCACAATTGTCAAAGCAATTGTGTCTTGAATTAAATAATAAAACTGATTACACCCATCGATACCAGAATTCTTTCACATTTTCATTTTTCATAAGCGGGATTTTTGTAATGACGGTTCGCGAGATGCAGGGATAACCAGAAAGCATCTGCGGCACTATCATCCAGTTCCTTGTCCTGCATCGTTTTTTCACCTTTGAGATAAGGCAGAATGTAATCGATAGCAAGCTTCAGAGACCGGCCATTTGAACTTTTAGCGTCATACAAGTTGACGCCCAGTTCCTCCCCGACCCTTGCAAGTGTCAGATAAGCCCTGAGGGTCTGAAGGGAATCATCGAGCGGCCGGGTGCCTTTAAGTTCCATTGGCAGGGCGCCGTCTTCTGCAATCTGGACGGCCATTCGCTTTTCAGGTACATCTGAAAGAATATTCTGTGCTGGTTCTTCATTTCCGGCAAAATGGGCAAAGACGCAAACCTCCGCGTCATACCAGAGGCCATAATGGTTATCCGTGGCATCTGCTTCCTTGCCGAGCTCACTGGTAAGCAGCCAGTCCGAGTACGCTCCAAACCAGTGCTGATAGGACTCCCATTCTTCCTTACTGCAGCAGTCCCGTAAGAGATACAAGGCATCCACGACATCAATCAATTTTACCGTTTCCATAATCCCCGTACTCTGACCTTCAAACCGGCCCGGTATCAGGTGGGCATAAGAAAGCCGCGGATTCATCCTTGTGGTACCATCAATGAACCAAGCCCTCGTCAAAGCAAGCGCCCGCTCCGCATAGGCTTTCCGGCCTGTCATCGCATACCCTCGTGCAAGGTCCTTTGCGGTATCCGCCATCGTGACGAGCCGTCTGGCATCATAGCGCGTTTCATCCCATTTTTCCGGATTCATTTCTTCCTTCCGTTTGACATAGGAAGTGCTGCCGGAAAAAGCGGGATTTGGCCGGTAATCCTCAGCAAGACTCGTATAATCGCGGCTGTCTCCGCTTGGAGGCAGCACCTCCTTATCCGTAATGAGAGGAATGAGTTCCTGCATTCGTTTCTCCGCTGCGGCAATCATTTCATTTTTTGTACCATAACAAGAAATCACTCTGCTGCCCGCTATGGCCGTCAGTTCGGATTTATCCTGCCAAATACCCTGTCCGTTTGAAGAGGGCGGTATCACCCTGGAAACAAATCGATAAAGCAGCACACACAAAACCGCTCCCAGCACGCAGATCATTACTCCATAGACGAATCGTTTCATGGCAGAATTATCTCAAATCACGGTAGGCAGGACGTCCGCCCATGGCTTCTGCGGATTTTACGGCATCCAGGATAGCAAGACGAATTGCCTCTTCGGCCATGTACCCTACCGTATCGACGGAAACTTTCACATTACCGGCCGCCATGGTAAAGACCGTGTCCCCATCCATCGTTGTATGGACGGGACGAATGGCCCTGGCATAACCATCGTGCGCCATGCCGCTGACAGCCTTGCATTCCGCCTTGTTCAGGACAGCATTTGTAATCACACAGGCAATCGACGTATTGCCGCCGGAAAGATTCTTGTATTCTCCAAGAAGCAGATCCGGAGAGGAAAGCAGCGTCTTATCATCATCAGCCAGAGCTCCCGCAAGAACCGTTTCACCGTCATACACCTCACCGCAGGCATTAACAGCTATGTAGGCACCAACATGGAGACCGTTCTTTCCCTCCAGTTCAGCATAGCCGGCCCCGCTCTTCATACAGTGTTCAAAGCCGCCGAGTTTTCCAACCGTGGCTCCGGTACCGGCGCCATAGCAGCCCACAGGAAATTCCGAAGAAGCCTTCGACGCTGCTGCAAAGCCCATAGCTATATCCGGATAGGACTTATAATCACCGATAGCAAGGTCAAACAACACCGCACCACACACAATGGGAACTACAGCTTCGCCCAATTTAAAACCGATTTTTTGCTGTGCCAGGTACCTCATAACCCCGCAGTCTGCTTCCAAGCCAAAAGAAGAACCTCCGGTAAGGACTACCGCATTGATTTGCTGGACCGTCTTTTCGGGACTCAAAAGATCCGTTTCCCGCGTTCCGGGTGCACAGCCCCTCACATCCACACCGGCAAAGGCACCTTCCCCGGGCGCCAGGATTGCCGTTACACCGGATAAGCCTTGCCTATCTTCCGCCGTCCCGATACGAAAACCGGGGACATGAATTGTTCTTTTCTCCATGGTTGATCCTCCGACAAAAAACTTTGACAGCGATTCCATATCCTGCGGCGTTATGGCAGCTGCCGTTACATCCGAATTTTTTATTTTTCAATACTCGTTAATTATAACACGAATCAATTTTACTTCAGTTGTCATCCGCATATGGTCATATCGTTTTTCTGTCAAAACTACACTAAATCAGCATAACCAGTAAATTAGAAAAATCAAAAAGTATCCTTCACCATAAAACGGTTATTCCTTCCAACTTAATGGAGAAAGTTAGAGCGAAATACCAAACCTAAAGTGAAAACACCGCATTAGCTATTGCTTAAAGACGAATGCGATAGTAAATGTGCCCGTGCTTAAAATTTCCGCATAAGCTATTTTCATTTAATAGAGATGGAAAATATCCTGTGGAATTCCCACTAAACGGCATCTCAAAAATTAAACTAACAAATATGCTCCGCAAAAGCACAAGTTCGGATAACACTACTCTTGTCATTTTTTCCTACTTCAGCCTTACAGCTTATAATTTTTCTAGATTTAGCAAGTTTTGCAACTTCATCGAAAGACCCCTTTCATCGTCAAGGCCTCTGGTCTGGTGTTGTTTTCTGGAACTTTTCGGATTATCAGAGCTCTTGGGGCTTTCAGTGCACGGGTGCACCTTCTTCTCTTTATGGGTGAGTCTCAATTTGGTCTTTTTGGTTTGTAGCACTCGTAAAGCCATTATGAAAGATACTATAAGCAATATTAAATTACGTAAAATTTAATTATTAGAAAAGGCACTCATGAAACTTATCAATACAGCAATGTCATAAATAAGCTCATTCAGACTTTTCCTCCTATTTGTAAAATCGTCTTAATTTTTGTACCGTATTTCACAGTCAAATAAGTTTTCCTGCATTTTAAGACCATCTTTCTTAACTTTAATTTCAAGAGATATAAATTTTACTAGGATTTAAAGATAAATTCATAATTTATGAAAAAATTTGTTGTAACTGCCAGAAATTTCATGTATTATGAAGGTAAAATCAAAAGGAGGTTTCCAAATGAATGCTGCTAATATTAAGCTTTACATCGCTTCGCAAATTAAAAAGTATCGAAAATTAGCTGGGCTTACGCAAAAAGAGTTGGGTGAGAAGATTGGGGTGAAACACAATACGATTTCATCATACGAATCCGGTACGAATGAGCCGGAACAGGACATGTTGTTTAAGATTGCAAATGCCCTCGGTGTGAGCATTAATGACTTGTTTCCTCCTACAGAAAATCCGCGGTTCGGGCAAGGTATACCAAGTTCCAAAATAGGAGATGATACGTCCGATCTGATGCGTTCCCTCTCGAATTCTCCAAAGCTTTTAAAATTAGCCAGAAATGCAGCAGACCTCAAAGAAGATAAACTAGATCAACTTAATGCATTGATTGATTTTTTTAAGAATGGAGGAAAAAATGCTTAATAGTAAACGACGTCATGCAATCATAAAAGAAGCGTACCGAACGTTAGAAATATTGGGCATAGAATCTTTCCCGATTTCATTATTCGATTTAAAAAAGTTACTTCCCAATAAGTTAAACATCATTGTTGGCTCCTATTCGGAGTATGCACGAAGCGCTAACCTTTATCCTGGAGATGTTGCCAACGCTGTCGGATCACATGATGCTGTAACTTTTTGCAAAGGTAAAGATGTCCTTATGATGTATAACGATTCATGTATGCGTCCTCGGGAAAGACAACTTTGGAGCCTCAGTCATGAATTAGGGCATTGCCGTTTAAAGCACTTTAGCCTTTTGGCCGATTATCAGAGCAAGGGGCTTCAATGCAGTGACGAAATGAAAAAAGATATCGAATTAGAAGCGGACTTCTTCGCTCGAAATTTTTTAGCACCTCTAGAAATCGGATTAGCACTGATTGGGATATTTCCAAATTTCCGTCCAGATAGGTATCTCATCTTTAGTTTCCATCGTTTCTTTTTTGGCTTAAGTGGTGAAGCATCATACAACTGCGCCTTGGATTATGCTAAAGGAAAAATAGAAAATTACTTATGCCCCGGCGTGATAGATAGGTTTCAGCCATATATAGATAAAGTGCGTGCTTGCTACGATGGAGCCCAAATTAACGCCCTTTTATCCCGAGAAAGCGTAGCCTACGACTGTGCTCGGAAGGCTTATTATAATAAGCTAAATGGTAAATTCTCATTGGCAGCGCGCCCATCTCGTGTGGGAGATGTTCTTATGAACATGTGCCATTAGTGAAGAAAGAGTGAAAAAGTGGACAACTAGTGCGCAAGCTTTGCCCGATGGGACGTATTAATACGTACTCATACGGAATCGCAGAAAACCAGAAACACCGCATCAGTACTGTATTAAATACTAATGCGGTGTTATACGTACTTATACGGAAATTTTCCGTATAAGCTATTTTCATTTGGTGGAGATGAGGGGAGTCGAACCCCTGTCCGAAAGCATTGCAATGCAACTTTCTCCGAGCGCATCCAACATACTTTATTTCGCAGTATCATCGCCTATTGGCGGGCTAATCAACCACTATCTCGATGGATTTCCCACACCGGCCTCCGAGAATTGACTGATGGGTATCCTGCAAGTGTCGTTCACGATTCTTCAGCAGGAGTGAAGAAAGGGAACGTTAGCAATTTAAGCTGCTAAAGCGTAAGAATCGTCTGCGTTTATAACGCGTTTCCACCGTTTAATGGGGTTGATGGAATCCCAGCTCGCTTATCACACCACATCTACCCCCGTCGAAACCAGTACATCCCCAGGGTTGATGCTTGTTGCTATCATTCTAGCACAAGGATACCAGGAAGTAAACAGATTAAAAGGGTTCTGCACATTAGAAGTGTAATTAATGGTACACTAAAAAACCATGGACTGTCTGGAGCAGTCCATGGTTTTTAAGTTTCAATATTACCGCATGCCTGCAGCAATATTGATGAAGTTTGTAATAATGATAGCGTTCGTGATGTTGCTCAGGAAGCCGCCGATTACCGGCACTACAAAGAAGGCCAGCTTGGAGTATCTGTACTTGTCGCAGACCGTCTTCATGGTGGTCATGGATACAGGCACAGCGCCCAGACCGAATCCGGTATGACCTACAGCGATGATTGCTGCATCGTAGTTCTTACCGCAAATATAGAAGTCAATGAAGTAGCAGTAGAACAGGATAAATACAACCTGAGCCATCAGCATGACGACCATAGGACCAGCCAGTCCGGCCAGCTGCCACAGTTTCATGGAGATGATGGACAGGGATACGAAGAGGCCCAGAGAGAAGTCACCGACAGTGTTGATGGCTTCGTACATGGAATCTGGCGTATTCCCCTTTTTATCCAGATACAGACGAACAAGGATACCACCGAGCATGCAGCATACGTGAATCGGGAAGGAAATGTGGAAACTCTTCAGGATTGCCATGAAAACTGCACCAAGGCCGAGGCAGAAGCACATCAGGTACATTGCCTTGACAACGTCGCCGTTGAACATAGCCGTACCGACTTCTTTACCTGTTTCTTCTGCTTGTTCAGCCTTACCATCCAGTTCAGGATCTTCAAGATGATGTTTTCTGATAATCCAGCGGCCGAAAGGCCCACCAATAATGCAGCCGGAAATCAGGCCAAATGTTGCAGAAGCAATGGCCACTTCCAAAGCAGCCGTGGCGCCCTTTTCAACAGCCATAGGCGCAAACGCGGCAGCGTTGCCGTGACCACCGGTCATAGGCGTGGAACCGGTCATCAGCGCAATCAGAGGATCAACTCCCATGGCGATACCAATGCCCATGGACAGAATGTTCTGCAAAATAGCCAGGACAGCGGCAGAAATACAGAAAATAATAACAAGTTTTCCGCCTTTTTTCAGCAGAGACAAGCTGGCTGCCGCACCGCTGGCTGCGAAGAAGATGCAGTAGAAAAGGTTATTCGCTACTTTGTAATCAAAGGAAAGTTCGGCAATACCTGTTTCGTACAGGATCAAAGAAATGATTGACACGATAGTACCGCCGACAACAGCGCCCGGCAAACAGTACTTTTTCAAAATCGGCATCTTGTTACGACACCACTGGCCAAGCCAGATTGAAACGACCGCTAGTGCCAGGGATTGGAACATGTCCAGTTTAATTGCTAATCCACCCATCTTAAATCCCCCCTAAGATTTAGATTCTGGTGCAGCTCTCCAGAAGCACACAGCAAAATCATAATGTTATTATATCATCATTTTATTTGTTTTACTATAATTTTTTCCTTAATTTTTTGAATTTTTTTATTTACAGTTAAACCAGAAATAATTGGTTATTGTATTATGTATTCAGCATTCCATGTATGTAAATATTTTTTTATTAATTTTTTAACACTTAATTGAGTCATTCATTTTACCCTAGTTATAGTTGGTTTTATCAATAAGTAATATTTATTGCTATTTAAATGAATATAAATTCTCATATTGTGTATTTTTATGTGTTTTGTATCCACAATTTTGCAAATAATTGTTAATAAATTGACAAAATATACGTTTCTGAGTCGAAAGAAAAGGTGCACTTGGCGTTTAGCAATTCGCATTTGGTCCGTTCTTAGGCAGAAAAGGATCCTCATTCATGTTGAGGTGAATAGTCCAATTATGGGGTTACGCTGAATACAAGAACTATTTTTCGAGCCAATCCTTATTATTCCGCTACGCACCTACCGCAAGCGCGCGACAGATAGCAAACTGCGGCTTTAAACAAAAAAAGACTACTGCATTTCTGCAATAGTCTTTTCTCGTTTAAAATTTATGCTACGGGGTCAATTTTTCCGGCGGCACGCATAGCAGCAGC
The DNA here is from genome assembly GCA_022482815.1 of Acidaminococcus sp. Taxonomy (NCBI): domain Bacteria; kingdom Bacillati; phylum Bacillota; class Negativicutes; order Acidaminococcales; family Acidaminococcaceae; genus Acidaminococcus; species Acidaminococcus sp. The sequence goes on from JAKVOM010000001.1 coordinate 2,456,949, forward strand.
CTGCTTCCTCAGCCGCTCAATTCGGTCTTCCGTAGCCGGGTGAGTCGAAAACAGAGCCTTGGCGTCCCTGGCACTAAACGGGGATATGATGAAGAGATGAGCCGTATTCTCTGTTGCATTCGGCATCGTATGGACGCTTTGGATGCTTTCTATCTTTGCCAATGCGTCAGCCAGAGCATCCGGATCTCCGCACAGCTCCCCGCCGCTTTCATCGGCCATGTACTCTCTCGTTCTTGACACGGCAAGCTGAATGATAGCTGCCATGAGAGGTGTTAAGACCACGAGGAATAAACCGCCTAATCCACCGCCATCATCCCTGTCGCGGCGTCCGCCGAAAAAGAGCAGGAAACGGGACAGGTAGGAAATGAGGCCAGCCATACCGGCGGCGATGGTTCCAATCAGAATATCGTTATGTCTGATGTGGCTCAATTCATGGCCCAGTACTCCGGAAAGTTCCCGCGGAGTCAAAATATCCATGAGGCCCGTCGTGACGCAGACGGCTGCGTGTTCCGGATTACGGCCTGTTGCAAAGGCATTCGGCACGCGGCTGTCAATAATGCAGACGCGAGGCATCGGAAGTCCGGCTCTCCGCGTCAGTGCTTCCACAATATTCCAAAGGCCCGGTGCCATTTCCTTATTGACCTCCTGCGCCCCATACTGGCTGATGACAATTTTGTCACTGTTCCAGTAAATGAACATATTGGAGAGGATGGAAATGAGAAGCATCACAGCCATTCCGTTTGTACCGCCGACATAATCACCGATGACGAGAAGCAGGGCCGTCATCAAACCCATCAATAACGTGGTTTTGAGCATTCTGCTCACCTCCTAATGCAATAACTCAGGAACACTCACCATGGTAATTCCCGAATTAAGAACTGCCTGATAGCACTGCTGCCAGGCTTTTGCCGTATTCGGTCTTGCATGACAGATGACAATGGCAGAGCCGTAACGATCAGCGGCTTTTACAGCCTTGATAATCTGTGCCTCGATGTCCCCGACATCACTGCTGTTATCAAGGAAAAATGCATTGTGCGCCGTTGGTACGCCCATTTCACTGGCGGTCTCTTCTGCCACAGAAGAAGCACTTGTACGGCTGTCAACAAAGAACAGCCCGCGTTCCTTCAGTACTCCCAATACTGCCCGAATGGTCGGGCCATTGGACGTCGCTGCCGAGCCTTGATGGTTGTTGACACCTGTCACCCCGGGCAGGCTGTCCAGCGCTTCCCGGGTAAAATCCTGGATTTGCTGTTTCGTCATACCTACCCGGACGGAACGGCTCTCCGAACTGCCGCCTGAAAATGGCTGCATCGGCAGATGCAGCATTGCTGTGTGGCCGCTGCCTTTGATGATGGAAAGCGCCGCTTCACTGTTCGTTTTAAAAGGAATAACCGCAAAAGTCATATTAAGCGGCAGACTTGTCAGTGTCCGTACCGGATCCAGCTGATATCCACAATCATCAATAAGGATTGCGAGCTTTCCGCTGTACTGACCGGCTGCAAGCCCCGGGAGTTCATCCCCGCCGCCGGATTCTGCCGGTGCCGGCTGCTCCTGCGTTTCAGGCTTTGTCTCCGTTTTAGGTTCAGCTTTCGGTTTGGCTTTCTTTTCCTGCTTGGCAGATTGTTCTTTCTGTTCAGCAGTTTTTTTCGCCTTTTCCTGCTGAATTTCCTTCTTTTCCTTTTGCTTGATTTCCTGAACTTTCTTCTTGACCGGTTCAGGCAGCGTTTCCTTTACTTTTTCCTTAACAGGTTCCGGCATGATGTCCTCTATGACATCGGGCCACGTTTCCTCGGGATTCTGCCGTTTATGGGCAGTCAAAAACATGCCCAGGCCTATGACGACTACAAGGATCAAAATAACCCAGAAGTGTCCGCCTTTTTTCTTTTTTCTGCGCGGTTGGCGCGTATATCGTCTACTTGGCATAAAACAAAACTTCCTGTCACGTTTTAATTCCTTTTCAGGACTGTGCCGATAAAGGATTTAGGGATAGTATAGCCCCTCAGCAAATTCTGTCAAGCCTCGTTAAGCACGAGGATGACTCTTATCGTAGACAGCCTTCAGACGATTGTTTGTCAGGTGCGTATAGATCTGTGTAGTTGAAATATCGGAATGCCCAAGCAATTCCTGCACAGTGCGCAAGTCAGCCCCGTTATCCAGCATATGCGTGGCGAAGGAGTGACGCAGGATATGCGGAGTCAGGTGCTTTTGAATGTGAACAGCTTCACCATATCCCTTGATGACCTGCCAGAACCGCTGTCTCGTCATCCCCGTTCCCCGCACGGAGAGGAAAAGGACGTCCGTCGGTTTATCTTCCTTCAGGAACAGAGGGCGCACCCTGTCGATATACTCTTTCAGGAATTTAACGGCATACTGCCCCAGAGGAATCAGCCGTTCTTTAGAACCTTTCCCATAAGCAATAACGTACTGTGCCTTCAGATCAACCCGCTGAAGTGTCAGGGAGAGCAGCTCTGACACCCGCATGCCCGTCGCGTACATGACTTCCAGCATCGTCCGGTCCCGGAAACCTTCCGGTTTCTTGAGGTCAGGTGCTGAAAAAAGACGCTTTACTTCCTCGACAGACAGCACCTTCGGCAGCACTACGCCCCGGGTGTCCGATTCGATAACTTCGCAGGGATCCTCGTCAATGTAGCCTTCACTCGTCATAAAGCGAAAGAAGGATTTCAAAGCGGCAAGTTTCCTTGCAGAGGAAGTAGGTGCGTAATTTTCTTTTTTCAGATCACTCATATACTTCGTAATGTCGTCACGGGTAATGTCTTTCAGTTCTTTCTTAACCCGTACGGAAAACATGCGAAGATCTCTTCCATAGGAATCTCTCGTGTTAGGCGAGAGTCCCATTTCTACAGTCAAATAATCCAGAAACACAACGATTTCTGCTTCCAGTTTATTCTTTAGCGACATCCTGGTCATTCCCTTTTTTCAAAGTTAAGATTGCACCCGTTTCCATCGGTGCGATAGTAGAAATTGCATGCTTATAAATCAGCTGCTGCTTGCCTTCACTTTCCACGATGACTGTGAAGTTATCAAACCCCCACACTCTTCCACGGACCTGGAAGCCGTTCAGCAGATAAATTACGATGGTTCTTTTTTCACTGCGTACTTTGTTCAAGAAACTGTCTTGCAGGTTAAGCTGTTTACTTGTTCCACTGTTCATAATGACCCCTCGCCTTTCCTAAATAAAATGACTTTCCTTTAGCAGCGTAAGCATGCGCTGAGTACATGCCTCATAATCCGGCTCCGCCGAAAGCGTCAGCCAATGGATATAGGGCATCTTTTTATACCAGGTAATCTGCCTTTTGGCAAAATTACGAGTAGCCTGTTTAATCTTATCCACACATTCCTCGAGTGTATATTTTCCCTGAAAATACATCACTGCCTGACGGTAACCGATACTCTTCATCGACTGGGCATCGAGACTGATGCCTGCCTTGTAAAAATGCTCTGCCTCCTTGAGAAGACCGGCTTCCATCATAAGATCCACCCGGCGGTTGATTCTGTCATAAAGGATTTCCCGCGGCATCGTGAGCCCGAAAACGAAGGCGTCATAGGGGAACTGACTGTCCCTATCCCGGGAGACCGTCCCTCCGCCCTCTATGGATTCAAGTGCCCTGATAACTCGCCGCCTGTCGTTGACGGAGAGCCGTGCTGCCGTTTCGGGATCTTTTTCGGCAAGCTTTGCATGAAGTGCCGCGTTACCGTACGTATCGGCATACCGGGAAAGTTTTTCCCGCAGTGTCTGCGACTCCTGCACATCGGAAAAATGGTAATTTTCCAAAAGCGCCTTGAGATAAAGGCCCGTACCGCCGACGACAATCGGCAGATGGCCGCGCGCATGGATTTCACGGATGAGTGCTCCCGCCTGCTGCTGAAAATCGACGACAGTGTACTTGTCACCGGGTTCACAGATATCAATCAGATGATGAGGCACTGCCGCCCTTTCTTCGGGAGTCGGTTTCGCGGTGGCAATGTCCATACCCTTAAAAACGAGCATGGAATCGCCCGAAATGATTTCACCTTGAAGACGCTGGGCAAGCAGGATGCCGCAGGCCGTCTTTCCTGTCGCTGTAGGTCCGGCAATGACAATGAGTTTTTGTTTTTCCATTCTCACTGCCTCCTTATAATGCCATATTTGACACGGCTGTAGCGGCCGCCCCGGATTTCTGAGGCACCCAGTTTCTCCATATAGCCGCGATAGCGTTCCTTGACGACGACCCGCGGTGCCACACGCAGTGCAGCTTCTACAAAGGCCCTGTCCGGTTCTTCATGGAAAGCGGCAGGACGCAGAGGCTGCATGTTGGATGAGCCCTCGACCGGTGTCTGGAACATCGGGTCAAGGTACACGACCGAAAAAGAATCGTCAGGAAGTGTCCGGATATATTCCCGGGCATTCGCCCGTATTACCGTGATGCGGCGCAGGGCCTCAACAAGCTCCGGCGGCGCATCGGTATAAGTTTTAAGGCCTTCGGAAACTACTTTCCATATGAGCGGTGATGCTTCGAGCCCTACGACCTTGCCGGAAGGGCCTGTGACATAGGAGGCAATGGCCGCATCAGCAGCAAGGCCAAGTGTGCAGTCGAGCACTCTGTCACCCGGTTTCAGTTCACAGGCATCGACAAAATGATCGAGATGACCTCGTTCCAGTTCCTGAACGCGGAGCACGGCCATACCCGGATGATACCGCAGTATGCCCTCTTCCGTATCGACCTGAGGCCCTCGCGCGGTCGCAACGAGTAACCCCGCCAACCCGTAACGCTCCCGCATTTTGGACAGGGACTCACCGCGGCGCCTTTTAAGGAAAGGCAGCTGCAGTTCTTCTGCCCAGGTGCGGGCCGTCCGGGAAAGAAGGGGTCCTCCTTTCAGGCCTACCGTCACGGCAAAACTCTCTGCCGCCGTCATGTTCTCTTAAAGAGCTTAAACAGCTCTGCCGAATTGACTTCAATCATGCAGGGACGGCCATGGGGACACGTGAAAGGATGCTCCGTATTAAGAAGTTCCAGAATCAGTTCCCGCATTTGACGAATATTCAGTACTTCTCCGGCACGGATAGCGCTGTGGCACGCTGCGTAATGCAAGACTTCTTCCCGCAGGTCGCTCGTCTTGATTTCTTTATTCTCAGAAAGCATCTTCAGAATGTCACTGATAAAGCCTTCTGCCTGCCCTGCTTCTACGTCAGCAGGAAGAGCCGACACGCGCAGCATCGTTTCTCCGGCTGGTTCCGCATCGACACCCAGTTTCAGGAATTCCTCCCGATAGTGGTCCACCGCGTCCACGTCCTGCGGCGTAACCGTAAGAAAAAGAGGCATAAGCATCTGCTGGGACGGCACGGGCTGCTGCTGACGTACAAATTTATCATACATAATGCGTTCGTGAGCCGCATGCTGGTCAATCAGATAGAGCGAATTCTCTGACTGGGCAATGATAAACGTCCGGTCAACCTGGCCGAGCGGCCAGATGACGTCAATGCCATTTTGTGCGGCTGCTGCCGCCATATTTTCAGCCTCTGACGGTGCGGCATCACCCTGGGCACTGCCATTGCTCTCTGCACCTGGCTGCGAAAGATTCTCCGTAGTCCGCTGGGCACTAAAAATAGCATCTGTCCGCGTTTCCTGGGTTTCCGGATTTCTCCAGATTTGTTCCGTATAAGTAGAGCGCGGCGTCAGCGGACTCTGCCTGCCCAGGCGGTTCCACCCGGAGGGGGCCTTAAAGAGCGGCTCATTTTCCACTGAGGCAGCTTTATAAGGCGCCGTCCCGTCCGGCTTTGTGGCCACGATACTGCCGCTTTCTTCCCTGCCGGCCATGGGGCGCGTCAAGGTATTGCAAAGAGCATGATACACGGCCCGATAGACAGCCTGCTCATCCCCAAATTTAATTTCACTCTTCTGGGGGTGCACGTTAATATCGATAGTATGCGTATCCACAGTCAGATTCAGCACCGCAAAGGGAAATCCTGCCTTCGGAATCTGGGATTGATACGCATGGTCGATAGCTTTGGAAATCATGCGATTGTTGATAGAACGGCCGTTGACGAAAAGCGTCTGCCACGTCCGCGTTCCCTTAAGCAGGGTCGGTTTGCTGATATAGCCATCTACCTGAATGCCGTCCTGGTCATGATGCACTTCGAGCAGCTGGGAGACAACTTGTTTCCCGTATAAAGACCCAATCGTATCTACAAGGCTGCCGCTGCCGGGAGTATTGATGACTTCCTTATCGTTGCTCATCAGCGTGATATGGACATCCGGCCGGGAAAGTGCAATTCTGGAAAGAACTTCATTGATGTAACGGCCTTCTGTATTAACAGTACGGAGGAATTTCCGCCGTGCCGGCACATTATAAAACAAATCTTTGACCGTCACCGTCGTCCCCACATCTCCGCCCATGGAATCAACGGTTATGTCTTCACCGCCGTCAATAGTGATGGACGTGGCAAAATCGGAACCGTCTTCCCGCGTCAACAGATTGAAGTGAGATACGGACGCGATACTCGGCAAGGCTTCACCGCGGAATCCCAGCGTATGAAGCGTCAGGAGATCCTCCGCTTTGACAATTTTACTTGTCGCGTGGCGCAAAATCGCCATTCTGGCATTGGCTTCGTCCATGCCGGATCCATTATCTTTCACACGGATGAATTCCGTGCCGCCTGCGTAGATTGTCACTTCAATGTGGTCGGCGCCGGCATCGAGAGAATTTTCCACAAGTTCCTTCACAACGGAAGCAGGTTTCTCAACCACTTCACCGGCAGCGATCTGGTTTGACGTATTCTGGTCAAGGAGTTTGACTTCTGCTTTCAAACTGTCTTACCCCCTTCCCGTTTTGCTTCTTCCGATAATTTATAAAGGGTATTCATGGCCTCAAGAGGCGTCATGGTCGTGACATCCAGTCCAATCAGCTCTTCTCTCAGGACATCACCGAAAAGACTCGTCTGCAGTTCCGGCTCTGCCTCAGCAGCCTGCGGCTTCTGGGCATTTTTAGGCGCTTCGGCATGACGCGTGCCTTCGGCTGCATACTGTTTCAAAAGTTCATCAGCACGCTCCAGCACCTTGTTCGGGAGCCCGGCCAGCCTTGCTACGTGAATGCCGTAGCTGCGGTCCGTTCCGCCCGGTACAATGCGGCGCAGAAACACAATGTCCTTACCCTTTTCCTTCACCGCGATGGAGTAATTTTTAATACCTTCCATTTCATCTTCCATCTCGATGAGTTCATGATAATGCGTGGCAAAGAGCGTCTTTGCCTTGATTTTCGTATTGATATACTCCACGACGGCACGGGCAATACTCATCCCATCGTAGGTACTGGTCCCGCGGCCCACTTCATCGAGAATAATAAGCGAATGGCTCGTTGCGTTCTTAAGAATATTGGCTACTTCGTTCATCTCAACCATAAAGGTACTTTGTCCGGTCGCCAGGTCATCGCTGGCACCGACTCTCGTGAAGATGCGGTCCACTGGACAAATGGAAGCTTCCCTGGCAGGGATAAAGCTGCCCATCTGGGTCATCAGCGTCAGCAGTGCAATTTGACGCATATATGTTGATTTACCGGCCATGTTCGGGCCTGTAAGGATAATCAGCCGTTCATCCGTACAATTCAGATGTACGTCATTCGGGACAAAAAGCTCCCGTTCCAGCAGTTTCTCGACAACGGGATGACGGCCATCCTTAATGCTGATTTCTTCTTTATCATTCAGCCGCGGACAGATATAGTTGCCCTTAAAAGCGGCCATTGCCAAAGAATAGAGCACATCGAGTTCACCAATAGCCCGTGCCGTTTCCTGGATGTGGACGATCTGCTTCCGCACACACTGACGGATTTCATTAAAGAGATAATACTCGAGCTGCTGAATTTTTTCGTGGGCACTCAGAATTTTATTTTCGAACTCTTTCAGTTCCGGCACAATATACCGTTCCGCGTTGACAAGAGTCTGCTTACGGATAAAATTGTCCGGCACCAAATTAATCTGCCCCTTGGAGACTTCGATATAATAGCCAAATACTTTGTTGAATCCGACTTTCAAATTTTTGATGCCCGTCGAATCTTTGATGCGCTGCTCGAAATTCTGCATCCATTCGTTATTATTCTCCGCGATTTCATGCAGCTCATCCAGTTCCGCATTGAAGCCTTTGCGAATCATGCCGCCTTCCCGCACGGTAAAAGGCGGGTCATCGACAATCCCCCGTTCCAGAACATCAAGCACATCCTGATGTGGGGAAATCCGCAAATCAAGCTGATGCAGCAGGCCGCCCGCAACAGGCGCGAGAAGCTGCTTGAGCGTCGGTATCACACGCAGTGCGCTGCGCAGTGCTACCATATCCCGGGCGTTGGCCGAGCCTACTTCGATGCGGGATAAGATGCGCTCCAGGTCCGTAATATCCTTCAGGGCATCTCCCAGACTTGTCCGGAAAGATGCATTTTCCAAAATCGTCTTTACAGCCTGCTGACGCAGAGAAATCCGCGTCACACTAAGGAGAGGTGCTTCAATCCACTGCCGCAGCAGCCGGGCTCCCATGGCGGTGCAGGTGTAATCCAGGATATCAAGAAGGGTACCGTGTTTGGTGCCGTCCTTCATGTTGCGAATCAGTTCCAGATTGCGAATCGCTGTCGCGTCAAGGGTCATGACCTGATCTGTCGTGATTTCACTGAGACGGTTGATCTGAGCCAAATCCCCTTTTAAATTTTCGTGAATATACTGGAGCATGCGCTCCACCGTATTTCTCACAAAAGGATTGGAAGCAGCCTTGTCACTGTCCCCGAAATGACGGCTGAAGTCATTGACGGAACCATCTGCATGGAATCGGTTAATCATGCAGTGCGGCAGGCGCTCTGCAAGCATCGTGCTGACTGCTTCTGGCAGTTCTGCTTCCGGTTCCAGAATCAGTTCTGCCGGCTGCATGCGGTAGATTTGATCCAAAATTAAATCTTCTACATTGCTGCCCGCTGCCTCATACCAGGAACATTCTCCTGTCGATACGTCGGAAAAACTGATACAAGCATGTTTCTTTTCCCAGGAGAGACAAGCCAGATATTGGTTATGCTGTTCATCCAGGACGGCATCGCTTAGTACCGTTCCCGGAGTGAGGATTTTCGTTACTTCGCGCTTTACGATACCGACGGCTTTTTTCGGGTCTTCCATCTGGTCACAGATGGCAATCCGGTATCCTTTTTTAATCAGCTTTGCCAGATAACTGTCTACTGAATGAAAAGGCACGCCGCACATCGGAATCGGATGTTTCGTGTTGCCCGCACGGTGTGTAAGCGTCAGATTGAGCTCACGTGACGCGGTCACAGCATCATCAAAGAATAGTTCATAAAAATCGCCCAGGCGGAAGAAAAGAAGTTTATCCTGATGTTCTTTCTTGACCGCCATGTACTGCTGTACCATGGGCGTATAGCCTTCTTTTTCCATTACTCCACCTTTCCTTTAAGGAGCCAGGTCTGAGCTTTCTCGATATGGACCGGTACAATATCCCCGGGTTTGGGATTCGTACTCCCCTTCGGCCACAGGACGAGATTATTCCCATCGGTCCGGCCGCTCAGAACATCCGGATTACTGCGGCTCGGGCCTTCCACCATGACGGGCAGCGTTTTCCCGATCAGGCGTTTATTACGCTCCAGGCTGCATTGATTCTGGACTTCCATCAACCGGTCCAGACGTTCTTTTTTAACGGCATAGGGCACCTGATTATCCATCCTGGCGGCCGGTGTGCCGGAACGTTTGGAATAAATAAACGTAAAGGCATCATCAAACTGAACTTCCTTTACGAGGCTCAGTGTTTCCTCAAAATCTTCTTCTGTTTCACCGGGAAAACCGACAATAAGGTCGGTAGAAATAACGGCATCCGGTACATACTTACGGATGGTATGGACAAGTCCCAGATACATTTCCCGGTCATATCCCCGATTCATGGCCTTCATGATACGGCTGCTCCCGGACTGCACGGGAATGTGGAAATTCTTGCAGATATGGCGGCTGTCAGCGATGGTCTTCACGACTTCCTCGCTCATGTCGCGGGGATGACTCGTCATATAACGGATGCGCTCCACACCAGGAATTTCGTCAACCATCTGGAGAAGATGGCTGAAAGCTTCCTTCTCTCCCCTGTCCTTCCCATAGGAATTGACATTCTGTCCCAGGAGGGTAAATTCCTTATAACCCTGGGCCACTGCTTTTTCGATTTCCCTGCAGATGGCAGAAGCCTCGCGGCTTCTCTCACGGCCCCTTACATAAGGAACAATGCAGTATGTGCAGAAATTATTGCAGCCGTACATAATCGGCACCCAAGCTGCAAAACTGCTCTTTCTGACGAAACTGCCCTCAAATTCCTGAGGCATAACAGTCAGGTCATCAAAAAGGCCCTGACCGTCACGGTTTGCCAGATAATTCTGCAGGATAGAACTGAATGAATTGACATGAGCCGTGCCCAGCAGGAGGTCGACCTGTGGGTATTTTTTGAGGAGATCCTTCCCCCACTTCTGGGCCATACATCCAGTAACACAAAGAACGGAACCAGGATGGTTCCGTTTAACCTGCTTCATCTCACCTATTTTGCCAAGAATTTTCTTTTCCGCGCTTTCACGGACGCAGCATGTATTAATAATAATGACATCGGCTGTATGGTAATCCGGGGTATAAGAATACCCAAGGTCCATCAGCTGGCCGGCATAATGCTCGGCATCACTTTCGTTCATCTGACAGCCATAATTTAGGACATGGTAGTATCTTGTCATGAATCAAATTTACTCCTTACATCAGTTGTCACACTATATTATACTGTACTTTCGTTTAAATTTACAGTTGTAAAATCGAAATTAACAAACTATTCATGATTAGCAAGTTTATTTAATGGTCAAATTTAAAATGATGATAGTTGTGAGTTATGAGTTGTGAGTCAGCAGCAAAGTGGTAAGTGGATAGTGGTTAGTACACCCGTGCGGGCAGATTGTCAGGCGAAGGCCCAAGGCAGATAGCTGATAGCAGTTAGCAGATAGCCCCGCCTGCGGCAGCATGGTACGGCCTTCGGCCGGAAGAAAAGTTAAAAACAAAAGAAACTGTCGAGTAGACGGGTCGAGTTGCCTCGCCCGCCCCTCACAGAACCGTACGTGCGGTTTTCCCGCATACGGCTCTTAGAATAATCTTTCAGCACCATATCTGCACTCTTGCACTTGGTGCCTTAATTTCTGTGTCGCAATTTCCATTATGATAACCTCCTTGTGTTACCTTCTGTTTTGAGACAGAAATCGATTATTCTTTGCCCCCTTCGCTCCGCCTACTTTCATAGGTTTCATCACTACAATGAGGCAATCCGACTACTGACCCAGCTTTTGCCAACCTCCGTACAGTTAAGTATTTAAGTCAGCATACCACTGTCCCTTGGAGTGAGTCAGTTCTCCCAGGTACATGAATAGTGTTTGTGTACTCGCCGTGCACTTAGACCCCGATGGAACTCTGTACAGTTCTCGCCGCAGTTTTCTGCTAACGAACTGCACGCTTCTGCCTGCGACCGAGGATAGGGTATCGGCTTCCATGTTACGGTTAACGAGGCTGATTCTGCTTTACGCCTTGCTCATCGCATTTGGCATTACGGCTCTCACACTCCCTGTCTACGCTTCATGCTCACCTCACGGCTCTGCATGCAAGACTCGGTACCAGCTGCTTGCTGGGCTTTACTGGATTCGGACTTTCACCGAACTACACTATTCACGCCGAACTGGCGCACATCCTCCACCGCTGTCGTCAGCGCTTCCTGTGGTTAGCGCTGACTGCGGTTCTCCTCTAATTTACTTTCCTCCCCCACTTCGTGGTCCCTCCTTCCGAGCGGACGGAGGTGGCAGAGGATTTCCAAACCTTACGGTTTGGCTTAACATATAAAAAAAGCGCCCCGATTCTGACGAATCGGGGCCAATCACAATGAAAAACAAGGAAGAAAATGAACAGCAAAAATGGAGAAACTTATTTTCCGGGCCATATCCGCTCACAGAGAGATACATCCCCGGCAAACAGGCCTCCCCAAGCTGTTACAGCGTAATTTTGCTGGTATCACGATAACCAATCCACTCGGCAATGTTGTCGGAATGGTCAGCCATCCGCTCGATGTACTTTACAATCATCGTGTAGAAGATATAGTCCATCGCTTTGTCAGGAGCTTTACCGATAGAACCGGCAAACTCCTTCAGAAGATTATTAAAGAGAGCGTCGACCATATCGTCCTTATCTTTTACCAGCTTTTGATCAAAGGGTTCATGACGGAAATACCCTTTCAGGACTTCCCGAACCATGGTCGCCATAATGTCATACATCTCAAGCAAATGTTCAGGAAGTTCCACTTTGGTTCCTTCCTTTGCCATCACCAGGATGTAATAACTGATATCAGCGCAGTGATCGGCAATGCGTTCCAAATCGGAAAGGATTTTCAGCGTTGCCATCAAATTTCTCCAGTCGCGGGCAACCGGTTCCTGAAGCATGCTGAGTGCCATATCCTCTTCCATGCACTTTTTGATCAGGTCATTGATTGCCTTGTCACCATGATAGATTTTTTCGGCCAGATGCACGTCATTGTTCTCAAGAGCAGATCTGGTACTGTCAATTGTCGTGGTGAGCGTTTGAGCCAGGTTCTCCAGGTCTTTTTCCAGAGCCTTAAGGCCAGTATCGTATTTTTCCAACATAATGTGACTCTCCTTATTCTTCAGCCGAAACGACCCGTAATATACTCTTCCGTCTTCGGATTGGACGGATTGGTAAAAATATGAAGCGTATCATCGAATTCAATAAGGTTGCCAAGCAGGAAAAAGGCCGTTTTGTCAGAAATACGTTTTGCCTGCTGCATATTGTGCGTTACGATGATAATCGTGTACTTTTCCTTCAGCTTCAGGGCCAGATCCTCAATCTTCTGTGTAGAAATCGGGTCCAGTGCAGAAGTCGGCTCATCCATGAGAATGACGGAAGGACGAGCGGCCAACGTACGGGCAATACACAGGCGCTGCTGCTGACCACCGGAAAGACCGAGCGCACTGCTGGAGAGACGATCCTTCATTTCATCCCAGCAAGCAGCTTGTTTCAGGCTCTGTTCCACAATGTCATCAAGGGTACTCTTATTGTGAATTCCCTGGATACGAGGACCATAAGCAACATTTTCATATACGCTCTTCGGAAACGGCGTCGGCTGCTGAAAGACCATGCCCACACGGTAACGCAGAGCCAGGAGGTCACATTCCGTAAAGATATCTTTCCCCTCAAAGCGGATATCTCCCGTGACGCGGCAGCCTTCGACGAGGTCGTTCATGCGATTCAGGGTCTTTAAAAAGGTAGATTTACCACAGCCGGAAGGTCCGATCAGAGCAGTAATCTCATTTCTTTTTATATCCATGGAGACCTCATGCAGTGCCTGATGCTCTCCATAGAACAAATTCATGTTACGAATCTGGAACACGTAATCGTTCGCGTTTTGAGATTCGGCGGTACCCTGTTTCAGGGCTTCATCTGTAGTTGCCATTAGCGATTGCCTCCCATTTTCTTATCTAAGTGATAACTGAGGGCACGTGCAGCCAGACTGAAAGAAACAACAAGCACGATCAGAATAGCGGAGCAAACAGCCGCCTGTTCGTTTGCATTGGCTTCCAAGGCTTCCGTACGCAGTGCCCAGATATGTAATGTCAGTGTCTCGCCCGGCCGGAACGGGTTCAGTGGGCACAGGCGACTTGAAACGTCCCAATTGTCCCAATGAATATCCGTAGACATACCAGCAGTGAACATCAAAGCAGCTGCTTCGCCGAAGCCACGGCCTGCAGCCATAATGAGCCCCGTCATGATGCGTGGAAAGGCAGCAGGGAGCAGGATACGCCAAATGGTCTGCCATTTGGAGGCTCCCAGGCCATAACTGCCCTGGCGATAACTGTCAGGCAGACTCTGCAGGGCATCCACTGTGACAGAGGTCACGAGCGGAAGCATCAGGATAGAAACACTGAGTGCACCGGCAAACAAGTTCCATTGAGAACCCGTCATTACGATAAAGACGAGGTACCCAAACAAACCGACAACAATTGAGGGCAAAGAAGAAAGTGTCTCCACAGCCATACGTACTGCCTTAACGACTTTCCCCTTTCTTGCATATTCGGAAAGAAAGATACCGGCCGGAACACCGAGTAAGGAACTGAAAACCAAGGCCAGAAAAACCAGGTAAAGAGTGTTAAACAGCTGATTGCCCAGGCCGCCGTTTTCAAACGACATGATCTTGGCCGTCATATGGCCAAACCCCTCTATCATGACATAACCGACGAAAGCAATCAGCAAAATAACCGCCAGCCCAGCTCCGGCAAAAAAGACCATGGTCATAAAATGGTCCATTCTCTTTTTAGCATTGACAGCTGAGTTCATTAGCGTTTATCTCCTTTTAGTGTAAACATATCGTTCATCGTATGAATGATAAAAATAAAGATGAAGGACAGGATGAAAAGCAGCAACGCCATCGTCCACAAAGCCGCACTATACTCGCCGCCTTCCATGGCACCGCCCATATCTGCGGAAATAGCCGTGGTGAGCGTGCTCGCCGGAAGGAACAGCGATTTTGGGAATACCTTCATCTGACCGATCACCATAGCAACGGCAAGTGCTTCCCCAAAAGCACGGGCCAGTCCAAGAATGATGCCGGTTACAATACCACCCTTGGCAGCGGGCAGAACTACGTGTGCAATCGTTTCCCACCGGGTAGCTCCCAGTCCATATGAAGCCTCACGCCAAGCCTGCGGCACGGACGTCATAGCATCAGCTGCCATCGTCGTGATTGTCGGATAAATCATGACGGCGAGTACAATACCCGCCGCCAGAAGCGAAAAGCCAAAGGGCATGGGAAAGATTTTTCTAAGGAAAGGAATGAGCACCGTCATTCCGACAAAGCCGTAAACTACGGAAGGAATCCCCGTGAACAGCTCGACAGCCGGCTGAACCATTCTGCGCATCTGCGGCGTCGCAATTTCGGTCATAAAGATAGCCGAAGCAAGGCAGAGCGGCAGTGCGAAGATCAGGGACAAGCCGCACACAGCCAGGGAACCGGTAATGAACATAGCGGATCCGATTTTCCCGCCGCCTTCCGCAGTATCACTCGGATCCCATTCTCCTGAAAAGAGAAATTCGGATAAGGGGTGATGGAAGGTAGTAAAGGTATCAGTCCCTTTCACGAAAAGGAAAATACCTATCAGGAACGGAATCAAAGTCATAATCAGGCCACACGCCGTGATGAAAATGCGGGCTGTCCGCTCATCGCGATGGGCCTTTTTTACAGCGGACGTAATGGATGTCATAGAAAAGTCTCCCTCACCTTGGAAGAGGCTCTTAGTGAACCTCTTTGGTCTGCATCTTGGAGCTTACGCCGTAGCCCAGTTCTTCGATGCGCTTACCATATTCGGAACCAGTGATGAAGTCAATGAATGCCTTCACAGCCGGTTTTTCTTCCTTAGCCGTATAGATGTGTTCGAAGCCCCATACCGTATATTTGCCGCTGTAAGTATTTTCCAGCGTCGGTTCTACACCATCGATGGAAAGCTTATCAACAGTCTTATCATTCACCAGATAAGGCAGAGCTACATAACCGATAGCGCCGGAGTTGGAAGCTACGCTCTTTACCAGGATACCGGAGTTATCCGTTTCCAGAGACTTATTGTCGGCTTCTTCCGCGCCGTTAATAGCATATTTCTTGAAGAGTGCACGAGTACCGCTGGTCTTAGGACGGGTTACCAGAATAATCGGTTTATCCGGGCCGCCAACTTCTTTCCAGTTGGTAACTTTAGCCGTAAAGATATCGGCCAGTTGTTGTTTGGTCAGGTTCTTGACTTTGACATCCTTATTGACAATAGGCACAACAGTCATAACGCAGATTTTGTGATCCTTCAGCTTAGCAGCCTTATCTTTCGGCAGCTTGGCTTCAGCAGGCACATCGGAGTTCCCCATATCTACGGAACCATCGGAAACCTGCTTCAGGCCCGTACCGGAACCGCCGGCATTCAAAGTGATGGAAACGTCTTTGTTCTTGGCCTTGAATTTTTCGGCAGCATCCTTTACCAGAGGCAGCAGAGCAGAAGAACCAGAACCGGTGATAGTACCGCTAACAGCACCGCCGGCAGATGATTTCGGGGTTTCTGCTTTCTTCTGGCCACCACAGCCAATCATACTCGTTGCCATAACAGCAGCCAGAACCGCAACAGCTAATTTTTTTGCTTTCATTGAAAAATCCTCCCTTTGTGTTCACATCAAATGATTTAAGTCTTCTTCGTTTACAGCCATATCGTAACAGCCACATGTAAGAGAACCGTATAATCAATGTAAAATTTTGTAAAATTTGATACGACATGCAAAAGACGTATCCTGACCGAGAAGCTAATACCTTGATGAGCCGTTTTGTCTGGCTTTTATCAGTAATGACGGGTGAATCAAAAAAGGGGCTGTCGCAAGTGACCGATTTTTAATCCCTGAAATAACTTGCTAAAGGCCCCAATTTGCCTTACTTTTTAGTTGAATATGTTTTGAGATGAAAAAAGGGCGCACGAAATTAAGCAACTCTAAGTTGCTTTTTTTCGTGCGCTCTTTTTGTATCTTTTAGGCCTCTTTTTTCAGCGGATATAAGTGCAAATCCTCTTTGCCGTCTTGAACTTTGTGATGGACCTTCAGGACATTCCGTGCCATGGCACATATTCCCACTGTTACCAGGGCATTTCCTTTGCCTCGGGTTTCTAGTCTTCTGACGTTTAATGAATCCTTGAGATCCGCAAAGGCTCCTTCTGCCTGTATACTGCGGTTCATCCTCAGTTCCTTACCATATTCGGAAGTAATGTTCTTCAGGGATTCTGCCCTCAATGCAGCAAAATTCTTCGAGACCACTAATTTCTTGTTTCTTTTCTCCATGGGTGTCCTGCAATTGTTCCCATGGATGCACTGTTCCTTGTAGGGACAACCGCTGCAGTCCTTACATTCGTAATATGTTTTCTCTGACACATATCCTGACCGGTTCTTTACCTGGGTTACTTTACTGACTTTCAGCAGTCTCCTACCTTTACAGATATACATGTCTTGATCAGGCAAATATGTCATGTTTTCTGCTTTGCCGATGTCGTTCTTATACTTTTTCCTCTTGCTTCTTTCATAATTGTTAGGCTTGATATATGAAGTATACTGATTCTTCTTCAGCCAGACCAAGTTCTCTTCGCTTTCATAGCCTGCATCGGCTACAATGTTTGCAAATTTCTGACCGAAGTGGGCTTCAAATCCTTCAAGAAAAGGAATGAGTGTCCGCATATCTGTTGGATGTGCACTCACATCTGCAAACAAGGTAAAACCGGAATTGTTGGCATATTGGACATTGTATCCCGGCTTTAAGGCGCCATTAAGCATGGCGTCTTCTTTCATCCTCATAAAGGTAGCATCCGGGTCTGTTTTGGCAAAGCTGTTCCGTTCCCCACAGATGTGAAGCTGCTTCGTATACACCTTAAGCCGTTTGAGATAGTTAGCTAAAATCTCATAGTACTTCTGTAGAATGGTCTTTCTTTTCCCACATCCGTGAACAAACTCGATCCCTTCAGCCCGCTTTATGACAAGCAGTTTTTTTAGGAGCTTCTTTAAATGACGGATGTGGAAAGTGTTTCCGTAACAGACCTTGATTCCGAAACGTTCCTCGATTTCGGGAACCAGTTGCTCCAGTTTCTCTATGAGTTTGTTCTGGCTGCCTAAGACTCTGTTTTTCCAAACAAATTTGTATTTGTTTGCCACAGATTCAATTTTTGTCCCATCGATGAACAGGCTATCCAGCGTGATGAAACCGCGAGCCAGCAGCCATTTATCCATCTGAATCATGAGCTCCTTGATACATGGTTTTAGATGGAGGGAACAAAATCTTGCAATGGTTGCATTATCCGGAGCTTTTTTCCCATCTAAGAGGAACATGAAATGAGTGTCTCTTTTACAGGATTGCTCTATCTTACGCGAACCACGAATTCCTTCCATACATGCATAAATGACGATCTCCAGCAGCTGAATTGGTGACGTTAATTTATTCTCGACATGAGAATACGTGTCATACAATGCCTTTACATCCATCCCTTCTACCATGGCACGCACCAAGCGAACAGGATCGTCATTAGGGATTTGTACTTCAAAATTTAGAGGAAGAAAAAGTTGATAAGAACTGCCAATTTTTGTATAATCCTTTTGTGTAGGTTTGTTTTTTGGCATATTTAAATTCTACACCAAGGCGCGGTCTCATTCAATGAGGCCGCGCCTTGCTTTTACCTTGTTTTTGATACAAAAGGGGCCGTCGCAAAAAGCGACAGCCCCTTTTTCACGCTTTCCGCAGCCCGCCGTCCACATCCCGGCCTTAGAAGAAAAATGACCTTTCATTAAACCCAACCGTCAGGTTGGGTATTCCTTTGGGACCTCCTTCCACGCAGTCGGAAGGAGGAGGCCACGAAGTGGCGGAAGATAGTACCAATCCAATGCTAAATGCCATAAACAAAAGGATAAAAGTACCTTTTTAAAATAAAACCTGAAATTTAGGTTATCTGCTAAATTTCAGGTTTTATATCCTATTTTACTTGAACCAAAAACTTAAACACACTGCTGTCGCCGAGGCTAAATGGCATATGCCAAAAGCCAAATGCGTTTTTTATTTTTTCACAGGCACATTTTTACTTATGCCTGGGCGGCCGCTTCCTGCTTTGTTTCCCCTTTAGGAAATCGAATAATGAATGTCGTACCGTCTCCCACTTCGCTTTCCACGGTAACTGTACCATGATGAATATCTATAATATGTTTGACGACAGCAAGACCAATCCCCGTTCCCTTGATTGTCTTCGAGCGGCTGGAATCCACACGGTAGAACCGCTCAAAGATGCGTTTCTGCTCACCCTTGGGAATACCGATGCCTGTATCACGAACCGTATAGACAGCCTGATTTCCCTCATCCTTGACAGTCACATAGATATGACCGCCCTGGTGATTATACTTAATAGCATTATCGATAAGGTTCATGAAGCATTCACGCAGCAGCCCCGGATCTCCTATCATCGTAGTTTCTGCAAGGTCGAGATGCACTTTGACTTCTTTATCCTCGAGTACAGGATCCATAAAAGCCACGATATCCCGTGTGACCTCGTCGAGACGGACAGGAACCATGTTCACCTTGATCCGCTTTTCCTCGATACGCCCCAGATGCAGGATTTCTTCAATGAGTTCCAACAGGCGATGGGATTCTTTATAAATCAAATTTCCGAAATGAGCCACATCATCATCATTCTGGAAAAGTTTTTCCTTCAGAACTTCCGAAAATCCGCTGATAGAAGTAAGCGGCGTTTTCAGTTCGTGGGATACGTTGGAAGTAAATTCGCGGCGCAGCTGCTCCCGTTCTTCCATTTCTGTAATATCGCTTGCAATAAAAAGAAAACCATAAAACTCGCGTTCCAGATAAATCGGCTGCCGCGTCACGGCAAAGAAAATACCGTCACGTTTGATTTTCTCGGTATCAATGGTCCCTGCGGGCGGAACAGGGCCTACGGTAGGCCAGGAAACTTCCGGCAGAAGAAACGACAGATTTTTTTCTTTCACCCGGGGTTCACTTTTTTCATGAAGAAGTTCCACGGCACTTTTATTGGCTGTCAGAATCTTATAGGAACCATCCGTTAAGATTACAGCTTCCTGCATATTTTCAAGAATCAACTTCACCATATTTCTCTGACGTTTAACCTGCTCGAAAGAAGCGGAAAGGGCTACAGCAAGGTCTGCAATCTTGCGCACGAGAGGTCTGACTTCCGAATCAATATTTTCAATTTCCTGTTCGTCAATATCACTGATTTCAGCCGGCCCGCTCTGACGCACATGGGAAATGAGGTGCACAGCATGACGGAGCGGATAAAGCAAATCCACCGATAATTTTCGGGAAGCCCATAGACAGATGAAAAAAGCCGCCATCAGAAATGCCAAAAAATAGGGAGCCATCGAAGCCCAGTGACCATAGATATTGCGTTCTCTTATGCCGGCCCGCAGGACGGAACCATCCGGCATCCGAACTGCTTTATAAAGAAGATTTTCCGAAACAGTCGTGGAATCGCGCACGGCCTTGCCCTTACCATATTCCAGTGCGTCTTTCACTTCAGGACGGTCGATATGATTTTCCATCTTGTCTTTGTCATAGTTGGAATCGTAAAGCACACTGCCGTCCTGACTGATCCACGTCAGCCGAATATAAGGTGTGTCAAAACCAAGTTCTTGTAAAAACTCAATAGGACGGTGGCTCTCATTCATTCCTGCCGACACAGTCCGCAATGAAAGGTCCAGTTCATCTTCGGCATGACTTTCCGTATAACTGTGAAAAAGCCAAGTAAAAATCCCTGTCAGGATGAGCATGCAGGACACACCCATCATGAGCAGGGATAAAAAAATCTTACGTTTCATGCGTGACCCCCGATTTGATAGCCAACGCCGCGGACAGTGCGAATAATTTTTCCGCCTTCTCCCAGCTTCTGGCGCAGCGTTTTAATATGCATATCAATAGTGCGGCTTTCGCCGGCATACGTAAATCCCCAGACGGCCTCCATAATCTGTTCGCGTGTCAGCACTATGCCTGAATTGACGAGAAGATACCGCAGCAGTTCAAATTCTTTTGCCGTCAGCACACATTCCTTGCTGTCCACAGTTACAGTGTATGTATCCGTATCCAGCGTAACCGGGCCATAGGACAAAGTATGTTTTTCTTCGGTCGTATTCTGACTGCGGCGCAGCACCGTACGGATGCGGGAAATCAATTCCAGGATACTGAAAGGTTTGCAGACATAATCGTCAGCACCGCCGTCCAGTGCCTTGACTACATCATATTCACTTGTTTTTGCCGTCGCCATAATGACAGGCAGATCCTTGTATACGGGATGGTTGCGGATTTCTTTTAAAATATCCGTTCCGCTCTCGCCCGGCAGCATAATATCCAGCAATACAAGCGAAGGTACCTTCTTTTCCATGGCGGACCAAAAGGCCTTGCCGTCAGCGAAGGTTTCCACATCAAAATGCTGCCCCTTCAGGGCGTATGCCACCAATTCCCGAATATTTTCGTCGTCCTCGACACAATAAATGAGCGACAATTTGCTCGACTCCCTTCAGAAGTTATGATTCCATGTTTCGGATACAGAAAAAATAAGGTAATTATCCCCGGTACATTTATTATAACAAATAAGTTCAGTGGATAAACCCTGGAACCGTAGAAAGAAGGTAAAGGACGTGTAAAATTTGGGTAAAATTTCTTCCTCTATATTTACATTCTTCCCTTAATCCCTGTGAGATCTGATTTCGAACTATCTATCTGTCAATCAATTTGGTGTCAATTAATGAAACAATCGCAGTATAAGATTCAAAATGACGCTGATTACGATACAAGTCACGATAGGAAAGTAAAAGCTGCCGTGTTCTCCGGAAATATGGATATCCCCGGGCAGATGTCCCAGCGGCAGAAAATTGGAGCCAAATTCCATGACGACTCCGATAATGACCAGAAGAATTCCCAGGGTAATGAGCATTCTCCCCATCGTCTCACCTCCTCTGTCGATGATAAGGAAGTCCAAGCCGTCGGCTTGGACTTTCTTATCATTATCTTACTCCACTTTGTGGTCCGCACTCCTTTCGACTACGTAAAAGGAAACGGCAGTGAATAGCAGATTTTCTCTGTCTGCCGCATTTCATTCATAAAGGTGCTCCAACAGGCAGATATAAATTGCAAATTACGCTACACCGGGAAAAGCATTCACGTAGCGAATTCTGATATCAGGAAAATGCGTAACAAACTGAATCGTAAAGTCTTCGCCATATTCCACGAACTGCCATTCCCCTATTTCTTCGGGAAAATGTTCTACAACCTTTACGTTCAAATCCGGAAAAGCTGTCACAACCTGAACCTTCACATCAGGATTGTACTCGACGACACGGACCTTACCGCACATTTTAATATTATTAAAATAACCATCATCGCTGATTACGGAAGAAGCAAAGCACGTTGCCGCAAGGCAGAAAAACAGTCCGACTATGATTGAAAATACAGTCAACTTTTTCATGACAATCCCTCCTTCGCTTATTATAACAAATTTGGAAAAAAAGAAAAAACAGGGACAGAGAAACAATGAATACTCATTGTTTTTCTGTTTCGCATGCGGTGAACAATAGCAAGCATAAACAAGAGACTGCAAAAATTAGGTTCTTCACGTTTTTTTCGGGAGTATACCTCTTACGGTCGGAATTGAGAGGTAGCGAATTAACGTGAAAAAGTACTCATCATCTCTGTATCCGTACGCTCTTCTTTTGGCCACTTTAATCTTGTTGTTGAAACCCTCAAGCTTCCCTGTGTTTATCGGGTACAGGGCATGGTTCACCAGACCGTCTATCCTTGGCAGCTTAATCTTAGCAAACCTAACCAGGGCCGGAATCCCGCTGCCTAGTGCAGCTTTAAACCAGCGCTTCCATCCTGCAAGAGCCTTGTCATAGTCCCTTAATTCATAGAGGGCTACCATCTCTTCCTTCATGGAATAACATATTGCCAGATCCTCGTGCTCTGCAAAGATGGCCTGCAACGCTTCTTTGTTCTTAGGATTCAGCCTATCTTCATTGGTGAGTAACGGCCAGCGGACTTTCTTCAATTTGTGGTAGCTCTTCTTTTCATTGAATATCTGCTCTTTCAAAGCCGGCTTGTCTTCATTGCTTGCGTCTTTTAATGCTTCTTGCATGTTTCTGGCTTTATCCCTATGCATTCTGGCCTCATCAAGTCTTACTACACCTAATACTTCCTTCCCGAATTGAGCCTGCATGTGGTAACGATCATACACGACCTTAGCTTGCGGCAGATGTTCTTGTACCAGCTTGTTGTAGGAAGCGTTCATATCCATGGCGACTGCCTTGACCTCTGTCAGCTTTGTCTGATCATATTCCTTGAAGAAATGCTCGAAGTCAGCTATCGCCCGACCTCTGCCGACCCAGAGAATATAACCTGTCGCTAAATCCATGACGCAAGTGGCATAAGTGTGTCCCTTATGGATAGCAAACTCATCGATGGCCAGAAAACGGGGCTTGTAAGAGGTCAGCTCCAATTCCATTTCATATTTATCGAGAGATTCATCCATGAGCTGTTTGTGGACATAGCGAATCGTGCTCCAGTGAATTCCTGACATCTTGGCAATTGCATTGGCAGGGATTCCATTACGAAGCAGCGTCTCAATCCAAAGGGAAGCCCTCATGGTAATGCGAGTCCCGGGATATTTAAAGGGAATAGGCTCAGTGATGGTTGCATGGCAGCAGGAGCAACGGAAGCGATGCCCTTCAAAGCGGATCATCCTGGTATGCTCAGGATACGCAGGAAAACTTTTCAAGTAGGTAGAAAATGGCTCGTAAGAATACATTTTCTGACCACATTTAGGACAACGGAAGTCGGTATATTTCTTTTCACTGCAAATAACAATCTCCTGGCTGTCATCAAAAGGGTCTTCCGGCATGAAGACATTGTAAAAGACATCTTGACATTCTGCATTATTTTGAATAGTGTAATTAGTAAAGGACATTTTCTCCTCCCAAGGTATGGTTTCGTCGCTTATATTTTGGAGGAGTTAATGTCCTTTTTCAATAGTCAAATGTCTTCTAGTCCACAAATTTCCGTGAAGAACCAAAAATTAAAAAGCGCATTTAGCTTTTGGCCTATGGCATATAGCCTCGGCGATAGCAGTGTGTTAAAGCTTTTGATTTAAATAAAATATAATAAAAAGCTGAAATTTAGCAGGTAACCTAAATTTCAGCTTTTGTTTTAAAAAGGTACTTTTATCCTTTTGTTTATGGCATTTAGCATTGGATTGGTACTATCTTCCGCCACTTCGTGGCCTCCTCCTTCCGACTGCGTGGAAGGAGGTCCCAAAGGAATACCCAACCTGACGGTTGGGTTTAATGAAAGGTCATTTTTCGTCCACAGGCGAAATGCGGGCTGCGGAAAGCGACAAGGGACTGTGAAAAAATGAAATCATTTTTTCACAGTCACCCTCTCTAACACTATATTTATTTTGTCTCCGGCCCTCCCGTGTGAGTATGGGCGATAGGAACCCATGTTCTGGACGGGAAGAAGAAGGCACTGACCGCAACAAGTGTGATCAGGATGCAGTAAAAACCGCAGGTCAGGATACCCGGCAGCATCTTTTTGACGCTGAGACCACTTTTCTTTACAGATAAATATCCTGTTCTGACACTTAAAATGTATAGGAAAATCCACCAGATAATATCCTTGGGAGCAAAAAGCGGAAGACCTTTCACAGCATTATAAACCAGCCAGCACACGTTGGTAATAAAATAAAATCCGAAAATCGTACACAGCAAAATGGGAATAAAGTTATCGATGAGCCGCATATCGAAATTGATTTTAAAATACCGCAGCCACACTCTCCAGTAGGTTGTAGCTATCTGGAAATTTCCGGTGCACCAGCGGCGAAGCTGGCTGATCATGGTATGGAACATAACAGGCTGCTCATCATAAAAGTGAGCCTTATCCTGATATTCCGGGAAGATGCCCTTGAAGTTCATCTGCATGGAAAATTCCATATCTTCCGTTTTGGTCACAGTGTGCCAGCCGTCCTTACGAATCAGGGAAATATCAAAACCGAATCCCGTTCCGGAAATAATAGCCGGCATATAAACATTGTACCTCGGAAGACAGTACAATTTATCAACCGTCAGCCAGTACATGGAATACCACTCACTGATCAGGTTGTCATAGGGATTCAGCGGCAGCCGGTTTCCCATCACAAGCCGTGCACCGTTACAGAAGCTTTCATTCATAGCAGAAAGGAAATCAGGGTCTGCCACATTATCGGCATCGAAGATGATTACATGGGTATAAGCATCTGCATACTGCTTCAGAAAGATTTCCATCCCCCATTCCAGTACAGCCCCTTTTCCGCTGCGGGGACCCGATGTACGCTCGAGTACCGTCACCTGTTCATAGCGTCTGCCGATTGCCACGGTACCGTCTTTACAATGGTCAGCCAAGAGAAAAATATGGAAATCTGCCGGGTCGTAATGCTGGCTGATAAGACTCTTGAGAAGCTTATCCAGCACGCGTTCTTCGTTATGCGCACAAATGACAATAGCGAACTTTTTGTTTTCCTGTGCCGGCATAGCGCTCCGCTTCCGCGTAATCATACCGACAAAAATAGTGCTGCACGCCCAGAGAAAAGTTACCAGCAGAATAACCTGAATGACTAATGTAAAGGTGTACATGGCTATGCTCCTTACATGCCCGTCATGACCAGAATAACCACACTCAGTGCGCCAATCGTATACTCAATGACCGGTTCTCCAAAGTTAGACTGGAAGAGCCAGCAAAAACCGAAAGCCACAGCAAGAGCCGTCAGAGAAATACGCAGGATAGCTACAGCGAGGAGATGGGAAGTCCATTTATCATCACGGATTTGCTCCCATACCGCTTTCCCGTTTTCCCGGAAGAAATAGCGTCCGGCGTACATGAAAACCGTTTGCGCACCGATGATGGAAAAAATCAAAGTCGGAATCATAATCGGTAAAAAAGCCTTAGTAAAAGGAACAATCCGCAGCATTTCACTGCCAAGTCCCATCCAAAGCCCCACTGGAACAGCAGAAATGATGGAAAGGATAAACGCCATGGTTCTCGTCCGTCCATCACAAACAAGAAGTACCGGCTCCCGTTCACTGCGCATTCCCTGCCATACCCGGAACGGCACATAGGCACTTAAAAAGGCCGTTAAAAATTCAAAAGGAAACAATATCGGCTGAGCCATGACAGCCATGGATCCCAAAAGAGCCCCCAAACCGGCCGAAAAAGCTCCCAGTCTGCCAAACACCATCCCGTAAGTCAGGGATAAAAGGGCATTAAGATGCAGATCTGGTACTCCCGGAATCAACGTAAACGCCCGTCCCGCCATGGTCACCAGGGAATACACAAAAATGAGCATGCAGCCCATCTTAATACGTTCTTTCATGTTATTACATCCAGCTTTCCCTCATTAAATTATTTTACTTCCATTCATTTCTATTGACCGCAGTCAGGTTTTTGGCCTTGATTTTGTAATTCTTCCCACAAGGTTTGAATTGTCTTTTTATATACGGGATGAATCACCTGCGGTGCTATCTCTGCCAACGGCTCAAGTACAAAAGAACGGTGAATCATATCGGGATGAGGTAAGTTCAAATCGTCGCTGTGTATGACTTCATCCCCGAAAAGAAGGAGATCCAAATCAATATTCCTCTCCCCCCAATGACGTTTGCGCTGCCGGCCCATGGCAAGCTCAATGCCGAGCAAAGTATGAAGCAATGACTCAGCGTCCCCGTTCCACAGGACTTCACATACGCCATTTAAAAATTCCGGCTGGTCCGTTACTCCATACGGCGCGGTGCGGTAGAAAGAAGACACTTTGCGAATCTGGATTCCTGCCTCTTTCATATGAGCAAGAGCCGTTCTCAGATTGTTCTCCTTGTCTCCCAAATTACTTCCGAGGGCGACATAGGCTATTTGCGGCATTCCTGAATCGCCTCCAGCATCCGAATCAAACGGACATTTTCTTTGACATCGTGCACGCGAACCATCTGAGCCCCGGCATATACGGCCGCTGCGGAGAGAGCCATGGTGCCTTCCAGCCGTTCTTCTGTCGGCTGATCTCCCAGAACGTGACCGATAAAGCCTTTCCGGGATCCGGCCAGGAGCACAGGCATACCATGCCCCGTCAATTCATAGAGTCCTTTACAAAGCTGCAGGTTGCCATCAACATCTTTGGCAAATCCCAGTCCCGGATCGAGAATCATCTGTTTTTTCGTAAAGCCCTTTTCCAGGCAGACATCTACACGCTTTAAAAGATATTCTGCCACGTCCGTAACGACGTTATGATAATTTTTCATTTCTGCCCTGACCATGCTTTTCGGGGTTCCGCGCATATGCATCAGAATGATAGGTGCCTTATATTTCAGGCACGTATCCAGCATAGCCGCGTCTCCGGTACCGGCTGTCACATCGTTAATGATATGGGCGCCTGCATCAAGCGCAGCCTCAGCCGTAGCGGCATGATAGGTATCAATCGAAAGCACGGCCTGCGGATAATACTTCTGCAGGACCTTCACCGCCGAAATGACGCGCCTTTTTTCTTCTTCGGGCGTCACAGGGTCAGCACCGGGACGGGTGGATTCTCCGCCGATATCAAGAATTTCAGCACCTTCCTGCAGCATGCGTCCCGCTTTCGTAAGGAGTGCTTCTTCGCTGCTTACGCGGGAACCGGCAAAAAACGAATCCGGCGTCACATTGAGAATCCCCATGACACACATCTTGTCATAAGACAATACCCTACCATTGGCCAATACCGTCTCCGGTTTTCCCGGGGCCAGGAACTCCTGCAAATCATCGATAACCTTTTGGATTCCGAACCAGGCTGCCATGGAAGAAAGCTTGCGAACCAGATACGCATAGTGGTCGCGCCTTCCGATTAAAAGCAAATCGGAGTATTCGGCCGAACAATTCACGGTTCCCTTCTCATCGGCGCACTCGGCTCCTATGGCCAGACATTCCTGCTTGATGATATTGGCAGCCGGCGATTTGACGTGAAGAATCCTTACCGGGTACCAAAGCGCTTTCTTGGCCATGATTTTCTGTCCGGCCGGATGTACATCCATCTTAGAAAGTTCATAAGCGACTTGGTCACATGGAATCGGAATATACATGACTATTCTCCTTTTTCGACACAGGCAAAGGCGTTGTGATTATGGATACTTTCCTGGCTTTCCACCGTCACAGAATACCATTCAATGCGTTCGTCCGCATTGAGGCGAATTGCAATTTCACGTGTTGCGTCTTCCACAAAGCGCGGATTTTCATACGCTTCTTCTGTCACAAATTTTTCGTCCGGCCGTTTCAGCAGGGAATAAAGAGGAGATGAAGCGGATTTTTCGGCAATATCGACCAGTTCTTCGATCCATACAGGTTTGGTGGAACGAATCACCATTTTGGCCCAGGCACGCTGGTTGTGAGCTCCATACTTACTGATTTCCTTAGAGCACGGGCACAGTGTATGGATAGGCACATCGACGCCGATATCCAGCTGGAACTTATCTCCTTTTTCTGCGCGGTAATGACAGGATACATCCAGGTAGGATTTCTGGCCGGACACAGGAGCAGCTTTTTCAATGAAATAAGGAAAATCCATTTCAATGAGCGCCTTTTTGGCACCCAGTTTTTCTTTCAGCGTATCCAGCATGACTTCCAAGCCGTGAGGATGGACCGGTCCCATCAGTTTCAAACATTCTACAAACCGGCTCATATGAGTTCCCCGCTGTTCATGCGGCAGATCTACCGCCAATTTAACAGTAGCCACAGAATGCTGCACCCCATTCTTGGGATCCTTTAAAAGAACAGGCCAGCGCAAGTCCTTGATACCCACGTGTTTCAGAGGAATATGTCTCACATCTTCCTGAGACTGTACATCTTTCAGCATGTTTCCCCCCTGTATACCAGACCGCTTGTCTTCGTTTCCCACACTTCGATTTCATAGAGCTTGTAATTGGGCCCCGTAAGCGGTTTTTCAAGCTGCTGCCAAACCCAAACGGCAATATTTTCCGCGGAAGGCTGCGGCAGCAAATCATTCAGGCACGTATGGTCCAGCTTATCCACGACCAGTTCCTTCACGGTTTTCTTGAATTGAACAAAATCAAGCACCATGCCTTCTGCATCGCGCGTACCTTCCACTTTGACTACCAGCTTGTAGGTATGGCCATGCAGATGTTCACATTTGCCATGATAGTTGGGAAGATAATGGGCCGCATCAAAATCAAATTCCTTAATACAAATCATATGGTTCCCTCCTGTAAGTCAAAATCATTCTGCCGCAATGCTTCATAAAGCACAATGGCTACGGAATTTGCTAAATTAAGTGACCGTGCTTCGCTGACCATCGGAATGCGTACACAGTCCTCTTCGTACTTTTCCCGGAAAGCAGGATCAAGGCCTGCAGATTCCTTGCCGAAAATCAGGAGAGAATCCGGCCCGTAATGCACCCGTGCGTACGATTTATGGGCATGGGTCGTGAGCAAAAAGCGCGGATTATCCGGATATTTGGCAAGGACTTCTTCCACGGAGTCATAATAATGGATATCTACCAGATGCCAGTAGTCAAGACCGGCACGTTTCAAATATTTATCGTCCACGGAAAATCCCAGCGGCCGCACAAGATGCAGCGTAGCTCCCGTCGCGGCACAGAGCCGGGCGATATTGCCCGTGTTCCCCGGAATTTCCGGTTCTACCAAAACAACATGCATTCCTTACACCTCTAAAATAATTTCTGACCTCCGGAAACGGAAATCATAGATTTCATCTGCTCATGGATATTCATGATTTTCTCTGAATAATAGCTGCCCATGGCCCAGGTACCGTTAAGCTGCGACCAGGTAGTCGCAAAGCCGGTGTTTTTCTTCAGGCGGACAACCATATCATAGCGCGGGTCAACAATCGGCGTCAGCGGAATCCGGTCCGTTGTGTAGGCCATCAGATGCTGGATATGTGCCCGGACGCCAAGCTCCGGCGTGGAAAAATAGGCACCGCGCACACCGCCACCCGTTGTACCCAGCCCGCAGAAGTTATTCTGCGCCGGCACCACGGTTCCGCCAAACGTAAAGAACCCTGTTTCGACAAGGGCCTGACAAAAAGCGATGTCCCAGCGAATACCTTCCCTCCGCGCTTCCTTGTAGTAAAGCTCGACGATTTCTTCCGGCGTAGCCGCAATGGGGAGTTTCGGATTATAAAGTTCCAATAAGGCAATTGCCTGCTGACGCGTCACATCGGCATCCCCCATGATCGTCATCGACTTGTAGTCTTCCGGGATATGCCAGATAGAAGCCTGCGTCATCAGGCGGTCTGAAATTAATTTTAAGTTGGGGTCGGAAATGACTTTGCCGGCCATGTTCCTCTCGCGTCTGGATTCCAAAGTGAGAGGCGCAGGTAAGGAAACAGCCTTGCCTTCAATTTCCGTGACAACCCGTCCCAGAATACCCTTAAACGGGGCCGCCGGGGAAGCTGCCTTAGCATCCGCCTTCTGGTTCTTTGCTGCCTTGTACTGCGCTTCCGAAACGGAAAACGGCATAACAAGAAGCATAAAAAGCAAAAACGGAGTCACTATTTTCATTTTATTATTCACACTTATCTTCCTCTTTTTCTGGCAGCAGCACCAGACTGACAGCCATAATGAGTGCCGCGGCAAGGATACCTGTCGATGTCGCGTTCAGGATACCGATTCCCTTCCCTCCGTTAAAAATCCGGAGTCCGAGAACCACGGCTACGCCAATTCCCGCCGACAGGAATGCTCCTTTGACGGATGCCCGTTTGGTAAACAGCCCGAAAAGGAACGGTGCCGCAAGGCAGACCGTCATAAGTGAATAGAAAATGGCCATGGCCGTAATGATATTTGCCATATAGTAAGCGGCAAATATGCCGATAATTCCACAAATCACTGTGATGATACGGGATACATGAAGCAGCTCGGCATCCGATACCTGCGGCCGGATAAAGGTCTTATACAGGTCCTTGCTGAGCGAAGTAGCGAGCATGTAGAGTACCGTATCACATGTGCTGATTTCTGCCGCGAAAATGGCAGCAAGTGCCAGCGCTGAAATTCCCACGGGGAGCATTTCGCGCATCACCTTAGGCAGTGCCAATTCCTGATTTTGCAAATCTGGAAAGGCCGCAAAGGCACACATTCCGATCAGCATCGGCAAAAAAGCAAAAAGAAGCTGAACAATGCCATTCAGAAGCGTCCCCTTACGAATAGCCGCTTCATCACGGGCACTGTAAATTTTTCCGATAAGTCCCGGGGAAATGCAGAAAGCCGGCGTCAGCATAATGAAATACCCCAGAATCGTCGAAGTTCCCATACCATCCCACGAAAAATAACGGGATACGGCCGCAGGGTCGGCAAGATGACTGCTGACGGCAGCATGAAGCCCGTTCCAGCCTCCAACATACTGCAGGGCAAAAGGAACAGCCAGGCAAAATCCAATCAAAATCACGGCAAGCTCAATGATATTGACAATCGCTGCCGATTTTAAACCGCCTGATGAAAAATAAATGGTCACGACGACGGCGGCAATCATGATACCGTATAGCTTCGGTATATCGGCGGCCACATTCAAAATCCAGGCAATACCCAGAAGCTGTCCCGAAAAAAGAGCCAGCGTTCCGAGCGACATCAGAATAGACGTTACCCCTCGAAAAGCCGGTGAATAACGGTCATCCAGATAGTCACCCATGGTAAAGAAATTTTTCTTTTTGGCCACCCGCCAAACAGCAGGGCCTACTACGTAAGCAAGAAGCAGGGAACCTAGTCCGCTGCAACCAATCCACCACCAGCTGGAAACGCCGTACTTATAGGCCAGTCCGGTCACGCCGACCGTAGAACCGGCACCGATATTAGCGGCAATCAATGTCGTAAAAAGCAGCTGCCAGCTGAAAGAACGTCCCCCTACAAAAAAGTCTGACGCGCCTTTCACGTGATGCCCGATAAGATACCCCAGCAAAACGAGCAGCGCCGCATACCCAATAATGACAATAAGATAAAAGTTCAAGCAGTTCTCCTTTTTATAGAAACTTCCTTTTATAAGTGCACAAATTGATACGTATACAATTCTACTTTACTTCCCGCAACTTGTAAAGCTTTCTTAACAGTAGAAAAAAGCAGTAAAGTACGTAAAACTATGACTATTAACCCTCTGACAAATCCCGAAGGCGGCAGGAGTTTCCGGATAAAAATCGAAGGAGTATAAAGAAAGAGCTGCTTTTTTGTAGTAAAATAAAGGCAGAAGTTTAGAAAACTTTAAGAAGTTTAAATAACGTGAGAAGGAGGATGCAATTATGACTGTTTTCCATTATATCCACCATTCCTGCTTTACCTTGAGTGACGGCAAAACGACGCTGCTCTTCGATCCCTACCTGGACGGCAACCCCGAGGGACTGCACGCCCGCGACATCAAGGCAAACTACATTTTTGTCAGCCATGCTCATGGCGACCATCTGGGTTCAGCCTATGAAATTGCTAAAAATAACGGAGCCCTCATCATCTCGACGGCCGAAATTGCCAATGACGCCCAGGCTCATGGATGCTCTTCCCATGCCATGCACATCGGCGGCACTTTTAAGTATCCTTTTGGCAAAGTGCGTATCACGCCTGCTTTTCATGGCAGCGGCATTGCCGGCGGCCATGCCTGCGGTTTTATCGTCCATTTCGACGGCAAGATCTTCTATTTTGCCGGTGACACGAGTTTGTTCGGCGATATGAAACTTCTGGGAGAACTGGAAAAAATCGATTATGCCTTCCTCCCCATCGGTGATAATTTCACGATGGGTCCCGATGACGCCGTACTTGCGGCGAAGTTTTTGGGCGCTCACACCGTTATCCCGATTCATTACAGCACCTGGCCTATTATCGCTCAGGATCCGGAAGCATACAAGGCAAAAACGGAATCAGAAACGAACGCTAAAGTTCTTGTCGCAGCTCCCGGGAGCACGGTAGAACTGTAAAGCAATTAAAATCAAACAGGCTGTGAAGAAATCAAAAGTCATTTCTTCACAGCCTTTTTTTTGGTTCTTCACGTTTTTTTCGGGAGTATACCTCTTACGGTCGGAATTGAGAGGTAGCGAATTAACGTGAAAAAGTACTCATCATCTCTGTATCCGTACGCTCTTCTTTTGGCCACTTTAATCTTGTTGTTGAAACCCTCAAGCTTCCCTGTGTTTATCGGGTACAGGGCATGGTTCACCAGACCGTCTATCCTTGGCAGCTTAATCTTAGCAAACCTAACCAGGGCCGGAATCCCGCTGCCTAGTGCAGCTTTAAACCAGCGCTTCCATCCTGCAAGAGCCTTGTCATAGTCCCTTAATTCATAGAGGGCTACCATCTCTTCCTTCATGGAATAACATATTGCCAGATCCTCGTGCTCTGCAAAGATGGCCTGCAACGCTTCTTTGTTCTTAGGATTCAGCCTATCTTCATTGGTGAGTAACGGCCAGCGGACTTTCTTCAATTTGTGGTAGCTCTTCTTTTCATTGAATATCTGCTCTTTCAAAGCCGGCTTGTCTTCATTGCTTGCGTCTTTTAATGCTTCTTGCATGTTTCTGGCTTTATCCCTATGCATTCTGGCCTCATCAAGTCTTACTACACCTAATACTTCCTTCCCGAATTGAGCCTGCATGTGGTAACGATCATACACGACCTTAGCTTGCGGCAGATGTTCTTGTACCAGCTTGTTGTAGGAAGCGTTCATATCCATGGCGACTGCCTTGACCTCTGTCAGCTTTGTCTGATCATATTCCTTGAAGAAATGCTCGAAGTCAGCTATCGCCCGACCTCTGCCGACCCAGAGAATATAACCTGTCGCTAAATCCATGACGCAAGTGGCATAAGTGTGTCCCTTATGGATAGCAAACTCATCGATGGCCAGAAAACGGGGCTTGTAAGAGGTCAGCTCCAATTCCATTTCATATTTATCGAGAGATTCATCCATGAGCTGTTTGTGGACATAGCGAATCGTGCTCCAGTGAATTCCTGACATCTTGGCAATTGCATTGGCAGGGATTCCATTACGAAGCAGCGTCTCAATCCAAAGGGAAGCCCTCATGGTAATGCGAGTCCCGGGATATTTAAAGGGAATAGGCTCAGTGATGGTTGCATGGCAGCAGGAGCAACGGAAGCGATGCCCTTCAAAGCGGATCATCCTGGTATGCTCAGGATACGCAGGAAAACTTTTCAAGTAGGTAGAAAATGGCTCGTAAGAATACATTTTCTGACCACATTTAGGACAACGGAAGTCGGTATATTTCTTTTCACTGCAAATAACAATCTCCTGGCTGTCATCAAAAGGGTCTTCCGGCATGAAGACATTGTAAAAGACATCTTGACATTCTGCATTATTTTGAATAGTGTAATTAGTAAAGGACATTTTCTCCTCCCAAGGTATGGTTTCGTCGCTTATATTTTGGAGGAGTTAATGTCCTTTTTCAATAGTCAAATGTCTTCTAGTCCACAAATTTCCGTGAAGAACCTTTTTTTTCACTACAATCCAGGTTTATTTGTCTGTTTAATTCCTTTAGAACAAAATTACCGCTGCAATTTTATTTCCATGGGCGGCCGGCGACGCGACCTGCGACCAGCGGCTTTTTACATTTTCCCTTCCGTACAGAAGTAGACGAACGGACAGTGGTCACACGTATCCGTCTTGGCCGGATAATCTACTTCCTCATGGCAGGACGCAATATGGTTCAGAAGTGCCTGCAGTTCTTCCTCCTCGGTTTTTCGGTTAGTGAGTACATAGATGGAGAGATCTCTCAAAAAATGCAGTTCTGCAGCCGAAACGGGTTTATGGTAAAGTTTTTCCGCTGCCAGCGCATAAATCACGAGCTGCCGCGTATAACCTTTTTTAGCTTCCCCGCTCGCAGGCGGCTGTCCCGTCTTATAATCAATGATTTTGAGAGTACCATCGGGCATAAAGACAAGTTTATCAATGCTGCCCTGGAAACGGACATTCTGATTTCCCACCGTAAGAAGGGGCAGGTCAAAGCCCAATTCGCCCTCTTGTTCCAAGTCTCTGACGTTCTTATAGAGATTGCTTTGTACGTAGTTTTCAATAAGAGGTGTTCCTTCTTCCTTCAGGATCCGCTTTTCAAAGGCGCTGTATTCGCCGTCTTCAAGAGCCAGCTTGACAGCATCGTCCAGCGGGTACTGCAGGGAAAGTTCCAGTGCCTTATGAACAAACGTGCCAAGCGTGGAAGGTGCGATGCGGCTCGTGCCGGCACTGACCAGATCTGGATCTTCCCCGGGCATATGCTGGTCATAAGCATAAAAGAAACGGCGCGGACAAAAATCGTAAGTAAGAAGTGCCGATGCACTCAGCTTCCATTCCCTTGGCAGTTCAATCGGCGCAGTCTGGTCAAAAACTGCATCCGGTACCGTAAACACGCCGGTATTTTTCGCGGCTTGCTCTTTTGCATCCAAAAGTTCCTTGCCTGAAACATCTTCCCACGTTACAAGGTTCTGGGTACCACGCCCAAAGACGCGCTGCAGGGATTCACTCCAATTTTCAGCACCGGAGGATTTCTTTTTAGAACTATCTGTCAGGGCTGATACGTAAAGGTATTTTTCCGCACGTGTCATGGCCACATAGAGCTGCCGTTTTTTCTCAGCATGTTCCAGGTCCTTTTCATGTTCCTTGATTTCACTAAAAAGGCTCGTTTCCACAATGTCTCCATCCGGCCCGGGCACTTTGATTCCCAGACCAGCTGACTGCATAAAATGCAGACCTGAACGGTCGCTTTGGCCGCGGTACTGCAAATCCGGCAGAAAGACGGCCGGAAATTCCAGTCCTTTTGATTTATGAATAGTCATGATATTGACAGACTGGGAATCTTCATCGAGATTGGCTGCACTTTCCCGGGCGCCAAGGCTGCGCATTATGCGGAGTTTCTGCAGAAAGTCGTCCACAGAACCCCCTTCATTCATAGCAAAGGTAACTGCCATAGAGCGCAGTTTGCGCACGTTGGCCAGTTTCTCCCGGCCGTGAGGCTGCGCGCACAGTAACGGTTCCATATGCAGTCTTTCCATGATATCGTCAAAAAGTTCCGGAAGGGAGCTCATTTTTGCTTTGATATGGAGTTCCGTCAGTGTTTCATAACAGGACACAAAAGGTTCCGTAATGGCCTGTCCCAAGGCTTCCCACAGGGTAAGATCAGGCCATTTCTCCCGCAGCTGCATAATTTCATTATCACTGACTCCGCCGTAGGGAGAACGAAGATAGCCGGCAACTGCCCAATCCTGCTGCGTATTGACAAGGCATTCAAGAAGATTGATGATGTCGACAATCTCCTGACGCTCATAAAATCCCTTGCCATCGGTAATATTGCAGGCTATTCCTGCTTCAGCAAGAGCTGCTGCATAAGGATCTGCGAGGCGGATGGCAGAAACCAGGATGGCCACATCGCCGTAAGAAATTTCGGGGTGAGCCGTTTTAAGTTTCTGGATTTTCTTTACGGTCCAGCGGGCCTGTGCCATGGCCGCTTCCTGTTTGGTCAGGTCCGTCGTATCGATAAGACCGGCCACGGGATTCGCTGTGCTCTCCTGATGCGGCACAAGATTCTGAGAGGTAACATCAGCCTGCGGATCATTTCCCAGAAGGTCCCTGAAAAGCGTATTGCAGGCAGTGATGATTTCCGGCGCCGAACGAAAATTGTCGGCCATGACGATGTTCTTGCCGCCGGCTTTTTCGATATCATCGCGCACTTTGCGGAATACGCTTACGTCGGCACCGCGGAAACGATAAATGGACTGCTTGGCATCTCCTACCACGAAGAGCTTATCTCCTTTCAACACATTCGCATCTCCGCCGCACAGAAGATAAACCAGTTCTTTTTGCTGCAAATTCGTATCCTGAAATTCATCAACCATAATCGCATCAAAACGATTCTGATATTTTTGGCAAAGTTCCGGATTATCCTTAAGGAGCTGTACAGCCCGCCCGGAAAGGAAGGAAAAGCTGAAACATTCCTGACGCAGTGCTTCCTGCATCAGCCTTTCATAAAGGTTCTTGAAAACGTGCTGCCAGGCACGGGCAATGGAAATGGCAGCCTCATCGTTTGTCAGCAGGGCATAGTCTTCTACGCTGCTTTTCCAGGCTTTGATGAGGTCAGAAACTTTACCGGCTGCCCGCACTGTCGTAAAGGTGCCAAGCGACTCAAAATCGGCGTGGTCAATCGCTGTCAGGATATCTTCTTTTTGTTCCAGCATGGCCATCAATTTTTCCTGTGTCTTTTTACCGGCCTCATTGATATGAGCGAGCAGTTCTTCCAACGCCCTGCGGCAAGTTTCAGCCAATACATCCTTCTTTGCCAGCCGCTCTTCATACGGGGCAGCCAAGTCTTGAATGGCTAATACATCGGGCAGACGTTCCACAAAGTCAAAAAGAATATCGGCAAGGCGGCGCGGGGTATAAAGATGAAGCAATTCTGCAACATCGTTATTCCCGCTTTTTACCATATCATTCAGGAAAGCAGTAATCGTGTCAGTACGAAACTGCGTCGTCTCATAATCTTCCTGCACTTCAAAATTGGGATCCATTCCTGCTTCAACCGGATTTTCCCGCAGGATGAGACTGCAGAAGCTGTCAATTGTCGTGATAAAAGCGCGGTCAGACGCCTTAAGCTGTTCCTGCCAGTGAGCTTTATCTGCACCGCTTGACGTTTCCACGCGCTCCAAAATGGCCTTTCGTACCCGTTCTTTCATTTCTTTTGCTGCCTTACGGGTAAAGGTAATGGCAAGAATCCGGCCGGCGTCAGCCTTCGGATCTTCCAGAATATGCAGGAACCGCTCTACAAGAACGCGGGTTTTTCCGGAACCGGCACCAGCTGATACGGACACATTGCAGTGAAGGGTGGTAATGGCCTGCTGCTGTTCAGGTGTAAAGTTTGCCATGTTATTCATCCTCTCCTTCCATGCCGTGCTGCGGATTATCCCGGTAGCGGCAGATGTCCCGGGCCGGGCAATAGTCCGGGCACTTGCCGTCTGCCGGCCTGGCCGGAAACTCTCCTGCACCAATGCCGAATGCTGCATTTTGAATCACAGTATCAAGAGACGCCATCACAGCTTCAGCATCTGCGGCCGTCTTCCGCTTCTTGTCCATCGCCTTCACAGTACTCGTCCAGAATCCGCCCTTGCGGGTGCCCTGCTTCAGCGCCCCATACTGGGCTCCGGCAATTTTTTCCACCGGGACATTGTTTTCGGAAACCGCTTTCACATAAAGTGGGAGCTGCACAGCAAGACCATCTGTGATCTGCGCTTTTGAAGGCGGGTCCCCCGTTTTATAGTCCATCACAGCAAATACGCTCTGATCGGGGCTGGCATCGATTCGGTCCACCTGGCCGGATACAAAGACAGTCATATCCCCGGTTTTATAACAGAGTGCGTCCCATTCACTCCCCTTACGGCCAAAAGCTTTTTCCACGGCGTAAGGACGCAGGGCAAGCGGGTCATTTGCCTCATAGGCAATCTCTTTTTTCAGCCATCTGCTCAATTGATTTTCATACTGTTCTTTTAAGTGCCTGGTAAAGGGGGATACGGGCAGCTGCCCGTCGTTTTCCATTTCTTCATACACATCGAGGAAAGACTGTTTCAGTTCGCTTTGGAGACTATTTTCATCCGCCTGAGACAAGTCTTCCTGTAAATGCTTCCCCAAAAAACGCGCCAATGTACGGTGAAACAGGTTTCCTACGGCATCCGGTGTCGGGAGCGCACCGCGTTCTTCCGGCATGTCGAGACTCCAGACATAGCCTGCGAGGTAACGAAATGGGCAGGCAAGATACACGTCCAGTGCCGAAGCAGAAAGATGCAGTTCCTTCTCTTTGCGGTCGAGGCACCCGTTAAAAGGAGACTTGCCTTCCCAGCGATTGGCATTGTG
Organism: Acidaminococcus sp.; assembly: GCA_022482815.1. NCBI lineage: Bacteria > Bacillati > Bacillota > Negativicutes > Acidaminococcales > Acidaminococcaceae > Acidaminococcus > Acidaminococcus sp. Next base: position 2,495,446 of record JAKVOM010000001.1, read on the forward strand.
CTGCTTTTTAGCAAAAAAGTCGGCACCACACCGGCTGCTTTCAGTCATCCACTCTTTTTCCTTCTCCCCCAGTTTCGGCTGTTCGGCAAGAAAATTCATGAGCTGCGCCTGACTTGCACACCCGGAAAGAGTACTCCGAACCGAATTGACCGAAAGGGAATCTTCATCAAAGAAGCGTGTCAGCAGCTCGATATAGGAAGAAGGGCCGCCGTCATCATCGGCATACCAGGAAAGCTGTACCTCTTTTTCGGCCATTGCCACGGCAGAGGCAAAGAAATAATGATCCTGCTCAAGGTCCTGAACGGCCAGTGTCAGCGGGATTCCGAGGCTTGTCAGTGTTCCCCGTTCCTTATCGTTATAAATCCAGTTTTCATGAGGAATATACGGGAAAAGCCCATCTCGAACGCCCATGATAAATACGTAGGGAATCGTCATTCCCTGTACGTCAGAGACTTCATTGACGCGGATTCCCTGGCTGTCACCGGGCGCAACAGGCAATGTCGTTCCTCTCAGGAAATCCTGCCAGAACTCGCGGACTTCTGCAGGAGAAACCTGTTCTCCCTCATGACCGCACTGGTTGAGCGTCGTTTCCAGTTGATCAAGGCAATTTCTGACAGTTTCCTCGGTCAGTGCCATGGACTTGACCTGCTGCAGCGTTGCCTTATGCGACTTATGCCATTCACCCCACGTCTTGGTAAGATTCCAGGCGTCGAGCTGTTCTGTGAAATAGTCACGCCACTCTTTTGGTAAGTGAGAAGTCGATACGAATCCCAGCAGCTCTTTCACATCGTGACTTTTCGGCAGATTTGAAACAAGATTAATCATCTGATTCACAGAAGCCACATATTTCGTATAAAGGAGCTCATCGACGGCCTCGCGGGGAACACCCCAGACAAACTCTGCAAGAGGAGCACGGAACAAAGCTTTATAAGTCTCCAGGTCATCATGGTTCAGTGCTGCCGCAAAAAGTTTGGAAAGAAAGTCGCAGAGAGGCTGACCAGCCATATCGGTCTGATTCGTCAAGGTAGTCGGAATGCCATACTCATCAAAATAGCGGCGGAGGCCAGGGTAATCACTCATATTCCGTAAAAGGAGCATCATATCCTGCGGCTTGACTCCGGCCCTTAATTTGGCTTTTACCGCAGTGAGGACACCGCGGATTTCAGCCTCGGCACTCGGTGCTTCCCAAAGGGAAACATGCTGCGCCGGGCAGCCTGCCTTCTGCCCGCTTTGCCAATACTCACAAAATGCAGTAAGATCCTTTTCTCTCTTTCTCGCCGCAGGCACGACTTTAAGTTCAAATCCGAGACCCAAAAGAGCTTCTTCCAAATGGCTCGTCGCTGCACTGAGTTCAGGCCGATTGGCATCATAAAAAATCCCAAACGAGATATCACAGTAAGCGGCAAGCTTCTCGATCAGTTTAAGCTGCAGTCCGTTCAAGCGGTTAAATTCGCTGAAATAAAGGTGCTGCCAGGGTAATTTCAGTTCTCCGTCCTGCAAAGCTTCAACAGCAGCTTCATAAAGTCCCTGCAAGTCACACATTCTTTGGGATTGCAGCAGCGCCTGATAAGTCGTAAAGAAGAGTGCCAGTTCCTTATCCTTCTGCCGCTGCACTTCCGTCCTGTCTTCCCAGGACAAAACGACATGGCTCCATTCTTCCGGCGAGACACCCTGCTTTTCCAGTTCTTCAATGAAACGCAGGAGGCTGTCCCGGAAACCTTTTTTATCGGCCAGCTTCTGAAAGTATTCCAGCTTTCCCTTCTGATTCAGATAAGCGATGCACTGTTCGAGTAATTTGGTCTGAGTATAGCGGGAAATCAACGTGACATCCGGGGCTTTTCCGCTCATCTCCAGAATGGCCCGGGGCAGCACATCGATGGATGCGGTTCTTACCAGGCCGGTATGACCAACGACGCGCCGAAAGAATTTATTAGGGACAAGGAAAAGAGCCTTCCCGTATTCAAATCCGGAGGCTTCCTGAATGAATGAATCCCGCATTGATTCTCCCAGAGCCGTAGTATAAAGATAGTGCTTATATGGCATGCTTCTGACTCCTTTCAATCAGAGAATTAAAAAGGCGGGCCAGCGCCCGCCCTTTTTATCAATCCGCCGTCTCCGGCTGTTTTTCTGCCTCATCCGCAGCAGGCTTGTTATGATAAAGCTTTGCCACGATGACATCAACATGGTCGACATAAAAATCGGTCAAGGCCACCACTTCTTTGACAATGGCTTCCCGCAGTGTTTCAATGACGTCCGAAACGGCAACACCGTATTCCACGGAAACGCGCACTTCAAAAGAAACATGTCCTTTCGTAACCGTTCCGTTTTCATCGACAAAAGCGTCCGTCTTCGTGACGCTGACGGGCGGAATCACTTTATCCGTTACTCTTTTAGCCAGGGAAAATAAGGATCCTCCCTCGCTTTGTGCAAAGGTTACGTGCTCAATCTTTTCCGACGCTACTTTTACAATTTCAACAAACACTTCATCGCTGATAATGGTCTTGCCCTGAATCATGAGAATCCCTCCCTTAAATAAAAAGCCGGCAGCAGCGAACCTTATGAAGATTCGCCCTGCCGGGCAACCTTTTTCCTTATTGTAACATATCAAAGAACCACGTACAATTAGCTATCCCAAAAAATACCCACCATGCGATTACAATCAGTCGCGGAATTCAACTTTCAGATGCTGGCGGTCAGGCAGCTTGTGGTATTTGTATTTTGGATAGCCGACGAGCAGACAGCCCACGGCAATCTGTTTAGCCGGAATGTCGAGGAGTTCGCGGAGCGGCTTATAATCCATCTGTGCACAAGTTTCAATGAAACCCATAATGGTCGTGCCGAGACCCAGTGTCGGTGCATACAGTTCAATGTAAGCCAGGGCCTGCTCACTGTTGCTGATAGCCGTAACATTCAGACGGCGGGTCAGTACAAAGACGAGCTGTTTGGCATTACGCCCGATGATATCAATACCGCGGTCACGGTAGATATGAAGAATTTTCATGAAATAACGGCGGCGCGGCGACTTATTGTCGATTTCTTCCTGCATCCAGTCTGCCACACAATCCGTAATTTTTTTGATAGTTTCACGATTATTGATGACAAGATAATACAATCCCTGGGAATTAGCTGCCGTTGGAGCATAGCGAGCCACTTCCAGCAGTTCCTTCATCTTTTCATCCGAAACCATTTCATCGGTAAAGTTACGGATACTCCGTCTCATCCGCATAAACTGAAAAGCCGTCTTGGAATCCAGCATTGGCATCGTAATCGGATCCATTTCTGCAGACGGGCAGCGGGAATTTTCCAGTGCACCGACCGGGCAGACGGAAACGCAGTGGCCGCAGGACATGCAGGACAAGTCGTTAATGCAGACGGGCCCGTTTTCTCCCATTTCAAGGATGCAACTGGGGCAAACCTTGGCACAAGTTCCGCATTTTACACATTTACTCTGATCAATCGTGATAATTCCAGCCAAAAGTAACACCTCAACATGTTCTGCCGCTGGACACGGCATATCCAAAAAAAGCCGGACTCCCGTCCGGCCTGTTCTTAAATTGGCTCCCCGAGTAAGACTCGAACTTACAACAACTCGATTAACAGTCGAGTGCTCTACCGATTGAGCTATCGGGGAATCTTTCGTCAACGCTGATTATTCTACACTAGACAGGAAAAAATGTCAAGTTTTTTGGTTTATGATTTTAAACAAAAATTTTCCATGTCTCTGCTCGGCTTATTTGATTTGCTGTTCCCTGCTAAAAAGGAGTGCCAGCAACCTAAAACCGGTTTGACACTCCCTGATAAGTACTTGCCTTATTTTCCTGTAAATTCCTTTCTTGCTTCAACGACCTCCCCGATATGCTCAGCCACAGTCGTACAGCAGCCGCCGACAGCCGATGCACCGGCTTTCATATAAGCCAGGGCATATTCCTTGAAGCTGCGGCTATCCGGGCTGCCGTGCCAGGTTTTCGTCACAGGGTCATAGATTTCCCCGCTGTTGGGGTACACGAATATCGGCAGTGTTGTGCCCTTACGAAGTTCTTTGACGAGCCCTTCCATATATTCGGGCTTGGAGCAGTTGGCACCCATCGCTTCCAGATGCAGATACCCCTCCTTAAATGCGCATGCACAATCAACAATAGCATCGCCTTCATTGATATGAGCAGCGTCCTTGCAGGAATAGCTGATCCAGTACGTGGCTCCCAATTTTTCGGCAATCTCCGCTTCAATCTTTGACTCAGCAAGGGACGGCTGCGTTTCAAAAAGGAGCACGTCCGCGCCGGCCTGCCAAAGAAGCTCCGCTCTCCTGGCATGAAAATCATATAAAGTCTGGTCAGACACACCGTAATGGCCTTTATATTCTGAGCCGTCCGCCAGGTAGGCACCATAAGGCCCGATACCGGCAAGGCAAAGCGGATAAGCTCTGCCGGCAGATTTACCTTCTTTTTCCCACCATTCATCGCGGGTTTCCAGGAAAAGTTTGACAGAACGTACAATCAGATCTTCCGCTTCTTTTTCCGAGTAGCCTCCTGCCATGAGCCCCGGAATCGTAGCCTGATAACTGCAGGTAATGTGGGCATCAGCCCCGGCACGCAAATACATCAGATGAACCTGCTTTACGAGTTCCGGCTGTTCGGCCAGTACTTTGGCGGTCCACAATTTATCATTCAAATTGGCTCCCAGCTGTTCGAGCGCCGTACCCATGGATCCATCAATTACACAAATTTTATTTTTTTGCAAAATATCCTTTAAAGAAGCTTTCACCATTAATTACTTCCTTTCTCAATTTCAGTGCCATAAGACACTACAGGAGGATTTTCACCGCGCTCCTTTGCCGGCAGATAGCGGAACCAGAAATCGCGGAAAAGGCGCATAATTTCTCCCTGCTGCGTATAAATAAAGAGCAGTGTAAAGAAGACATAAATTGCAGATAAAATATCCGTCATGGCCCAGAGAGCGTCAGCCTTCACATCGTACATAATGACGCAGGGAATCATATAATAAAGCATGTAGATTTTCGTAGCGAGCCGGTTGCGCTTCGTGTCTCCGAACGCATAGTTGACAGACTTTTCACAGCTGTAATACATACCCACTATTGTCGTCCAGGCAAAGATGGTAATGGCAATTGCCATGAACCAGGCGCCGAATTGACCATAAGCTTCACGGAAAGCAACGGTCGTAAGACGTGCGCTGTCAACGCCCGGATAATCTATATAGACATTCGTCAGGATGATTGACAGGGCTGTAACGGAGCAGACTACAATCGTGTCCAGAAAGACTTCTCCCCAGCCCCAGGAGGCCTGACGCACGGGGTGATCCGTCTTGGCGGAAGCATGCGCAATAATGCCATAGCCCGTGCCGGCATCATTGGAGTAAAGACCGCGGGCAATCCCGTAGCGGAGTGCATCCTTTACCGTTGCCCCTGCAAAGCCGCCAACCGCGGCCATGGGCGAAAATGCGCTTTTGATAATGAGTCCGAAGGCAGCAGGCACTTCTGTCAGATGCTGCAGCAAAATGCCAAGTCCGCCCAGGATATAAAGCAGCGCCATAAAAGGAACGACTTTTTCCATGACGGAAGAAATACGTTTCAGGCCGCCAAAAATCGTCACGAAACAAGTAATGCCAAGGAAAGCAACCGTAATCCGTGAATCCATACCAAAGCCTTCCTTCATGGCACCGACTACGGACTCTGTCTGTACGCAGTCAGTCCAGGGGCCAAGCATGAAGCAGGCCACAGCGAGAACGACAGCACCTTTGGCCCATCCCAGAGCGTTTTTCATGACAAAAGAACGGTCGCACATGTATTCATCCATGGATTTTGAGTATTTCACACGGAAGCGCTGTCCCAAAATGATTTCGCAGGCCTTAGTCGACATTCCGAGAAGCCCGGAAACCCACATCCAGAACACAGCGCCCGGACCGCCGGAAACAATAGCTGTAGCTACGCCGCCGATATTTCCGACACCGATGGTATTGGCCATAGCTGTGCAGGCAGCGGCAAACCCCGATACAGTGCCGCGCCCTTCCCCTTTTTGAAACATTCGGCCAAAAGTATTTCTGAAATTAAATCCGATTTTACGGAAATTATAGCGAAAACCAAAACGGACACTGAGATACAGCCCTGTCCCCACAAGAATGACGACCATGGGCGTGCCCCACAGGGCATCAGAAATAGACGTCAGAATCGATAACAGCAATGCAATTCCCCCAATCAAATATCAATTGCTAATGATTGAGATTGTAACAAGTTATAGTTCAATAGTCAACTAAAAGATTACATTTGTATATAGCAGTCCCTTGAATAGATTTTTTTGATTGTTCAGGACGTATTAGCTACGCGGAGATGATGATTGTCTTCCATACCTCCTGAAAGGCGTGCAAATAGCGTAAAAATCTTTTTTAGGGAAGTAGTTAGTACAAGCAGATGGTTGGTCAAAACACAAGGCAGATAGCTGTTAGCAGTTAGCCGATAGCTGCAGATAGCAGTAGAGAAATTTTTTAATTTTGTTTTCATGAACGGAAGACAAAAAAGGGCCTGTGAAATATGAAACCATTTTCCAGCGACCCTTTTAGTGCTTTCCTCCCCACTTCGTGGTCCTTCCGACTGCGTGGAAGGAGGTGGCAGAGGAATGCCAAACCTAACGGTTTGGTCTATAAAAAACTGTCAATTGCCTCTGCAAAGACAATTGACAGTGCTGTTATCTCAGGTCGTGCGAATCAGGATCTTAATATTTTCTTTTTTATATTCATTAAATATTGCTTTGATGAACTGATGCTTCAGCTTCGGTTCATCGATGATATTTTTGATGCGAAGCACTACGTTAAAAGAAATTCCGTAGTCACCCATTTTGTCATAGCGAACAGCCGGCTGAAATCCTTTGACACCATATTGACTGCGCTCGAGGATGGTCTGCGCAACACGTACAGTAACTTCTTCTACATGCTGCAGGTCATTGTCATAGGTAATGGTAATAGGTATCAGCATTGTGCATTCTGCCTGAGGCTGCTCGTAGTTGGTAATCACTGAAGCCGCAATATTTTTATTCGGGACTATAATCATATTCCCAGTGCTGGTCCGGATGGTCGTATTACGCCAGTTCATATCTACCACGCGTCCTGCCTGCCCGGTAGCAAGGCTGATATAGTCCCCCATGCGAACCTGGTGAGATACAATGGTCGTAATACCGGAGAACAAGTTAGCCAAAGTGTCCTGCAAAGCCAGAGCGGAAGCAAGACCGCCGGCGCCAAGTGCTGTGAGGAGCGGGGAAATAGAGATACCGTAGGAATTGAGCAGAACCACGAAGCCCGCCATATAAACAGCAAGATCAATAACCGTCGTCAAAATGGACATGGACGACGATTCACTTTCACTGCGCGACAAGCGCGATTTAATAAGAGAAGAACACAAATGGGCACAGAAAAACGTAACCGTAAACACGACAAGTCCGTGAAAGTTTTTATTCAGGAGGTCGGTGATAAACGGAGGTACATTCACGAACCTCTCGGTCATCTTAAAACCTGCCAGAAGTCCCAGAAGTACGTCCATAAACTTAAACGTCGAACGCCACGTAGAAGTCCTTGAATGTGTAATCTTAGCAAGAAGTTTAATCAAAAACTTGAATCCCCAGTGAAAAATAACGACACCGAGAATTTCAAACAGAACAAAAGCAATAAAATGAACATGAGGGCCCCCATGCTGCAGCTCTCCAATGAATCTATCTTTATCGAAATCCATAATTGCCCCCATACTAAAAATTTGAAAGAATCTTACTCTCAATAAATGAAAATATCATGAAAAGTTCATAAAATTGACATCAGCGCTCCGGCGTCAGTGTTTCGCCTCATAAGCTTCGAGATCCCTGAACCATTGATTAACGTCGCACGGCTTTTGGTCAGACTCCCGGTGCATCAAAAGGTCCAGCAAATAATAAGACTTCTTACCCGAAAGTGCCAGTATTTTCATACAGGTCACACAATAGGTCAGTACCTCATCAAGAGGCAGACTGTCAGCACTTACCTGCATCGCCCGGCGAATGACTGCCGGATTCCCGCTGTCAAAGGCACGATTTCCGCAGCAAAGAGATTTTTCTCTTGCCCAGGCGGATTCCACGACGGTAATATGCATCTTTTGCAGCAAACTGCGGACTGTATTGTAATATTCAGTTCGTCCCCGAACCCGGCATGAGTCGTGAATTGTCACGGTAAGGCCGCTGTAATCCGGGAAAGGAAAATCATTAAATGTGTCAATAAGATGGTAAATAGAAATTGTCGAAACACCTTCATAAAGCTCCCGCCATCTCATATCGCAGCCGGGACACACATTGATGATTATGGATTCCCTCGGCAGCTTCGGATCTTTGCGGCAGCAGAGTGTATGATGTTTTAAGTGCGGGAAATGAGCCTTAAGGTATGAAAAAAGTGGTTTTTCATACTCCGGACGATATAGTGACAGTGCGCAGCTCATATTAAAGTATAAATTTTCCGCCATAGGATCAATTTTCATGATAAGCTCCTTTGCGTCGCAAATTCGGTCAAAGCGGTTGCCCCGAGAATCAGGATACCGCCCGCGATAATTTCAAGAGTCAGCGGCTCATGGAGAGCCAGCGCAGAAAGTAAAACAGCCAGAATGGGATCAATATAGGTATAAATGGCAACTGTCTGTGCCGGCAAGTACGGCATTGAGCCGAAAAAAAGGGCATACGTAAATCCGGTTACAAACAGGCTCAAAATCATGAGCAGCAAAAACTGAAAAGGCGTACAGCTAAGGGCCCACCAGGCTTCATTGCCAAGAATATAGACGGCAAGAACTACGGCCGCAGAAGCAAGCTGCCCGATGGTTGATTCGAAGGCAGACAGATTTTGAAGCTTCTTGTTGCAGATCAGCACGCCTGCATATAGTACCGCTGCCAAAAGACCATACATGACGCCCAGCGGATTGACGACGCCCTGGTTCTGCAGCAGCCCGGAAACAAGTACGGTACCGGCAAAGGCCATGGCTACCGCCAAAATCTTGACAGGGCCTAACTTTTCCTGAAACAGAAACGGGGACAGGAGCACCACGAAAATCGGGGCCATGTAATAGCAGATGGAGGCGACGGCCACTGTCGTATATTTAAAAGAGGTAAATAGAAAGATCCAATTGAAACCCAGGAGAGCACCGCTCAGCACGAGAAGTTTGGCATTCTTACGCAGCTGCTCCCGGGAAAGCGGAATACGCCGCAGCCGCGTGATAACGTAGAGAAACAGCCCGCCGAACAGGGCTCGGGAAAAAGCAATCACACTGGAGGGCAGCGGAATGTAATGGACCAGGATTCCTACACTGCCAAAAATAACCATCGAAAAAATAAGGGCCGCTTTGGCCTTTCTGACGGTTTGCTGATTCACGTTACGGTTCATTTTCCATTTCACCTGTCCATGCACTTTTTACATTGCTTCTATTTTAATGGGAAAAACAAAAATTTCAAGTATTTTTGATAGGGTTAATTACCTGGAAAGTTCAATTCTTCTTTCCGGCTCCTTTTTCAGCAAAAAACACCATTGGAACTTTCCGTCCCAATGGTGTTTTGAGGAAAGATGAATGCACTTTAAAAATCCGCCAATAAAAATGCCTGCACGATTGCACTAATCCACTCTCACGCTTTGATGGAATGGAGCAGTCTGATGAATTCCGGATCAAAGTGATTCACAATTTCACTGTGGCCGATATCAAGTGCGGCGATTTTTTTCATATCGTCTGCATCGAGGGAAAAATCCCAGATATCGAAGTTCTGTGCCATCCGATCCTTATGGATTGATTTAGGAATCACGGAAACACCGCGTTCGATGTTCCAGCGCAAAGCCACCTGAGCCGCGCTCTTACCGTATTTTTTACCGATTTCCGTAAGTACGGGATGCGTAAAAATCCTATGCTTACCTTCGGCAAAAGGACCCCATGCCTGCGGCACCACGCCGTATTCCTTCATTGTCTTGAGATTCAGCGGCTGCTGGAAGAACGGATGAAGTTCAACCTGGTTGAGCATCGGTTTTTCCTCCACGGTTTCACAAATATCCGTCAGTACATGAGGATAGCAGTTAGCCATGCCGATAGCTCTGACTTTCCCTGCCTTGTAAGCTTCTTCCAATGCTCTCCAGGCCCCAATGTAATCTCCCATGGGCTGATGAAGCAATACCAAATCAAGATAGTTGAACCCAAGTTCTGTTAAGATACGGTCAACGGCCTTGCCGCATTTTTCATAGGAATTATCCTGAACCCAGACCTTGCTCGTGACAAATATTTCTTCACGTTTCAGCCCGGACTCCCGGACAGCATCGCCGACCGCCTTCTGGTTACCATATGCCTGTGCGGTATCAATCAACCGGTAGCCCACGGAAAGTGCGTCTTTCACTGCTTTTTTGCATACGTCGTAATCAGGAACCTGATACACACCAAAGCCTTCCTGGGGCATCTTTACTCCATTTCTAAACGTCAAATATTCCATCGTGCTGCCTCCTCTTATTCCTGTCCGTCAAAATCCAGATCCATGTCCGCATATTTTTGGACTATCTCCGGCGTTGCATAATAATATCTCTTGTTCTTATTGACACTGGCAATAGCCTTCATATCTGCTTCGGTCAGTTTAAAATCAAAGAGGTCAAAGTTGGCACGAATATGTTCCGGATTTTTGGAGCCGGGGAACACCACGTCGCCCATCTGAATGTGCCAGCGCAGAATGATCTGAGCCGGCGTCTTGCCGTACTTCTTGCCAAGTTCGGCAAAAACGGGCTCCGACAGCAGCGCTGTGTCACCATGTCCCAGCGGATACCACGCCATCATACCGATACCGTAAGGAGCCAGTTTTTTCTTCAGTTCGGTTTCCGGGAAATAAGGATGTGCCTCTACCTGCACCATCTGCGGTTTGATTTCCATTTCATCCAGTGCTTCCTGCAGCATATCATCCGGAAAATTTGAAAGACCGATTGCCTTGATTTTGCCTTCTTTGTACGCTTTTTCCAGCTGACGGTAACCGGCTTTCCAGTTCTTCGTCGGCTGATGGAGGAACATCAGATCCACATAGTCCGTATCAAGACGACGCAGGGTGTCATCGACAGCCGTATCCGAATCATAAACGGTCGGCCACAATTTAGATACGAGGAAAATATCGCTGCGCTTTACGCCGCTGGCCTTTATGGCACGGCCTACCGCTTTTTCATTCAGGTACGCATTGGCCGTATCAATCAGGCGGACGCCATCCTTCAGTGCCGTTTTAACAGAAGCTTCCGCTTCAGCGGGGCTGAATAAAAACACACCGATCCCAGCCATTGGCATTTTGATTCCGTTGTTCATAACAAAATATTCCATCTGTCATACCTCCCTGATTTATTTCTTATGCGATTTCGCTTTTAATTATCGTTTTCACGTATACTTTACCGAAAAATTTCTTTCTTGTACAAGGCTTTTGAATCATATATACTATTACTGACATGCATAATAAGAGGGAGGTATCTCCGTGCGGATTGAAACTTATCTGTTAGAACAGCTCAGCGCGTTCCGCAAAGCCGGTACCATATCCGGTGCGGCCGAAGCACTTCATATGTCACAGCCCGCTCTTTCCCGTTCCATGCAAAAACTGGAGAAGATGCTGGGCGTCACCTTGTTTGTGCATCAAAAAAACAGGCTATATCTGACGGAAATAGGGAATCTGGCTGCCGATTATGCCGACCGCATTCTCCGTGACCAGGACGAAATGATAGAGACACTGCTGGCCCGGGACGGCATGCTGCGCACGATTTCCATCGGTTCCTGTGCTCCGGGGCCGCTGCTTGCTTATACTTACTCCCTGCCTTCCTTTTTCCCGGGAAGGACGATTGCTACGGAAATGAATAAGGATGAAGACCAGCTCATAGAAAAACTGAAACGCGGCCATTTTAATTTGATTTTTCTTTCCCATGCGGTCGATATACAAGACTTTTGCTGCGTCCCCTGCGGTACAGAGCATCTTTTTATCAACGTAATTCCGGCCCATCCGGCTGCCCTTTTTAAAGATAAAGGTGTCACTTTTGCCGAGATGGATGGAGAGACGTTCCTCATGAATGCCAGCATCGGTGTCTGGGAAGATATTACACGGGAACACCTTCCTAATTCTCTTTTGGTACTCCAGGATAACATGGAATCCCTTTCAGCTGTGGTCAATACTTCCACTCTGCCTTCATTTACTACAGACCTGGCACAGCGTGTCTTCAACGGCCGCTATAAAAACAGGATTGATGTGCCCTTTAACGACCCGGAGGCAACGCTTTCTTTTTATGCCATCTTCCCTAAAAAGAGCAGGAAAAACTGGACGAACTGGATTGAGCATATCAAAGAGGAGTGGAAAAATCGGACGGAGTAAAAAATCCGCAGCCCGCCACACCAACCTGCCATCAGCCGCCCGCTGCTGATGGCAAAATTGCCGCGGTAATTTTGCCATAAAATAACAAAAACAGCTGCAGCCAAAATATAACGGCTACAGCTGTTTTATTATTCTCGAACAAAAAGCTTGTACCATGCCAAGCTAAAAGCTGAACGCTAAATGCGATTTTTATCTCTATGCCATCAACTCACTAGATTATATCAACACCCTCCGCTGTCCGCCACTTTATTTCTCAAGCAGCTTTTTAGCATAGCGGACAGAAAGCAGACGCGGGGTCAGAAAACTGACAAAACGGCCTACCAGGACTGCAGAGCAAAGGGTACCGAAACCCAGCCCATTCAGGCGATGGAAAAAGATAAAAGAAGAAATAACGGCGAGCACCATGAGCGTTATATCGAAAAGAACCTTAACCTTACCAAATTCTTTCTTCGTAACGATAGCAATTGCTCTCACGATACCTTCGCCCGGCACCAAAAGTACGTCCGGTGCGACTTCCGTACAGATTCCGGCTGCAAGAACCACACATCCGACAAGAAGGGACAGCAGCCGGGCCCACAGACTGACAGGCTGCATCGGCGTCAATAAGTACATGCTCAAATCAATAAAAGAGCTGAAGATAAAATTCACAACGATCTGCAAATATTGGACCGGCTTGAAGTCATCTTTCAGCAGCACTTTCTGAATCAGGATAAAAATCATATTCAAGATAAAAGTCATCATGCCGAAAGTCAGATTCGTAAAATACAAGCTATAGACGTAAGGGACGCTGGAAATAGGCGAAGTACCTAGATTACTTTTGGTAATAAAAGCGATACCAAATGAATTAATGAAGAGGCCGGATAAGAAAATCAGGTTCCGCTGTAATAATTTACTCATTTTCTGCCTCCATATTCCGGTTTACTTTTTCCAAAAGACGCAGAAAAAGTTTCCTTTCTTCTTCCGTCATGCCCCGAAAAATAGCGGCGTCAACCTGCTTTCCGCACTCAGCTACCGCCTGGGCAATCTTTCTTCCTTCTGCAGTCAGAAAAATCCGAACCGACCGGTGGTCTTCTTCATGTACTTCCCGGCGCATCAAGCCGCGTGCTTCCAATTTTTTCAGTAAACTGGTCACTGTCGACTGATCCAGGACGCAACGCTTCCCAATAACTTTCGGCGTCAGCCCATCCTCTGCGAGTAGTGTTTCGAGAATCTTTGGCTGACCGGGAAATAACCCAAGCTTTGCTACAGCCTTCTGCATCAAGCGGTTGCTGCCATGAAAGGCAGTCATTAACGTAAAATGAACATGTGAATGTTCCATAGTGATTCCTTCTTCCATAAATTACTTTGAATTCAAAGTAATTTGTTATACTTTAACTCTTTTTCCACTTTCTGTCAAACAAAAAAATTCATATCTATGTCCGAAAACCGCGAGATTTTTATGTTTCAACATGCTATAGTATCGTCAAGAGGTGAAAATAAATGCTGCCCAACCAAAAAGAAGCCTGTTATGAAGCGTTCCGCTCAAAAGATGCCCGTTTTGACGGCCGTCTCTTTGTCGGAGTCAGTTCTACTGGAATTTACTGCCGTCCTGTCTGCCCGGCACGAGTACCTAAGATTGAAAACTGTACTTTCTTCACAAGCGCTGCCGAAGCGGAAAAAGCAGGCTATCGCCCCTGCCTGCTCTGCCGGCCCGAACTGGCACCCGGTCAGGCCCCGATGGACGCATCCCATGTACTTGCCCGAAAAGCAGCCCGTATGCTGGAAGAAAACTGCAGCGGCGGTATGAGTCTTGCGGAAGCAGCAACTTATCTCGGGTGCAGCGACCGTCATTTACGGCGCGTATTTCAGGAAGAATTCCATGTGACACCCGTGGCCTACACGGAAACCTGCCGTCTGCTCCTTGCCAAGAATCTGCTGACGGACACAGCGCTTTCCGTGATGGATGTAGCTATGGCTGCCGGGTTTGGAAGTGCCCGCCGCATGAATGAATTATTTAAAAAGAGATACCATCTGACCCCTACCCAGCTTCGCCGCAAAGCCGCGGGAAAAGCAGTCGACCAGGAAATTTCTCTGGATATCGGCTACCGGGTTCCCTATTGCTGGGATGAAATCCATGATTTCCTGGCAGGACGTGCCATTGCAGGCGTAGAGACTGCCGATGAAACAAGTTATGCCCGGACAGTTTCCCTTACGAGCCGATCAGGAAAGGAAGTCACGGGATGGATGCGCGTCCAAAATGATGCTAAAAAGCACTGTCTCCGCGTAACCTTAGCCGAATCACTGATTCCGGTTCTCTCCCAGGTACTTGCCGGGGTACGCCGCGTCTTTGATCTGTACTGTGACCCGGAAATCGTCTATGAAAAATTAAAAATCATGAATGAGCTGCACCCGGGTCTTGCAAGACCCGGCATGCGGATTCCGGGCGCCTTCGTACCTTTTGAGACAGCAGTACGAGCTATACTGGGGCAGCAAATCACAGTCAAAGCGGCCGGGACGCTCGCCGGACGCATCGCGGCAAAATTTGGGAAACCGATAGAGACAGGAGTGGAAGGCCTGAACCGGATTTTTCCGACCCCGGCAGTATTACTCTCCATGAAAGATTCACTCGAAGATGAATTCGGAAAACTTGGCATTATCGCCAGCCGTTCCCGCACTATCTTATCCCTTGCCGAAGCAGTTCAGTCAGGAGAGATTCGGCTCGATTCCATTGCCGATGCAGAAATGGAAATGGCTAAACTGAAAAAAATCAAAGGCATTGGCAATTGGAGTGCGCAGTATATTGCAATGCGGACAATGGCTTACCCTGATGCTTTTTTGGAAACCGATATCGGTATTAAACGGGCCCTGCCGGACCTTAGTCCTAAAAAGCGTCTGGAACTGGCAGAAGCATGGCGGCCCTGGCGCAGTTATGCCGTTATTAATTTATGGAACAGGAAAAAGGAGTAACTCATGATTTATACAACTACGTATCACTCCCCCATCGGTTTATTGACACTGGCAGCCGACGATAAAGGAATCTGCGGTTTGTGGATTGAAAATCAGAAATATTTTGCCAATGAACTTCCGCAGGAAACCAAAAGAGGAAATAGTTTTCCTATTCTCAAAGCGGCAAAATCCTGGCTGGACAGGTATTTTAAAGGCGAAAAGCCACTCCCTCAAGAGCTGCCTCTTAATCCGTCAGGCAGTCCGTTTCGTCAGGCGGTCTGGCAGATTCTCTGCACGATTCCTTATGGTCAGACGATGACTTATGGAGAAATTGCAGAGCGGCTTACTGCAAAATTTTCTGGTAAAAAAGCAAGTGCCCGGGCGGTCGGAGGGGCTGTCGGACATAACCCAATTTCCATCATTATCCCCTGTCATCGAGTTGTCGGCGCAAATTGCAATCTTACAGGGTACGCCGGCGGTATCCAGAATAAGATTAAGCTGCTGAAACATGAAGGTGTGAATATGGATAAGTTTTGGATTCCGAAGAAGGGAACAGCGCTGTAAGGAAGGGCCAATTTCAACGACCGGCTGAAGCGCCGCAAAAAAAGAGGCGAAAATAATATCCTCCAAAAACAAAAGATGAGCTTTGAGGAAATACATCAAGTAACTCTTCAAAGCCCATCTTTGATTTTACCAAACAAGTTTATTGCTATGCTGCAGAGGGGGAGTTAAAAGCTATATGCAAAAGGCCAAAAGCGCCTTTAATCTTTTTTACTTTCTGCAATACAGTACTTTGGATGGAAGCTGAGCGAGGACAATACCGACGGCCATCAGGACAGCTCCTGTCATTTCCCGGCCAGACATAACTTCACCGAGAAACAGCCATGCGCTCAAAACGCCAAAGATTGTTTCCATACTGAGAATCAGCGATGATTCGGCAGGCGGTACGTCACGCTGCCCGATCATTTGGAAGGAATAAGCCAGTCCCCCGCCGATGCAGCCGCAGTACAAGATAGGTACAAAGGCCGCCGAAAGTACTTCTCCATTAATCACTTCTCCCGAGATTAAAGCCAGAACAAGGTTATAGATCCCACCAAAGAAAAATTCCCAGGCAATAAACCGGAACCCAGGATAATACACAGAAATCCGACCGATGACAATAATATATACCGACCATATGACCGAACAGATTCCAATGAGAATATCGCCCCGGTTCAGGGCCCCGCCGTCTTCAGGATAGGCCAGCAGGAAAAGTCCGATAACCGCAAAAATCGATCCAGCAAGAGCCGAGCGATAAAGCGGTTTTCCCATAAGACAGGAAAGAAAAGGCACCATGACAATATAAAGACTGGTAATGAACCCTGCCTTCCCTGCTGTTGTATAGAAGATTCCCATTTGCTGAAATCCGGTTCCTCCGGTTAGAAGCAGTGCCATGAGAGCAGACGCTGCCCAGAGAGGTAAGGGAGCCTTGCGCTGTACCGCAGATCCTGTTGTATAACGTTTCTCCCAATAAACCAGCGGAAGCAGTGTCAGCATGCCCAGAAAATAACGTGCTGACAAAAAGGTAAACCCTCCGATGAGGCTCGTACTGACCCTCTGAGCCACCAGGGTTCCGCCCCAGAAAAGAGCCGCCATGAGTAACAGGAATCTTGCTTTCATCATCATCTCTCCAATAAAGTAGAATTACATTTGCGCATAACTGTATCCATTCTACTCTAAATCAGTTAATTTGGCTAGAGAAGCGAGGTGATTGTACTTATCTGCTGCATTGCTAGTGGCACCGGAAGAAAAAGCGCCCCTGGCATTTGGCATATGGCATTTGGCATTTGATCTCGCCTTCGATACATAGAAAAAACTAAACAGTGGTTGGTGGTGAGGGAGTGGTTAGTACAATCGTGCAGACATATGCCCTGGTGGATTCTCAAATATAGATTGCAGGTGAAACTTAGTTTTTAATTCGCTGTAAACCGTTTACTATTTTCTACCTGCAGACTGACCATCAATCTATAGTTTTGGAAATACAAGACAGTAAATGAAAAAGAGACTGTGAAATAATGATTGCTCATTGTTTCACAGTCTCTCATTAAATACAATTTTAATATGCTTTTAACAGACGGGTAAAGAATTCCACGCTGGCTTTCAGACAATCGGCCGGCATCTTTTCATTGACCTGGTGCATCTGTCTCCACCGCTCGTCAAGCTTAAAGCCATTAAAGAGCAATACGTTGTCGGTAATGCGCTTGTAATAGCGAGTATCCGTCGCGCCAAGCATCAAATACGGAATAATCGGCAGGTCCTTGCCATACATATCGTGCAGAATTTTCTCCGTCAACTGGAAAGAAGCGCTGTCCGGTGTTGAAGTCGGCACCGGCGTCTTGCCGGAAATATGCTTTACTTTTACGCCTTCCGGGCAGAAGCTTTCCAGATATTTCTGCACAGATTCCACCGTATCTCCCTGCAGTACGCGCACACTCAGACCTACAGCAGCATGGCTCGGCAGCACGTTAGGCTGATTGCTGGCTGAAGCCATCGTAAAAGCAATGGTAGTATGCAGCAGTGCATCAAGGGCAGGATCCTCGTTGGCAAGTTTGCAAAGTTCGTCCCAATGGCCCTTAGGATCAGCATAAATGCTCTTTCTCGGTTCTTCCTGGAGCCCGGCTTCTGCCTTGAGCTGTGCCTCCGCAAGCGGCGTCAGGCGATACGGGAACGGATGCGCCTCAATAGCAACTACGGCTTTTGCCACAGCACCCAGTCCGGTTCCTTTGCCCGGTTTGCTGGAGTGTCCGCCTGGCCGGTCACAATAGATTTCATAGTTGACGGCCGCCTTTTCACCCAGGCCGATTCGGGCAGCAACACCATGCTTTCCTTCCGGTGCGATTTGTCCGCCTTCATCAAAAATGGTCCCGATCCGCACGCCCTGGTTTGCCAGATGCTGCGTCAACTGTTCCGCCGCATCGACATCATTTTCCAAATAGACTTCCTCGGCATATCCCAAAGAAATATAAAGATCATAATCAGGACGCCAGCCTGATGCCAGGAGGGCATCCACAGCTTCCATTTCGCAGACAAGCAGATTTTTGCAGTCCGTCGTCCCGCGTCCGCATACGCAGCCATCAATGAGCTCCCCGCCAAATGGATCAAATTTCCACTGGCTGCGGTCACCCACTTCGACGACATCCTGGTGACTCATGAGAAGCAGCGGCTTCTTTTTTGTGCCGGGACATTTCAGAGAAAACTGCAGTCCGGCCTTTCCTACTTCATCAAGGTGCATGACACTGTAAATGTGAGGATAAAATTTCCGCAGCAGGTCGTGTAGCTTGCTAAATTCATTCCAATCAACTTTATTTACGTCTGAGTTCGACACGGTAGCGCACTGGACAAGTTGTGACAAATGCGCTGCCAGTTTTTCATCCTCTTGCGATAACGTCATGACTTATACCCCTTTCTCACCACGCAGGAACCAAAGCGCCATTGCAGTTCTTTTCGATATATTCCTTCACAGGAGCACTGCGGAAGATTTCTACAAATTTCTTGTAAGTCGGATTATCCTTGTCTACTTCGCGAGCTGCGATAATGTTGACATACGGGCTCGTGTTGTCTTCTTTGGCAATGGACTTGTTCGGATCAAGTCCTGCGGAGTTCGCATATCCGGCATTGATGACGGAACATGCCGTATCATCGAGAGAACGAGGCAGCTGGGCTGCTTCCAGTTCAAGCAGCTGAATGTGCTTCGGATTATCCGTAACGTCATTGACCGTCAGTGCCGTTGCGCTGACGCCATCTTTAATCTTGAAGAGTCCCAGCTTGCTGAGCATCAGGATAGCACGGCCGCCGTTAGAAGGATCATTCGGAATGGCAATCTTATCGCCATCTTTGATTTCCTTGATGTCTTTAATCTTGTTGGAGTAAACACGAAGCGGAGCCAGGTATGTCTGCCCGATAGAGACCAGCTTGGTTCCATTTTTCTTGTTGAAGGCTTCCAGGAAAGGACCATGCTGGAAGGAGTTCAGATCGATATCACCGCTTGCCAGCGCCTGGTCCGGCGTTACATAGTCGGAGAACACTTTCAGTTCGACCTTAAGGCCCTTCTTTTCAGCTTCCTTCTTGACAACTTCCATGATTTCTTCGGAATATCCCGGCGTAATCCCTACGGTAATGGATTTTTTGTCCGCCGGCGCCTTTTCCGCCTTCTTTTCCCCACCGCAGCCAGCAAATAAACCGACCGCTGCCAGTGCGACGAGCACACCGGCTGTCCATCTTTTCAAATTCATAACAATTCCTCCTTCTTTTCTCCATCCTCTAAGCACAAAAGAAAAACGCCATCCGAACAGATGACGTTTTATTACGTGCACATCAAATCATCTGCCAGGTTTCCCTGTTGGAATTGGCACCTTCCCATCCCTGGGGGTTGCCGCAGCTTCATAGGGCCAAATCCCTCTGCTGCTCTGGATGAAGTATTCAATTTATGTTTAAAATTTTAACGAGCTGATTTCCATTTGTCAAGAAAAGAAAACAAAAAAGCATTAATTTTACGTAAATTAGTGAAAATTGTATACTTTTATACATATATTATAGTGTTTTACTAGGATATGGAGTGGTCATAAACTGAACAATGAAGCGAAAAAGAAAATATAAAAAATAAAACCGCTTTTGGCTTTTAGCGCATAGCATTTAGCCCTGTTCTTGGCAAATCAATACGACCTTGAGGCAGATAAAACAAAAATTAAAACTAACCTTATAACAGTAGGCATGAAGCTAAGGGCTTGTTTTTATAAGTTCAAAGCAAAATACCTTTGTCATTTTGCTTCCACGGGCGGACAGCGGATTTGGCGGGCTGCGGAAAGCGTGAAAAAGGGGCTGTGAAATAGTGCTTTCACAGCCCCTTGTGTTTAAATCTTATTCTACTGTAACGGATTTTGCCAGATTTCTCGGCTTATCTACATCACAGCCTCTGGCAAGAGCTGCATAGTAAGCCAGGAGCTGCAGCGGAATAACCGCCAGAATCGGAGCCAGTTCCTCATCTGCTTTCGGAATGGTAATGACGGAATTAGCATGTTTTGCCAGTTCCTTATCCCCTTCCATTCCAATGCCGATTACAATAGCACCGCGGCTCTTCACTTCCTGCAGATTGCTGATGGTCTTGTCATAGACATGAGGCTGTGTAGCCAGTACGATGACAGGAACGCCTTCTTCAATCAGAGCCAGCGTACCATGCTTTAATTCACCGGCAGCATAAGCTTCAGCATGGATATAGGAAATTTCCTTAAGCTTCAAAGCGCCTTCCAGGGCTACGGCATAGTCCAGGGAACGGCCAAGGAAAAATGCATCTTCGCAGTTTGCATAATTGGTTGCAAAGACCTTGATCGGATCCACATTTTCCAGGATTTCATGCATCTGTTCCGGAATTTCAAGAATATCCTGAATCAGTTCATGAAGTCTCTTGCTCTCAATCTTGCCAAGGAGTTTGGAAATATAAAGAGACAGCACAAGCATAATGATGAGCTGCGTTGTATAGGCTTTCGTCGATGCCACAGCAATTTCCGGACCGGCATACGTGTAAATCACCTGGTCAGCTTCCCGGGCAATGGAAGAACCTACCACGTTCGTCACAGCCATCGTAGCGGCGCCGCGGCGTTTAGCTTCTTTCAGGGCTTCCAGCGTGTCGCTCGTTTCGCCGGACTGACTGATGACAATGCACAGGCAGGAATCGTCAATAATCGGATCGCGATAGCGGAACTCGCTGGCGATGTCGACTTCAACAGGAATACGAGCCATCTTTTCAATGTAGTACTTGCCAACGATACCCGCATGGTAAGCCGTACCGCAGGCCACGATGAAGATTTTTTTAATCTTCTTCAGCCAGTCTGCCGTCCAGTTCAGTTCCGGCAAGTTGATATCATCGCTGTCCTTGCTCAAACGGCCGCGCAGAGTGTCACGGACACACTTCGGCTGTTCGTAGATTTCTTTCAGCATGAAATGCTCGAAACCACCCTTTTCGGCTGCTTCAGCATCCCACGTAACACGGAATACTTCCTTCTTGATGGCGTTCCCTTTCAAATCCGTTATACGGACGCTGTCAGCCTTGACAATAGCCATTTCACCATCTGCCAGGATATAAGTGTCGCGCGTCTTGGAAATAATAGCCGGGATATCGGAAGCAATGTAATTCTCACCTTTGCCCAGCCCGATAACCAGAGGGTTATTTTTCTTGGCACAGATAATCTTATCCGGTTCTTTGGCACACAGGAAGACCAGAGAATAGGAACCCTGGATGATGCCCAAAACCTTGCGGACCGTTGCTTCAAAATTCCCATCGTAGTATTCAGCCATCAGATGCGGAACCACTTCCGTATCGGTCTGGGACTTGAAATGATGTCCTTTCTTCACGAGTTCCTGCTTCAATGACATGTAGTTTTCAATAATGCCGTTGTGAACCACGGCAAACATGCCCGTATCATCTACGTGAGGATGAGCATTGATATCAGAAGGTTTCCCGTGCGTAGCCCAGCGCGTATGGCCGATGCCGACATTGCCGACCGGTTCATGGCCGATCAGTTTCTGACGGAGTGCATCCAGACGGCCTACACACTTTTCTACATCAATTTTTCCATCATGGTATACAGCAATCCCGGCAGAGTCATAGCCTCTGTATTCCAGCTTGCTGAGCCCTTCCAGAAGGAAAGGTGTAGCCTGATGGTGTCCAATATATCCTACAATACCGCACATATAGTTGTGCCTCCTAATTTTCTATTTACCGTCTGCTCCGAAATCTTTGTTCCCTCCGTTACCGGCGGGGTTTGTCATTCGTTTACGGCTGCAGCACACCGAGAGGCATCCGCTGACGTCTCGATACTCCTCTTCCTCGTCTGCCTGTTCACGATTCTATCACAGGCACTTGCGCTCGATGGTCATACAAATCTCTTTGAGAAGCTCCTTTCACCTTCTCCACTTTCCAGCCCGGTACACGGGAAAGCCTGTTTATACGACTTACTTATGATACTATGTTTTGTCAATATGGTCAACTCATGCCGGTTTCAGGCTGCCCGTCAGCACTTTTCCATGCATTTTATGTACCTTTAGATGCAAAATGTGTCCCTCTCGGACAGTTAACGTCCCACTATATGAGAAAGCGTCTCCTTTCCGAATCCGACAAATATTAAAACATTTCATTGACGATATAGGAAACATTATTCTTTCCTTCCCGGTGATCACTGCCTGTCTTCGCTATAGTGACGGAATACCGTTCATCGCCATGATAAATTAATTTATAATGTTTCCCGTCTTCCTTGATAACAAAGCCAAATTTCTCAAGATCCCTGCGCAGACCATCCCCCATCTTTCCGTAGCCATTTAAAAGACGGCGGATAGTCTTTTTGTGCTGCTCTACTAAATGGCCGAATTGATTTTCGTTCAGGATATCTTCCAACACGTCCCGGCGACGCGTTTTCTTATCAGGAAGATTATTTTTCTTTTCTTCCAGGATGGAGAGAAGGATTTCCCGGATTTCTCCCTCATATAAGTCGTGCTCCTGCCCTCTGTAAAGAATGGGTTCCTTACTGCCGCCCATCGTGCTCATTTTCCTGCGCAGCCCGGCAAGTTCTGCTTCAAGGGACATACGGCGCTGCTGCAGCACCTGATTCTGCTTTTCAAGCTGGGCATTTTCATCCATCGCAGCCTCAAGAAGATCATTATCTTCATCTTGATTCTTTATTTTCTCCCTGAGTCCTTCTATACGGCGGGCCAGCAGGGCATTTTGTACGCCTTCCCACGTTTCGAGAGAATCAATGACCTGCACATTAAGGAAAAAGGCAATAAGCCGGCAGATTCGGTTTAGAAAGGCTTCGCCGCTTTCACTACCACCAGCCTTTACGACTTCTTTTCTCCCGTTAGGAAAACAAATACCAATAGCTCCATTGTCCGCAATTTCGGGCAGCGTTCCATTTGAAGCGGCAGTAAATACGTGAGCCTGTCCTTTCAAACGCCATGCGAAAGCCTCTGCATCGCAGGGCAATTGATTTTTCTTGTCCCTGGATATATAGACGAGGGGCAGACGATACGCATCCGAATGACGAAAGGCGTCCTGAAGAAAAGATACCTGTTCCGAATCCACCATTTGGGGCTGACTCAAAATCGGAATTTTTCCATCATCCTGGACGTATCCTTCACGAATGAGGAGCGAAATGAAATAGGGTGTTGAAAACCGGATATTTTCCATTAACGCTCCCTCGGAGTACGTCCGGTCCAGCCGGATTGCCATCTTGTGGCTGCGGAAATTCATGATATAGTCTGTATCCCAAATGGTGCCGTCAGGATCCCGCTTTTCATAGCGGACTGCCTCAATGGCCTGTTCTTCCAGATTTTGAAAAGCGAGCCATAAGCGGTCGTTCCCATATCGAATATTCAATTCTCCGTTCCAGGTAATTCCGGAAATAATATTATCCTGGTGAGGACTTTCCTGGTTCCAACGAATAACCAGTTCTATAAAGGCATCCAGTGTCAGTGATTCCTTGATACAAAGTACTGTAGAGTAAAGCAGCATCGAACTGTTCCTTTCGTGAATATATTCTAATGATTATTGTACCATGAAAAAGTGTATAAAAGCAGCCGGCAAGCGGATAAGTAAACTTCCTCCGTCAGTTTGATAATTCAATAGCTATCTTCCCTCCTTCCGACTGCGTGGAAGGAGGTGATAGAAGATAAGCAAACCTCCGTCGTCGGTTTGCTTTGAAATTAAAAACCCCGGAAAGCACAAGGCTTTCCGGGGTGACACGTCAGAAAAATTACTTTCTCAGACCCAGTCTGTCAACGATAGATCTGTATCTTTCGATGTTCTTCTTCATAAGGTAGTTCAACAGACCACGACGCTGACCAACCATTTTCAGCAGGCCGCGGCGGGAATGATGGTCCTTCTTGTTGTTCTTCAGATGTTCAGTCAGATAGTTGATGCGTTCCGTCAGGATTGCAATCTGAACTTCAGGAGAACCAGTATCAGCTTCGTTGATACGATAGGTTTCGATTAATTCTTTCTTTCTTGCAGGTGTTAACATTGTTTTTTTCCTCCTCGATACTTTAAATGCCATAACTGCAGCCGGCGTTGGAGATCGCTCGACAGCGTTAAGGTTAATGATGCGGGCCGATTGCGGCCCGGGGCTTATTATACCATAGTAAGATAGTCTACACAACAAAAAATATAAAAAGTTCGGCATTACCGGCAAAACTGGCGGTTTATTCCAAGACCATGAGCGCTCTTTACTGGCAGCGTCGCAAGACACTGCCGGTTTACTCACCCGAAAGAATCGTCTCCCGGTCTTTTTTTAGCTGCTCCATGAGCTCTTCAGCTGAAGCAAATTGATGCTCGTCACGAATCTTGCGCAGCAGGGCAACACGCAGGTAATCTCCGTAAAGGTCGCCGTGGAAACCAATGATATGCGCCTCCAGCGTCACCTTTTCAAGTGCAAAGGTAGGATTCTTTCCGATGTTCACCATGACCTTATAGCGTCTGCCGTCCACAACGGATTCGCCTTCATAGACTCCATCAGCCGGTACGGCCATCTTCGTTCCCGTCAGATCCAGATTGGCGGTCGGGAATCCCATCTTACGGCCGCGCTGGTAACCGGGCACGACTTTTCCCTGCATGACGTAGGGCCGCCCCAGCATTTTTCTGGCAAGGGCCACATCGCCTTCCTTGATGGCCTTGCGAATCTGGGTACTGCTCACAATGAGCCCGTCCATCTTCAGCAGCGGGCAGGAAAGAATTTTCAGCCCGTACTTGCCGCCCTGCATATTCAGGTACTGGACATTGCCGCGTCCGCCGGATCCAAAGCTGAAATTCATACCAATACTGACTGCACGAACGCCAAGATTTTTCAAAAGCTGCAGAAAGTCATCTGCCGACATCTGAGAAAGCGATTTTGTGAAGGGAATATTGATCAGCACATTGACGCCGAGACGTCTCATGATAATCTCTTTATCCCCATTGATGAGGAGCCGTTTCGGTTCCAGTTCCGGCATCAGCGTGGCGAGCGGATGACTGCTGAACGTAAAAACCATCTTGCTGAGTCCGTGTGTCTCTGCATAACGGTTACACGTGCTGATGACCCTTTGGTGTCCCAGATGCAGGCCGTCAAACGTGCCAAGTGCCGCCGCTGAAGGTTCAAGAGGTGCAGTTTGCAATTCTTCAAAACTAGTTATGATTCTCATGCGATTTCAGCCTTTTATTTCTCAGTTTCGGGAATATAAATGATTTTATGCGCACAGAGCCGCCCATTTTTTGCTTCTGCCAGCCCGATGACGGGGCCGTCCGAAAGAGCTACACAATAGAGTGTGCCTTCCGTAAGACCCGGCAGCGTCGTGGCAACACCTTGGGCAATGCGCCTTCCCTGCAGAGGGTTAACGACGATCCGCGGGAATTCTTTTAAAATAAATTCTACCGGCAGCATGCAGGCTTCCGGATTTTCGGCAATTTCTTCCAGCGTATGTGCCATTGCAAGGGTAAACATGCCGGCAGATGTCCGCAGAAGAAAACTCATCGTTCCCTTCATGCCGAGTGCCGCCGCAATATCCTCACACAGCGTGCGGATAAAAGTTCCCTTGGAGCAGTCCACATCAAAAAGTAGTTTTGCTCCGTCATAGGCGATGCGCTTCAGTTTATAGATGATGATTGGTCTGGGACTGCGCTCTACTTCAATGCCTTTGCGGGCCAGTTTATAAAGCTTCTGTCCCCCCACACTGATTGCCGAATACATCGGAGGAATCTGTGTGCCTTCCCCAAGGAAAGAAGCAAGAACGCGGTCGAGTTCTTCCACGGGCACCTGGCGAACAGGGCTTTTTTCCAGGACCTTGCCCTCGAGATCACCCGTATCGGTCTTCATGCCGAAAGTCAATTCAGCACGGTACGTTTTGCGGTCGTGAGCGGCATATTCCAAAAACCGAGCAGCCGTCCCCGTAAAAACAGGAAGTACGCCCGCCGCCATGGGGTCGAGCGTACCGCCATGCCCAATCTTCTTCATGTTCAAAATCTTGCGCATGGCCCCCACTACATCGTGGCTGGTCATGCCCGGTGGTTTCAGTACGTTAAAGATGCCATCCATTATTTCAAATTCCTTACTGCCTGGATAAGAGCATCTACTACTCGCTTCTTAGCTGCCTGTAAAGGCGCATTCACTGTGCAGCCTGCAGCGCGTACGTGTCCGCCTCCGCCAAAGCTCAAGGCCACGGCGCTGACGTCAACATTTTTGGAACGCATGCTGACCCGCGTCACTGCAGGTTCCACTTCCTTAAACATGACAGCCGCATCAACACCCTCTACATAACGCGGATAATAGATAAAGCTGTCCGTCGGAATGTCTTTGTTGTACAGTTCATGCGAAATCTCCATGGACGCCACCTTGCCGTCTTCGTAAAAAGTCAGCGTCGGCAGTACTTTGCGCAGCAGTTCCATAGTTTCTCGTGACTTCATTTCAAGGCGGTCAGAAATTTCTGCGGCATGAATTCCATAACCCAGAAGATCAGCTCCTGCCCGCATTGCCTTTACCGTTGTATTGGCGTATTTGAAATAGCCGCAGTCCGTGACAATAGCTGTATAAAGACACAGTGCTGTTTCGTAATCAAACTCCACGTCATTTGCCTTTAAGATATCGTAAATAATTTCACCGGTTGCACTGGCCTCTGCATCCAGAAGCAGTGATTCGGCGTATTTGGTATTGGAAATGTGATGGTCAATGTTGACAAGGGTTCCTGTAAGTACCTTTTCACAAAGCCCCATCCTGTCCGCCGAACTGATATCGATGGATACAACCAGATCAAAGGCAAGAGTCTTACCCTCTTCGGGATGTTCGTAGTCCTTGATGCCCGGCAGGAAATCCATATTTCCGGGTACATCGTCATCGACAAAAAGACGGACGTCCTTTCCCTTCTGCCGCAGCACGCGGGCCAGTCCCAGGGCTGCGCCCAGCGTATCACCGTCAGGACCGATATGGCTGACAAGAGCCAGTTTCCCGGCTCCCATAAGCATCTGCCACATTTCCTTGTAATCCACGATTTTACTCATGATGAGCTTCTTTCTCTTTGATTTCCTTCAGGATGGATTCAATATGGGCACTGTATTCCATCGAAGTATCCTTATGGAAACTCAGAATGGGAGCCACTCTGAGATCGATACGGTGAGCAATTTCAGAACGGAAATATCCCAGTCCGTTCTGCAGCCCCTTCCAAGCCTGATCCTGCTGCTCCGGAGTACCGTACAAGCTTACATACACCTTGGCGTAAGAGAGGTCATTGCTGACCTCCACGCCCGTTACGGTAACAAACTTGATCCGCGGATCCTTTACGTCCCGGATGAGCATCGTACTCAGTTCTTGTTTGATCAGTGCCTGTAATTTTTCTGCACGAAGTTTTCCCATGCTTACTCCTTACTTTCGGGGTTCACTTCTTCCATGATATAGACTTCCAACTGGTCGCCTTCACGGATATCGCGGTAATCCTTTATCGTCAGGCCGCATTCGAAGTTTGCCGCCACTTCTTTCACGTCATCCTTGAACCGGCGCAGGGAATCAAGTTCGCCTTCATGAATGACAATACCGTCACGAATCAAACGAATCTTGGAAGTGCGGGTAATCTTACCATCCTTCACATAAGCACCGGCAATGAGCATCTTGTTGATGGGGATTACCTTGCGGATTTCCACATGGCCGATAATGTTTTCCTTGTACTTCGGTGCCAGCATGCCATTGATAGCATCTTTTACATCGTTCAAAGCATCGTAGATGACGCGATACGTACGAATATCGACTTTTTCGGCATCAGCGGCCTTGCGCGCATTGGCGTCAGGACGGACGTTGAAACCGATGATCAGGGCATTGGAGGCACTGGCCAGCATAACATCGGACTCATTGATGGTACCGACGCCGGAGTGCACGACAACGACCTTGACTTCATTATTCTTGATGTTCGTCAGAGCCTGGTCCAGAGCCTCAATCGTACCCTGAACATCAGCCTTGACAACAATATTCAATTCCTTCATTTCGCCTTCCTGGATGCGGTTGAAGATGTCATCCAGGGAAACCTTGGCTTTCTTCTGCTCTTCCATCTTGGCCTTGGCCAGACGTTTTTCAGCAATAGTCCGGCACAGATGTTCATCGAGCGCATCCATAAAGTCGCCCGCTTCCGGTACATCGTTCAGGCCCAGCACCTCGACAGGCGTGGAAGGCAGTGCCTTCTTAACCTTTTCACCGCGGTCATTGACCATAGCACGTACTTTACCATAAGTCGTTCCGCACAGGATAGAATCGCCAATATGCAGCGTACCTCTGTCGATGAGGACGGTAGCAACAGGGCCGCGGCCCTTATCAAGCTTAGCTTCAATAATCGTGCCGTGTGCCGGCAGTTTCGGGTTGGCCTTCAATTCGAGCATATCAGCTTCAAGCAGAATCATTTCCAAAATATCGGAAATACCGGTCTTCTGACGGGCCGAAACGGGAACCATGATGGTATCGCCGCCCCAGGCTTCCGGAATGAGGCCCTGTTCGGAAAGCTGCTGCATAACAAATTCAGGATTAGCGCCTTCCTTATCAATCTTGTTGATAGCGACAATGATAGGTACCTTTGCCGCACGAGCGTGGTGAATAGCCTCGATGGTCTGCGGCATAACACCGTCATCGGCAGCTACAACGAGGACTGCAATATCGGTGACCTGAGCGCCGCGTGCACGCATTGCCGTGAATGCTTCGTGGCCCGGCGTATCAAGGAAGACTATCGGACGGCCCTGGCAGATAACACGGTAAGCACCGATGTGCTGCGTGATACCGCCGGCTTCACGAGCCGTTACGTTGGTCTTGCGGATGGCATCCAGAAGGGACGTCTTACCATGGTCAACGTGCCCCATAACCGTAACAACAGGCGGTCTGGGAACACGCAGTGCCGGATCATCATAGACTTCCGGTACTTCCGTCGGATCAGCTTCAGGAGGCGGTTCCTTGACTTCACAGTCAAATTCAAGTCCGACAAGTTCTGCAGTATCATGGTCGATTTCCTGATTGATGGTAACCATCTTACCCAGCAGGAACAGCTTCTTGATGACTTCATTGACATCGCGGCCGATCAGTTTGGCGAAATCCTTGACGCTGATGCTCTCCCCGACTTCCACACTGGTCGGTCTTACGACTTCGACCTTCTTCGGTGCGGCATTTTGATTTTGTTTCTTGTTCTTATGGCTCTTCATCATATGATCTGCGCTATGTGTCTGGCGGGTCTCACGACTTGCATAAGAGCCCTTGATTTTCTCCTTCTTTTCCTTACGACCGAAATTATTGCCGCGTCTGCCCATATCCTTACCGGCATGGGTGCTGTTCATGCCCACAGCTGTTTCCTGACGGCTGCCATGCTGATTGTTCTTTTTATTGAACTGGCCGCTGTGAGCATTATTGCGGTTGTCATTATGATGGAAGTTGTTACGACTATTATTACCGCCGCGGTTTTGGTAATTATTGCGGTCATTGCCGCTGCGGTTAAAGTTACTGCCGTGATTCTCATTGCGGCGATTTCCGTCACGATTGTTATCACGGTTACCGCCGCGATTATCGCGGTTATCCCGATTGCCTCCATGGAAATCATGGGCATTGTCATGGCGGTTCCGATTTTCATTGCGGCCGCCAAAATTATTATTCCGATTCTCGTTGTTCCGGTTTTCTACAGGACGATTAGAATGGTTCTCCGGACGAGCAGCCGATTTCTGATCTTTTACCGCAGCTTCATGGGCTGCTGCGGTAGCCTTGGGTGCGGACGCAGGACGCACAGGTGCAGCCGGTTTAACGGTCTTCTTTTCCGGGGCAGCCGGAGCTTTCTTCGGCTGAGCTTCTGCCTGTACCTTCTTAGGAGCTTCGGTCTTCTTGCCGGACAGTTCCTTCAGTACG
Organism: Acidaminococcus sp.; assembly: GCA_022482815.1. Lineage (NCBI taxonomy): Bacteria > Bacillati > Bacillota > Negativicutes > Acidaminococcales > Acidaminococcaceae > Acidaminococcus > Acidaminococcus sp. The sequence continues at coordinate 2,525,645 of JAKVOM010000001.1, forward strand.
AGCTGACGCATATCGTCATCCACGGAATTCAGACTGCTTTTCACAGCGACCTTATGCTTTTGAAGGACGTTCATCACGTCCTTGATATCTCTGTTTGCTTCTTTTGCAATTTCATATATTCTAAATTTTGTCATCCGCACACCTCCAGTAAATTTACACCATTAACTGCAGAAAATGGTGATCCAATATCACAACGGCAGCCCGGGGAGAACGTCCGATGGCAAGGCCCATGTCCGACATGGTAAGACCTTGGCGCACCGGCACCTTACAGCGGCGGCACAAACTTTCAATCCGGTCACGGGTCCTGTCAGAAACGTCCGATGCAATAAGCACGAGACAAGCCTGACCATTTTTCAGTGCGTCTTCCACACCTTGGTCGCCCGACGCCAGTTTCCCGGCTTTTTGTGCCAGTCCCAGGGCAAAATAAATTTGTTTATCACTTTTCATGAGAAAGCTCCGTCAGCAAGGCATCCTTCGTTTCTGCCGATACAGAAACCTGCAGGGCCCGTTCCAGGCTCTTGGAATGAATAGCCTTATCAATGCAGGCAGGGTCAGGGCAGATGTACGCTCCACGTCCCGCCATCTTGCCGGTCTTGTCCAGGGCAACTGTCCCGTCCACCCGGCGTACAATACGGATTAATTCTTTCTTCGGTTTGGTTTGGCCGCAGCCGATACAAGTCCGCTGCGGGATCTTTTTTACTTTCATTCTGCGTCACCGTTTTTACTGCCAAAAGCATCCGGTTCCTGTGCCGCCTGAGTCTCGCTCTTGATATCAATCTTCCAGCCGGTCAGTTTCGCAGCAAGGCGGGCATTCTGCCCTTCTTTGCCGATAGCCAGGGAAAGTTGATAATCCGGAACAATCACGCGGCAAATCTTATTGTCAGGATCGGCAATCGCCTTATCCACCTTAGCGGGAGAAAGGGCGTTGGCTACGTATTCTTCAGGGTCTTCGCTGTATTTGACGATATCCACTTTTTCGCCGCGCAGTTCGTCAACGACGGTCTGAACGCGGCTCCCCTTCGGGCCGACGCAGGCTCCGACAGGGTCAACATTCGGATTCGTGCTGTGAACGGCAATCTTGGAACGCATACCCGGTTCACGGGCCACGCTGTCAATGACAACCGTACCGTCCTGGATTTCGGCTACTTCCAGCTCGAAAAGACGCTTCAGGAGGCCGGGATGAGTCCGGGACAGAATAATCTGCGGGCCCTTGGTCGTCTTCTTGACTTCTACGACGTAGCACTTCAGGCGTTCATGGTATTCATAGGTTTCATTAGGAATCTGTTCATTCGGCAGCAGTGTGCCTTCCGCACTCCCGAGGTCGATGAATACACTTTTTCCTTCAATGCGCTGCACGGTACCGGTTACGATGTCATTCTCGCGGTCGGAATATCTCGCATACACCATGCCGCGCTCTGCTTCGCGAATACGCTGTACAATTACCTGCTTTGCGTTCTGGGCAGCAATGCGGCCGAAGTTTTTCGGAGTAATTTCCTCTTCGATGACATCACCGGCCTGGTAATGGCTGTTGATTTTCTGGGCATCCGTTACAGACAATTCCGTGTTGGGGTCATGAACCTCATCCACGATGTTCTTGCGGGCATACACCTTGATTTCACCATTTTCTTTATCCATTGACACCCGTACATTCTGGGCAGATCCGAAATTCTTCTTGTACGCAGTAATCAGCGCTTCTTCCACTGCACTGTACAGAAAATCTACAGAGATTCCCTTCTCCTTCCCAAGCTGTGCAATGGCTTTCACGAAATCTGCATTCACTTTTTATTTCCTCCTTGTCTTTGTCTAAAAATCCAAATGCGGACGTACCGACGAGAGCAGTTTTCTGTCGATGACGAGTTTTCTATTCTTGAAATCTTTTACAGTCAATGAGGCATCATCATGGGACAAAAGGACAACGCCGGGTAGATTCTTCTTTCCTTCATAAGGGGCATAAAATGCCAGGTCTACCTTCTGGCCGTAGTGGTCTGTAAAATCCTTATCTTTCTTCAGCGGACGATCGATGCCCGGGGAAGAAACTTCCAGATAATATTTTTCTTTGATAAAGTCCCTCGCGTCCAGCTCTTTTTCCAGATCGCCGCTGACGGCGCTGCAGTCATCAATGTCGATGCCGCCTTCTTTATCGATGTAGACACGCAGGTACCAATCCCGTTCCCTGACGTATTCCACATCCACGAGTTCCACACCGTACTTTTCCGCAATCGGCCGGGCCAGTTCCGCCACCTTTTTCACGATGTTGTTTTTGTCCATTTCGGATTTTGCCTCTTTCCTTAAAGTAAACAAAAGAGCGGGTATAATACCCACTCTCTAAGGTCTGCCTCAGTTTTCTAGGCTATTATAACACTTGATACAATTTAAAGCAAGGAAAATAGCCGTCGGGCAGCGGCTGACTGCATTGGTTAGTACTGTAGTGCGGGCAGATTTTGGTTTGAAGCCCAAGGCAAACAGCAGTTGGCATTCAGCCGATAGCAGCAGTCAGCAAGAAGCGCTTCCAGCGTATAGCGTTTGGCTTTTGTCCTACTCTTCGGAAAAAAGTAGGTGGTTAGTGAATAGATTAGTACAATCGTACGAACAGCTACTTTAGCGGATTTTTAATGAAAAATCATGCTGACAGAGAAAAAGCGCCTTCAACATTCGTCCCCAATCCACAAACGGTCTGCGGACTGGCGGAAGGCGGATTTTTAAACAACAAGGCTGCCGCAGAAGCGACAGCCTTGCTTATGTGTTCAGAACAATTCAATCTGATCAGTAGCCGGGAGATCTCCGAGAATGCCGAGATCTGCCAGTTCTTCCACAGCGGAATTACTGATTTTGGCTCTCGTGCGCAGGTCTTCACGGGAAATGAAAGGACCCGCTTTACGCGCTTCGACAATGCCTTCCGCAGCCACCCCGCCGATACCGCCGATAGAACCCAACGGCGGCAGCAGTCCTTTTTCAGTCACAAGGAATTTGTGAGCATCGGATTTATACAGATCCACATCTTCGAATTCAAATCCGCGCGCCAGCATTTCCACGGCAAGTTCCATATAAGTTGCCGTATCCTTGTCATTGACGGACGCTTTCGTGCCCTGCACATAGACGTTCTTGATGAACTGCCGCATGTAGTTGATGCCTTTATGCACCTCAGTGTAATCAAAGTGCGGTGCCCGGATGGTAAAATACGCCGAATAGAATTCCTTCGGGTGATGTACCTTACAGTATGCAATGCGATAGGCTGAAAGGACGTATGCCACGGCATGCGCCTTCGGGAACAAATACTGCAGTGTCTGGCATGCCTTGATATAGAACTCAGGGATGTTGGCTTTCTTGAATGCTTCCAGTTGTTCGGCTTTGAACCCTTTTTTGTGAGCCTTGCCTTTACGGCTCCACTCCATGATACCGAATGCCATGCTCGGTTCCATGCCCTTATTGATCAGCCAGTTCATGATATCGTCACGTGTCGAGATTGTATCTTCCGTCGGCGTACCGTTACGAATCAAATCCTGTGCATTGTTCAGCCATACATCTGTACCATGAGAGTAACCGGAAATACGCAGTAAGTCAGAAAAGTTCTTCGGTTTAACGTCGGAAATCATCTGACGTACAAAGTGGGTGCCGCATTCAGGAACCCCATACGTCGCGACGTTCGTGCCGATATCTTCCGGTTCCACTCCGATGGACTTCGTACTGAGGAACAGTTCCATCGTATCTTTATCACCGATAGGAATACTCTTGCAGTAGCCATCCCCCAGCATATTATCCAGCATCTTAATGACCGTCGGATCATCGTGGCCGAGAATATCAAGCTTAACGATACGTTCATCGATAGAATGGAAATCGTAGTGCGTCGTAATCGTTCCTACCGTCGGATCGTCGGCCGGATAGGAGACCGGCGTGATGTAGTGCACATCGAGGTTACGCGGAATAACGACGATACCGCCCGGGTGCTGGCCCGTTGTCCGCTTGACTCCTGCCAGTTTCGGGATAAGGCTCTCAATAAAAGCCATACGCTTTATCTCACCGCGGTTTTCATAGTACTTCTTGATATAACCGTATGCCGTTTTCTCCTTAATGGTACCCAGGGTACCGGCACGGAACACGTTATCACGGCCAAAAAGTTCTTCCGTGTACTTATGAGCACGAGGCTGATATTCACCGGAGAAGTTCAGGTCGATATCAGGCACTTTATCACCATGAAATCCCAGGAATACGGCAAACGGGATATTATGTCCGTCGCGGATCATCGGCGTGCCGCATTCCGGACAATTCTTTTCGGGCAGGTCAAAACCGGATCCGACAGAACCATCCGTAAAGAATTCCGTATGGAAACACTTTGGGCAGCGGTAATGAGGTGCCAGCGGATTGACTTCCGTGATATTGAGCATCGTTGCTACAAAAGAGGAACCGACACTACCACGGGAACCTACCATGTAACCATCGTCGTTAGACTTCTTCACGAGCAGATGAGCAATATAGTACAGCACGGAGAAACCGTTGCCGATGATGGAAGACAGTTCTGCTTTCAGCCGGTCTTCCACAATTTTCGGCAGCTTCGGCCCATACCATTCGTGGGCCCGGGCGTAGGACATAGATTCTACTTTCTGCTCAGCACCGGGGATGTACGGGGAATACAGCTGATCACGATCCGGAACCGGTTTGAAATTCTCAATCTGGTCGCTGATTTTATTGGTATTCGTCACGACCACTTCGTAAGCCCGCTCTTTGCCCAGATAGGAGAATTCCTCGAGCATTTCTTCGGTCGTCCGCAGAAAGAGCGGCGGCTGCTCTTCATCGGGATAGCCCATACCTGCCTGCAGAATCTTACGGGCGAGACCATCTTCCGGATTGAGGAAATGCACGTCGCAGGTAGCCACGGTCAGTTTACCCAGCTCGTCCCCCAGCGACAGAATCGTCTTATTGATATTCTGCAAATCTTCAAAGCTCTTGATTTCAGGATGGGTCTCATCCTTCAGCAAGTACTGGTTGTTGCGCAAAGGCTGAATTTCCAGGTAGTCGTAATAAGAAGCAATCTGCAGCAGCTCCTCATGGGAAGCCCCGGCCAGAATAGCACGGAAAATTTCTCCGGCTGCACAGGCAGAACCGACAATAATACCATCGCGGTACTGGTCTATCAGCCCCTTGGTCATGCGCGGCCGTTTCGGTTTTCCGCCAAAATACTGCAGATGTGACAAAGATACAAGCCGGTACAAATTGCGCAGGCCGGCAATATTCTTGGCCAGCAGGATAATGTGATAATTTTTCTTATCGTCAATGCTGTGGGTCAGATACCCTTCAACGCCATAGATAAGTTTGATATCCTTACCCTTCTTCGCCATTTCTTTGGCTTCGTCATAACAGAACGGGAAAGCCTGAACGACACCGTGATCCGTAATGGCAAGCGCCTTGTGGCCCCAGTTGGCTGCCGTATCAACGAGTTCTTTCATCGGCGTCAGACCGTCCATCTTACTCATCTTCGTATGGCAGTGCAGTTCGACACGCTTATGTTCGGCGTTGTCCATCCGCTTCTCTGTCTTTTCGAGCATGATGCCCTTGACATTGGACATAACGAGTTCAGAGTTAGCGTACTTGTCCACGGCTACATTGCCCTGGATCAGGATTTTAGACCCGACAGGCAGCTTGTTCTGAAGGTCTTCACTTGCCTTTTTATTCTTGACAAGGTCATTGCCCTCCCGGTCGCCGAAGCGAATCTTAACGAGCAGCCCGTTTGTCTCATCAGCGAGATAGATGGACAAAATTACAGCATTCGTGCGCAGCTCACGGGTGTCATACTTGACGATGGTGCCTTCCACCACAACCCCGTTTTCTTCTTCCACGACTTCATCCATAGGCCGTGGTTTCTTCGTGATTTTGCGCCCATAAATGACGCCGTTTCCTTTCGGTCCTGCCATTTCGCCGCGCAGTGCCCGAAGTGCCTGCTGGTAGGCTTCGCTCTGGAACACACTGTTTTCCGTAACCTCACTGCTGTCACTGTCGTCGTCACTGCACTCTTCTTCGCAGGCTTCCGGTGCATCATCGTCAGGCAGCGGGACGTCCGGATCCGGCAGCGGAGCGGCATCCATATAAGGCGGATAATCCGTCTCTTCATGTTCATTGACAAAGGAAACGCGGGTAACGGAACAAGCAGCGGCAAGTTTATTTCCCACCGCTGCCAGATTTTGTTCTTCCAAGGGGTTCGTGACCATGTCATAGGCAACTTTCCACGTATTGTTCCCGCAGTCAATTTCCACGTAATCAAGAACCAGCCGGTTTAAACACGACTGCTGCTCCGGAGACAAATCAATGGTCTTCATAAAGGATAAGAAGTGATTCCTTTCAGGAATCAACCGATAACATGTTTCCTTCACGTCTTTCTCCCTTTATTCTTCTAAAATTTCAATCCGCTCCACCGATTTCTGTTTCTTGATACCTTCCAGAATTTGGTGGGCATTTTCAAATTTACTGATTTTGAGGCTTACCGTGATAGCAATATTTGAAGCTTCCGGGTGGTTTGTAATATTGAGCACACGTACCTTTACATTCATGCGCCTCAGGTAGTCAAGCACATCCACCATGCTGTCCGGCGAATTTGCCATCAGCATGCGCACTTTCCACTTGACATTCCTGCCGGGGGGCAGCACTTTCTTTTCAAGTCCGCGTACCGCCTCGAGCGTTACAAAGGTCACAATGGTGGTTACCGTACCAAGCACGTACATGCCGCACCCTACAGCGAGGCCGATAGCTGATACAATCCACAGGCTGGCTGCCGTTGTCAATCCTTTGACAGTCATTCCTTCGTGCAAAATCGTTCCTGCACCGAGAAAGCCGATGCCGCTGACCACCTGGGAAGCAATGCGGGAGGGATCACGCGACTGAGTGACGCCGTCCGTACCATAAATGGAGACAATCATGAGCAATGCGGAACCTGCCGCCACCAGAACGTGAGTCCGCAGCCCCGCCGGCCGATCACCGGCACTGCGCTCCAAGCCGATAATACCGCCCAAAAAGACTGCCAGCAGGATACGCAGGATCAGATGGCCAATCAGGATTGGCTCCATTGTATTGCCTCCTCTCAAGATCAGAGAGTCTTATCGAGGATCTCCTTGATCTTTTCTACATAATCAGACTCCAGGGGAACATCGCACATTTCCCCGGTATAACGTACTTTGACTTCCATGGCATTACGCGCCATCGTCTTCGGTCCGACAACAATACGAACCGGATAACCGATAAGATCTGCATCTTTAAACTTGACACCGGCACGTTCATCACGGTCGTCGATGATAGCTTCTATGCCCTTTGCGTTCAGGGCATTGTAGATTTCTTCTGCCTTGGCCACACTGGGTTCATCCTTCATGTTGACCGGCAGCACAATCACTTCATATGGAGCAATGCTCTTCGGCATAATCATGCCGTTTTTATCGTGATATTGTTCCACTACAGCGGCGAGGGTACGGCCGACGCCAATACCGTAGGAGCCCATATACATCGGCTTTTCCTTACCGTCAGGATCAAGGAACGTAGCACCGAGTGCGGCGGAATACTTCGTGTAAAGCTTAAAGACCTGGCCTACTTCAATGCCCCGGGCTTCTTTCAAATGCCCCTCGCAATGCGGGCACTTGTCACCGGCCACAGCCGTGCGGATATCAAGGACTTTGGTGTAAACAAAGTCACGGGACGGCTCCGCATTCACATAGTGTGTGTCTTTTTCATTGGCACCACAGCAGACATTATGCATATTCATGACGGTAGAATCAATGAGAATGGTGCACTTCTTTGTATCAAGACCGATAGGTCCCATAAAGCCCGGAACCGTACCAGCAGCCAGAATCATATCATCCGGAGCCATCGTTACTTCATTGGCACCGATAGCATTGGTCACTTTGATTTCGTTAACTTCATGGTCGCCGCGGACAAAGCACAGCACAAGGCCGCCTTTGTCGGAAGTGAAAGCAACAGCCTTTACACTCTTGAGGATCGGAGCTTTGAGGAAGTCACAGACAGCTTCAATCGTATTGCAGCCCGGTGTATTCTTCTTCTCAAGCGGCAGCGGAGCTTCATCCGGTGCCGGCAGTGCTGCACATTCAGCCTTTTCCACATCGGCCGCATAGTCGCAGGTATCGCAGTATACAATGCCTGCTTCACCGCTGTCTGCAATACCCATGAATTCGTGAGACCCATTGCCGCCGATTGCGCCCGGATCAGCTTCTACAGGTCGATACTTAAGGGCACAGCGGTCAAAGATGCGGGAATAAGCATCATACATTTTCTTATAAGACTCATCCAGGCCTGCTTCGTCGGCATCAAAAGAATAGGCGTCCTTCATAATGAATTCACGGCTGCGCATAAGTCCGAAACGAGGTCTCTTTTCGTCGCGGAACTTGCTTTGGATCTGATAGAGGTTTGTCGGCAGCTGGCGATAAGAATGCAGTTCGTTCTTCACGAGCGTCGTAATCATTTCCTCATGCGTTGGTCCAAGGCAGAATTCGCGGCTGTGACGATCGCGCAGACGGAACATTTCAGCACCGTATACATCCCAGCGGCCGCTTTCCTTCCAGATTTCAGAAGGTTGGACAATAGGCATCATAATTTCCTGGGCGCCTGTGCAATCCATTTCTTCGCGAATAATCTGTTCAATCTTTTTGATACTTCTCCAGGCAAGCGGCAGATACGTATAAAGTCCGCCTGCCAGCTTACGAATATAGCCGGCACGCAGCATTAATTTGTGACTTTCGAGGACTGCTTCCGCAGGTACCTCACGAAGGGTCGGTGCATACAGCTTTGAAACGCGCATTACTTTGACTTCCTTTCAGCAATAATTTTTTGAATTTCTACAGCCAATTGAGGAACCAGTTCTTTTTCGGGAACTTTCCTCAGAATCTCTCCCTTACGGAAGAGCAATCCTTCACCTTTACCGCCGGCAATCCCGACGTCGGCTTCCCGGGCTTCGCCCGGTCCATTAACTACGCAGCCCATGACAGCCACGGTAATCGGTTCCCTGACTTCAGCAAGGATTTTTTCGACTTCCGCTGCCATAGCAGCGAGATTGACACTCGTGCGTCCGCACGTCGGGCAGGAAACGAGCGTCGGTCCATGCCGTCTCAGGCCAAGCGCTTTCAGGATTTCATACCCCGTCGTAACTTCCGGACCCGGATCACCGGTGAGAGAAATACGCAAGGTGTCCCCGATGCCTTCTGCGAGAAGCGTCCCGATACCCACGGCCGATTTAATCACACCCGTGTGCACGGTCCCAGCCTCGGTAATCCCCAAATGAAGCGGATAATCACACTCTTTTGCCATCAGCCGATAGGCATCGATAGTCATAGGTACATCGTGGGCTTTGAGTGAAATGACGATATCATTATAATCCATTTCTTCCAAAATATGAATATGACGCCATGCTGCTTCTACCATTCCTTTCGGCGTCGGATGTCCGTCTCTTGCGATGATATCTTTCGGAATCGAACCGGCGTTGACGCCGATGCGGATTGGAATGCCCCGCGGCCGTGCCTCGCTGACTACTTTCCGGACATTATCGGCACCTCCGATATTACCGGGATTAAGCCGCAGCGCATCTACCCCGGAATGAATTGCCTCCAGCGCAAGCCGGTAATCAAAATGGATATCGGCCACAAGGGGGATCGAAATTTGTTTCTTGATTTCCTTCAGTGCCTCTGCCGCTTCCGGCGTCGGTACAGCACAGCGGATAATTTCACAGCCAAGATCGGTCAGACGATGAATCTGCTCGACGGTAGATGCCACATCCTCAGTTTTCGTATTGGTCATAGATTGGACTGCAATCGGATTCTTACCGCCGATTGCCACATCACCGATTTGTACAACCCGGGATGTCCTTCTCTGCATGCAGAAGACCTCCTATCGTAAGATATCATTCACAGTAGCAAAGACAGTCAGTGCCAGAATGAGTGCGACACCAACTCCCTGAATCGCCATTTTCACCTTTGGATTGAGTCTTCTTCCTGCAATTCCTTCCGCGACAAGAATCAGGAACTGACCGCCGTCAAGGGCAGGAATCGGGATAAGGTTCAAAATAGCAAGGTTGAGGCTCAAAAAAGCAATAAAACTGAGGAGCGGTTCCATGCCTTCCTTAGCAACACTGCCTGCCATCTGGGCAACTCCAATCGGGCCGGCCAGCTCAGCCGAAGCCTTCCCCGTCACAATCATGCGGAGACCGTCCAGCATTCCCAGCGTAATCCGTTTTTCGGCGGTGCCGGCGTACTTCAGGCTTTCCACAAAACCCATCTGTTTTTTCTCAAATTTGGGAGATACGCCAATCATATAGCGTTTGACTTCCGGCACATACTTCGGCAGTATAGATTTTTCGAGCTCTTTATCCCCGCGCCGGATGACAACCGTCACCTTTTTTTCCTGTGTTTCCTGAAGAATATCCCGGATATCATACCACTGCGTCAATTTTTTCCCATCAATGGAAAGAATCTCGTCGCCTTCGACGAGACCGGCAAGTGCAGCCGGCTGTCCGGCGACAACATTGCCAAGCACAGGCTGGTTTATGGGAATATCCATGCCGGACACAAAAAAGATGCCAAAATAAATCACAAAGGAAAGAAGAAAGTTCATTCCGACGCCGGCAAGAATCACCAGCATTCTCGCCCAAAGCGGCTTGCTTCCAAAACCGTTCGGCGTGTCTTCTTCCCCCGGTTCCATTCCGGCAATCCGGTTATAACCGCCCATCGGAATCAGGCGTAAACTATATTTTGTTTCTTTATCCTGAGTTTGGTAAAGACGCGGGCCAAAACCGATAGCGAACTCATCTACACGCATGCCCACGGCCTTGGCCATCAGAAAATGGCCTAATTCGTGGACAGAGATGAGAACGCCAAATACGATAATGCTCGCAATGAGTGCTATCAACTTATTCTATCCTCCATCCTCTTCACAATTGCCGAAGCTTTTTCCCGTGCGACACGGTCTGTCTCGACAATGGTTTCATAGGTTAAGGTAAATTCAGGTGTTACTACGTTAAGTGTCTGCTCAATGAGTTCCGCGATTTCAAGAAAAGTAATTTGGCCTTTGACGAAGCTTGCCACAGCGACTTCGTTAGCCGCGTTAAAAACAGCTGGCAGCGTTCCGCCCTTTCTGCCGCATTCAATGGCAATGGGCAGGCAGCGGAAAACTTCATAATCCGGCTTCATAAACGTAAGCGGCCCGCAGGTCAGAAGGTCAAGTGTATCAAAATGGGTATCCCAGCGATCAGGATAGCTGAGCGCGTATTGAATGGGCAGCCGCATATCCGGTGCACCGAGCTGGGCAATGACAGCCCCGTCCTGATATTCCACCAGGGAATGGACAATGCTCTGCGGATGCACAATCGGTACGATCTGATCATAGGAAGCATCGAAAAGCCAGTGTGCTTCGATGACTTCCAGTCCCTTATTGGCCAGAGTGGAAGAATCGATGGTGACTTTGGTGCCCATGTTCCAGGTCGGATGCTTCAGGCACTGGGCCACCGTTGCGTTTTTAAGTTCCTCCCGTTTTTTCCCACGGAAAGGACCGCCGGACGCAGTCAGGAGGATGCGTTTCAATTCTTTGTGATGACTGCCCTGAAGAGACTGAAAAATCGCGCTATGTTCGCTGTCTACCGGTGTCAGATGCACGCCTTCGCGCCGGATGGCATCCATGACAATGCTGCCTGCCGCCACCAGCGTTTCCTTATTGGCAAGCGCCAGGTTCTTCTTGGCATGAATAGCCGCCAGTGTCGGCTTCAGGCCGGCATATCCGACCATAGCACCCAGGACCGTATCTGCTTCGTCACATGTCGCCGCAGCCATGATACCTTCTTCACCGGCAAGAATTTCCGTCGGGCCGTGATAGCGCCTCTTGAGACGTAAAGCCGCCTCCGGGTCGGATAGTGCCGCAATTTTCGGAGCAAATGTCCGGATCTGTTCTTCCATCAGCTTGTCATTACTGCGGGCAGCAAGTGCCGCTACACTGAGTTTATCCGGATTGGATTTAACCACATCCAGTGTCTGCGTACCAATAGAACCGGTCGACCCCAAAATAGCAATGGATTTCATATTTCCTCCCGATTAGTGAAGCATCACGAATGTAATGAAATAGTAAGCAAGCGGTACAGAAAAAATCAAACTGTCGCAGCGGTCGAGTACGCCGCCGTGTCCGGGGAAGAAATTCCCCGAATCCTTGATTTCGCAGTTACGCTTAAGAATCGACTCCACAAGGTCACCGAGCGGTGCAAAGATGGCTACAACAAGGCTCAGTATAAAAACTTCCAGCACAGGAAAACGCAGCCAGCAGGTCCCCATGAGCATAATCATGACAACAGAACCAATGAAGCCCCAAACGGCGCCTTCAAGCGTCTTGTGCGGGCTGATGGCAGGTGCCAGAGGGTGTTTTCCCATAAGGCGGCCCCCGAAATAAGCAAAGGTATCGCTCGCCCAGGTGCCGAACATTACTGTCCACAAAAGGGCTTCCCCCAGGGACATGGTGCCCCATATCGGCACCTGATAAACAGCACCCGTGAGTTCCCGCATCATGATGACATGAGAAAAAGGCAGGCCGATGTAGACAATCGCAAGGCAGGATAAAGCTGAGTTTTCAGCCCACTTGCCGCGGGCATAGTGATAGAGGCCGTTCAACAGTACAAAGAGCACAGAAATCGTAATAATCGGCGTCAGAAGATCTGCTCTTCCAAACGCTGCAGCAACAATCTGACAGATAATCGACAACACAGCAAATTTTTCATAAAGCACGTACCCAATTTTCTTAAGCATGTGCTTGTACTCCAGCCAGGCAACGAGTCCCAGCAGCAGGACACCGGCCGCAAAAGGCAGACCGCCCAGCTTGATCAGAGCCAATGCGATAGGAATCGCAATGAGAGCCGTGCGTATTCTTTGTCCCATAACTTCTTTATTTCCCCTTCTTCTTAGACAGCCCGCCAAAACGGCGATCCCGTTTTTGGTAGCTTAAAATAGCCTCTTTAAAGAGAGCTTCTGAAAAATCCGGCCAGTAGGTCGGCGTTGTCCAGATTTCCGAATAGGCAATCTGCCACAGCAGAAAGTTGCTGACGCGCAGATCTCCGCCGGTACGGATCAGAAGATCCGGCATCGGCAGTCCTCTGGTATAAAGATGATTTTCAAAAATTTCTTTTGTTATCTGATCAGGCGCCAGCGAACCCTCTTTCACTTCCGCGGCAATTTCGCGCACGGCATGAAGAATCTCATCCTGACCGCCATAGTTGATTGCAACATTAAGCTGAATGCCCGTATTATTCTTTGTGTCTTCCACGGCTTCGTCCATCTTTTCAAGGACAACTTCGGGCAGGCCTTCCCGACTGCCAAGAAAACGCATCCGTACCTGATATTTCTTGAACTCATCCAGTTCTTTCGTCAGGTACTCAACGAGCAGGTTCATTATAAAACGGACTTCCGTAACAGGCCGTTTCCAATTTTCTGTTGAAAAAGCATATGCCGTAAGCGCTTCAATCCCGAGCGAATCGGCGTATTCTACGATGCGGCGCAGCACGCGGGCTCCGGCAGCATGACCGAAAGTTCTGGGTTTCCCTTGATTTTGTGCCCATCTTCCGTTGCCATCCATAATAATGGCCACGTGGCGTGGAATTTTAGCTGCATCCAAATCGGGGTCCGCACAATGGGGGACGAATGTTTGAGGAGTTTCCGCTCTTTGATTGCGCCTTAAAATTTTATTCAGCATGTTCTGTTTTCCCCTATAAAAAATGAGCGCAGCCTGCAAATGCGGGCTGCGCATTGCGCCTAAAGACTGAGATTAGTCAGCAGCTTTAATAGCGCCTACCGGACAACCGCCGGTGCAAGCATCGCAGTCGATGCAAGTAGCTTCATCAACTTTGTACTTGCCATTGTCTTCAGAGATTGCGCCTACGGGGCAGGTACCAGCGCAGGAACCGCAGCCGATGCAAGCGTCTTGATCAATCTTGTGTGCCATGAGCAGTGCACCCCCTTTCAAATTGACAACCGACAATTAATAGTAATTTATGGTCAGGCCCGATAATCTGCTTAAGTACATAAGCATGATTGTCAGACCAGACTAGCTCTTTGCGGCGGAAAAAAGGCTCCGCCCGTTTGACCTCAACGGTCCACCCTGCTTCTTCTGCCATTTTAAGGGCCAGAGGCAGCGGTCTTGCCAAAAGGTCAGGTACTTGGGATGCACTCATCAAACCGACATAACTTCCTTTTCTTTCTTCTCAAGGACTTCTTCAATCTGTTTGGTAAACTTATCCGTCATCTTTTGGCTGATGTCCGTAGCATCCTTGGCATCATCTTCCGTGATTTCTTTTGCTTTCAGAGCCTTCTTGACGCCATCATTGAAGTCACGGCGAATATTGCGGATTTCTACGCGGGAAGCTTCGCCCTTTTTGTTGACGACCTTCACCAGTTCTTTACGGCGTTCTTCCGTCAGAATCGGCAGACTGAGACGAATCACAGTGCCGTCGTTGTTCGGATTGATGCCGAGGTCACTTGTCATAATGGCCTTTTCAATGGCCTTCAGCAGAGATTTATCCCACGGCTGAATCATAATCATACGCGGTTCGGGAACCGAAACGTTGGCCAGCTGGTTTATCGGAGTCGGGGTTCCGTAATAGTCAACCTTGATTCGATCCAGCAAAGCCGGCGTAGCCCGGCCCGTACGAATGGCAGCCAGTTCAGAACGTAATGCCTTGACCGCATTCGTCATTTTTTCTTCACTTTTTGTCTTTAATTCTTCAATCGTAGCCATCAAAGTCCTCCTACCAGGGTTCCGATTTCCTCCCCTGCGGCAGCCCTCATAATATTCCCTTTCTGGTCGATATTAAACACGACAATGGGAATATGGTTGTCCATGCAGAGGCTGATTGCTGTGGAATCCATGACACCCAATTCTCTTTGGATGACATCCATGTAATCCAGATGATCAAACTTCTTGGCATTCGGGTTAACCTTTGGATCACTGTCATAAACACCGTCAACGCCCTTCTTTGCCATCAAGATAGCGTCGGCTTCAATTTCAGCGGCTCTCAGAGCTGCCGTAGTATCCGTAGAAAAGTACGGGTTACCGGTACCAGCCGCAAAGATCACGACACGGCCCTTTTCAAGGTGCCGTATAGCACGGCGGCGGATATACAGTTCAGCAATCTGTCGCATTTCGATAGCCGTCTGTACACGAGTAGGTACGCCGCGGTTTTCCAAAGCATCCTGTAAAGCCAGGGAATTGATAACTGTAGCCAACATGCCCATGTAATCGGCAGTGGCTCTGTCCATACCTTTGGAGCTGCCCGAAAGTCCTCTCCAGATATTGCCGCCGCCATTGACGACTGCGACATCCAGCCCACTTTCACGTACAGCTTGAATCTGACCGGCAATGCTGTCTACCGTTACGGGATCGATACCAAAGCCTTTATTTCCAGCTAAAGCCTCTCCGCTAAGTTTGAGAATTACGCGTTTGAATTTTCTTTTTGCCGACATCAAACTGTCCCTCCCATGGATTCTGACACGTGCAAAATAACCTAATGCCATTATATGAGAATTTGCCTGTTCATGCAAGGATAAATCACCTATCAGAACAATAATTCATCTGCTGTATCTTCTTACGGATTATGAGCTGTCCTTTGTCTTCCTGAAAAATATAGCGTGTCAGCCTGAAAATACTGCAGGCCATCTCCTTCTGCAGCAGCATGAATCCGGCCGAATCTTCTCAAAAAATAAGGGAACACCGTACAGTGTCCCCTTATATTGTGTTTTAAAGAAAAGCTTATTTGTTCATGAAGCTCTTCACTTCAGCAGCGAAGTCTTCCTTCTTCTTTTCAATGCCTTCGCCCAGCTGATAACGCACGAATCTCAGAGCCTTGGCACCATGTTCCTTCAGCAGGCCGCTGATGTTCTTGTCATTATCCATAATGAATTCCTGGTCAACGAGGCAGTTTTCCTTATAGAACTTCTGGAGACGGCCCATAACCATCTTTTCAATGATCTTTTCAGGTTTGCCTTCGTTTCTAGCCTGTTCGGACAGTACTTCTTTTTCATGGTTCAGTACATCTTCCGGAACCTGGGTACGATCCAGCCAGGAAGGAGCAGCAGCAGCAATCTGCATTGCCACGTGCTTAGCCACTTCTTCATCGCCGCCTTCGAGTTCAACCATAGCGCCGATCTTGCCTGCGCCATGAATGTAATGGCCCAGCGTATGATCGCCGTATTCATATACCGTGAAGCGGCGGAGATCAATCTTTTCACCAATCTTGGCAACAGCTTCGGTCAGTACTTCGCTGACTTTCTTGCCCGTGCCGTTGAATTCCTGATTCTTCAGGGCATCCATATCAGCCGGCTTGTTTTCGGCAATGTGCTTTGCCAGAGCCTTAACCATGTTCTTGTATTCATCCGTGTTGGCCACGAAGTCGGTTTCGCAGTTTACTTCTACGAGAGCAGCTACTTTGTTGGCTTCATCGATGTAGCATTCTACAATACCTTCAGCAGCTACGCGGCTTGCTTTCTTGGCAGCCTTGGAAAGACCTTTCTCTCTCAGATAGTCAATTGCTTTATCCATGTCACCGTCGGTAGCAGTCAGGGCCTTTTTGCAGTCCATCATGCCTGCGCCGGTACGACTACGCAGTTCTTTTACCATACTAGCAGTAATTTGCATGCTTATTCCTCCTAAAGATGATATCCCGTTATCCTAAAGTGGATTACTCAGCCTTTTCGTCCGTTTCTTCAACCTTGGCTTCTTCTTCAGCAGCGACTTCTTCTTCATCCACAGCGCTTGCCTTACCTTCCAGGATAGCGTCAGCCATCTTGCTGGTCAGGAGACGTACGGCACGGATAGCGTCGTCGTTTGCAGGCATCAGATAATCAATTTCATCCGGATCGCAGTTGGTATCAACCGTTGCAACCACAGGGATGTGGAGCTTACGGGCTTCCATGATTGCATTGTGTTCCTTGCGCGGGTCAATAACGAAAATAGCATCCGGCAGCTTCTTCATATCTTTGATACCGCCGAGGTATTTTTCCAGTTTAGCCATTTCATGGCGGAGAACGATGACTTCCTTCTTAGGCAGTACATCGAAAGTGCCTTCTTCTTCCATCTTTTCGAGATCATGCAGTCTCTTGATACGGGTCTGGATGGTCTTGAAGTTGGTCAGCATGCCGCCGAGCCATCTTTCGTTGACATAGAACATGCCGGCTCTTTCAGCTTCTTCCTTGATAGCGCTCTGAGCCTGCTTCTTGGTGCCGACGAACAGGACTTTACCGCCCTGGGCAGCGAGATCACGCAGGAATGCATAGCATTCTTCTACCTTCTTAACAGTCTTCTGCAGGTCAATGATGTAGATACCATTGCGTTCCGTGAAGATGTAAGGAGCCATCTTCGGGTTCCAGCGTCTGGTCTGATGACCAAAGTGAACACCTGCTTCTAAGAGTTGCTTCATTGATACAATTGCCATAATACTTCCTCCTGTTTTTACCGCCGCAGCTATTTTCCGAATTCCCTCCGAAAAGGACAGTAACGTCAAACGCTGCGTGTGTAGTGTATATTGCTGTGAGTTCACAGCCAAGTGAGATTATAGCACAAAATAGGAATGTCGTTCAAGGGGCAAATCAGCATCACGCGTAAAAGTGGGTGATGCTGCGAAGCTGTGGCCGCCGGAGGCGGCTTGTCGGCAAATTTGTAAGGACTGCGGCAAAATGGAATGGAAAACAAAAATCGCTTTTGGCCTTTGGCTTTTAGCATACAGCCCCAACGGTACGACCTGTCGGCCTAAATGAAATACAAAAACAGGAACTGTAAAGGTACTTTGTAGAAATTCTTCACAATTCCTGTTTTTTCATTAATTCACAGCAAACCGTTTACGGTTTGCTTCTTACAGAGCGACCCGCCACCTGGTGTGCTCCCCGTCAAGCGGAGACTAAAACATTTCAAAATCCTGCTTAAAAATGTATCATTTCTTACATATTCTTAAACAGCACTGGCATAGAAATTGTGGAACGCTATCGGGGACATTCTCATCAGTTTACGTTGAGTTCTCTTTGTATTGTAATATAGAATGTAATCCCGGATATCCCACTCCAGTTCTTCGATACTGTAGTATGTATGCATATAGATTCTTTCCCGCTTTAACATTCCCCAGAACCCTTCTATTGGGGCATTATCAAGGCATCTGCCGGTTCTGGACATACTTCTTGTTAAGTTGTACTGTTCCGCCATTTCCAGATATTCATTGCTTGTATATTGAAAACCCTGGTCTGTATGGACCAATGGATGTGCATTGGGATTCTGTTTGAAGGCTTTCCTGAAAGTCTCCATAACAAGAGGTGTATCATTACGGTCACTCATCGCATAGGATACAATTCTATGGTCATATAGATCTAAAATCGCGCTTAAATAGAGATGTTTAACAATATAAGTTCCACTGACAGGGCCTGGAATGTTAAGCCGGAATTCGGATACATCTGTCACCCACTTCTGGTCAGGCATGTCTGCATGGAATTTCCTGTTCAGTACGTTCTCTGCTTTGCGTGGACTGTCCTTACCCACACAGCTGTGGGTGCAGCCCTTTGGTCTCCACTTAATCTGGGAATGAATATGCAGCTTACGGAAAAGACGGTAACACCGTTTATCAGAGATATCGATGTTGCATTCTTCCCTTAATTTATCAGCCATCATGCGGTATCCCGCTTCAGGATATTTAATATGAAGCCTGAGAATATGGCAGCAGATCCCCTTGTTTATGAGCTCATTCAGGCTAAGGGGCGTCTTGCGCCAGCTATAGTAGGCAGAGGGGGAAACGTGCAGGATAGCACAACACTTTTGCACGGAAGCCCCATTTTCCTCGCAAACCTCTTGAATCGCTTCATACTGCTTACGATTACGAGTCAACGAAAGCGATTCCTTTTCGTCAACTCGTCCAGTTTTTTTAGAAGCAAAATCTCCAATTCGAGATCCTTGACTTTTTGTCTCAGGCGCACCAGTTCCTCATCTTTTGTTTCCTTGTGGGAAGGATCCATCGGTTTCTTCTTGGGTCTGCCCTGATGGTTGGCCAGTCCTGAATTCCCGTCCTTTTCGTAGCGTTTAACCCAGTTGTAGACCTGACGATAGGAATAACCGTATTTTTCGGCTACAGAACGGTAATCACGGTTGGATTCCAGACATTCCTTGACGATTTTGCAGCGTTCTTCAAGGGTACTTGCCTTACCTTTCATGGATTTATCACATCTCTCTTGATAAGCGTAAGAATCTAATTCTCCATGAATATTATAATGCTTAACCCAGTCTGCAAGAACCCTGGGGGAACGGATCTTGTATTTCTTACAGATTTGAATGTAGCTGCCTTTACCATTCAGATAATCCTCAACGGCATTTTCCATAAGGGAAAGGGGATAGGTTTTCTTTCCCTTTTTCGGGGAAAAGGCTTCTGCGCCCTCGTTCTTGTAATTCATTACCCAAACAGAAACGTTCTGCCGCCGGATACCAAGGTTTTTAGCCACTTGGTAGGTGTTGGATCTGTGTTCAAGGATATCTTTGACAGCATTGAGTTTAATCTCAGGAGAGATGAATTTATTATTGCTCTTTACCATGACATGCCTCCTTAAAACATTGACATAATTTTTTTCTCCGTCTTAAGGGGAGCATATCAACCGGCGGCCTGCGGGTTTATTGGATCTTTGCCAGTACTTCGTTTTTCAGGGCTTCTGCTTTTTCTTTCCAGTCTGCACCGGCCGTGCCGCCGCCCTGGGCAGTAGCATTACCACCACCGCCGCGGCCCTCAAAGGCTGTATTGGCCATCTGGCAGATTTCACGGCAGTTGATGGAAGAACCTTTCGGTGCCGCAAACTGATACATCAGACGATCGCCATTTTTGAGAATGATTCCTGCAAAGACATTTTTCTGGGCGGAAACGAGTTTCATTATGCTCTTGCCGTCCGCAGGAGATCCCGTCGTCTCAATCCAGACAAATTTAGTTCCGTCCGGAAGTACAGGAGCTTTTTCGAGAATTTCCGGAAGTTCGTGTTTAAACAGCGCCTGAGCTTTTTCTCTTACCTGGGAGTGCAGATCAAGGATTTCCTGGTGCATCTTCTTTACGGCATCAAGTACTTCTTCAGCCTTTACAGACAGCACATTGCTCGTTTCTTCCAGGATGTAATTCCGTTTGTACATTTCTTCCACGGCACGGCGTCCGCAGAGAAATTCTATCCGGCTGCCGCCTTTATGACGAACAAAACGAATGACCTTCACGCAGCCGACCATACCTGTAAAAGGAGGATGCGTACCGCAGCAAGTACAGGTATCACCGTTTTTAATGTCGACAAGGCGCACGGTGCCGCGCAGTTTATCGTTTTTCTTGCGAAGATTGAAGCGGCCAAGTTCTGTATGCTGTACGTAATGCAGGGTAATCGGATTATTTTCCCAGATGGCCTGATTCGTCAAAAGCTCTGCCTTTTTGACCTCTTCCTCAGTCACTTCTTTATCGAGATCGATAAAGACACTTTCTTCATTCATATGGAAACCGACATTGTTCGCTTTGCAGGAAGACCAGAACGCATAAGACAGCATGTGTTCCCCGCAGTGCTGCTGCATCCGGTCGAGGCGAATGTCCCAATTCAGTTTAACCGTAACTATCATACCTGTCTCTATTGCCTTATGGGTCCAGTGCCAGACGTTCTCGCCCTCTTCAGAAGCATAATACACAGGAACATCATTCAGCCATCCCTGGTCGGAGAGCTGCCCGCCGCCTTCCGGGAAAATGACGGTTTTATCCAGCAGAATTTCAAAATGATCGTCTTTCTGGCGGCATTCGGTCACTTTGGAAACACAAGACTTCAGCATCGAATCATTTTCATAAAGTTTCTCTGTCATAAAAATTCACCCCTACCTTATCTCCCTTTCGGAACTCCACATGGATGCGGCCGCTTGCTTCCCAGGCACGAATGTTGCAGCGATGCTGCCCGCGAAGAATGGAAGTAAGTCGTTCCGGACAAGTAATAATCATATTATAATTCCCATCGGGCTGCGCTTCAATAAGCGATTGGATAGAAATTCGATATTCATAGGATCGTACCAGTTCCCCGAAGGCCGGATGAAACGGCCCGTCAAGGATGTGCCCGGGAGCGCACAGTTCCTTATCGGGCTGCAGACCCATGCGAATGACTTGGATGTTATGTGCTTCCAGGCGTTCATGCAGATAGGCCGTCTGAACCACGGCTTCTTTCAGGGATAACGGTGTATATTCGCCTTTTTGATACCATGAAGCAAGCTTAGTTCCGGCAATGACAAGGAGCGGATAGATTCTTGCACAGTCTGGTGCCAGTTCACAAACTTCATGACACGTCCGGCGAAGACTTTCCCAATCCTGCCCGGGCAGCCCGACCATGAGCTGAAGCCCGACGGAAAAACCATACTGCCGGAGAAGCGCCGCAGCATCTTTTACGTCGCGTGCGGTATGGCCCCTTTCAGCGCGTTTTAAGACTTCATCATCCAGTGACTGCACACCAAGTTCTACGGTTTTCACGTGAAAAGCTTTCATCTGCTCCAGAATTTCCGGCGTAATGGCATCGGGCCGAGTGGAAAGGCGCAGTTCTCCAAAAAGGCCCTCCTTACGCTTATTATCAGCGAGAGTCAGTAACTCCTTCTGTCTTTCCAGAGGAAGCGCCGTAAAGGAACCTCCGAAAAATGCCAGCTCATTCCGGGAGCTTGGTTTCACCCACTGCTCCGCTTCGGCAATCTGCCTTTTGGCAGAAGCAAGGCTGTTATCCTGCTGACCATTGATGACCTGCTGATTACAGAACACGCAGCGATGGGGACAGCCGGCAAAGGAGATGAATACGGGAATAATAGTATGTTTATTTTCAGCCATGCCGTCTTTTCCTTTCTCTCCTATTTTAAAAAATACACCGCTAAAACGCATTGCTTCACGTTCTAACGGTGTATGGTTCATTTTGAAAAATTCTTAAAGGCGACTCTCGCTGCATACTGCTCGGCGGCTTTTTTGGTCCGTCCTTTGCCGGTACCACATTCCTTGCCGTTCACTAAAACTTTCATGATAAAGGTGCGGTTGTGCGGAGGCCCTTCCATGGCAGACAACTTGTATTCGATATCCACCGGGCCGTCTTTCTGGACCAGCTCCTGGAACTTTGTCTTGTAGTCGCGGCTGATGCCGCCGTCAGTGAGTTCCGGAATCCGCCGGATCAAAAGTTCGTAGAGGAGTTGAGAAGCTTTTTCATATCCCTCATCGAGGTAGTACGCCCCAATTACGGATTCAAAAGCATCAGCCAGGATGGAAGGATTCTTCTCCCCGTCAAGATGCTGCTCCCCTTTGCCAAGGAGCAGATACTGCCCCAGGTGCATATCCGCTGCCAGCTCGGCCAGTGTTTCCTCGCATACCAGAAAGGCACGAAACTTGGAAAGCCTGCCTTCATCCATTTCAGGATGCTGCTTATACAGATATGTGCTGACAACAAGACTCAGCACGGAGTCACCCAAAAATTCAAGACGCTGATTGAATTCCGGACGCTTTTCTGCCTTTACTTCGTACGCATAGGAAGAATGGGTCAGCGCCGTGTCCATAAGCGACAGGTCCTGCATCGTAATATGGAGACTGTTTAGAAATTCCGTCAGCGCTTCTTCACGCGCTTTCTTCATCAGCCTTTATATTTACGGAAGCAGATGCTGGCGTTATGGCCGCCGAAGCCAAAGTTGTTGGACAGAACCACATCCACATCTGCCTTGCGGGCGACATTCGGAACATAGTCAAGGTCAAGACCTTCTTCTACGTCTACATCTTCATAGTTGATGGTCGGAGGAATGATGCCGTTTTCAATGGTCAGCACGGAAGCAACGGCTTCCATACCGCCGGCAGCACCCAGCAGATGGCCCGTCATGGACTTGTTGGAGCTGATAGGCACCTTCTTGGCACGGTCGCCGAAAATCTTCTTGCAGGCAATCGTTTCGTTCCGGTCATTGGCATGGGTAGAAGTACCATGTGCGTTGATGTAGCTGACATCATCCGGCGTAATACCACCGTCTTTGATAGCAGCCATGATGCAGTCAGCCTGCATTTCAGCAGTCGGTTCAGGAGCAGTGATGTGGTAAGCATCGGAATTGAAGCCATACCCAATCAGTTCAGCATAGATATGAGCGCCTCTCTTCTTGGCGTGTTCCAGTTCTTCCAGTACGATGATCCCGGCACCTTCGCCCAGGACAAAACCGTTTCTTTTCTTATCGAACGGGCAGGAAGCTTTTTCCGGCTCGTCATTGTTGCGGGACAAAGCCTTCATGTTTTCAAAACCGGCAATGGCCAGTTCCGTAACGGCAGCTTCTGCACCGCCGGCCAGCATCACATCTGCATCCCCGTATTGAATGGTACGGAGAGAATCACCGATGCAGTTGGTACCCGTTGCACAAGCCGTGACAATAGCCGTGTTCGGGCCCTTAAGACCCAGGGTAATAGCAATCTGGGCAGCCGACATATTCGGAATTTCCATAGGGATGAAGAACGGGCTGATGCGGCTCGGGCCCTTTTCTGCCAGCTTCTGAGAAGCTTCCAGGAAAGTTTCCATACCGCCGATACCTGAACCTACGCAGACACCGATACGCTTCGGGTCTTCGTCTTCCATCTTCAGTCCGGAATCTTCAAAAGCCATCTTGCCGCAGGCTACAGCAAACTGAGTTACACGATCCATCCGTCTGCCTTCCTTACGGTCACCATAGTTGGCAAAATCAAAGTTCTTGACTTCACCGGCAATTTTTACAGCCGTCCGTTCCGGGTCAAAACGGGTAATCCGGGCGATACCGGACTTCCCTGCAATCAGGTTCTTCCAAAACTCATCCTTGCCGATACCAATAGGAGTGATGGCGCTGACACCTGTTACTACGACTCTACGCTTCAAAAGGATCACCTCATTATAAAGATTGACTTAATTCTGCTTTTAATCTTCTAAAAATTTCATGAACAGGAAGAATTTCTTTGATTTTCCACATATTGGCGCCGGTAAAAACAAGGCCAGTTTCCAAATCTCCCTGTTGAGCTCGCGTCAGGGCCCGGATGATGCAAAAACTCCGGGAACAATGCTTCAGGCAGCGGTCGCACTTTTCCGGTGCGGGAGCGCGCCCTTCCAAAATGGCCTTGGAGAAAGGACTGAGGACAGCTCTTCCCTTAAAACCAACCGGACTATCTATCTGAACCACGTCATCCTTGGTCATTTTCAAATAAAATTCTTTCAATGCCGGTGCACCGTTGGATTCCTCACTGGCTGCAAAACGGCTGCCCATCTGGACTCCGCTTGCTCCCATATGAAGAAGATCCGCCACATCCTGGCCTGTAATAGCGCCGCCTGCAGCGATCACTGGAATCTTCACAACGGATAAAATTTCCGGCAGAATATCTTTTATCGAACGCTGGGTTCCCAGATGACCACCGGCCTCTGTGCCTTCTACCACAATGGCGGAAGCGCCCAGGCGTTCAGCAATTTTCGCTAATTTAGCATATGAAACAATGGGAACAATGGGTACCCCATATTCCCTGCCGACAGAAAACATATCACGGGAAAAGCCTGCGCCGGCCACAATCAAATCGACTTTTTCCTCGGCTGCGGTTGTGATAAGTCCCTTAAACTCACGCGCCGCCACCATCGCGTTGATACCAATCATTCCCTTGCCGTTGGATAATTTCCTGGCAAGGCGGATTTCTTTGCGCAGTTGGTCAAACGGCAGACCGGAAGCAGCAATCAGGCCAATACCGCCTTCATTTGCCACCGAAGCCGCAAGTTTCGCCGTAGACAGGCGAATTGCCATACCACCCTGTACAATAGGCACCGTGGCAACTTTATCACCAATCTTAAGCTCTGGCAATTTCAAGAAAACTCCCCCAATCAGGATGAAAAAGATCATGGATAAAGTTCGGAAAGTCCCCGCAGGGACCTTCCGAATTCTGGTGACAAATTATTTGTCTGCTTTATCCAACAGTTCAACTGCATCTTTCACGGTACGGATCTTTTCAGCAACATCATCGGGGATTTCAGTATTGAATTCCTCTTCAAATGCCATGATCAGCTCCACAATGTCCAGGGAATCAGCTCCTAAGTCATCGATGAAAGTAGAGTCCATCTTTACATCATCAGGATCAACGCTCAGCTGATCAACGGTGATTGCCTTTACTTTTTCAAAAGTACTCTGTTCGCTCATTCCATTCACCTCCCTTCAATCTCCATCCATTAATCATACTACATTACCATGCCACCGTCCACATTTAAAACCTGGCCGGTTATATAAGCAGCTTCTTCCGAAGCAAAGAAAGAAACTGCATTGGCAACATCTTGAGGCTGGCCCTGCCGTCCCAGAGGAATGGCAGTCAGCATCTGGCTCTGCACTTCATCGCTCAGCACCTTCGTCATATCGGTTGCAATGAACCCGGGGGCTACGGCATTGACCGTAATACCGCGGGAAGCGACTTCCTTGGCTACCGCCTTGGTAAAACCAATGACACCGGCTTTGGCAGCGGCATAATTGGCCTGACCGGCATTGCCCATCTCTCCGACTACGGAGGCCATATTGACGATACGACCGCTCTTCTGCTTCATCATGGTCCGCATAACGGCCTTTGTGCAGTTGAAAACGCCCTTCAGATTGGTAGTCAGCACGGCATCCCAGTCTTCTTCCTTCATGCGCATGAGCAGTCCGTCACGGGTGATTCCGGCATTATTGACGAGGATATCCAGACGGCCCATCTCTTTAACGACGGATTTGACCATTTCCTGGCAGGCATCGGTGTCAGCAACGCTGCATTTGCACAGCATAACTTTGCGCCCGAGTTTGCGGATTTCTTCTGCCGTAGCCTCGGCAGCGGCCGTATTGCCGGCGTAGTTTACTGCGATATCGGCCCCAGCCTTAGCAAGGGTAAGAGCAATAGCCCGACCGATTCCGCGGGAAGCCCCCGTTACCAGTGCTACTTTGCCAATCAAAGTCATTTTATCTGACCTCCTTCAATTTAGCAAGAGATTTTTCCAAACTATCCATATCTTCCACGTTAAGCGCCGTGTAGGAACGGTCTACTTTACGAATGAAGCCGCACAGGGTCTTACCGGGTCCGACTTCCACAAACGTATCTACACCGTCTGCCATCATGTTGCGAACGGTATCTTCCCACAGAACGGGGCTGGCAGCCTGTTTTACGAGCTGCTTGCGGATTTCATCGCCCTTGGTTTCCGGTTTAGCCGTTACATTGGCATAGACAGGAATAGCAGCATCCTTGATATCAATTTTATCGAGTACTTCAGCAAGTCTGTCTGCGGCAGGCTGCATCAGGGCACTATGGAAAGGTGCACTGACGGCGAGCATAATGGCACGCTTTGCGCCAGCTTCCTTCATGGCATCAGCCGCTTTTTGAACCGCTTCCGTGTGGCCGGCAATAACAACCTGGCCCGGGCAGTTGAAGTTGACAGCTTGTACGCATTGACCGGTCTTGGCAGCGACATCGGCGCAGATAGCTTTGATTTTTTCCGTATCAAGAGCAATGATGGCAGCCATGGCACCCTGACCGACAGGAACCGCTTCCTGCATAAAACGGCCTCTTTGACGAACCGTACGAACGGCGTCAGCAAAGCTCATGGCACCGGCGGCCACAAGAGCGGAATATTCTCCCAGGCTATGACCGGCAGCCACAGCGGGTTTCACACCATTTTCTTCCAGAACTCTGAGAGCAGCAACACTGCAGGTCAGAATAGCGGGCTGTGTGTTATAGGTCAGACGCAGCTGATCCTCCGGGCCCTTGAAGATCAGGTCCGTCATAGAAAAGTCAAGTGCCTCATCAGCTTCCTTGAAAACATCTTTCACGACGGCATAGTTATCGTACAGTTCCTTCATCATGCCGACTTTCTGCGCTCCCTGTCCAGGGAACATAAAAGCAATTTTACTCATGATTTTGCCTCCTTGTTTTTTTGCCATCTTACAGCCAGTGATCCGTAGGTCAGACCGGCTCCAAAACCGACCATGACCACATGATCATCTTTATGGATGCGGCCCTTGTCCCATGCCTCGCAAAGTGCAATAGGAATGGAAGCCGCTGATGTATTGGCATACTCATTCACATTGACTACAATTTTCTCCATTGGGAAATTCAGTCTCTTTGCAGCGGATTCAATGATTCGCAGGTTTGCCTGGTGCGGAATCAGCAGATCAATATCCGCCACTGTCAGGCCCGCTTTCTTTAGAACATCCAAAGTGCAGCGGGGAACCGTCTTTACGGCAAATTTAAATACTTCCGAACCGTTCATATGAAGGAAATGTGCCCCCGCATCAACCGTCTCATGGGAGGCCGGTCTGCGCGATCCGCCGGCAGGAAGGTTCAGGAATTGTCCTCCGGATCCCTGCGCGCCGAGGCTTACCGCCAAGATTCCGTATCCCGGTTCCACACGGCCGAGAACAACGGCTCCGGCTCCGTCTCCAAAGAGGATGCAGGTACTGCGGTCCTTCCAGTTCAGAATACGGGAGAGAGTCTCCGCGCCTACCACAAGGATGTGGCGATAAAGTCCGGAAGCAATCATCTGGCTCACAACGGCGCAGGCATAGACGAAACCGGAACACCCTGCCGCCAGGTCAAAAGCGGCTGCATGGGATGCTCCCAAACGGTCCTGCAGCATGCAGGCCACGGACGGAAACTTCATATCAGGCGATTCGGTAGCAACAACAATCAGGTCAAGCTCCTCTGCAGTAATCCGGGCATCAGCAAGCGCCCGTTTTGCTGCTCTGAAGGCAAGATCAGAAGTGGCTTCATCAGGGGCGGCAATATGCCGCCGAACGATACCAGTACGGGTCCGAATCCACTCGTCACTGGTATCCATCAATTTTGCAAGGTCAAAATTCGTAAGAACTTTTTCCGGGACATCATATCCCATACCGAGAAATCCGACTCCAAATGGGGTCATTACTTTAGCTCACCACTTTCGTCTTCATCGTGCATGATTTCTTTGCGAATACGGCCTACTACATCTTTTTCCGTCAGTTCCATGGCCACACGAACGGCATTTTTGATGGCCTTGGCTTTGGAACTGCCATGACAAATAATAAACGGTGCACGGACGCCCAGTAAAAGAGCCCCGCCATATTCAGAAGCATCCATTTTGTGCTTCATCTTTTCAAGAGCAGGTTTCATCAGGAGCGCACCCAGTTTTGCCATGATGCCGCTCGAAAAAATGGTATTCTTGAAAATATCTACAATGGCAATGCCCAGGCCTTCCATGGTCTTCAGGACCACGTTCCCTGTAAATCCGTCACAGACAACCACATCGACCGTGCCCTTATTGATGTCACGGCCTTCCACATTACCAATAAAGTTAATATGTTTCTCCTGTTTCATCAGCGGATACGTGGCAAGTGTCTGTTCGTTGCCCTTCGTTTCCTCTTCGCCGATATTAAGGAGCCCGACGCGGGGATTTTTGATGCCAAGCTGAAGCTCTGCATAAACCGATCCCATAATGGCACTCTGCACCATCTGCTCCGGCTTCGTATCAACTTTAGCCCCGGAATCAAGCAGCACAGTAGCACCCGTAATACTCGGAATCACCGTTGCAATGGCCGGACGTTCAATGCCTCTGATACGGCCGAGGCCGAACAGGGCCGAAGCCACGGCAGCACCTGTACTTCCTGAAGAGACGAGAGCATCGCACTCCTTTTCATGGAGCAGATGCGTAGCCACCACGATGGAGGCATCCTTCTTTTTCTTGACACTGATGCCAGGGTGTTCTTTCATCTCAATTACCTGACTGGCATGATGGATAGAAACTTTCGGATTGTTTTCCTGGTGTTCCTTTTGCAGTTCAGCTTTGATGACATCCTGATCACCGACCAGGACGACCTCACAGCCGTACTCCCCTACTGCTTCCAAAACCCCTTTGATGATTTCAGCAGGACCATAGTCGGTCCCCATAACATCAACCGCGATTTTCATTTTCCTGATTCCTCTCTTCAGGCAAGGCTGTGATCAGGAACTTCGCTCTGAAAACTTCCTTTCGGTTGTTCCTGATTTTCACCCAGATTGTATACTTATCTTCTTGTTTCCTTTTTACTTCAGCTCGAGCAACGAGCACGGAACCACTGTAGACGGGGATCTTATACTTGACATTAGCCACCCCGGTCACTGCGGCCGGAGCATCGATCACGGCAAGTGCCAGTGAATTTGCCTGTGCGAACATATACTGCCCGCGGGCAACACCCGTCTTTTGCAGGACCATCTCTTTGGTGACAGTCATCATGGAAATCCCGCTGACTCCGATTTCCAGGTCAATCAGTTCACCGACAATATCGTCACTCGTGATGGACTGCAGCTTTTTCTGGGCATTCTCGGCCATATACCGCGTTCTTTCACGCAGTTCCGGAATGCCAAGAGCCAGCCTGTCAAGACGAATGGTCTGGATACTGACGTCAAACTGTTCGGCCAGGTTCTCATCAGTCAGAAAGGGATTCTTCGCAAGAAGCGTCTGCAATTTTGTTTGACGAAGCTTTTTATTTGCGGCAGAGCCCATAACTTTCACCTACTTTTAGTACCTAGTCCTAACAACAGACATTATTATAAGGTGATAAACCATAAATTGCAACTTTTCAGGCCTTATTGTCACATATAGTTTACAGTATGGAATAGAAAAAGGCCAGAGCGTGGAGAAAAAGTACCGGCAGTACGGCCTTTGGCCGAAAAAGCAGTTGGTGACTAATGCCGTAGTACAGACAGGGCCTCTGTAACGCAATGATGCAATGAAGCCATGAAGCTGCGGACGGCTTCACTTCTGACCTGCAGCAGCGCAATCCGACTTCTGTCGGGAATAAAATGAGAATTATAAACCGCTTTTGCAGGTTAGTCGAATTTAAGAACATGTTTTGTCAATATCGCTGCTCTCAGTGGCAATCTACGGCCAGCGGATTAATTAATAGTTTTTCTCCCCCCCTCTGTGGTTATTTCTTTTTCCGACTTCGTGGAAGGAGATTGCGTGCTCTTTTTCGCCGTAGTGATAACCGGATTTCCATCCTCCACCACTTCGTGGTTCTCCTTTTCAAAGCCACTGCGTGGCGTGAAAGGAGGTTGTAGAAGATAAGCAAACCTCCTTCGTCGGTTTCAGGATGGCCAAGCTTTGGCTTGGCCTACCAAGAAAGCTTTCCTCCCCCACTGCGTGGTCCTTCCTTCCGACTGCGTGGAAGGAGGTGGCAGAGGATAAGCAAACCTCCTTCGTCGGTTTGCTTTTAATAAAAAAAGCGTACCGCCAATCGACGGTACGCTCTTTTATTCATAGACTTATTCCTCTTCGGTCTTGACAACTTCCTTGCCATCGTAATACCCACATTCAGGGCATACATGGTGCGGACGCATCAGCTCGTGGCATTGCGGACATTCAACCAAGCCAGGAGCAGTCAGTTTCCAATTAGCGCGACGGGAATCGCGGCGAGCTTTAGACATCTTTCTCTTTGGTACTGCCATTGTTGTACACCTCCTACACTCAACCTATTTCTTGAGCAATGCCTCGAGAGCCTGTAATCTAGGATCAATGGATCTCGTTTCACAATGACACGGCGTCACGTTTCTGTCGGCTCCACAGACCGGACAGATACCCTTACAGTCCGGTTTGCACAGTGCTCGTGCAGGAACAGAAAGCAGAAGGGACTCCCTCAAAGCATCCGTAACATCAACCATATCAAACTTATAGGTCATGGCATCTTCCTCCAGGCCTTCCGTCCCTTCGGGATAATACCGTTCGTCAAGGTCTGCCGTCAGATTCAGCACAATGTCCTTGAGACACCGCGCACACTGCGTCTTCACGCGGAACTGCAGCTTACCCTCCAGAAGAATCATGTCTCCCCCGTTGGAAAGCGTAAAGTCAGCGGACACAGGCCCGTCAAGTTCAACGTCTTCCTTCTGAAGATCCAAATCCCCTGCTTCCAAGTCATAATGATAGGAAGCAGACCCGATAAGTTGTTTCTTGATTTCTGCTACATTGATCTTAATCATAATAATATCAACCGTTACATTATAACGGTGTGTCCATCCTTTGTCAAGAAATTACTTTCCGCAAAGCATGTTGGTGTCGCGGGCAATCACCAATTCTTCGTTGGTCGGAATCAGATATACCTTAACCTTGGAATCAGCTTTGCTGATTTCGGTAACTTTGCCGCGGACATTGTTGCGTTCAGGATCCAGTTCTACACCGAGGAATTCCAGGCCGGAGCAGATCTTAGCACGGGTTCCGATATCGTTTTCGCCGACACCGGCAGTGAAGACGATAGCATCTACACCACCCATAGCGGCAGCATAAGCGCCGATGTAACGCTTTACCTGATAGCAGAACATATCCAGAGCCAGCTGAGAGCGCTTGTCGCCTTTTTCTGCAGCTGCTTCGAGGTCACGGAAGTCACTGGAAACGCCGGAAATACCAAGAACGCCGCATTCCTTGTTCATGTACTTGTCCATACCGGCAGCATCCAGGCCCAGTTTATCCATCAGAATAGGAACGATAGCCGGGTCAATGGAACCGCAGCGGGTGCCCATCAGAACACCATCCAGCGGAGTGAAGCCCATGGAAGTATCTACAGACTTGCCGCCCTTGACAGCGGTGATGGAAGAACCGTTGCCCAGATGGCAGGTGATGATACGGCTTTCAGCAACCGGTTTACCCAGGAGCTTAGCAGCATATTCGGAAACATAACGATGAGAAGTACCATGGAAGCCGTATTTACGGATGCCATACTTCTTGTATTCGTCATACTTTACACCAAACATGTAAGCCACAGGAGGCATGGTTTGATGGAAAGCAGTGTCGAAAACGCCGACTTGCGGAGTATTCGGCATCAGTTTCTGGCAAGCTCTGATACCAGCAACATTAGGCGGTTGATGCAGCGGAGCCATATCGCTCAGGCTTTCAATCTTCTTCAGGACATCTTCCGTAATCAGAACGGACTTGTCGAAGATTTCGCCGCCATGTACGACTCTGTGGCCGACAGCGTCAATTTCATCCATGGATTTGATAACGCCATAGTTCGGATCAACGAGTGCAGCCAGTACCTTTTTGATACCATCTACATGATCAGGAATAACACTCGGCAGTACAACCTTGTCCTTGCCGGCAGGTCTGTGGGTCAGGCAGGAACCTTCGATACCAATTCTTTCTACCAGACCTTTTGCGATGACGGATTCGTCTTCCATGTTGATCAGCTGATACTTAATGGAAGAACTGCCACAGTTAACAACAAAGATCTTCATTATTTGCCTCCCAATTTTTTGCTGGTATAAAGCCAGTTTTTAATCTTGATATGGAATCATACCTTTTCATTTTAGCAAATCATGCCTTAATTGTCTAGAATCAGCGAATATATGAGTAAAACAGTGGTTAGTGAGTGGTTAATACAGATGTGCCGGCGCCCTCTTCGGCGGAATTTTGATAAAGATTATAACGGACAGTTTATTTCTATTGCTGCAAAACGCTTGTCGCCTTGCTTCCTAAAAGTACGGCCGGCGGCATTTTTCTTTACTCCATGGTATAATAGAGACAACAATGTACATAATAAGGAGGAGCTATGACTACTACACCCGTTGTCGGAATTGTGGCTGAGTATAATCCTTTTCATAAGGGTCATGCCCACCAGCTTGCAGAAATCAAGAAAGAACTCGGTGCTGTTCCTGTAATTGCCGTGATGAGCGGTTCCCTCACGCAGCGCGGAGAAGCGGCTCTGTGGGATAAATGGGCCCGTGCTTCCCTGGCGCTTGCCGGCGGGGTCGATCTGGTGCTCGAACTGCCTGTCTCCTTTGCCTGCCGCAGTGCTGAATATTTTGCCCGCGGCGGCGTTGAAACGCTGGCAGCAACCGGACTTGTCACCCACCTCTCTTTTGGCTGCGAAACGGAAAACTACGGTCTTTTGAAACAACTAGCCAATGAAAAAATTTCCCCGGAAGAATGGCAGGGTGCTTTGTCGGATGGTCATTCCTACGCCCAGGCTGCGCGTGCCATCCTGAAGCGCCGCAATCCGGCCTATAAAAAATTGCTGGAAGGGTCCAACAACCAGCTGGCCCTGGAATATCTCCGGACGCTCAATAAAGAATATCCTGCCCTGCACGTAATTGCAGTGCAGCGCAGCGGTGCTTCCTACAGTGACTCCAAACTTGAGAAAGAACTGCCAAGTGCTTCCGCTCTGCGTGCCGAATTAAAAGAGCATGGATTTTCCCAGGCGTTCCTCGATGGATTTACAAAAGAAGAACAACAACTGCTGCATGAACTTGCAGCCCGCTTTACGCGCGTCAAAGATAATTTGCTGAATGAACTGCTGCTCTATCGTCTGGAACTCTCGAGTGCCGGTAAGATTGCCTCTCAGGCAGATGTTTCGGAAGGATTGGAAAACCTTCTCTACAAAAACAAAAGGGCCGGCAGCTTTGAGAAAATTGTTGCGGCCTGCACGACGAAGCGTTATTCCAAGTCTCGTCTGCGCCGTCTCTTGTGGCAGGTCATGCTCTCCAACAGTGAAGTTTCCTTTGCGGAAACAAAGCGCCTGAAACCGGCCTACATCCGTGTACTTGGATTCAATGACACGGGACGGAAGCTGCTTGCGGAAATGAAAGATACGGCAGCCCTTCCGATTCTTACAAATGTTGAAAAGGATACGATGGCAAACCTTTCCGAGCGCGGGCGGAAACTGCTGCAGCTAGATATCCGGGCCACGAACCTCTATGAACTCATCACGCAGGAAAAAATTTCTGATCTGGATTATAAGATGGCGCCGGTAAAGGGTTAACCTTGAAACAGCCTTAAGGGTTTTATGACTCTACAAGTTCAATATTTACACACAAAAGGGGCTGTCGCATTTTGCGACGGCCCCTTTTGTATCAAAAACAAGGTAAAAGCAAGGCGCGGCCTCATTGAATGAGACCGCGCCTTGGTGTAGAATTTAAATATGCAAAAAAAGAAACCTACACAAAAGGATTATACAAAAATTGGCAGTTCTTATCAACTTTTTCTTCCTCTAAATTTTGAAGTACAAATCCCTAATGACGATCCTGTTCGCTTGGTGCGTGCCATGGTAGAAGGGATGGATGTAAAGGCATTGTATGACACGTATTCTCATGTCGAGAATAAATTAACGTCACCAATTCAGCTGCTGGAAATCGTCATTTATGCATGTATGGAAGGAATTCGTGGTTCGCGTAAGATAGAGCAATCCTGTAAAAGAGACACTCATTTCATGTTCCTCTTAGATGGGAAAAAAGCTCCGGATAATGCAACCATTGCAAGATTTTGTTCCCTCCATCTAAAACCATGTATCAAGGAGCTCATGATTCAGATGGATAAATGGCTGCTGGCTCGCGGTTTCATCACGCTGGATAGCCTGTTCATCGATGGGACAAAAATTGAATCTGTGGCAAACAAATACAAATTTGTTTGGAAAAACAGAGTCTTAGGCAGCCAGAACAAACTCATAGAGAAACTGGAGCAACTGGTTCCCGAAATCGAGGAACGTTTCGGGATCAAGGTCTGTTACGGAAACACTTTCCACATCCGTCATTTAAAGAAGCTCCTAAAAAAACTGCTTGTCATAAAGCGGGCTGAAGGGATCGAGTTTGTTCACGGATGTGGGAAAAGAAAGACCATTCTACAGAAGTACTATGAGATTTTAGCTAACTATCTCAAACGGCTTAAGGTGTATACGAAGCAGCTTCATATCTGTGGGGAACGGAACAGCTTTGCCAAAACAGACCCGGATGCTACCTTTATGAGGATGAAAGAAGACGCCATGCTTAATGGCGCCTTAAAGCCGGGATACAATGTCCAATATGCAAACAATTCCGGTTTTACCTTGTTTGCAGATGTGAGTGCGCATCCCACAGATATGCGGACACTCATTCCTTTTCTTGAAGGATTTGAAGCCCACTTCGGTCAGAAATTTGCAAACATTGTAGCCGATGCAGGCTATGAAAGCGAAGAGAACTTGGTCTGGCTGAAGAAGAATCAGTATACTTCATATATCAAGCCTAACAATTATGAAAGAAGCAAGAGGAAAAAGTATAAGAACGACATCGGCAAAGCAGAAAACATGACATATTTGCCTGAGCAAGACATGTATATCTGTAAAGGTAGGAGACTGCTGAAAGTCAGCAAAGTAACCCAGGTAAAGAACCGGTCAGGATATGTGTCAGAGAAAACATATTACGAATGTAAGGACTGCAGCGGTTGTCCCTACAAGGAACAGTGCATCCATGGGAACAATTGCAGGACACCCATGGAGAAAAGAAACAAGAAATTAGTGGTCTCGAAGAATTTTGCTGCATTGAGGGCAGAATCCCTGAAGAACATTACTTCCGAATATGGTAAGGAACTGAGGATGAACCGCAGTATACAGGCAGAAGGAGCCTTTGCGGATCTCAAGGATTCATTAAACGTCAGAAGACTAGAAACCCGAGGCAAAGGAAATGCCCTGGTAACAGTGGGAATATGTGCCATGGCACGGAATGTCCTGAAGGTCCATCACAAAGTTCAAGACGGCAAAGAGGATTTGCACTTATATCCGCTGAAAAAAGAGGCCTAAAAGATACAAAAAGAGCGCACGAAAAAAAGCAACTTAGAGTTGCTTAATTTCGTGCGCCCTTTTTTCATCTCAAAACATATTCAACTAAAAAGTAAGGCAATTTGGGGTCTTTAGCAAGTTATTTCAGGGATTAAAAATCGGTCACTTGCGACAGCCCCTTGTACATTTTCAAATTACTTATTTTCTTCGGAACCTTTTTCCAGGCGCTGATCCTCATCATAGGAGTTACGAAGTGCATCACCGTTTTCCTTGATGGCATTCAGAGTCTTCGTCAGATTATCTTCCAGATAGCTGAATACTTCCATAGCGTACTTCATGGATTCGCTGTGCAGCTTATCGGCATATGCATCAGCAGCAGCGCGCATATCGCGGTCGTATTGCTGCGTATCGGAAACAATCTCGGAAGCCTTCTGTTCGGCAGCCTTCACAACTTCTTCCTGCCGCACCAGACGGTCTGCTTCAGCCTTGGCCAGGTCAATGATCCGGTCACCTTCGGCATGGGCCTGTTCCACAATTTTATCAGCTTCAGCACGGGCCTTCTTCAGGGTCTCGTTCTGTTCATCCAGGAGCTCATGAGCTCTCTTGATTTCCAGAGGCACAGCCCCTCTCAGCTTTTCAATGATGATATGAAGCTCATTTTCATCTACAATCAGCTTATTGAGAAGAGGAATTCTCATTCCATCTGCCAGCACATTCTCCATTTCATCCAGATACTTTTCTATTTCCATATCTCTATCCATACCTCTCATCTATCCTTCCCTTTATTTTTTGGGACGTGCCATAATCTGGGCACTCCGCTCCATGATGTCTTTTTGGATGCATTCCGGGACAAACCCCGTAATATCTCCCCCGAAGTAGAGCATTTCTCTTACTCCGGAAGAACTCAGATAAGAATACCTTTCATCCGTCATGATGAAAACGGTTTCCAACTCTTTGTCGATTTTCTTCATCAGCAAAGCCCGCTGGAATTCGTATTCAAAATCTGTAAAAGCCCTTAATCCGCGGACAATGAATTTAGCACCCTGCTCGCGGCAGAACTCGTTCAACAGTCCCGAAAAACTGGTGACGACAAGATTCGGAATATGCGCGGTCGCTTTTTTAATCAAGTTGACCCGCTCTTCCATGGAAAACATGGCCTTGTCCTTTGTCGGATTCACAAACACGCTAACTATTACTTCGTCGAACATGACACTGGCCCGTTCAAAAATGTCCAGATGTCCCAACGTAACGGGATCAAAACTCCCGGGACAAACAGCTTTTCGCACGTCAGACCCTCCATCAAGGCAGAATTCTACGTCTCATTATAGCAGAAAACAAAACCTATTTCCACATGATTAACGAGATTTTTGTATCACCGTACTTCTCAGTACGAATTTGCGTACCCGGTTTCACATAGGATGCCGGGTCTTCATTAAGGGAATGTTCGAGCACAAGTATACCGCCGCTGCGCAGAATCGGGTGCTCACAAAGCGCTTCATAAAGTTTTTGATTGAGCCCTTTGTCATAAGGCGGATCGGAAAAAATAAGATCAAATGTCTCGCCCCGGGCCGCAGCCTTAGCAATACCGGCAATGGCATCCGTATGACGGATGTCCGCAGCCTCTTCGGCCCGTGCTTTCTTCACGTTCGTCCGCACAAGGCGCAGGCTTTCATTGCTTTTATCAAAAAGAATAATCTTTTTAGCACCGCGGCTCCAGGCTTCCAATGCAAGATTGCCCGTCCCCGCAAACGCGTCCAGCACCACCGCGCCCGGCACGTAGTCACGGATGATATTAAAGAGCGCTTCCTTGACGCGGTCCGCTGTCGGACGTACATCATAATTCTTAGGCGGCGTCAGTTTAAGTCCTCTGGCACGGCCTGTAATAATTCTCATCGGATTTTTACTCCCAATCTCTGAAAAATCGTTTATAATTAAAAACATATCATGATAGATACGGAAAGGAGGACACCCCGTGAACCTGCAGACACTGAAGCCGCATCGCAAGCTTATTGTTTTCGGTGCCGCCGTCTTTTCCGCAGCATGTGTATTGTACCATACATTTGCTCCGAAAGGCGTTATTTTTTCGCCTTCTCCTCTGCCGCCGAACGGTTCATGGGCCTTTGTCCCCCTGGATAACCGGCCGCCGTGCCGGGACTTTACGGTCGAACTTGCCGCACTGGGCGGGCTTTTTATGGAAACGCCGGAACCCGCCATTATGGACTGGTATGAAAATCCGGCAGATACGGCTGCCGTCCGTTCCTGGCTTACGACCCATATGGAAAATAAGGAAGGTGCCCTGCTATCGACGGATCTTCTTATCTTCGGGGGACTGCTGCACTCCCGGCAGGTTGCTATGACGCAGGAACTTTCCGGTTCTTTCTTCAACTATATGAGTAAGCTCCGCGAAGAAAACCCGGATAAGCAATTTTATCTGTTCACGGTCATTCCGCGCCTCCTCATCAACGATCAGATTATTCCTGACCGCTGGTACCAGTGGCATCTCATGACATGGGTTATCAACATGGATAAAAAAATCCGCGGCCTGCCTTACGACGAAGAACTCTATGAGAGAGTCAAGGCAGAGATTCCCATGGAACTCAAATGGAAGTATCTCATGCTGTACCGCAGCAACGACTTATTCAACGAAGAATTAATTCAGTTTGTTTCTGAAGAAGGCATGAACGATCTGGTCATCGGCCAGGATGATGCGCACCCCTACGGACTGCCCAACTACAACCGGACCAATATTCCCCATTATGTGGCGCACCACGAAACGCATCCACCGATTTACACGTCACAGGGTGCCGATGAACTGGGTACGCTGGCCGCTGCTCGTATCTATACAAGAAAGAAAGCCTGGCAGCCCCGTATCAAGATTATGTACGGTACACCTGCGATGAAGGATTATACCCTGCCTTTTGTGCCCTTGACGCTTGAACAGATTGCCTTGGAAAAGATTCACCTCGCCAACGGGATCACAACGGAAAACACAAAAGACGCCGACTTCATTTTATACCTGTACTGCGGCAACAAAGACACTGATAATGCTTCGGCGGCCGCAGACGAAGTCAAATCCCTGATGGAGCAAAAGCCGGTCGCCCTGGTCGATATGTCAAAACACTTTGCTGCGGGAGAATGTCTGCTGCCCCACCTTGCGGCAAACGGGACTCCCTTCGGCCGTCTCATTGCCTACGCCGGCTGGAATACAGCTTCAAACTCCGTGGGCACGGCTGTAGCGCAGGCGACGATTGTAACGGGTCAGGCACTCTTTTTACCAAAGGAAGCGCTGCCCGACCTTTATGCCAGAAACGTAACTTTTAATATGGCGCGCTTCCTTGATGACTGGGCTTATCAAAAAATGATCCGGCCGCACCTGTCGTCCCTGGCATCCATAAACGGTGCCAATCCGCCCGTCAGCGAATACTCACTGCCACAGGCCACGGCCTACACGGCTCGTCATCTTGCAGTCTACAAGACGCTGCTGACCCTTGCCATGCGGCGCCATCCCTATTACGAGCAAGACGGCATCGCTTACTACGTCAATGACATTGATTTCACTGTTGCCTTCCCGTGGGAACGCGCCTTTGAAATCGATCTGAAACTCTACCCGCATTTTGCAAAAAGCAGGGTGAATAACTCATAAGCTATGGCAGTCACAGTGGAAACACAGGAGCTTCCGCTAAAATATCACGGGATTTTTACTTGACTTCTCAATCCCCCTGATGTATACTAGAGGACGTGTTCGGGACGTAGCGCAGTTTGGTAGCGCGCCTGGTTCGGGACTAGGAGGCCGCAGGTTCGAATCCTGTCGTCCCGACCATCTGATTTGGATGGTCATTGCAAAAGCACTGTGAAGCAATTCACAGTGCTTTTTTATGTTCTAAATTCATTTCCCAAACAGATAAACAAAGAGACGGTTCCTTGTCTGCTGTACGCCGATAAGGAACCGTCTCTTTGTTTATCCCACATTATTCTTCTTTTTTACTATCTTCTTTATTTTCGTCCTTACTCTCGTCTCCCCGGTCAAACAGGGCATCCACGAAGGCCTTCGGATCAAAAGGTCTGAAATCCATCATGCCTTCACCGATACCAATCCATTTGACATCGAGACCGAGTTCTTCCTTAATGGCTACGACGACGCCGCCTTTGGCCGTCCCGTCAAGTTTAGTCAGGACGACACCGGTCACGTGCGCCGTATCCAGGAAAATCTTGGCTTGATTAATGGCATTCTGTCCGGTCGTTGCATCGAGAACGAGCAGAGTTTCATGCGGCCCGTCCGGAATTTCCTTGCGAATGACACGGTAGATTTTTTCGAGTTCCTTCATGAGGTTGGTCTTGTTATGGAGCCGCCCTGCCGTATCGACAAAGAGAACATCTGCATTGCGGGCAATAGCAGCCTGCACACCGTCATACACGACAGCAGCAGGATCAGCGCCTTCTTCCCCATGGGAAATGACATCGACCTGGGCTTTCTGGCCCCAGATCTTCAGCTGCTCTACGGCGCCGGCACGGAACGTATCGGCCGCAGCCATAATCACCTTATAGCCCATGAGCCGGTAATAATTACTGAGTTTACCAATGGTTGTAGTTTTACCGACGCCGTTGACGCCGACAACGAGCACAACGGACGGATGTCCGGTAAAATGCATCAGCGGTCCCTTGCGCGTCAGCAAATCAGAAATATATTTCTTGATAAAAGGAATGGCTTCCTGAGGGGACTTGATGACACGGCGGTCGGCGGCATCACGCAGGGCAGCCATGATTTTTTCCGTCGTCTTGATACCTACATCCCCGGCAACGAGAATCATTTCCAGCTCATCCATGAAGTCATCGTCCAGTTCTACGCTGGCTCCGACGAGATCTTCCATGCGCTCTGTAAAGTTTTTCCGCGTCTTTGAGAGTCCTTCCCTCAACTGATCAACAAAACTCATGATGCTACCTCCGACAATTTAACTGACAAGATCCGGGAGACGCCGGCTTCACTCATGGTTACGCCGTGCATAACATCAGCCGCTTCCATTGTCCCCTTTCTATGGGTGATGATAATGAACTGGGTCTTTTTCCCGTATTCTCTCAGGAATTCTGCAAACCGGTCAATATTGGCTTCATCAAGCGGAGCGTCTATTTCGTCGAGAATGACAAACGGTGCCGGCTGATACGTCAGCAGGGCAAACAGCAGGGCAATGACTGTCAGTGCCCGCTCTCCGCCCGAAAAGAGCGACAAATTCCGCATTTTCTTTCCCGGCGGCTGCGCTTCGATTTCGATACCGGCTTCCAAAAGATTCTGCTCGTTCGTAATCACGAGACGTGCCTTTCCGCCGCCAAAAAGTTTTTCGTAACATTCTCCGAAGTACTTATTGATCTGGTCGAAAGCTTCGCGGAACCGTTTGGTCATATCGGAATTGATGCCGCTGATAACGGTTTCGAGCTGCTCCTTGGCAGCGACCATATCGTCATATTGCTTAGTCAGGAATTCATAGCGGTCCTTAGCTGCCGTGTAATCTTCCTCGGCTGCCAGGTTAACCGGTCCCAATTCCTCGATTTTCTGACCAAGGAGGATTTCCTGTTTTTTCAGTTCTGGGAGACTGCCTTCGGCAAGACCATGCTCGCGCACTTCGTCCGCCGTCATATGATAGGTTTCGTTCAGCTGCTCCGCCACAGCTTCCGCTTCGGAAGCCTTCCGCACTTTATCCATTTCGATAGCGTGCTTCCGCTCATCAAGAGAATGCTGTTTTTCCGCAAGAACCGCCGCTTTGTGCTCCAGTTCCTGACGGGTCTTCTGCATTTCTTCTTTTTTATCAAGCATGGCCTGCGTCTCCTGGTCCGTGCCGGACAGTTCCTGCGTCAGGTCCTTGATTTTTCCGGCAAGGCCGCTCTGATCCGCCTTGGCTTTAGCAATCATGGCCTTGATTTCCTCAGCCTGTGCTTCCTGGGCCGCCATGTCGCTTTCCGTTTTTTCTCCCTGCTTATCGGTCTCCGCAATGCGTTCTGAAAGGGAGTCGAGCTGCGTCTTGATGGAGTTAAAGGAAATGACATCATTCTGGTACTGCCGGTTCAGGACATCCAGACGATTTCTATGCTTATTGAGAGCCTCTTCCTGCTTCAGCACATCCTGGTTGCCTTTTTCTTCCTGGGCTTCCATCGTTTTGACCTGCGGAGCAAGCTTCAGGACTTTCTGGTTCATTTCCATGAACTTCTTAGCTAGTTCAGCCCTTTCTCCGGCAATCAAATCGACTTTTTCCTGAGTCTGGGACACATCTTTTTTGAGTTGTTCAAGCTGCTGGGTGGCAGTAGCCAGCGAAACCGCGAGCTCCTGATATTTCTTTACGCAGTCATCGCGTTCCTGTGACTTCTCTTTCTGCTCTTTTTCAAGTGCGGCAAGTGCAGCCTGCTGCTTTGTGAGCTCAGCATCTGAAGTTTTGATTTCCACTTCCAAAGCGGATATTTCCTGTCGTCTGGAAAGGAAGCTCTTACTTTGCTGCTTCTGCCCGCCGGAAAGAGAACCACCGGGATAAATCACGTCACCGTCGAGAGTAACGACACGCACGCGCATATCGGCCTTGCGCGCTGCCTCAAAAGCATGGTCCAGATTGTCCGCTACGAGCACCTGTCCCAGAAGGAAAGTAATCGCCGGACGGATGGACTCATCACTCTGAACGAGTTCGGCAGCCGTTCCGATGATGCCCGGCATCTTCAGAGTTTCTTTTTCCCGTGCCGACAGATAACGCTGACGCAGGGTATCAAGAGGCAAAAAGGTAGCCCGTCCGCCCTGTTTTTCCTTCAGGTAGCGGATGGCTGATTTGGCGGCATCGGCATCAACCGTGATGATGTTCTGCAGGGCCCCGCCGAGGGCCGTTTCGATGGCCGTAATATATTCATTTTGTACCGTAATAAGTTCCGCCGTGACGCCGCAGATCCGGCTGCGCCAGCCTGCCCTGGCGGAAAGCACCGTCTTGACGCCGCGGCTGAAGCCTTCGTGTTCCTGCTCCATATGGCTTAAGACGGAATACCGCGTCTTTTTCTGTTCATGGCTGCGGCTGAGCTGCGTATAGGCTTCGCGCTGCTTCTGCCCTTTGGCAGCCAGTGCCGTCAGAGTTTCTTTTAACGCCGTTCCCTGGCGCGTCACATCTTCCTGCCGCCCCTTAAGAGAAGTCAATTCGGCTTCCTTCTGCTGCAGGGAGGCTTCGATTCCGGCTTTTTCCTCATCGGCCTCATTGGCGCTCTGTTTCATTTTTTCCAGGCGCTGATGCAAATGCTCCTGTTCTTCTTCCGCACTGCGAAGTTCGTTGCGCAGATTGACGAGCTGCTGCATTCGTTCAAAAGCATGGCTGCGATGCTCCTGGATTTCCTTTTCTTCACTTTTTACAGTGGCATCCATGGCATCTTTTTCGGATTCGGTCTTTTTGACCGCTTCCTCCATGACTTTGAACTGACTTTCCTGCTTATCGTACGCTTCCGTCAGGAGATTCAGCGTTTCCTTTTGCTGGGCCAGCTGCCCTTCCAGACGTTCCTTCATTCTGGCCGTCTGGGCCAGCTGCTTTTCACCCTGCGTAACACGTTCCTCAAAAACAGACTGCTGCCCGCGCAGGTTCGTCAATGCTTCACGGCGTTTGCGGACACTTTCCTGGTAACTGTCGAATTTCTGGTTATACGCATTAAGAGAAGCTTCAAAAGTTTCTTTTTCCGTGACCGCCTGCTCGACTTTGGCTGCCAGGGCATTTTCCTCGTCCTGCCACTGAGCAAGGCGGGCCGCGATGGCTTCCTGCTCCTTATCGAGCCCTTCCATACGGCGCACAAGCTGTGTCATTTTGACGGACTTGAAAGACTCATCCAGTTCACGATATTTGCGTGCTTTTTCGGCGGCCCTTTCAAGCGGCTGCAGCTGTCCATAGATTTCCGAACGGATATCGTGGATACGCAGCAGGTTATTGGACGTATCATCAAGTTTCCGCAGGGCTTCTTTTTTCCGCATGCGGTACTTGGCAATACCGGCCGTTTCTTCAAAGATACTGCGGCGCTCTTCCGGGCGGCTGTTTAAGATTTCATCAATCTTGTTCTGCCCGATAATGGACATGGATCCCCGCCCGAGCCCCGTATCGGCAAGAAGAGTCACAATATCCTTCAGGCGGCAGTTCTTACCGTTAATAAAATATTCACTTTCACCGCTGCGATAGACGCGGCGGCGGATGCTCACTTCATCAAAATCCATGGGCAGGGAGTGGTCCGTATTGTCAAAAATCAGTGTGACATCGGCCATTCCCATCGGTTTGCGCGCACTGCTCCCCGAGAAGATCACATCTTCCATCTTGGTCCCGCGGAGGTACTTGACGCTCTGTTCCCCCATGACCCAGCGGATGGCATCAGAGATATTGCTCTTGCCGCTGCCGTTTGGCCCGACAATCGCCGTAATTCCATTTTCAAAATTGACGCTGACTTTATCTGCAAAAGATTTAAAGCCCCGCGCTTCAAATGACTTTAACCGCACCTGATTCCATCCCTTTTACTCCGTCACATCGGACAAAGATACTTCGTCGATTCCGTCCAGTTCCTTAATGGCTACATCAACGGATTCGCTGGCACTTGTCGGCACATTCTTGCCGACATAGTCGGCCCGGATGGGCAGTTCCTTGTGGCCGCGGTCTACCATGACAGCCAGTTGGATAGCCTTCGGGCGCCCGATGTCAATCAGGGCATCAAGGGCGCAGCGAATCGTACGGCCCGTAAAGAGCACGTCGTCCACCAGTACGATTGTCTTGCCGTTAATATCAAAATCCACATCGGTTTCCTTCATCACCGGGTTATAGCCCAGCGTGGAAAGGTCATCACGATACATCGTGATATCCAGGGAACCGATAGGCACCTTTACATTTTCAATCTTTTCGATTTCCTTGCAAATGCGTTCTGCCAAAGGCACACCGCGGGTACGGATCCCGATAAGCGCCACTTTCTCTACGCCCTTGTTACGTTCCACGATTTCGTGGGAAATACGCACCAGCGCGCGGCGCATTGCATCTTCGTCCATAATTGTCT
Organism: Acidaminococcus sp.; assembly: GCA_022482815.1. NCBI lineage: Bacteria > Bacillati > Bacillota > Negativicutes > Acidaminococcales > Acidaminococcaceae > Acidaminococcus > Acidaminococcus sp. The sequence continues at coordinate 2,570,189 of JAKVOM010000001.1, forward strand.
TCTTTTTTACCTGAGTCGTCATGACGGACTCCTTTCCCAGAAGTTTTCACTTCTGCGTTACTTCAGTAGATAAAAATACATAAATCGCTTATATTTTACCAGTTTTTATAAAGAAAAATCAAAAATTCGGCAATCAGCTGAACTGCCCGTTTCTGAGGCGGGTCAGAATGGTCTGCATATCCTGCGGCAGCGGCGCCGTAAAGGACATAATTTCACCCGTTCTCGGATGCCTGAAAGTCAGTGTCTCCGAATGCAGGGCCTGTCCCTTAATATTGAAGCAGGTCTTCTGCGGCTGGTATTTCGGGTCACCCACGAGGGGATGCCCCAGATAAGTCATATGGACACGAATCTGATGGGTACGCCCCGTCTGGAGCTTACAGCGCACCACGGTAAATTTGCCGTAACGTTCCAGGACTTCGTAATCCGTTATGGCATCGCGTCCTCCGGAAAAGACGACGGCCATTTTTTTGCGGTCCTTGGTATCGCGGGCAATCTGCGTTTCAATCCGCCCGTGATCTTCCTTGATATTGCCGCGCACAACGGCGATATACGTCCTCTTGGCTTCCTTCGTCCGAATCTGTTCGGACAGGGAAATATGCGCCGCATCGTTCTTGGCAGCTATCATCACACCTGAGGTATCCTTGTCCAGACGGTGCACAATGCCCGGCCGGACAACGCCGTTAATGCCCGACAAATCATGGCAGTGATACAGCAGCGCGTTGACCAGCGTTCCCGTATAATTGCCGGCACCCGGATGGACGACCATGCCGCGGGCCTTATTGACAACAATGACATCCTCATCTTCGTAAAGGATGTCAATCGGAATCGGTTCTGCTTTTGCTTCCAATGGAATTGCCGGCAGCTGCACTACCTCAAAAACGTCGCCGGGACGCACTTTGTAGCTTGCTTTGACGGCTTTGCCGTTTTTCGTCACAAGGCCATGCTCTACATCATGTCCGATACTGGACCGGCTCACGCCAAGCACTTCCGCCAGGTATTTATCGACGCGGTCACCGGCACCATCCTCGGGCACCGGATCCGTTATGATTGTATTTTCTGCGTCTGCTCGTTCCTGATCATACTCCATAAGATCAGCCCCACTCCTGTACAAATAAAAATATCGGCCACATTGAAAATCGGCCAGATTCGGAAATCAATGAAATCGATGACATATCCTGTCTGAATGCGGTCAATCAAGTTGCCAATTGCACCGCCGATAAAAAAAGCCATCCCCGTCTGGGTCAAACGGTCTTCCGCCGCGATGCGCCGTCTGAAAATGATCACGGCCGCAATGGCAATCACCGTAATGGCAATAAAAAAGACTCTTCTATATTCTAAAAGGCCAAAAGCGGCCCCGGGATTTAAAATGTAAGTGCAGTGTAAAATGCCCGGAATGATGGGAATGCTTTCTCCTTCCACCATAGCATGCTGGAGGAGAAATTTTGTCACCCGATCCAGGATAATCACAGCCAAAATGATGACTCCGTATGTCATCGTTCGGACACTTCCTATCGTTGTAAGATAAAAACACTTGCTGCCGGCCGCGCTGCTTTCCATTAACCGCAGCCCGGTTTACCGGAAAACTCTTCATGACGCAGCAGCCATGACCAGACTAACGAAAGGCAAAAGCACGCAGCTTTTGCCTTTAAATTCATAAAAAAAGAGCCCTACAATGCCGTATTCATCCCACGTTTTGAACCTGCAATTGCAGGTGGGTGCCCTCCCTGCCACATCCTGATTTCCCCCAGAAAGGGCGTATCATCGGCGACCGGAGTACACGGGCTCCCTTATAGAGAGTGTTGGCTCAAAACATGCGGGATATCTCTCGAACATCGGAGGGTTGCTCTTTACTTGTATTTTATCATAGATAGCGATGATGTCAACACAGAGATGCGGGAAAGGGCTTGTGGGGCGCTGTTTTTAGTTAAAAGTTATGAGTCCAATCTAACAGAGGGTATAATTCTTCACAGGCTGATAGCCGATAGCAGTCAGCTTGCCCTTTGGCAGAGCAATGCCATCCTCCACCACTTCGTGGTCATCCTTCCGACTACCTGGAAGGAGGCTGGAGAGGAATGCCAAACCTAACGGGCGACCAGCGTAAAAGGGGCTGTCGCATTTTGCGACGGCCCCTTTTGTATCAAAAACAAGGTAAAAGCAAGGCGCGGCCTCATTGAATGAGACCGCGCCTTGGTGTAGAATTTAAATATGCCAAAAAACAAACCTACACAAAAGGATTATACAAAAATTGGCAGTTCTTATCAACTTTTTCTTCCTCTAAATTTTGAAGTACAAATCCCTAATGACGATCCTGTTCGCTTGGTGCGTGCCATGGTAGAAGGGATGGATGTAAAGGCATTGTATGACACGTATTCTCATGTCGAGAATAAATTAACGTCACCAATTCAGCTGCTGGAGATCGTCATTTATGCATGTATGGAAGGAATTCGTGGTTCGCGTAAGATAGAGCAATCCTGTAAAAGAGACACTCATTTCATGTTCCTCTTAGATGGGAAAAAAGCTCCGGATAATGCAACCATTGCAAGATTTTGTTCCCTCCATCTAAAACCATGTATCAAGGAGCTCATGATTCAGATGGATAAATGGCTGCTGGCTCGCGGTTTCATCACGCTGGATAGCCTGTTCATCGATGGGACAAAAATTGAATCTGTGGCAAACAAATACAAATTTGTTTGGAAAAACAGAGTCTTAGGCAGCCAGAACAAACTCATAGAGAAACTGGAGCAACTGGTTCCCGAAATCGAGGAACGTTTCGGAATCAAGGTCTGTTACGGAAACACTTTCCACATCCGTCATTTAAAGAAGCTCCTAAAAAAACTGCTTGTCATAAAGCGGGCTGAAGGGATCGAGTTTGTTCACGGATGTGGGAAAAGAAAGACCATTCTACAGAAGTACTATGAGATTTTAGCTAACTATCTCAAACGGCTTAAGGTGTATACGAAGCAGCTTCACATCTGTGGGGAACGGAACAGCTTTGCCAAAACAGACCCGGATGCTACCTTTATGAGGATGAAAGAAGACGCCATGCTTAATGGCGCCTTAAAGCCGGGATACAATGTCCAATATGCCAACAATTCCGGTTTTACCTTGTTTGCAGATGTGAGTGCACATCCAACAGATATGCGGACACTCATTCCTTTTCTTGAAGGATTTGAAGCCCACTTCGGTCAGAAATTTGCAAACATTGTAGCCGATGCAGGCTATGAAAGCGAAGAGAACTTGGTCTGGCTGAAGAAGAATCAGTATACTTCATATATCAAGCCTAACAATTATGAAAGAAGCAAGAGGAAAAAGTATAAGAACGACATCGGCAAAGCAGAAAACATGACATATTTGCCTGATCAAGACATGTATATCTGTAAAGGTAGGAGACTGCTGAAAGTCAGTAAAGTAACCCAGGTAAAGAACCGGTCAGGATATGTGTCAGAGAAAACATATTACGAATGTAAGGACTGCAGCGGTTGTCCCTACAAGGAACAGTGCATCCATGGGAACAATTGCAGGACACCCATGGAGAAAAGAAACAAGAAATTAGTGGTCTCGAAGAATTTTGCTGCATTGAGGGCAGAATCCCTGAAGAACATTACTTCCGAATATGGTAAGGAACTGAGGATGAACCGCAGTATACAGGCAGAAGGAGCCTTTGCGGATCTCAAGGATTCATTAAACGTCAGAAGACTAGAAACCCGAGGCAAAGGAAATGCCCTGGTAACAGTGGGAATATGTGCCATGGCACGGAATGTCCTGAAGGTCCATCACAAAGTTCAAGACGGCAAAGAGGATTTGCACTTATATCCGCTGAAAAAAGAGGCCTAAAAGATACAAAAAGAGCGCACGAAAAAAAGCAACTTAGAGTTGCTTAATTTCGTGCGCCCTTTTTTCATCTCAAAACATATTCAACTAAAAAGTAAGGCAATTTGGGGTCTTTAGCAAGTTATTTCAGGGATTAAAAATCGGTCACTTGCGACAGCCCCTTTTAATACTCCCTCTTAATCCGCATCCCCACGGACAGAGTCTTGTTTTGCTTTTTCGTCATGTTTCTCGGTCTGGCTCATTTCCCACAGCTGTTCAGCTTTAGGAGCCCAATCCTTAGCGTAAGCATCACATTTGCCGCACAGATGATCTACGGATTCCTTGGACTGCAGATCCGTAGAAACGGCTCCGGACGCTTTGACCATAGCCCGCAGTTTCTCCGGATTTTCCAGCATCGGACACGGACGCAGCATATTCTTATTAAACGGCTGCCCATCGTGATAAGCCATGAAAAGCGGAGAACGCAGTGCTTCCAGAATCGTCTTATTGCGGATATTGGAATCAGAATAATGGATAAAGACACAAGGATCAATATCCCCATTGGCGTTGATATGCAGGTATCTGCGGCCGCCGGCAATGCAGCCGCCTACGTACTCGCCGTCGTTCTGGAAGTCAATGGCAAAGAGCGGTTTTTCCGTACGATATTTACGGATGCGGCGATAGATTTCCACACGCTGCTCGGACGTCGGCAGAAGTTCTGCGGAAGCATCGTTGCCGACAGGCATATAGTGGAAATACCAGATGAAGAAAGCGCCTTTCTCAATGAGCATATCAAAATAAGCTTCAGAAGTGATAGACTCAAAGTTAGCCCGCGTGTAGCAGGAAGAAATTCCGAAGAACAGCTTCTTGCGGTGCAGGATTTCCATAGCGCGCTGTACCTTTTGATATACACCATTACCACGGCGTCCATCGGTAGCTTGTTCAAAACCTTCCAGGGAGATGGCCGGGACGAGGTTTCCTACGCGCAGCATTTCATCAGCAAAAGCGTCATCGATCAGCGTGCCGTTGGTAAAAGTCAGGAACACGCAGTCAGGATGGCGTTCACACAGGGTAATCAGATCATGCTTACGGACAAGCGGTTCACCGCCTGTGTAAATGTACATATACACGCCCATTTCCTTGCCCTGCCTGATAATGTCATCAATTTCTTCAAGGGACAAGTTCAGCTTATGTCCGTATTCTGCAGCCCAGCATCCGGTGCAGTGCAGGTTGCAGGCACTCGTCGGATCAAGAAGGATCGTCCAGGGCACGTTGCAGCCATACTTCTTACGAATGGCGTCCTGTTTTCTCCAGCCGACAAGGTCAGCATTGATGAAGAAGTTAACCAGGATGCGCTTGGCAACCTTTTCATCGACGTTTTCAAGAATATGGCTGATATATTGACGATATGGATGTGCCGGATTTTCCAGCACTTCATGCAGTGCCTTCCGGGCCCCGGCATAATGGCTATCATCAAACGAATCCGCCCAGGAAAGAATTTTGTTCAGGTTCTTGATTGGATCGCGATACACGTAATGGACGGCCTGTTCCAGGCCAATCTTTTGTAGTTCTTCTTTGACATTCATTTCATACGCCCCCACTTGCACAACCTGTGCAATCTTTACGAAATAGCAGCTACAGGTGGAGACTGCTAAATCATCCTAATTCAATGCTAATACACTTTCTCATTAATTTCTATCAACATATTCTTAAAAAATGTGCGAATTCGAACATTTTGAAGTAATTTGTCTAAATTTATATATCATTTTACGCAGAATTGAGTTACAATACTCTTAATATAACATATCAGGGAAAGGAGGCTGCATCTTATGCGTATCACTGAAAAGTTAATCACGAATGCGATAATGGACCTGCTCCGGGAGCGTCCTTATAACAGAATTACCGTGACAGATATTGTAAAGCGGTGTGAAATCAACCGGAACACCTTCTACTACCACTATGCAGACATCCCTGACCTCATTCAGCATCTTCTGCAGGAACGAACCCGCGAACTGTGCCGCACGAACCGTCGTTTCCGCCGTCCTCTGACGTTTGTCTTTTATCTGGTTCTCGTCGCCGACAAATATAAGAAAATCCTCAACAACCTTTATCACTCAGAAATGCAGCCATACCTGGAAGACGTAATTATGTCTGTCTGCGCCCATTTTGCAAACCGGTATATCCATCAGTCCATGCAGGAAGCATCGCTGTCGAGAGAAGATTCCAAGCTGCTCATCCGCTACTGGAGTGCCATCATAAACGGCATGTTCAGTGACTGGCTGAAACACGATATGAAATACGACCTGCCTAAAGTGGTCAAGCGTATATGCTTCCTCACGGCAGCGCGCAAGACGCTGACAACACTGTAGAGCCGCCTTTACGTCGAAAGTAAAAAGTTAGTGACTCGTACAATCGTGTAGAATTAATCCTGGATAATTTTAAGAAAGAATTACATCAGGCAGTTGGTTTTTATTCACTGCAAACCAATTGCCAATTTAATTTTTATACTGCGGTCTGCAAATTTTACAAAAGAGCTGTGAAGCAATGATTGCTCATTGTTTCACAGCTCTTTTTATTGTCTTACAGCCGAATTACTTGTCTTCCTTTTTCAGTACCGTGCTGCGGATGTGCAGTTCTCTCATCTGCTTGTCTTCAACCGTATTCGGTGCCTGGCACATGAGGTCCATAGCACTCTGGGTCTTCGGGAATGCGATGACGTCACGAATGGACGGACGCTTTGCCATCAGCATAACCAGACGGTCAAGGCCGAAGGCCAGTCCTCCATGGGGAGGAGCACCATATTCGAAAGCAGTCATGAGGAAACCAAACTTTTCTTTAGCTTGTTCATCCGTCAGGCCGATTGCTTCGAAGACTTTCTTCTGTACTTCACGGTCATGGATACGGATACTGCCGCCGCCGATTTCGACACCGTTCAGAACCATATCATAAGCCTTTGCATAAACGTGGGCAGGATCCGTCAGCAGCTTGTCGATATCTTCATCGCAAGGAGAAGTGAACGGATGGTGCATAGCCACGTAGCGGTGTTCTTCTTCGCTGTATTCGAACATCGGGAACTTCACAACCCAGGTGAAGCAGAGTTTGTTCGGATCGATCAGGCCGCGTCTTTTGGCCATTTCGATACGGAGAGCACCCAGGGCAGCTGCCACGACGAGCGGTTTGCGGTCTGCCACAAAGAGCAGGACGTCGCCCGGTTCTGCCTTACCGGTCGTGAGAATACGCTTCATTTCTTCATCACTGAAGAACTTTGCAATCGGGGACTTGATGGAACCATCTTCGTTGTAGATGATCCAGGCAAGACCTTTGGCACCATAGATACCAACGAAATCAACAAGTCCGTCGAGTTCGCGGCGAGGGATGGAGCTGTAACCTTTTACATTGATAGCCTTTACGAGGCCACCTTTTTCGATAATGTCCTTGAAGACCTTGAATTGGGTACCCTTGAGGGCTTCGTTCATGTTGACGAGCTGCATGTCAAAGCGCAGATCCGGCTTATCGCTGCCATATTTATCCATGGCATCGTCCCAGGTCATGCGGCCGAACGGAACCTTCAGATCAACGCCCAGCGTCTTTTTGAAGACATAGGCAATCAGATTTTCCGTCAGGGTCATAATGTCATCTTCATCAATGAAGGACATTTCCATATCAAGCTGCGTGAATTCCGGCTGACGATCGGCACGCAGGTCTTCATCACGGAAGCAGCGGGCAATCTGGAAATATTTTTCCATGCCGGCAATCATGAGCAGTTGTTTGAAGAGCTGCGGGGACTGCGGCAGTGCATAGAACTTACCGGGGTTTACACGGCTCGGTACCAAATAGTCACGAGCACCTTCCGGCGTGCTCTTGCAGAGCATCGGGGTCTCGATTTCGAGAAAATCACGGTCATCCAGGAAATCGCGGACAGCCTTGCATACCTTGTGACGCAGAATCAGGTTCTTCTGCATTTCCGGTCTGCGCAGATCCAGATAACGGTAACGCAGTCTTACGTTTTCGTCTACGTCTACCCCATCCTGAATGTAGAAAGGAGGCGTCTTGGAGCTGTTCAGAATCGTCAGGTCCTTAACGACGACTTCTACTTCGCCCGTAGGAAGGTTCGGGTTGATTGTCTCCTCGGAACGATTGCGTACCAGGCCCGTTACCTGCAGAACGTATTCACTCCGGACGGCTTCCGCCTTATGGAAGTCCTTTTCATCGTGAGCCGGATCGATAACGACCTGTACAATCCCGTGACGGTCACGTAAATCGATAAAGATAATGCCACCGTGGTCACGTCTCTTGCTGACCCAGCCGCAGAGTGTTACCTCTTTGCCTGCATCCTCTTTTCTCAGATCACCACAGTGATGACTGCGTTTAAAACTCATTGTTTTACACCTCTGCCTTTTTGATATAGGAAACTACTTCAGAAAGTTTAACTTCCTGCTGGCTGCTGTCAGCCATATTTCTCACCGTGACAGCGCCTCTCTGTCTTTCATCTTCACCGAAGATGAGGGCATACTTGGCTTTATCACGGTCAGCTTGCTTCATTTGTGCTTTCATGCTGCGGTCCATGAAGTCCATGTCGCAGGCAAAACCTGCTTCGCGCAGTGCGTTTACAGTCTTGAATGCATCAACACTGCCGCCCTTGTCAGGTACAACGGCATAGATATCGATAGCATCCTTGGAATCCGGCAGCAGGCCCTGCTTTTCGAGCGTCAGGATAATGCGTTCGAAGCCCATAGCGAAGCCTACGCCCGGCGTGGAAGGACCGCCCAGTTCTTCAACGAGGCCGTCATAACGTCCGCCGCCGCCTACAGCGCTCTGAGCGCCCAGCGGGGAATATTGGATTTCATAAGCGGTCTTCGTGTAATAATCGAGGCCGCGAACCAGCGTGCTGTCAACTTCGTATTCGATGCCTGCTTCATCCAACAGCTTCTTCACGGTTTCAAAGTGCTCACGGCAATCGTCGCACAGGGAATCCGTAATCTTCGGAGCCGATGCCATGAACGGTTTGTCATGGTCTACTTTGCAGTCCAGGATGCGCAGCGGGCTTCTATCGAAGCGGCTCTGGCAGTCTTCGCACAGTTCAGCCAGATGCGGACGGAAATAGTCCTGCAAAAGTTTTCTGTGCTGCGGACGGCAGTTCGGGCAGCCGACGGAATTGATCTTCAGTTTCAATTCCTTCAGACCCATGCGTTTCAGCACGGTGACTGCCAGAATGATAGTTTCAGCATCTACTACCGGGGATTCGGAGCCCATGGCTTCGACACCGAACTGATGGAACTGTCTCATACGGCCGGCCTGAGGACGGTCATAACGGAACATCGGCCCGATGTAATAAACCTTGAGGGGCATCGGTTCCGCATACAGCTTGTTCTCTACAAAAGAACGAACGACAGCTGCCGTATTTTCAGGACGCAGCGTAATGCTTCTGCCGCTGCGATCGTTGAAGGTGTACATTTCTTTATCTACAACGTCCGTACCATCACCGATACCTCTTTGGAAGAGCTCGGTATGTTCGAAAATCGGCGTACGAATTTCCTGGTAGTTAAATTCACGGCACACTTCCCGCATCACATTTTCCACATAGCGCCAGCCATTAATCATGCCCGGCAGAATATCTTTCGTACCACGTGGAGCACCTGTTAACATAAAAATCCCTCCGTTCTATTTACTATCCCATAATAAGTAAGTTTACCACACTATTCCTGTATATTTCAACGTTTAACGGAAATTTGTAGGAAGAGAGCGTAAAAAAATGATTACATTTTTTACGCTCCCTTTTACACAGGTCGCCGGTCGCTGGCAATGGGCCGCCTGTGTATGAAAAATTGCCAGGGTATTTTTCATACAGATTTATAAAAATAAAACCTAAAATTTAGGTTATCTGCTAAATTTTAGGTTTCATTTTTATTTGAATCAAAAGACTTACCGCACTGCTGCAGGCAAAGCTTAATGCCATAAGCCAAAAGCGCCTTTTATTTTTTCACGTCCCCTTGCAGACGGCGGTCTCATTGCTTCTTTACAGTTTCTGTTTCTACTTTCTCTTCACCCGAATGCCAGAAGTAAGTATAGAGAATCTTGATAATGGCAAGAACCGGCACAGCAAAAAGCAGACCGATAGGGCCGCTGGACAATTTGCCGCCGATGATGACAGCCAGGATGACCAGCACCGGATGCAGGGTAATAGCCTTTCCCACGAGGTTCGGCATGATTACCTGCGCATCAATCTGATAGTAGACGATGTACAAAATCAGTACTTTGAGTGCCAGCGAAGGTTCCTGCAGAAGAGCAATCAGTACGGCCGTAATCGTACCGACCACAGATCCGACAAGAGGAATCATTTCCGTAACGAGTCCCAATACGCCGAGAACCAGAGTATACTGCACGCCCAGAATGTAGTTGCCGATAGTCAGACAGGCCGCTGCCACCAGGGACAGCTTGAGCATATTATCTACATAAAGGCAAAGCATATTTCCGATGTCTCCCAGAACCTGATTAGCGAGTGCCTGCTTATTATAAGGGAAGACGTCTACGAGCATGTCTTTCAGGGTTCTCCAGTCTTTCAGGAAGTAAAAAGTCAGGAAAGGTACGAGAGCCATACTGACCATACTTCTGGCAAACTGAACCGACTGAATGAGCATTTTCTGGGCGAGGCTCATGGCATACCCGCCAACCGTTGAAAGCGCCTGTTCCAGTAGATTTTTAATGTTCGGAGGCATCTGGCTCTGCGCCTCTTCACCAAAAAACATATGGATGGTATTTGACGCGGCCGCAGCAAGACCCGGCAGAGCTTTTGTTAAGGTATTGATCTGATTCATGAGAGGAATCATTAGTACATGGAGAGCAAAAGCGATGAAAGCGCCAAAAATGAGGAATGCCAGGAGCACGGCAATCACACTTGGCATAGCCTTTCCCTTGATACGAATTTTTTCCAGTCGCCGCACAATCGGGTACAGCAGGAAGGAAAAAGCGATAGAAACAAAGACAGGCAGCAAAAAGTCCGTCACAACACAAAATATGGCAAATGCACCAAGTGCAACCGCGGATTTAAAAATCAGACTGCGTGATTTTCCTTCTTCCATTGCAGCGCCTTCTTTATTGTAAAAATGGATTGCGTCTTCTCTCCCAGCCTACCGTTGTTTCAGGGCCATGTCCGGGATACAGGGTATAGTCATCGGGAAGCGTCAGAATCTTGGTTTTGATGGATTGAATAATATCGTCATAGGAACCGCCGGGCAGATCCGTACGGCCTATGGATTCCAAAAAGATCGTATCGCCGCAGAAAGCGAAGCCGTCACCGATAATGCAGACACCGCCTTCCGTGTGACCCGGAGTGGCAGCAATCTTAAAGGTCATGCCGGCTTCCGTGACGGTCATGCCGTCTTCGAAATAGACATCGGGCGGATCAAAGGTCTTATCCCGGTCCGTGGAATAGGACAGACTATTGTTCCAGACACGCAGCATAGGCGCGTCTTCACGGCTCATATAAACCTTGGCACCCGTAGCTTTTTTCACTTCGTCAAGTGCAGAAACGTGGTCGCCGTGACCGTGGGTAATGAAAATTGCAGGAACCTTCTTGATGCCTGCTTTTTCCACTCCCCGCATAATGCGGAGGGCTTCATCGCCCGGATCTACAATAATGCCTTCATTCGTCTTTTCATTCTTTACAAAATAACAATTTTCTTCAATAGGGCCAACTACGACCCGGTAAATTTTCATATGTTATATACTCTCCTTATTTGATGCAGATAAAAGCTAAAACCGCATTCAGCTTTTGACATTCAGCCATGCCGGCGGCAGAAAGTGCTTTAAGGTTTCGTCATTATATATATTGTCCGAATCCAGCAACCTATTTTACACGTTTAGCGCAAAATTGCCAATACAATTTTGCGCTAAACTCGTGAATCGTGATTAATTAGATTTTCTTCCTGCTGTCCAGGATAATGGTGACGGGACCATCATTGACAAGGGCTACTTCCATATGAGCCTGGAATTGTCCCGGTTTGGTCGGCACCCCATTTCCCCGGCACATCTCCATGGTCTTCTCGTAAAGGGACCTGGCAGCTACCGGCTCCATGGCTTCTGTAAAAGACGGACGCCGTCCGTGGCGGCAGTCCCCGCAGAGCGTAAACTGCGATACCATAAGAATCTCTCCGCATTTATCCGATACGGAGAGATTCATTTTATCCTGTTCGTCTTCAAAAATCCGAAGCCCGGTCACCTTGTCAGCAATATAACGGGCATCTTTTTCCGTGTCCCCGTTTTCGACGCCCAAAAGTACCATGAGCCCCGGCCCGATGGCACTGATGAGCGTTCCTTCCACACTGACGGAAGCGCGGGAAACACGCTGTACAACTGCTCTCATTCGTGTTCTCCTTCCAGCTTATACACCGGAAATTTTACGTTCGACTTTATAGACGCCCTTGATGCGGCGCATCCGGCTGATGATGTAGTTTAACTGATCCAGGCTCGAAATATCAAGTCCTAAATCGACATATGCCGTCTTATCCGGATTTGCATGTGCGTTCAGGGAGTTGATATTGACCTTCGTTTCGCTTGCCACCATCATGATATTAGCCATGACGCCGGGCTGATCGACAGCCGACAAGCGGAGCACCACTTTATATGTCGTATCGGTTTCGACATTCCACGACACTTCAATCATGCGGTCTGCTTCTTCCTTGTTGGCAAGGACATTCGGACAGTCGGCACGGTGAACGGAAACACCGTGACCGCGCGTAATGTATCCGATGATTGGGTCGCCCGGAATCGGGTTGCAGCATTTGGCGAGCTTCACCATGATATCGTCTTCGCCTTTGACGAGGATGCCATGGCTGGCTTTGTTCGTCTTGAGCGTCCGCGGCTTCAGTTCAGACAGCAGCTGGGACAGGTTCTTTGTCGTATTCTTGCGCTGCTGTTTCTTATAAATATCAATGAGCTTGACCATGACGGTATTAAGCATAATACCGCCGTAGCCGAGTGCTGCCAGCAGGTTCTCCTCGCTGCCGTCCAGATGACACCGGGAAGCCACGTCTTTCAGCGTTTCACTCGTCATGATTACAGTCGGGTCGTAGCCCAGGCGCCGGCATTCGCGTTCGAGCATATCGCGGCCCGTCGCAATATTTTCTTCTCTTCTTTCCTTCTTGAAGAACTGTTTAATCTTGTTCTTCGTCTGACTGGATCCGACGATATCAATCCAGTCGCGGGAAGGACCGGGCGACGTCTTCGACGTAATAATCTCGACAATATCACCGTTTTTCAGTTTATAGTCAAGCGGAACAATCTTGCCGTTGACCTTTGCACCGACGCAGCTGTTGCCGACACCCGTGTGGATGCGGTAAGCAAAGTCAATCGGTACGCTGCCGAAAGGCAGGTCAATGACATCTCCCTGCGGCGTAAAGACAAAGACTTCGTCGGAAAAGACGTCCATCTTGACCGTATCTACGAATTCATGAGGATCTCGCATATCGCGGTGCCATTCGAGGAGCTGACGGAGCCAGGCCATCTTCGCATCGACATTCTTGTCAGCCGTCGACGGCATCTTGGAACCGCCCGATTCCTTGTAGCGCCAGTGCGCTGCGACACCGTATTCGGACACCTTATGCATTTCAAACGTACGGATCTGTATTTCCAGCGGTGAACCGCTCGAAGAAACAACCGTCGTATGCAGGGACTGGTAGCCGTTGGATTTCGGAACGGCAATATAATCCTTGAAACGGCCCGGAATCGGTTTCCATTTGCCGTGGACAATACCCAGGACACCATAGCAGTCCTTCACAGTATCTACGAGGACACGTACCGCCAAAAGATCATAAATCTCGTTGATGGTCTTGTTGTCACGCTTCATCTTGCGGTAGATACTGTAAAAGCTCTTCGGGCGGCCCTGGATTTCACACCGGATACCGGCGTCGCTGCACAGCTGGCGCAGCTCATCCATAGCTTCCTGCACCATGGCTTCCCGTTCGTGCCGTTTAATTTTAACTTCTTCCACCAGCTCATAATAATGCTGAGGTTCAAGGTACCGGAAAGACAGGTCTTCCAGTTCCCACTTGATTGCGTAAATACCGAGACGATGGGCCAGCGGTGCATAGATTTCCAGTGTTTCATTGGAAATCCGTTTCTGCTTATGCGGCGGCATGTATTTCATGGTGCGCATATTGTGCAGCCGGTCCGCCAGCTTAATCAGCACGACGCGAATATCCTTTGCCATGGCAAGAAACATCTTGCGGTAGTTTTCAACCTGCTGTTCCTCGCGGGAAATATATTCAATTTTACCGAGCTTTGTCACGCCGTCTACAAGTCCTGCGACTTCGAGGCCGAAAATATCGGTCAGCTGCTCAAGAGTAGTGTCCGTATCTTCGACTACGTCGTGCAAAAAAGCAGCAGCGAGCGTCACATCATCCATCTTGAGCTGGGCAAGAATCGTAGCCACGCCAAGCGGATGAATAATATACGGTTCTCCGGAAGCGCGTTTCTGGGCCGCGTGTTTTTCAGCCGCAAAATTGTAAGCCTCACGCACAAATTCTACCTGACGCGGGGTCAGATATTCACTGATCATTTGATAAAATTCCTCCGCACTGATCGGAGTAGGGTCTAACTGTTCCATCGTCTCACCTCCTTTGATTCCAGATTTCTGCAATTTCTTCCGCCGAAATATGCCACAGTCGGTTGAGAGCCCTCAGGGCCTCTTCCCGTTTTTCCTGGATGGCCATGAATCCGACATCATGAACCATATCTTTTTTTGTCTGTTTCCCCAAGTAGATTTCCCTTTCCCTCATGATAAGAAGCCCCAGCGTCAGGAACACGTCCAGCACATCACTTGTAATTTCATACCCTTCGCGAGTGTGCTGTCCCAAAAGATATTCCCGGGACACATGGCCTTCCGCCTGCAGTAAATGAAGTATATGAAGATAGCAGTACCGCATCCCGACAAGATCGGGATACTTTCTCATGACCGCTTCCCGCCGTGCCACAAGCTCATCCCTGTTAAAAAGCAGATGCAGCTCGGCAGCCTGGCCGTTTAAAAGCGGAAATGCCGTCGGAGTCAGAACCTTTGCGGCTCCGGCATCATAGAAGACAACGGTTCTTGTACCCACAGGCAATGGATCCCCGTAATTCAGTACTGTTCCATCCATAGATGGCGGAACTGAAGAATTGTCTCCCTTATATGTTACAGTTTTTTTGTCTTTTTGTAAAATGGTATTTAAAAGTGTCTCTTTGTTCTTGCTTGAATAGCGCCAATCAACGACCATGTGCGGCGTTTCCACAGCCTTCACTTCCAGGTCGACACTCGTAATACCGCGAAACGTATTGAGCCGCGGTGCAAAGGCAATCTTGGCAATTTCACCGCTGTAAAAGTACGGGCTTGAGGGCCCTTCCTTCCACACAAGACCCTTAAAATCCTGTCCGGCATGGCGCAGGTCAAGGCGCAGATGGTTCTTTTCTTTTCCCATTGTGGAAACACGGGTAATCTGAGCTCTCGTAAAGCCCAGAACCGGTGCCTCGTTTTCGGCCCCGAAGGGAGCCAGTCTGTCAAGGGCTTCCACGTCCCTTACAGTCAGTGTCTCATCATCCGCAAGCAAGAGATCGGGCGTCACGACCGGTTCATAAGGCTCGTTATGAAGCAGTTCGGCAACTGTCTGTTTGAATGCTTCCCGGAAAGAAGCAATCTGCCCTTCCTCGATGGTGAGACCTGCTGCCTGAGCATGACCGCCAAATTGTACCATATAGCGGCTGCAGGATGCCAATGCGTTATAGAGATGAATCGGAGGAATGCTCCGGCAGGAACCGTGGGCCACACCATCTTTCAGACTCATGAGGATAGCGGGGACATGATACTTCTCAACAAGGCGCGAAGCCACAATTCCGATGACACCCGGGTGCCATCCTTCTTTCGCAAGCACGATGGCCCAATCTGCGCTGCCCGGTTCTGCAAGCATCATTTCAGCCTCTTCAAAAATCTTTTGGCTGAGATCCTGGCGCTTGGCGTTTTCCTCATTCAGGAAATGGGCCCGGCGTTTAGCCTCTTCCGGATCTTTAGCAAGAAGAAGGCGCACCGCGTCCATTGCGTCCCCCAGCCTTCCGGCCGCATTAATACGGGGACCGATGCCGAAACCGATTGTTTCGCTCGTTACGCGGGCGTCCTTGCTGATACAGGAATCCAGGAGAGCCTGCAAACCCACCAATTTCGTCCGGCGAATCTTGGCGAGCCCGATACGGACGATTTCCCTGTTTTCGTCCACAAGAGGAACCACATCCGCTACAGTCGCGACAGCCGCAAGCTCTATATATTCATGCCAGTACGGCCCGCTCGGGTCAATGGCTTTCTGCAGTGCCTGGCAGAGCTTAAAGGCCACACAGGCTCCGCAAATTGACTTACAGGGATATTTATCACCCGGTCTGTTCGGATTGACCACGGCACAAACATCGGGCAGTACAGTCGGCGGCAGATGGTGATCTGTCACGATGATATCCATCGACTTAGGAGCCTGTGCCGTTACTTCCGCCCCGGTAATACCCGTATCTACGGTCACCATCAATGTTGTTCCTCCGGCAGCAATTTTTTGAAGTGCCGGCAGATTAAGACCATAGCCTTCCGAATCCCGACGAGGAATATAAATGGAGACATCTGCTCCAAGTTCTTTTAAATATAAATACAATAAACTGCTTCCCGTCGTACCATCGACATCGTAGTCACCGTAAATTGTAATCTTTTCGCCGCTTTTAACTGCCTTGAGGATGCGCTGTACGGCGCGTTCCATATCCGAAAGCAGGAACGGATCATAAAAAGGGTCCGGTCTCCCCTTCAGGAAAATCTCAATTTTCTTCGGGTCTGTCATACCGCGGCTGACAAGTACAGCCATGACAAGCCGCGGCAGTCCCAACTGGTCCGCAAGCTGCTGTTCCCGCAGAGTCAGCTGCAATTCAGCAGAATCAACTTTTGTACAAATCATGGAATGTATTATTTCTCCGGATTAAAAGGTTTAATGATAGGATCTTTGTCATCGTCGCCAGGACGATAGGTGCTGTGCGGACGCGGTGCCGTAAAGCGAGGAACATCCGAAGCAGGTCTGTCTTTCGAACGCTGCGTGGCCTGTTGTTTCAGTTCCTTGATTTCTCCCTTGAGTTTCCGTTCCTTCATGTAGTGTGTCGTCTTAACCTTCAGGGCAATCAGACCGGAAATCATGAAACCGATTACAAGAGACCCCAGAATAATCACGGCGAGACTCATGGAAAAATGCCAGAACAGGAAAGATACTTCTACCATAACCGCGTTCTGTACTGCAAAAATTGCAATGCAAAGGGCCATGATCCCCATAACGATCAAATACAGCATAGTGAACTCCTTTCAGAAACAGTAGCTGACAGATCAAAGCTTCCGGCGGCGCTCTTTCTAACAACAAAAGAAGAAGCGGCCTGCGGCTGCAGAAATCTGCACGACAAGCGCGCACGCCGCTTTCGGCATCGGCTATTTGCTGTCAGGTATATTAAACCTGCGTCTTTATTTTTTATACCCCGTCTTCCGGTCTACAATATTCTCCAGTGGTTGACCGGCTGCGTAACGTTTCAGGTTGTCGCAGGCAATGTCCACAATTCTGTCCCACGTAATCTGCGCGTGGAAACCACCGCTGACGTGCGGCGTAATATGCAGGTTCGGAGTCTTCCAGAGAGGACTGTCCTGCGGCAGCGGTTCAGGCGTAGCCACATCAATGG
Source organism: Acidaminococcus sp. (assembly GCA_022482815.1). NCBI lineage: Bacteria > Bacillati > Bacillota > Negativicutes > Acidaminococcales > Acidaminococcaceae > Acidaminococcus > Acidaminococcus sp. The sequence continues at coordinate 2,587,709 of JAKVOM010000001.1, forward strand.
CAGCACCGTTAAGATGTCCTGATTTCAGGGCTTCCATCAATTCTTCCTGTACGACAGCTACACCACGGCCTACGTTGATGAAGAAAGCCCCTTCCTTCATGGCTGCAAAGCGTTCCTTGTTATAGATGTGTTCCGTCTGCGGCGTGTCAGGCAGCGCCGAAATCACAATATCAGCCCGCGCCAGGTACTTATCAAGATCATCCAGTGTACCCATTTCATCGGCTTCCGGCAGCGGAGCTGTGCTGCGGCGGCGAATGCCGATGACATGCGCACCCATCGTCTTAAGGAGCAGGCCCGTCCGGCGTCCGATGTTGCCGAACCCGACAATGACAGCCGTGCTGCCATAAATGGTATGAACCGTGCCTTCATCGTGCCAAAGGCCCTGCTTCTGGTTAGCGTCGTATTTATAGAAATTCTTCATCATCGGCAGCAGCAGTCCCAGGATATGCTCGGCAATATTGATGCCATAGCCGCCCGTTGCGTTGGTAAGGAGCAGATCCTTTGGAAACGTCGGTTCCGAAGTATACGTATTAGCGCCTGCGGTTTCAAGCTGCAGCCACTTTAGTTTTGGCAGCGTGGCAGCCATCGGCGGTTTAATATTTCCGATGATGACTTCTGCTTCGGCAAGTTTGTCCGGATCTTTGCCATAATAGAAATCCGCATTCGGCAGAGCTGCTTCCAGCGCTTTCTTATGCTTGTCCAATACCTTCATTACTACTGCAATTTTCATGAGTTGCCTCCTTGAAGATACAATGTATTCTTGTCGAACTTTAATTTTATAAGATTTTCCTATTATAAACAATGGGTAAGCAGAAAGGATAGGAGAAATGCGCTTAAAAAGAGCTAAAAGTGTGAAAAAAGATACAAAAATCAGACAAAGTAGAAGCAGTGGTTAGTGAGTAGTGATTAGTACAGCCGTGCAGGCAGTTACCTCGGAGGAACCTTAAAATAGATTACATGTGCCACTTAGCTTTTTATTCATTACAAACTACTTATCGTTTTACCTCCGCGTGCGACCTGCGTCATATGAAACAGGCTCAGTCGATTTCAGGATGGCCAAGCTTTTAGCTTGGTCTGTCAAGGAAGCTTTCCTCCCCCACTGCGTAGTCCTTCCTTCCGACTGCGTGGAAGGAGGTGGCATATGTTCCTTCACTGCAGTAGTATCTGAATTTCTATCCTCCACTGCCTTCTCAGTTCTCCTTGCGACGCCACTTCGTGGCGTGAAAGGAGGTTGTAGAAGATAAGCAAACTTCCTTCGTCAGTTTGCTTTTAATATAAAAAAGACTTCTTATTCTCCAGCCACCCCTGTTGGAGAAAAGAAGTCTTTTTAACTGCACGAAGTAAGAACTTACAAAAATTATTTTGGTACAAAGAGGTAAAGATGATCCATCCGCGCGCACTCAGAACGGATACGTTGAAAACCCAAACATTTGCATATGACTTCGAGCAGATGGTTACAGCTTACAGTAAATTTCACTTCTTGTACAGGGAGGGGGGTCGTGAATGGACCAAAAGTGGAAGCGAAAGGGAATTTTTTTGGGAAGCGGACGGAAAACTGCAGATAACGACAAAAAACTGTGAAGGAACGGTGTGCATTCCTTCACAGTTTTTACTTTACTTTGCTTTTCCCTTTTTGCCCCCGTCTATTTCTTTATGCAGCATATTCTGGATTTCCTGCATGAAGCTGTTAACGTCGGCGAACTGGCGATAAACCGAAGCGAACCGGACATAAGCAATCTGATCCACTTTTTCGAGATGTTTCATTACGGTCTCGCCAATCAGTGAAGACTTGACTTCATTTTCTCCCAAAGTTCGGATCTCGGCTTCGACTTCCGAAGCAATTCCCTTGATCTGATCATAAGAGAAAGGACGCTTTTCAAAAGCGCGCAAAAGCCCTGCTATCAGTTTCTGACTGTCGAACATCTCGCGGCGGCCATCTTTTTTGATTACAAGCAGAGGAGCGACTTCGTACTTTTCATACGTCGTGAAGCGGCGCCCGCATTTAGGGCACTCGCGTCTGCGGCGGATAGCGGTTCCGTTATCACTGGAACGGGAGTCAATGACTCGACTGTCTTCGTAGGAGCAGAATGGGCACTTCATAGGCTATCCCTCGAGCTTATTTACGCAGCCAGGGCGGAATCTCGTTGGTCGGGCTGTTGAAGGAGCTGATCTTGGATGCAGCCGCATTTTCAGCGGACTTCGTCAGCTTGCTTTGCGGGGTCTCCGGCTTCTTGAAGTTCATCGGTTTCGGTCCCTTGGCACCAGCCGTACCATCGTCGATACCCGTGGCAATGACGGTGACGCGGATAGCGTCATCCATCTTTTCATCAATGGTAGCACCAAAAATAATGGTAGCATCCGGGTCTACAGCATCGGTAATAATCTTGGAAGCTTCGTTGACATCAATCAAGGACAGGTTCGGGCCGCCCGTGATGTTGAGCAGTACGCCCTTGGCACCGGAAATGGTGCTGTCGAGCAGCGGGCTCTTTACAGCAGCTTCAGCGGCAGCAGCAGCGCCTTCTTCACCGTTAGCCGTACCGATACCCATCATAGCGGAGCCGGCGTTGGACATAATGGTCTTTACATCATTGAAGTCCACGTTGATAAGGCCCGGCACACTGATAAGGTCAGAAATACCTTGTACGCCCTGACGCAGGACATCATCGGCAATCTTGAAGGCATCTACCATGGAAGTTCTTCTGTCTACCACTTGCAGCAGACGATCGTTCGGAATCGTGATGAGCGCATCAACTTTGGCTTTCAGGTTAGCAATACCCTGTTCAGCCACGTTGTAACGACGGCGTCCTTCAAACGTAAACGGTTTGGTAACAACGCCGACGGTCAGAGCGCCTGCTTCTTTTGCACATTCAGCGACAATGTGGGCTGCACCCGTACCGGTACCGCCGCCCATGCCGGCAGTAACGAAGACCATGTCAGCGCCCTTCAGCAGTTCGGCAATCTGGTCCTTGGATTCCTCAGCAGCCTGCTCGCCTTTTTCCGGGTCAGCACCGGCACCAAGGCCCTTCGTTACTTCTTCACCAATTTGCAGCTTGGTGGGAGCTTTGGACGTTTGCAGAGCCTGTGCATCGCAGTTGACAGCGATGAATTCAACGCCCTGCAGCCCTGTATCGATCATACGGTTGACAGCGTTATTTCCGCCGCCGCCGACACCGATAACTTTGATTTTTTCCAGGGGCTGTTGTGCAGCCTTTTCCTTCTCGGGTTCAAACATATCCATGGTCCTCCTCACATCAGTTAATTCGTGGAATAACTGGAAGATTTTATTTTAATCTGTATTATAGTATACCATCAGAAAGACAAGATTTCACGCCTTTTTATAGGAAATCTACGAAAACCTTTTATTTCTTCATAAACAAACGGCGAATAATGGCAATATTGTTGAAAATCCGCAGCCCGAACGCAACAAGGGCCACGTAGTAAAGGTCAATGCCGAGTCTCATTCCGAAATAACAGAGAAAAACAGCGAAAAGACCGTTCGCAAAAAAGCCACTGATAAAGATACTGCTGTCATAGGTTCCTTCTTTCACGGCACGCAGGCCGCCAAACGCGGCGTCCAGAGAAGCCATAAAGGCGACCGCCACCAGCTTGGTATAAAACTGGGGAAAAACCGGTAAATAGATGCCGATAGCAATACCGGCAGCAAGACCCAGGATGGCGTAAATCATGACTCACCACCCTCCTTCGGCTTGGCATATTCGTAATGACGTGTGCCCTTATAGGCCGGAATCGTAATATCGCTTTCCTGTTTCACGTCCACATCGATGCCCCAGAATTTCAAGGTTTCCACCACGCCGCCGCGAAGTCTCAGCGCGCTTTCCATGGTCTTCGGATCTCCGATGGCCCGGATGATATAGGGCGGTGAAAACCGGGTATTATTGACAGAGACGGTCGGCCCCGCACAGCGTACCTCGGACACATCAAGGATGCGTTCGTCGTTGAGGGCGATGGCTTCCGCCCCGCCTGCCCGCAGTTCGTTCAGGATGCGCAGCAGGTCATCGTCGTGAATGACGTGCAGGTTCGGGTCCTCCCCTTTTTTCGTCGGCAGCGGGCTGTCATTGAGAGTCACCGTGACACCCGGCCCGTGCAGGGCCGTTTCTCCTGCGTACATCTTCAGGTTCTGGATGGTCTTGGCATCTGCCGACCCAGCCTGCTCCTTCGCTAGCTGTTTCAGACGTTCCTGCAATTCCTTATTTTCTTTTTCCGTCGTTTTTAATTTTTCGACTAAGTCTTCCGCCCGCTGCTGATTAATTGACTGCCTGGCATGCTCAGCGCTGCGGAACTGCGTTGAGACCATCACACCGAGCACAAGGCAGACAAGGAACGTAAAGAACTTTTCCTTCCTATCTTTGTAATGCATAATGTCTCCTTCTACTCGAAGTAATTGAGAAAACCACGGGCCGCTTATAGCGGGTCATCCGTGGAAACGAAATGGCTGAAGCAATTCGTTTAGAATAAATAAAAGCAGTTTTTTAATTTAGATTATACGCTAAAAGCGATATTTGTTTTCCATTGATTCCGGCCGGAAGGCCATCATCATACTGCTTTATTCCACCTTGATATACGGTACGGCGTAAGTCATATCGATATACCGGGCCTTGATTTTCTTCTGTTCCAGATCATCGCACAGGGAAATAAAGGTATCGATTCGATTCAGCGCATTGACACCGGTTCCCACGATGAAAGGCACACCGCCTTCAATATAGAGGGTGATGCGCATCCTCTCATCAAGAGAAATCTCCGAGATGCGGTCTGAAATCCCTGCCGGAAGTTTGCCCAGGAAGGCGCACATGGCTTTCAGATTTTCGCCTGTAATCTCGTCCCCTTCCTCGAGTCCTTCGGCTGTAAAGCCGGTCACGAGCGGTGCCGTAGCATCTTCGATGGCTCCTTCTTTACTGATGACGTAGCCATCCTTGGAAATCTTGGCAAAGCTGCCGTCGTCGCAGCGCATATACATGACCGGTTCCCGTTCCTTCACATGCACAACAAGGTAGTTGGGCAGTCCGAACGAAAAATCAACCTTTTCAATGCGCGGATCCTTGGCAAGGGCCTGACGCAGTGCGCTGCGGTCGATGGTCAGGATGTTGACCGGGTCCTTGAGAGACCCGGCATCCATGACTTCTTCGAGCGTAACGTATTTATTCCCCGAAAGTTTCACCCGCCCGAAATGGAACCAGGGCTGGTGAATAAAAATATAAATACCGATTGCTGCGGCCACTACGCCCAGCACAGCTCCCGTCACGCGCGGCGAAATCCGCGGCAGGGAAATATGCAGGCGGGATTTTCTGCGCCGCCTTTTTTTAGGTTCTTCAGGCGGCTCCGGCGGCTTTTGTGTTCTTGTTTCCTGCTCCTTAATATACCGGCGGAAGGACGGCGGCGGAACAGGATGTGAATTTTCTTTGTGTTCAGGCACCACCGGTCGCTTGAACGGCTGCCTGTTCCATCTTGGCGTATCCATTTTAGCAGTGAGCCGTCTTCAGAATCTTTTCACACAAATCCGGGAAGCTCAGTCCCATGGCTTCCGCGGCATGGGGAACGAGGCTCGTCGGGGTCATGCCCGGAATCGTGTTGACTTCCAAAACGATGCAGGATTCATCTTTGGCCACAATGAGATCCACGCGGGCTACACCGCTGCAGCCGAGGGCCATGTAAGCATCTACACCGATTTTCTGCAGCTTTTTCGTCAGTTCAGCACTGATTGGAGCCGGACAGGTATGCTTCGTGGCGCCGGCCGTGTATTTATTGTGGTAATCATAGTAACCCTGGAGCGGTTCAATATAGACGAGCGGCATGGCAATTGGTTTGCCGTCTTCGCCCATCATGACGCCGGCGGCGACTTCCGTACCGGTAAAGAAGGCTTCAGCCAGGATCCGGTCATCATACTGGAAGGAGTTGTTCAGTGCTTCATCCAGTTCTTCTTCGCTGCGCACGATGGAAACACCGATGCTGGAGCCCTGCGTAGCCGGTTTGATAACAACAGGCAGACCAAGCTTATCCATAATACGCTTCTTGATATCGGCTTCGCCCCTGGTGATAAACAGGCAGGGAGCCGTCGGCACGTTCTGCTGAACGAAGAGACGCTTCGTGTAGACTTTATCCATGGCGAGGGCACTGGCAAGCAGTCCGGAGCCCGTATACGGAATGCCCATCATTTCCAGGGCGCCCTGCACGTGACCGTCTTCACCGTACAAACCATGAATGGCGTTAAAGACCACCGTGGCACCGCTCTCGGCAACTTGCTTCTGGAAGTTTTTCGGATCGAGGTCGATGGTAACGACATCATATCCTTTTGACTTCAATGCCTCTGCAATCGCATTGCCTGTGACCAGGGAAATTTCGCGTTCCTTGGAAGGACCGCCCATAACGACTGCGACTTTCTCATTTTTGTTCATTTTTCTGCCTCCGTTCCAAAGCCTTCACCAGATTCTCGCCCAGCTGCACAATGTTGCCGGCCCCGATGGTCATGACGAGGTCACCGGGCGCTACATGTTCTTCCAGATACTGTTCGATTTTATCAAAACCGGACATATACTTCACATCTTGTCCGGTAGTTTCCCGAATGGTATTCGCAAGCATTTCTCCGCTGACGCCGGGGATAGGGTCTTCGCTGGCGGCATAGATATCCGTCACAATCAGCTCATCGCACTTCTTAAAAGCAACGGCAAACTGGTCACGCAGCAGTTTTGTGCGCGTGTAGCGATGAGGCTGGAATACGGCGATGAGGCGTTTCGGCTGAGTCTGACGGGCTGCTTCCAGGGTCACCTGGATTTCTGTCGGATGGTGAGCATAATCGTCGACGACCCACACGCCGCCGACTTTGCCCTTGGTATCAAAACGGCGCTTTGCTCCGCGGAATTTTTCGAGGGAATCCAGAATGCTGTCAAGACCGATGCCGAGAACGCGGGCTGCTGCAATAGCCCCGAGTGCATTCAGCACGTTATGACGGCCCGGCACAACAAGGTGGCCGTGACCGATGACTTCATTGTGCAGCAGGATATCAAAGTGCGTACCATCGGGACTGTACACGATGTTTTCGGCCCGGTAGTCCGCATCCTTGCTGTCGATGCCATAGGAAATGACTTCCGTCGGCGTCTTGCTGCCGACCTGGCGCACCTTCGCGTTGTCATAGCAGAGGACCGCCTTACCGTCTTTCTTCGTCTGATCAACAAACTGCTGGAATGCTTTCTGGATATTTTCTTCATTGCCGTAATGATCCATATGGTCGTTTTCGATATTCGTCACTACAGCAATATACGGACGGAATTTCAGGAAAGAACCATCGCTTTCATCGGCTTCGGCGACCACATAATCGCTGTGACCGTTTACGGCGTTGGAACCGAGGTTATTGACGACACCGCCGACTACAACCGTCGGATCAAGACCGCCGTCGCAGGTGATGAGAGACAGCATAGAGCTCGTCGTCGTCTTACCGTGAGCACCGGCTACGGCAATGCCTTTATGCTTATTCATCAAATAAGCCAGCACATCGCTGCGGTGAATAATGGGCACGCGGCGGCGTTTTGCCTCAAGGACTTCCGGGTTATCATCGTGAATGGCCGTCGATACCACTACGGCCTCAGCCCTTTCAATCTGGCAGGCGTTATGCCCGATGAAAACAAGGGCGCCTTCTTCGGCAAGCTTTGTAGCCATGGGGCCCGGTTTGGCATCCGAGCCGGATACATGATAGCCGCGTTTAATGAGCACATGAGCCAGAGCGCTCATGCCGGCTCCGCCAATGCCGACAAAATGTACATTCTTGACTGTATCTAAATTCAACACTATGCATTCCTCCTGTTGCGGTACACCAATTCCAGTGCAGCCTTCGCAATTTGATCCGCCGCGTCAGGATTTCCGGCTTTGAGTGCTCCTTTATGCATCATGCGCAGCAAATCGGGGTCTTTAAATAATTTTTGGATGGTGGAAAGTAAAATCTCACCATTCAAGTCTTTATCCAGGATGACTTCCGCTGCTCCCATACCGGCAAGCGCGCGGGCGTTATATTCCTGATGGTTAGCCGTCGCGTAGGGATACGGAATCAGAATGGAAGGAACTCCTTTGACCATCAGTTCCGCAAGTCCGATAGCCCCGGCCCGTGAAACAGCAAGGTCAGCCGCGGCAAGGGCCAGCGGCATTTCGTGGAGATACGGAACCACATGGATATTGGTGCAGCTTTTGATAACCGAACCGACAGCATCCATATGGGCCGCATAACCGTACGTTCCCGTCGCGTGAAGAATCTGGATCTGGCGATTGCCGGCCAGAGCCTTTTCGACAGGAATCATGCTTTCATTAATCGTCCGAGCGCCGCGGGAACCGCCGAAAACAAGCAGCGTCTTCATGGACGGGTCAAGATTAAACTTGGCAATACCCTCTTCCCTCGTGGCTTCGGTAATTTCGGCACGGACAGGGTTACCCGTCACAATCTTTTCGGCACTTCCCGAAAAATACCGTTCACCCGCTTTATACCCCAAAAAGACCCTGTCCACAAAATGGGAAAGAATCTTGTTGGTAACGCCGGGCATGGCATTTTGTTCCTGAATGCAGGTCGCTACGCGCTTCATGGCGCCCCAGAAAAGCACAGGGCCGCACACGTAGCCGCCCGTACCCACTACGAGTTCCGGGTCAATCCGGTTAATCAGGGAATAGGCATCGCCCATTCCCAGAAAAAGCTCACCGGCACTCTTTAATGTACCCAGACCCAGATGGCGGTCAAAGCCTGCCACCCGGATAAATTTCAAAGGATAGCCGTAACGCGGCACGATATCCCTTTCGAGGCCTTTGCGGGTCCCGACAAAGGTAATCTCGGCCTCCGGTTCCTGCTTTTTGATGGCATCGGCAATGGTCAGGGCCGGGTAGATATGCCCGCCGGTTCCACCGCCGGCAATGACGACTTTCACGCTTGTCCCTCCCCTGCTTTAGCGGCAAGTCCTCTGACGAGTTTCTTAAAGACTCTTCCTCTTTCGGGGAAGTTGGCAAACATATCGTAAGAAGAGCAAGCCGGGGAAAGCAATACAACTTCCGGCGGACGAGCCACTTCAAAGGCCTTGTTTACGGCGTCTTCGAAGGATCCGTCGATCATAATGATATTCTTCACATGATTCTTTTTGGCAGCTTCATAAAAACGCTGGCGTGCTTCGCCGAGCAGAATCAAGGCATCGGTCTTCTGAGCGCAGGTCTGCATGAAATCATCAAGACCTGTCATCTTATCGTGGCCACCGGCAAGAAGTACCACGTGGCCGTCCTTGAAGGCTTCGAGGGCCTTGATGGCAGAATCGGTGTTCGTCGCTTTGGAGTCGTTGTAATACGGCACACCCTTGATGGTCGTTACGTATTCGAGACGATGTTCCACGCCTTCAAAGGCTTTCAGCACTTTAGCCATGTTTTCATTGGTAACGCCGGCAAAGTGAGAAACAAGAATAGCACCGAGAACGTTCTGTTCGTTGTGGGAACCGAAAATCTTCAAGTCGCTTACTTTGCAGATACGGTCCTTATGGCCTTCCACGTTGAGGACGAACCAGCCATCCTCGACATAAGCCCCTTCATCCAGCACCTTTTCCGTACTGAAGAAGTAAACACGGCTCTTTGCTTTCGGAGCAAGGTTTCTCGTATTCTCGTTATCGTAGTTCAGCACCAGCACATCATCGGGTGTCTGATTAGCAAAAATCTTAGCTTTGGCCGCGATGTAATTTTCCATGTTGCCGTGACGTTCGAAATGGTCCGGCGTAATATTGACAATGAGGGCAATCTGCGGATGGAACGTCGTCGTGCCTTCCAGTTGGAAACTGGAAAGTTCGGCAGCTACCACAGATTCCGGGCCCATGTGCTCCAGTTCCTTGGAGAGGGCAAATCCGATATTGCCGGCGACCGTCGTCGGTACGGGCAGTGTATCAATCATGCGGCCCACGAGCGTCGTCGTAGTCGTTTTGCCGTTCGTCCCGGTAATGCCAATCCAGGTACCCTTATAGAGGCGGCTTGCTTCTTCCGCTTCACCAATAATTTCCATATGAAGGTCACAAGCCTTCTTTACAGTTTCCGTCGTAAACGGAATACCAGGAGAAATGATGAAGAGGTTACTTTCCTTCAGGTACGGTTCCGGTTCAACCCCACAGACGTACTTTCCGCCCTTTTTCGTAAAAGCGTCCAAAAACTCGGGCGCCACATTTTTTTCCTCATCGTTATACAAAATGACGCGGTCTCCCCGGTCCGCCAGAACCTGGGCTACCCCCTGGCCGCTGATACCAGCGCCATAGACAAATACTGTCCGGCTGTTTTCCAATTTTTCTTCCTCCCTACTGCGTGTATGCAGATGTGATATTTAAGCTTGTGAAAACAAGGAATATGCAAAGTAAATGGCTGATAACATTGAATTGTGAGCTCTACAGCTCACAGGCACCAGCCGAAAGCGGTTCGAAAACCGCAGGTAACGAGAAGCTATAAATCAGTTTGCGATAAAATCAGAAAAATGAGTGGGAAAGATAGGAAAAACTATATTTTGTCTTTCCCACCCAGGCAGTTCATTCTTTTTGTATCGAATGTATTCAGGCAGCCATTGTATGCCGGCTGCAGGCATTAACTCTTATTTCAATAAGAAAAGTACAAAACCCGCCGCGGAACAAATCGCGCTGGCAAGGCAAAATCTTGCGACGACGGTCGTTTCGGGCCAGCCGCCAAGTTCGAAGTGGTGGTGAATCGGCGTCATGCGGAAAATCCGCTTGCCGCCGGTTTTCTTGAAATACAGAACCTGCATAATGACAGAAACCGTTTCAATGACGTAGACCCCGCCGATAAGAACAAGCAGGATTTCCGTGTGCGTCCCGATAGCTGCAGCAGCCACCGCACCGCCGAGAGCAAGGGAACCAGTATCACCCATGAAGACTTTGGCCGGAAAGTGATTGTACCGCAGAAAACCGATGCAGGCACCTGCGAGAGCCAGGGAAAAGAGCGATTCATGACGGAGTCCTTCAAACGAAGCAATGGCCGCAAAAGCAAGCATGACCGGAATCGTCACGCCGGCGGCCAGCCCGTCAAGGCCGTCTGTGAGGTTAACCGCATTGGTCGTCCCTACAAGAAGAAGCAGGATAAATACGGGATAAAAATACCCCAGGTCAATCACAGTGTTGATAAGCGGCACCCAGACTTTCGTGCTGTACACATCGCCCGGATAGAGCAGATAGACAGCCGCAACAAGAACCTGCAGCGCCATTTTCTGCTTGGCCGTAAGGCCGAGATTCTGTTTAAAGAAAACTTTCAGTCCATCATCAATAAAGCCGATGAGGCCATAGCCCACAAAGAGCCACAGGGCTACCACAATGTGCGGGTCAAATGGGATCCACATCAGGCAGGCCACCACGACGGCGATAATCATCATGATACCGCCCATGGTCGGCGTGCCGCTTTTCTTCATGTGTTCCTTCGGACCGCATTCACGGATGCTCTGACCAAAATGCCATTTGTGCAGTTCCGGGATGAGAAATTTTCCGATGATTACCGTCAGTGCAAACGAAGTAATGACGATCCAGAATTCATTCATGAGCGGTGCCGTCCTTCTTAAAAGCGAGTGCAATCACCTGGTCGACCGCCATGGAATGGGAGCCCTTGCAGAGCACCACATCGTAAGGGCGGACGACTTCGCGCAGCACCTTGGCCGCCGCTTCCTTGTCCGTCACATAATGTACGGAAACACCGAGCGTCCTGGCTTCTTCTGCCATGAACTTGCAAAGCGGTCCGTAACAAATGAGCTCGGATACGCCGCATTCAGCAGCCCATCTGCCGACACTGCGGTGACCTTCCTCAGAAGCCTGCCCCAGCTCCAGCATATCAGCGAACACAGCAATGGCACGGCCACGTCCGTGAGCTTTGACAACGCTCGTCAGCGTTTCAAGTCCCACTTTCATGGAAGCCGGTGCCGCGTTGTACGCATCATTAATGACCGTCACGTCACCGAATTCGAGGATTTCCTGGCGCATACCAGTCAGCTTGACAGTGCCGAGGGCATAGACGATATCATCATCATTGACGCCATAGAGCTCAGCCGTAGCAATAGCGGCAAGAGCATTCATCACATTGTGCCGTCCCAGGATCGGCAGCACCACATCGCGTGTATTGCCTGTAACCTTGCTCGTATAGGTAAAGCGGGTCAGAAGACCGTCTGTCGTAATGTTGCTGCCTCTGACGTCGCAGTCGTTATCAATGCCGTACGTTGTCACCTTTGCACCAGTCTTCATAGCCCGTACGCGGGGATCATCGCCGTTTAAAATGGCAAAATTCTTGTCCGTGAAGTTTTCGAGGATTTCACTCTTGGCTTTGGCAATATTCTCGATACTGCCCAAAAGCTCCAGATGGGTCTCCCCGACATTCGTAATGATAGCCGCGTCAGGATGCGCAATTTTTTTCATTTCGCGGATCTGACCAAGACCGCGCATGCCCATTTCCACCACGGCAAATTCCGTATCCGGGCGAATCAGGAACAGTGTCTTCGGCAGGCCGATTTCATTATTGAAGTTAGCCTGCGTCTTGATGACCTTATATTTGCTGGCAAGGAGTGCCGCCACCATATCTTTCGTCGACGTCTTTCCGTTGGAACCTGTAATCGCGATGACGCGCAGATTCTTCATGCTCATCCGGTAGGCCGAAGCAATCTGCTGATAGCCTGCCAGTGTATCTTTCACGATGAAACATTTATTTTCCGTACCCGGAATTTCATGATCGATCATGACTGCCTCAGCACCTTTTTCCAGAGCCGAAACGGCAAAATCATGGCCGTCAAACTTTTCGCCCCGCAGCGCGACAAAGAGCGTTCCCGGCTGAATCTCGCGAGAGTCAGTCGCTACGTCCGCAAACTCTACATCATCGGACAGGCGCGTCTGAGCGCCCGTTGCCGTCTTAATCATCTTTGCATTAAGCATTTGCTTTCCCCTTCCGGAAATAATCTCTGACCACTTCTCCATCATCAAAATGGATGGTTCTGTCTTTCAGGATCTGATAGTTTTCGTGGCCTTTACCGGCAATCATTATAACATCATCCGGTGCCGCATGGGAGATGGCAAATTCAATGGCACTGCGCCGGTCGGAAATCGTGTGGATTTCCTTGTCACCGGGCGCATCCTTCAGGCCTTCTTCGATATCTTTGATAATCGCGTCCGGATCTTCACTGCGCGGATTGTCGCTTGTCACGACGATTACATCGGCAAGATCCAGCGCAATCTTACCCATGATTGGGCGTTTCTTCCGGTCACGGTCACCGCCGCAGCCGAAGACACACCAGAGCTTGCCTTTTGTGATTTCCCGTGCAGTTTTCAGCACATTATCAAGGCCGTCCGGTGTATGGGCATAGTCCACAATAACCGTAAACGGCTGGCCGGCGTCAATGAGCTGGAAACGACCGGGCACGCCGCCGAAATCATCCAGACCGCGGACAATGTCGTCCCTGGAGAGACCTTCAGCCAGTGCGCAGCCCACGGCTGTCATCACGTTGTAGACGTTAAATTCACCCGTAATGTGAAGGGCCAGTTTCATTTCCCCGGCCGGAGTGGTCAGATCCAGCTTCATGGATTTGGCGCCGATTTCAAAAGAAATGGGATGAATATCGTTTGTCGCAGCTTTGCCATACGTAATGATCTTCGTTTTGACCCGGTTCATAATGAGCGGGGAGCTGGGATCATCCATGTTGAAAACCGCCGTCTTACGCGGCTTCTTGCCCTCATGAAGATGAGTAAAGAGCAACGCCTTGGCCTCGCGGTAATTTTCCATAGTCTTATGGAAATCGAGGTGGTCTTCTGTAATATTTGTCAGTGCGGCCGTATCGTATTCGATGCCGGCGACACGATTAAGGGCCAGCGCGTGAGAAGAGACTTCCATTACACAGTAGTCGCAGTGGGCTTCGGCCATGCGGTACAGCGTTTTTTGCAAATCGACGACATTCGGCGTCGTGTTATGGGAGACCTCTTTTTCGTCCCCGATCATAATATTAATGGTTCCGATGAGCCCGACCTTGTGTCCCGTATTGGTCAAAAGTTCGCGCAGAATATTGGTAGTCGTCGTCTTACCGTTCGTACCGGTCACGCCAATCATCCGCATCTTTTGAGCCGGATAATCGTAGAACCAGGGTGCCAGCGCCGTCATAGCTGCCGTCGTATCGTCGACGCGGATTGCCGCGACACCCTTCGGAACGTCTGCATCCTCTTCAATCAGAACTGCCGCCGCTCCGAGCTGTGCGGCCTTACCAATATATTGATGGCCATCCGTATGGACGCCTTTGATACAAATAAACAAGCTTCCCGGCTGCACCGTCCGGGAATCAATCGTGAGATCGTTTACCATTTTTCCCTCTGTATCACCCGTCACGCGGGCACCTGGAATATGGGCAATCACATCACTCAGCTTGCGATTCATGAAAATCCCTCCTTACCAGCATTTGGCATCATGGCATGACCCATGATTTTACACGCAAAAGGCAGCCTTGCGGCTGCCTCATTTTTCCATCCGAACAGAGTACAGCGCCCAGAATGCGTTCATTTTTTAGCCGGCGTAGTGACGCGCACGTAAATGTTGCTTCTGGCTGTACTGAGCCCTAAGTTTTTACTAGCAATCCCTGCAATCCGCTCCGGACTTCTGAGGCGTTCCACTTCCATCTTGAGCGCTTCGTTCTGGTCTAGCAGATCGGCTTCCTGCTGTTTCAGCTGAATCAGAGCATTGGTACTAGCCACGTAACGTTCACTCAAGGCAACGCCGCCAAAGTAACATAATACAACTAAAACAGCAATAAATTCAACTAGTCTCCGCAGAGATTTTTGATTTGCTCTTTCTTTTCTGACCCGTCTACGGATAACGACCTCTTCAGGTTCTTCCTGAAGGGCTTCGGAACCGTAGCTATAGGCTGTATGTGAAGGCCAGCGCTGTGGCTGCCGGCCATACCTTCTGCCGCTAATCATTGCTTATCCCCTTATCAAATCTTCTGTGCTCCCCGTAGTCTGGCACTTCTGGCTCTAGGATTCTCAGCCAGTTCTTCTTCCGTGGGTACAAATTCTTTTTGTTTTTTGAGTTCCGGTTTGTGCCCGCATACGCAGACCGGCAGTTCCGGCGGGCAGATACACCCGCGGGCCATGCGTTTGAAACTCTGCTTGATGATGCGGTCTTCCAGGGAATGGAAAGTGATGACGCCGATACGGCCGCCTTTTTTCAGGTGGTGTACAGCGGTTTCCATCGTACTGTCAAGGATTTTCAGTTCGTCATTGACTTCAATGCGAATCGCCTGAAAGGTTCTTTTTGCGGGATGCGGACCGCCTTCCCGAGCCCCCTTGGGAATCGCGGCCTTGATTACCGAAACCAGTTCACTCGTCCGCGTCAGTGGTTTTTTCTTACGGGCGGCGACGATAAACTGAGCAATCCGACGGCTCCACCGTTCCTCGCCGTACTTATAAATCACATCGGCAAGATCGTCTTCCTTGTAGTGGTTAACTACATCGGCGGCTGTCAGTTTGGCCTCCTGATTCATCCGCATATCGAGCGGGCCGTCCTGCATGTAGGAAAAACCCCGTTCCGGCGTATCGAGCTGATAGGACGACACGCCAAGGTCGAAGAAAATTCCGTCTGCCTCGGCGATGCCCATCCCATCCAGGATAGCACCGAGGTTGCGGAAATTATCATGTACAATTTTTACCCGGCACGGCACATCTTTCAGTCGTTCCGTAGCCGCAGCAATGGCATCTTCGTCCTGATCGATGCCGATGAGTAGTCCATCCGGCTGCAGCCGTTCGGCAATCGCATGGGAATGACCGGCTCCGCCGAGCGTGCAGTCTACATAGATGCCGGAAGGATCCCCGACAATCCAGTTCACACTCTCATTTAACAAGACACTCTTGTGTACGAAGTTCACGACAATTCCCCATTCCTGCCATCAATCAATCGAAAGGCGTTCCACGGCGTTTTCCACGTCTGCCGAAGCATCCTCCGCATAAGCGTTATATCTTTCCGTATCCCAGATTTCGGCCCTGCTGCCCACGCCTACAATTGTGACGTTTTCAGTAATGTGGGCATGTCTCCGGAGGTTGGCCGGCAGGAGCACTCTCCCCTGCTTATCGGTCTCTACCTCCACAGCGCCGCCTAAGAGGAAACGGCTGACATTTCTTGCGTCTTTTCCGGGCAGATCCTGCTGACTCATCCGTTCCGTCAATCGGTCCCACGCCTCTTTCGGATAAACGGTCAGACAGCCATCAAACCCTTTTGTGATATAAAATGGCTTGCCAAGCTCTTCTCTCATCTTGGCAGGAATAAACAGACGGCCCTTGGCATCAATGGTATGCTCAAATTCTCCCATCAGCATGGCCGTCACCTTCCTTTCCACTCGTGGGAAATTTCACCCACTTTTAACCACTTTTTACCACTTTCCCCCATTATAATGGTTATATTTAGAAAAATCAATGGAAATAGTGCCCTTTTGGAACAATTCTGAGAATTGTTTTCGATAAAAAATAAGGACTGTGAAAAATTAAACATTTTTCGCAGTCCTAAAACAGTGGGCAATTTGCAGTTAGTAAAGAGTCTGTAAAAAAATAAAAATAGCAGTGTGGTAAAGATTTTGATTCAAATAAAATATGATATAAAAGCTGAATTTAGCAGTTAACCTAAATTTCAGCTTTTATTTTTATAAGTTCGTAGAAAAATGCCCTGGCAATTTTTCTTCCACAGGCGGACGGCTGACAGCGGAAGGCAGGCGGCGTATTTTTACCAGAAAAAAAGCTGTGAAACAATGATCACTCATTATTTCACAGCCCTATTTTTATGAATGTATGATTTTGTTATTCTAATCCGGCAGTCCCATCAGCATGCCGATTGGAACAGTAATAAGGATAGACAGAACGACTCTTTCAAACCAGATAACAATGATATCGCGCATCTTGAGCGGAATATCCGTCCCCATGATGCATGGGATACTGGCTGAGAAGAAAAGAATTTCGGAAATACTGACAACAGCAATGACAAATTTTAAGAGCATCGTGCCGGAACTCTTGATCAGAATTGACGGCAGGAACATTTCAGGCAGGCACAGTGCCGCGGCCTTTCCGCCCATGACGGCCTGGGAAATGCCGAAAACTTTGAAGAACGGATAGAACAGATATCCGAAGTAGTCAAAGAGCGGCGTGAATTCAGCAAGCCACAAGCCCAGCAGACCAACGGAGGTAATGGAAGGAATAACGCTCAGGGCCATCTTGAGACCGGCCTTGAGGTTCTGCCAGCAAAGCTGGAATACCGGCGGCTGAGCGGCAGCAGTAGCAAGACCCAGGTTCCAGGCGCGCTGGAGACGAGTACCCTCTTCCTTCTTTTCTTCCGCCTTCTTGCCGGTGAAATACGTATCAGGAATGGATTTAAGCGGCCACAATCTTGCCGTAATAGCGGTTACAACAAAGGTCACAGCCATGGATACAAAGAAATAAGTAGACCACAGATCCATCAGTCCCAGCGTCCGGGCCACAACCAGAAGGAAGGTCACAGATACCGTAGAAAATCCCGTAGCAATGATAGCCGCTTCCCGCGCTGTATACCGGTCTTCGCGGTACACACCGTTCGTAATGATTAAGGCAATGGAATAACTTCCTACAAAAGAAGCGACAGCGTCGATAGCGGAACGTCCCGGTGTATGGAAAACCGGGCGCATGAAACGATCAACGAGAACCCCGATGAATTCCATCAGGCCATAGTTGGCAAGGAAGCAAAGAAATGCGGATCCGATAGGAATTACGAGACCTACAGGAATGGCTAATTTATTGAAGAGAAACGGCCCGATATCGCCGCGCCAAAGCCAGGCATTACTCTTCCAAAGGCCAAAATACATGATAGTACCGATAATAGCACCGCCAATCTTGGCAAAGGACATAAAAATATCCATCCCGCCCTTATTCCAGGTTTTCGTATAAAAAGGCCGGATGGCACCTACATACATGACAGCCAGAATAAAAATCTGCACCGCCGGCATACAGTACTTCTGCAAAGAAGTCACGATGAAATCAACGGGAACACTTTTGAGCGAAGGACTGAGCCATGAGAGGTTGAAGAAAAACATAAAGACCCCGAATAGGCTGAAGATCAGGAACTTCGGGAGAGCACCTGACTGATTGACGGTTTTCGGCTCTGCCATGGAGATCACCTGCTTTCTGAAAATTGCAAAAAAATACCGGAAGGGCATCCTCCCTTCATGATTCAGTATAGTACGAGTCTGCAGGCCAGGCAATTTTTGCAGAGATTAAAAATTAAAAGTAAAAATTATGTAAAAAGATTTACAAAGTAGTTGATTAAGCCTTCGGCAGAAAAGAACATCTTCCAGCGTAAGCGATTCCCCCTATTTTACTTTCCTCCCCCACAAAGCAGGCTACTCCTTCCAAACGGACGGAGGTAACAGAGGAATTCCAAGCCTTACGGTTTAGCTTAACTAATAAACCAAGAGGGCGCTGCGTCTATTTATTCGCTGCAAACCGCTCCGCGTTTTGCTTCTTTGGGGGAACGGCAGACTGCAGTCGGCAGTAGGCGTTTTTTCTTCTTTCTCCTATTGACAATCCATGCTATAATAAAAGCACAATCTTAAATGTAATTAAGGAGGATTCAGATGGAAAAAGTTACTGAGGATTCCGGTATCATTGAAACCGTTCAAAAACATCCTGAAATTCTTGAAATTTTCATGTCCTATGGTCTCGGCTGCGTTGGCTGCATGGCTGCCAACTTTGAAACCATCGGCCAGGGCGCCAGAGCTCATGGCCTCGATGTAGATGCCCTGATTGCTGACATCAATGAATGCATCGCCACGAACGAAGGCGGCAAAGAAGAAGCAAAGGACTAAGACATCAAAAACGAGCTGTGAAGAATTCCATTTCTTCACAGCTCGTTTTTTCGCAGGTCGCTGGCCGTGTGGGGCACCAGCAGAGTAGTCCATCACCTACCGCAAGCAGTCTCCCTTAACTTACTTTCCTCCCCCACTTCGTGGTCCCTCCTCGTTCCAGCGGACGGAGGTTGTAGAGGAATTCCAAGCCCTACGGTTTGGCTTAACTAGCAAACGTGCCAGGAGATTCTCCTGACACGCTTTTGCTATTTTGGAAAGGTGAATGTATTTCTTTATGATTAGCTGACTGTGCCTATTGCCTCAGTCTCTCCAGGCAATAGCCTTGATTTCGCACTTGATGCCTGCCGGCAATTCTTTGACGGCCACACAGGTTCTTGCCGGTTTGCTCGTGAAGTATTTCGCATAGACTTCGTTAAATGCCTGGAAATCTTTCATATCTGTAAGGAAGCAGGTACATTCGACGACATTGGCAAAAGTAAGGCCCGCAGCTTCAAGCAGGATGCCTACGTTCTTGCAGGTTTGTTCCGCTTCGGCCTGGACGCCGCCCGCGACAACTTTGCCCGTTGCAGGATCAAAGCCCCCCTGACCGGCGAAGAAAACCAGTTTTCCCAGATCCTTCCCTTCAGAAAAAGGTCCAATCGGTTCCGGCAGTTTGTTAGTTTCTACTGTTTTTACCATGTCCGTTTCCTCCTTTATTGCAGTGACATTTTAATATATCAGATAATTCTGATAGTCGTTACATCCATTATACGTGTAAAATAAAGTTAAGTCAATTAAATAAAATTATCAGTTCAGGAATTATGGCTTTCCTTCCCCTCTCTCATTGCTTTTTATCAATACCCTGCATTGTGTTTTCTATATTAGCGCTAACTATTATTTTTTTATATAATTTATATATGAAAAATTAAACTATAAATCTGTTCGATTCTATAAAGCGACAGGAGGATTTATACATGATTGATTTACGCAGTGATACGCTGACTAAACCTGACAAACCTATGTTGGAAACCATTCTTACGGCGCCGCTCGGTGACGATGGCCGTCTTGATGCTAAAGGACGCGGTGAAGACCCGACAGTGAATAAATTAGAAGACACGGCTGCCGCCCTTATCGGCAAGGAAGCTGGCCTTCTCTGCGCTTCCGGGACGATGGGCAACCAGACAGCGGTACTCACCTGGTGCCGTCCGGGTGATACAGCTCTCATCAATGATATGCAGCACCTGGACCGGAGTGAAAAAACAGCTTTTGATCCTCGTTTCGGTCAGCTCAAAAAGGCAACCTATCGCCTGGATGCCGATTTTCAGCCCAATCTCAAAGATATAGAAGCTGCCCTCAAAAAAGGCGGTATCAAGCTCCTTTGCCTTGAGAACACGCATAACTATTCCGGCGGTACCTGCATCACTACGGAGACACTGGCAAAAATCTCTCAATTGGCCAAGGCTTACAAGGTTCCCGTTCATATGGACGGCGCACGTCTTTTTAATGCAGCCATTTATCTTGGTGTCCCGGCGAAAGAACTTTGTCAGTATGTAGATTCCGTGCAGTTTTGCTTTTCTAAGGGGCTGGGGGCTCCTATCGGCTCTGTGCTGTGCGGCACAACCGACTTTATTCAGGAAGCGAAGAAAACGCGCAAACTTCTGGGCGGTGCCATGCGTCAGGCAGGCATCATTGCCGCTCCTGCACTCTACGCCCTCGAGCACAACATCCCCCGGCTGAAAGAAGACCATGAAAATTGTGCGCTCTGCGCCTCCCTTCTGGGATCTCTCAAAAAAGTGGGGCTTCAAAAGAAGGTTGAAACCAATATTCTCATGCTCGACATGAAAAACACCGGTATCACGCCGCAGGAATTCTGCGATCGTGCCCGCACCAAAGGTCTCTTGATTCGCCCCATTATCGATACGTGGGTTCGCCTCGTATTCTATAAGGGCATCACACGTAAAGATGCGGAAAATGCAGCCCGGATAATTCTCGAACTAGATTCGGAGCTATAGTGAAAAGGAGGAAGAAAGATGGTTATTCACGGGAAGAAAATTTCGTTGACGACGCAAATTTTTACGGCCATGATTTTGGGTTCCATTGCCGGGCTCATCAGTGGAAAAACCATGGTTCAACTGGGGTTCATCGGTGATATCTGGCTCAACTGCATCAAGATGATTGTAGTACCCATGGTAATCTGCACTATCGTTACAGGCATTATCTCCCAGGACAGTCTGACTTCCTTAAAACGGGTCAGTGCCAGAATCATTGCCTATTATGTCATTACGACGATTCTCGCCTGCATTGTCGGGCTGATTGTAGCAAGTATCCTGCAGCCTGGTCATTACGCCAATTTTGCAGGTCTTGCAGCCAAGAAAGTCACCGGTGAAATCAACGTCACGGTTGCGGGCTTTTTAAAAGGGCTGTTCTCCACCAACATGGTAGCCACTTTTGCCAAAGGGAATATCGTACAGACTCTCGTCATTTCCATTTTGCTGGGTGTTGCCATCCTGAAGATTAAAAACCAGGAACACAAAGAAACCATGAAACGCTTCTTTGAAGCAGCCAATAGCATGATTTTTTCCCTGATTGGAATGATCATGCAGGTTTCCCCTATCGGTATTTTCTTCCTGATGGGCAGTTCCTTTGGTAAGTACGGTGCCGGTATTTTCACCAGCATGGCCGTACTTGTCGGCACCTATTATGCAGCCTGCATCGCTCACGTACTGGTTGTCTACGGCACTTTCCTTATGGTCTTTGCTCATATTAATCCATTCCGGTTTATCAAAGACAGCGCCGAACTCTGGATTTATACCATTTCTACCTGCAGTTCCATTGCTTCCATTCCTATTAATATGAAGGTAGCCAAAGAAAAGTTTGGTATTCCTGACCGCATTTCCGGTTTTACGATTCCGTTAGGTTCCCAAATGAACACCGATGGTTCTGTTCTGCTTTACGCCTGCGTAATTCTCTTCATCAGCCAGATGATTGGCCAGCCTATGGCACTGCCCCAACTGATCAATACGATTTTCATTTCCACGATTATGTCTATGGGCGGCGGTGGTATTCCCGGCAGTGGCATTGTCAAGTTGATGGTCGTTGTCCAGGCAGTAGGTCTTCCTATCGAAGTGGTTGGTGTCATTGCAGCCTTCTACCGCCTCTTTGATATGGGCACCACGACCAATAACTGCATCGGTGACCTCGTTGGTACGGTAATTGTCGGCAAAGCAGAACTGAAAGCTGCCGAAAAAGAAAACGCTTAAAACGTTTAGAAGAGCCCTAATCCATTGTATAATGAACTAGGGTTCTTTTTTTATGCAGAAAACACGTGAGAGGAGAGGATACCGTGTTCCGCTATATGGATTACATTTATACGGTCTATGAAGAGCATAGCTTTAGCCGTGCTGCCCAAAAAATGCATATCTCTCAATCTTCGCTCAGTATTACTATTGCACGTGCCGAAAAAGAAATCGGAGCAAAAATATTTAATCGCGGCACGAATCCTATTTCCCTGACAGAGTTTGGTATTTCCTATATTGAAAGTGTCAAAACCATTTATGCTCTTAAAAATGACCTGGAAGAATACATTCGTCAGATGGGGGCGGCCCTTCGCGGACGAGTAGCCATCGGTGCCAGCAGTTTCTTTTCCACATACTTGCTGACGCATACCATCCAAAAATTCCGAAACACTTATCCCCATGTAAAAATTGAGCTTTTTGACCACATCATGCCGGAACTCGAAAAAAAGCTGGACAGCGAATTTATCGATTTTATTGTATCAAATACCAAGAAAACTGAAGAGCGCTACCGCAACATTTTACTCTTTCCCGATTATCTGTATCTCATGGTTGTTCCAAAGCTTTGCCCGCAGACGATTTCCCCTGCGCAGAGTGTTGCCTTTGAGGAAATAGGACACGAAAAGAACCCGCGTGCCAAAAGTATTGACCTTACCCAGTTTGCTGAAGTCCCTTTCCTTTTGCTTCACCCTGGAAATAACCTGCGTTATAGTGCGGATAACCTGCTTGAAAAAGCTGGGGTCCATCCGCCAATCGTCCTGGAAGTTGATGAAACAATGACGCTGTATCCTATGGTTAAAGCCGGACTCGGTGCGACCATCGTCGGGAGTTACGTCATCCGGATGCTCGGAAAACCAGGAGATGCACTTTTCTTTCCGCTTGCCGGAAAAGAAGCCAAACGCGGTACCTACCTCAATGTACTGAAAAACAAGCGCATGACCCCGGCTCTTCGGGAATTCATCAAAGAGCTCAGGAACTACTGCACAGATGTAGAAAAGAGATTGTCGGGGGTATGAGAAAATGCAAAACGGAGCTGCAAAGATTTATTTTTCTCTGCAGCTCCGTTTTTTTATATTACACGCTATTATTTTAACAAGGGGTGCCCTTACTTTCCAAAAAATTCCACAATGGCATGGATAGCCAGGGCCATATGCTGCGGATTTTGGAAGGGATGGTTAGCTCCTTCTACGGGGATGAATTCGATGACGTTATCTTCCGCAAATTTCCGCGTCAGTTCAATAGGAATCATTTCATCCTTTGTACCGTGAATAATGAGCATGTCATCGGCATAGTCAAAATATTCATGATTGCGCACGTCAAAGGCTTTCAGCGAATCCATAAAGGATTGGTCAATTTTCATCTTGCGTTCGAAACCGACCTGGATTTCCTTACCCTTCTCAAGGTTCTTCATGCCCACTGCATCGATATGATTCGACATGGATTCGTACATATTGACGCCGGGGCAGCGCAGGGCAATCTTTTTGAACGGGTTTCCGACTTCAATGATATACCGCAGTGTCAGATAGCCGCCAAAGCTCGTGGAATAGTTGTAAAGAGTTTTGGCACCCAGCGTATTTTTTGCATAGTCTGTCACGATTGTCAGATATTCCAGACACTCCTCTACGGAGAGTTTCTTGCGGGCGTCCTCCCCATGACAGGGCCAGTCAAAGGTGATGACGGCCCAGTCTTTATATTTAGAAAGAAGGTGCTCCGCAAAACTTTTCGTTCCGGCCGTATCCTTGCTGCTGCCGAACCCGTGCGTCATGATGACTACATTGTCAAACTCACGGGCCGACTTCGCATGGTCACCGACAAAGAAGCGGCAGCGGATGCTGTATCCTTCCGCATTAATCTGCAATTTCTTTTCTACCATAATTTCCCTTTCTCACCATCCTGCCATATAAAGCGTACCCAGGTATTCCTGCATTCCCCGGTGCTCCAGGTAATGATCCATATCATCTTCCTCCCAGTTGTACGGAGTACGGAAGATTTCTACAGATACATTATCGTAGGATTCCAGGAAATGGTCAAATTCGATTTTGCGTTTCAAATCAAGGAACCCATCTTCACCCGCCAAATCGATGAACGCGGAGAGCTCAGCCTCCTTATTCATAATGTCGAAGGAGTTCTTCCTATCCAGCATTTCAATCCGGTGTTCCCAGTCATCACGATGTCCGAATGTCACCGTGAAGCCATCCACCAGGTGTTTGTCATCCACGTAGTGAATCTGGGTAAAATCTTTGTTGGACGCGTCCCAAATGCTCTTGAGCCGCAGGATCTGCATGTTGCGGGCTCCGAGGAAGCGCTTCAGCAGCGGAGTATCCTCCATCAACTTCTTCTTGTAGAAGCGAAGGACTTTCAGCGTTGCCTCCACGGCAGGCTCTTCCACTTTTTTCGAAGTCGGGAGTTTTTCCAGATCAGGATTCGTAAGTAATTCCATTTGTTACCTCCTTAATGCCAGAAGAAAAACCAACAATCGAAGTCTGATAAGCCTGCGCGGCGGACCCCTTATGGTTTCATGTCAGACCAGATCCGCAGGCCGACGTAAACGCCGAGAGCAACCCCAATCAAGGCAGTTGTCAAAGAACGCTGCGTCACGCCAACCTCGCTGAGGCTGAATCCGAAGACAAGCAAAGCAACGACATCATCAAAGTGCATAAGCAGCCTCCTTTTCACCAGTTCCTTAGAACGTCGAGTGGCTCCTATTCTACCACAAATCAAAAAAATAATCAGTACGAAATTATGGATTGCATTTTGAGGCAGCAGCGGGTAAAATGAGGAGAATTATAAAATTCGTGTAAATTGGTGAAAAAATAGAAAAGTGCTTTTGGCATATGGCATTTAGCCCCATAAATGCGAATTTTGGGCTTTATCTGATAAAGCCATAAAAATCAAAACAGGAATTGTGAAGATACAAAAGTAAAATTTCTTCACAATTCCTGTTTTTTATTTACTGCAAACCGCTCCGCGGTTTGCCTCCGTAGGCGGGCTGCGGAATTTACATTATTGACGCCAAGAGTTCTTTCGTGTATGCCTCTTTCGGGTGTTCAAAGACATCGTCTGTGCTCCCCTGCTCCACGATTTTGCCCTGATGCAGCACGATAATCTGCGTACACAGTCGTTTTGCCAGGAGAAGGTCATGCGTGACAAAAAGACAGGTAATGCCATGACGCTGTATCGTATTCCGGATGAGCATGCCGATTTCAAGCCGCAGGCTGGCGTCGACAGCACTCGTAATTTCATCGCATATAAGAAGCTGCGGTCCGATACACAAGGCACGCAGGCAGGCCGCCCGCTGGCATTCGCCGCCGCTGACTTCATGAGGATAGCGTTTCAAGAGTTCCGGTGTGAGGTGACATTCCTCCACGAGCTGCCGAAACTCCGAGTCCGAAAGATGAATCCCATAATTCCGGATGCCTTCTTCGACACTGTGCTGCAAGGTAAAGCGGGGATGAAAGGAAGCCGCGGGATTTTGGAAAATCATCTGCACTTTCCGGTACAGTTCGCGCCATTCTTTGCGTGAAGCTCTCGTAATATCTTTTCCCTCCAGAAGAAAATTGCCGCTGTCAGCCTGCTCAAGACCGCAGAGAATGCGGCTCAGCGTACTTTTCCCGGAGCCGCTTTCTCCGACGATACCGAGAAAAGTGCCGCCGGGCACAGTAAAGGAAACGTCGTCCAGAGCACGAAAAGCATGCCCGCGCCGGCTAAAGCTCTTCACGAGGTGATTGACTTCAAGAAACATAGGACGTCTCCTCCTTTTCGCCGATACCACAGCGCTCGAGAAGCATCTGTGTATAAGAAGACTTTGGCGAAGCGATGACCTGTGCGGCAGGGCCGATTTCCTGGATGACGCCGTCTTTCAGGACCATCAGGGTATCGGCCATGTACCGGGCCAGGCGGATATCATGAGTGACGAGAACGAGACTCATCTTGTGATATTTCCGCACGCGAAGGAGTGCGTCGGCCATTTTTTTCTGGGTTACGCTGTCAACGGCGGAAGTCGGCTCATCGGCAAAAGCCAGCACAGGCGGCCGCAGCATTGAAAAGAGCAGCTGCGCCCGCTGCACCATACCTCCGGAAAGTTCCTGCGGATAAAGATTAAGTGCATCCGGCGATAAGTCCAAAAGCGAGGCTCGTTCATCCGTCAATTCATTAAATTCCTGCCTGGAAAGCTTTCCGTCTTTGCCTACGGCATCCCATAGCTGCTGCCTGATTGAGTAAACAAGACAGAAGGAAGACAGCGCATCCTGAAAGACATACTGGACAGCATGGCTTTGCCAGAGTTTTATCTTATCCGCGTCACGCAGAACTTGTCCGCAGAAAGAAATCGTACCGCCAGTCTGCGTCACGCCGCGCGAAAGAATGCCAGCGGCGGCCTTCAGGATCGTCGTCTTGCCGCTTCCCGAGGCACCGACAATGACAAAGATTTCTTCCTTATGGACGCTGAAGGAAATCTCCTTAACCAGAGGCCTTCCGCCTGCTTCGATGGTAACGTTATGAAGTTGTAGGATTGGTTCATTGTTTTCCATGGGAACTCCAAAAAAGCTGTGGCGCTATCGCGCGAAAAAAGCTGTGACGTTATAGCCGCCGTTGGCGGCTGACCTTTCCCTCGAAAGGCGTTTTTACTATTCTACATCCAACTCAGGCGTGATTTCGTAGTAGTCCGAGGGATGAGCCGTGAGGCCCTTCACATTTTTCTTCATGACAAAATTCATTTTGAGGAATGACACGTACAGTACAGCGTTATCGTCCAGGATCTGCTGCTGAACAGCAAGGGCAAGCCGATTTCTTTCCGTACGGTCAAAGGTATTGTGCAGTTTATCAATCAGGGCATCGACATTGGGATTGCTGTAATAACCATTGTTATAGGGCTCTTCGGAATAAATTTTGCTCATCAGATAATATTCCGGGTCACCGGTCGGCGCCGTCACCATCGCCTGTGCGTAAATATCGTATTCACCGCGCTTCAGGAAATCCTTATAGTTATCCGTGGCGTTGACGTCCAGTTTAATACCGATTTTCTTCAGCTGAGACTGGGCATATTCCGCAAGAAGCGGCAGTTCCTGCCGGGATACATAAGTAAGCCAGCGCAAGGTCAGCGGCTTTCCGTCTTTCATGACATAGCCATCTGCATTCTTCTCAGTGTAGCCGGCCTCAGCGAGAAGCTTTTTAGCGCCTTCAAGGTCATATTGGGGAGCCTTGAGTCCCCGGCCAAAATCCGTATGGGTTGGAAAAGCCCCTACTGCAGGTTCTCCGTTGCCGTTTAAGAGCACATCTACAAACTGCTTCTTGTCAATAGCCATGGCAATGGCTTGTCTCACACGGTTATCCTGCAGAACCGGCGTCTTAAAGTTCATAGCCGCCTGGTACACGCGGCTTGTTGCGCAGGAAGAGATTTTGTACCGATTTTCATCACTAAAGTCTTTCAAGCTGGCATAAGGCAGTCCCTGCACAGCGTCGAGTTCCCCACTCTGCATAGCCATGGAAAGAGTTCCGCCGTCAGTAATACTACGGACAATGATGCGATCCATTTTGGGTTTTACATCACCCCAGTAGGTTTCGTTTTTCTTCAGCTCTACGCCCTCGTCATCCGCGCGGATTGCCGCATAGGGACCCGTCCCCACGGCAATACGATTCCTGATGCCCGCTTCCATATCAATGATGGCACTATACGGGTCAGCAAGGTAGTTGATAAGAGCCGGTACTTTTTCCCGGGCATGAATCGTGACTTTCTGACCATCGGCAGCAATGCGGTCGATTTTAAGGTCGTGAGGTGCCCTGTCATGGCGCTTCAGAAGATCTTCAAAGCACGCTTTTACAGCTTCGCCGGTCACTTTTTTCCCGTTTGAGAAGGTGATATTGTCCCGAAGCTTAATTTCCAGCGTATAGTCGTCAATCTGCTTATAAGACTCCGCGAGCCAGGGCTGCACGTTCATATTCTGGTCAAATTTAAAGAGTGTCTCCCCGACACCGTATCTGACGGCACTCCAGCCACTATACGCTTCATGGGGATCCAGGCTGGCATTTTGCATAGCCGGGCCATAGGCCATTGTCCCGTAATGAAAAACTTTCCCCTTTTTCTGAGAAGAAGGACTACTGCCGCAGCCACTAAGTGCCACGGCTGCACCCAAAAGAAGGGTCAGACAAATTTTCTTCCATTTTTGTTTCATCATATCACCTCATGTTTCTATACTGTGGTCGACAACGTCGCGCAGCGCATCGGCAAAAAGCTGAAATATTGCCACGGTTACAAAAATGCCAAGTCCCGGTGCCAATACCGTCCATGGGGCCGACTGCAGTAGACTGCGGGAACCGCTCATCATGGATCCCCATTCTGCAGCAGGCGGCGCCGTACCGAGTCCCAGAAAAGACAGCCCGGCCAGTTCGGCGATGACCGTACCCACATCAAGGGCAGCCGTAACGACGATAGGCCCGATGACGAGCGGCAAAACCTCCAGTTCCGACGAACCGCTCATCCTTGCCGCTTCCATAAACGGTGCATGGCGCAGCGGCCGGACAAGGCCGCTGGCAAGGCGGGTGTATTTGGGCCACGCCACCAAAACGATTGCAAGCGCGGCATTGAGTGTCCCGCCGCCCAGAATGCCTGCCACGGCAATAGCAAACACCATGGTCGGAAAGGCCAGGAACACATCAGCGACGCGCATAAGAACAGTAGCCGCTTTGCCCGGATGGAGCCCGCACATAATGCCGATAAAAGAACCGAAAAGGGTGGCTGAAAGCACCACGGCAAGGGCGGAAAATACCGTCACCTTCCCGCCGGCAAGAACCCGGCTGAAGAGGTCGCGCCCATAGCGGTCCGTGCCGAGAATATGGACACCTCCCGGCGGCTGCAGCGCCTCATTAAGATTTTGGACATAAGGGTCAAAGGGTGTCACTGACGACGCAAAAAAGCAGAGCAGCAAAAGAGCAATTACAAGACCGAGACAAAGACAAAACCGCTTCCTTGTATGGAGTGTCATGTGTCTCTCCCCCTCTCTGCCACGCGGGGATCAATGGCTGAGCTAACGATGTCTGCTGCCAGATTCACACCGACGTAGATAAAGCACATCCAGATGACGTAAGCCTGAATGACAGGGTAATCCCGAAGCACAATAGCATCGACAGCCAGTTTGCCAATACCGTCCCACAAAAAGATGGATTCAACAATAGCCGCCCCGCCAAGAAGCGACCCGACAGAAATGCCTAAGATGGCAAGAAGCGGTGCCAATACGGAACGCAGAACGTAATGAGAGAGAATAAAACTTTCAGAAAGGCCCCGCACGCGGGCGGCCTGCACATAATTTTTGCTGAGCTCATCCAAAAAGACCGCCCGGATCTGCCGCACATATTTGGCAATCATGGCGATAGCAAGCGTCAGCGCCGGCAAAAGTGGAAACTGGGAATGCCCCAGAAATGAAAAAAAGTGCCATTTGACGGCGAAAAGGTAAAGCAGCAGCAGTGCCACAAAAAAGTCCGGCGTAGCGTTTCCAATAAAGGAAATGACGCGCACAATCTGATCCCAGATACTATCCCGATGTACTGCGGCCAAAATGCCAAGCGGCAGAGCCACAAGGAGGGTAATGGCAATGGCGAGAAGCATCAGTTCCAGTGTGGCCGGCAATTTGGCAAGAATCGCCGTAAAGACGGGCTGACCGGAGACAAAGGAACGTCCCATGTCGCCGTGCAGAATGTTCCAGAGCCAGCTGCCGTACTGGACAAAGAAAGACTGATCAAGGCCGAGTGAAGCCCTTTTAACAGCCGCAGCGGCTGCGCTGGTATTGCCGCTTAGGGTGTACAGCATATCTACTACATCTGTTGACACGACATGCATAAGCGCAAAAGAAAGAAACGTACTGCCAAACAGAATCGGTATCAGATGAAGCAGCCGTTCCAGGACATAGCGCCGCATGGTATTCCCTCCCTTCCCCTTGATTTGGTACTATTATAAAATTGAAATTTAAAGTATGAATATCCCCCGGGGAGGGATATAATGAAGGCAGTATTGCTGTGGCGCTGACGTGCGGAAGAAAATCTGTAGCTGACTGCGTCGGCGAGGTGCGGCCTTCGGCCGAAAGAGAAAAAATGAAAAGCACTTTTAGATTTTATCATTTGGCGTTTATTCTTTTCTGTGAAAAAAGTGGTAACTGAATAGGGTTTCACCTGCGGGATTCAGGGGCCATCTTTCACCTTTTCTCGTTAGCGCTGATATGGCGAACCTTCGGCAGAGAGGGACATCCTCCACTGCAAGCGGTTTCCGCTATTTTACTTTCCTCCCCCACTTCGTGGTCCACCCTCGTCCTAAAGGACGGAAAAGAAGCTATCCTCCACCGCTATCGTCAGCGCTTCCTACCGTCAGTGCTGACTGCGGTTCCCCTCCTTTCGAAGCCGCATGGCGGCTTGAAAGGAGGTCCTAGAGGAATTCCAAACCTGACGGTTTGGCTTAATTAGAGCGTCTTTTAAGAAAGGAAATCATCATGGATCATGAGCTTACTTACTTTGAAAATTATGCCGAGACATGGGATAAAGATAGGAAAGAAAATCCGGAGAAAATGACCCGGATTCTGCAGATGCTCTCTCTCCCACCGGACGCACACGTTCTCGACGTCGGCTGCGGAACAGGTATTCTCGTCCCTTACCTGCGAAAGATTCTGACGCACGGCGGCACGATTGAGGAACTGGATTATTCTCATAAGATGCTGGAAAAAGCCCGCGAGAAATTTGGAGCCCTGCCGGGCATTACTTTTACCGAGGGAAATGTGTTGAGACTTTCCCTGCCCGAAGCCGCTTATGACACCGTACTCTGTCTCAATTTCTATCCCCATATCGGTTCCAAGGGCGAAACTTTTATCAAGAAAATCACCCGCACCCTGAAGTCGGGCGGTTCACTTATTATTTTTCACGATGAATCGCGGGCTCACGTAAATCATATGCATCAGAACACCGACGGCATGGAATCGGCCCTGCTGCCGCCCGTTGACGTACTTGCCATGCTGCTTATCGGTGCGGGACTTACAATTGAAATCGCCTTTGACACTAATGACCTGTATCTCATCAAGGGAACAAAGAAAGTACCTGACTCTCCATTTGATGTAAATGGAAACACTGCAAACCGGACTTCTCTCCATACGGAAACGAAAAAAGTCATCCACCGGCTGGCCCGCATCAGTGGTCACCTTGAAGGAATCCGGAGAATGATTGAAGAAGGACGTGACTGCAGCGAAATTCTCATCCAGATTTCTGCCGTCGACTCGGCGCTCATCAGCACAGGTAAAGTTATCCTGCAGGATCATATCTCCCACTGCCTTGTCGATGCTGTAAGAAGAAATGATGCAGCAAGTATTGAGAATCTGCAGAAAGCAATTAGTAAGTTGATAAAGTAGAAGAAAAGTGGATAGTGGAAAGGTGATTAGTACAATCGTTGGAACATCTGCTTTGGCGGATTCTTAATAAGTAAGCTGTGGCGCTGGCGCGCGGAAAGAAAGCTATAACGCTGTGGCCGCCGTTGGCGGCGAGGTGCTGCCTATAACTGAGAGGATAGCCAAACCAGACGGTTTAGCTTAAAAAACTACCGCACCGGTTCTTTCGAATCGGTGCGGTAGTTTATGCTTTGAAAGAAGCCAAGCGTTCCGGACTCGGTAAATTCAGAAGAGTTGACTTTTCATCGCATACAGTCATATAGGCATTTGTCACAGAACCAGTCCGTGGCTCGAAGCAACAAGGTGTAATAGGAGGGTCGATAAGGCGCTTTGCTGGACTCAAACAAAACGCCGCCCACGGTCATGACCTGTGGCAAGTATTTATTATTTTACTTTTTCCAGGAGTCTCTGTGCAGCTCTGTATACCGGCACATCGACATATTTCCCATCGACAAAGACATGTGCTTTTTCTTCGTCGGAAGCATTTTCATACGCAGCAACTACACGGCGGGCAAAATCAATTTCGCTTTCGGGAATGCTGTAGACAGCGTTGATGATAGGCACGTGATTAAGATTGGTCAGGCCTCTGCCGGCAAAGCCCATCTTCTTATCATCTTCCGTATCAATGCGGACAAATTCCTCGATTTCCTTGTTGGAACCCTCTGGGCAGAACACAGCCGTGTCATAGGCTTCCACGCCGGCTGCCTTTGCATCCATGACGAGCTTTTCCTTAGCATAGACGAGCTGCAGGCATTTTTCGGTCAGATCCCGCTTAACGCCCATGGCCGTCGTAAGGTCCACAGCGCCCAGGGTCAGGCCGGTAACACGCTTGGTGCAGGAAGCAAGTTCGTAAGCATTGCGCACACCCAGCGGCGTTTCAATCATAAGCAGAAGTTCCATCGTGTTGCGCGGCAAATCATGAGTCAGTTCATACTGCGTAATGATAGCATCGACGTCGAGTACATCACGCGGATTTTCACACTTCGGCAGACGAATGAAGTTCGGATGGCATGGCAGAATTGCCTCCAGATCCTTACGGCCCCAGGGAGATTCAAAAGAATTGATACGCACGCCGACTTCCTTCTCACCAAAATCTACATGCTGCAGTTTATCGACAGCCCAGGCACGAGCACTCTCTTTAGCCTCAGCCGGGCAAAGGTCTTCCAGTTCAATGGTTATCGCGTCTGCTTCACTTGCCAGTACCTGCTGCAGTTTTGCATCGTCTCCGCCGATAACCCAAGCCAGTGTTCTGCGTAATTTTGCCATGCTAACTCCTCCATTCCCTTGGAAATCTGTGATGTTGCCGGACGGCACAGCCGCCGGTAAATAATTTCTATACCCATTCCATTCTATTGTAGGAAGTTCAGTCTTATCTGTCCAATATGAGTTTTTCATAATATTATAAGGGTGGCTTATAATTTTTAAAACATAGTGAGTAGTTGGAAATGGTTAGTACAACCGTGCGGGTACCTGTTTTGACTGATTCTTGAGTTAGATTACAACCGGTTTTATATTCGCTGCAAACCGTTTACGGTTTGCTTTCGACAGAGCGACACGCGACCTGCAACCTGGTGGTCCGCGTCTTTTATCAAACCGCCAGGCGGTTTGATAAAAGACAATAAAAAAGCCTGCTGCAATCTGCAGCAGGCGAATTTACGAATGGCGGAGTGGCAGGGATTTGAACCCTGGCGGGGTGTAACCCCCCTAACGATTTAGCAAACCGTCCTCTTCAGCCACTTGAGTACCACTCCAAAACAACTGACTTATTAAGGTTACACGATATTGCCTAAAAAGTCAAGTGCGATTTCAGTGAATCTTTCTTCTTACGGCCCAAGAATTATTTCACAGCCGCTTCGAAAACTTCCTTTACGTGATTCCGGATGAATTCATACGTATCGTCCGGAGAGGCTTCGTACATCTTCTTACCATCTACGAAGAAGGACGGCACATAATAATAATCATCGGCAAAAGGAACGATTTTATCCGGTTCTTCGGACTCTTCAATACTGACCATCGGAATCTTATTATATTCCGGATGTTCTTCCTTCAATTCCGCCATTGCTTTTCTGGCATTAGCGCAGTAAGGACAAGTTGATAAATGAATGAAAGTAATTGTTTTCATGGGATTTTCTCCTTTTTTATAAAAAAATGCATTTGGCTTTTGGCCTCATTGCGAAATAATCGGCAGATAGCACACCAGTTAGCCGGCAGCAGATAGCTGCCAATAGCTTAGCCTTCGGCATCTTGGCTTCCTATAGAGCGACCTGCGACACGCGTTTTTCACCACGCTGCTACGGTGCCGTCAGCTCTGGGCTCCGTGGCGCCGGCGAGGACGCCTTCTTTGTTTCTCAGAATCATCTGTCCGCGGCCGAAGCTAGTGAAATCTTTCTTAACTGTGATTTCATGCCCCCGCGCGCGGAGTGCTTCTGCGACTTCGGAGCCAAAGCCTGCTTCGATTTCAACCTTTTTGCCGCCGGTCCACTGCCACCGCGGAGCATCGAGTGCCTCCTGCGGATTGAGACCAAAATCGATGAGATTCATCATGACCTGCACGTGACCCTGAGGCTGCATGAAACCGCCCATGACGCCAAAGGGTCCGACTGCTTCCCCGTCTTTCATCAAGAAACCGGGAATAATAGTATGATAGGGTTTCTTTCCAGGCTTCAGCGTATTGGCGTGCGACGGATCGAGACTGAAGCTGCAGCCTCTGTCGTTTAAGGCAATGCCGCGGTGCGGAATCACAATGCCGCTGCCAAATCCTTTGAAATTGCTCTGGATGTAAGAAATCATATTGCCTTCTTCGTCTGCTGCACAGAGGTAAACCGTACCGCCGCAGTCGGGGCTGATTGGTTTCGGCATCAGTGCATCTTTTCCGATTTCTGCCGCGCGCCGGGCCGCGTATTGACGGCTCAGAAGATAGTCTACAGGCATCTTCATGTGACGCGGGTCCGTAATGTATTCGCGGCCGTCCACAAAGGCAAGTTTCATAGCTTCAAGCTGCCTATGAATGGTTTCGACATCATCTCTCCCCGTCATGCCGCTCATCTGCTGCAGAATATTAAGCGCCATGAGCGCGACAATTCCGTGTCCGTTCGGCGGAATCTCACAGATATCGTACCCATGGTAATTCAAATGCACCGGTGTCACCCATTCGGCCCGGTAGGAAGCAAGGTCTTCCTTACGGAGATAGCCGCCCGTCTTGCGGGAGAAAGCGTCGATTTCACCGGCAAGAGCGCCGCGGTAATAGCTTTCGCAGTGACTATCTGCCAAAAGCCGCAGCGTCTTTGCATGATCCGGCAGTGTAACCAGGTTCCCGGGCTGCGGAGCACCCTTGGCAAAAAATGTTTCAAAAAGAGGTGCAAACGAAGGGTCGCTCTTAAAAGGTGCAAAGGTATCCACGGAACGTTGCCAGAGAAGACTCGTAATCGGCTGGACAGGATAGCCGTTTTCGGCATAAGAAATGGCCGGTTCAAAAAGTGACGCAAAGGGCAGCCGGCCAAAACGTTGATGCAGTTCGGCCCATGCCGACGGAGCACCCGGCACCGTCACGGCAGCCCAGCCCCGGTCCGGCATTGCTGTATAGCCTTTTTGTTTCATAGCCTCCGGAGTCAGGGCCTGCGGCGCATATCCGCTTCCATTAAGACCGTAGAGCTGTTTTGTTGCAGCATCCCAGTACAGAGCAAAAGCATCGCTGCCGAGGCCATTGCTCGTCGGTTCCAGCACAGTCATGCAGATAGCCGTAGTCAAGATAGCATCCACAGCATTTCCGCCCCGCTTCAGTGCGTCAAGACCTGCCTGAGCCGCGAGAGACTGAGAAGTGCATACTATTCCCCGGCGGCCGTACACCACGCCCCGCCGGGAAGGATAACGATAGGTGAGACCATCAAACTTCATCGTAGTTTCCCTTTCCGCACCAAATGCCGGTGCTGATAAAGATTATTGCCCTCATTTTACAATAGAATCAAAATAAAAGGAAGCGTCCAGGATGAGAGAATAGTGATGACTTATATTGGCGCCTGTCCCTCCATTTCTTGACATTCCCGCGGAGTTCCGATATACTTTCTAATGTTACGGAGAGGTGGCCGAGCGGTTTAAGGCACCAGTCTTGAAAACTGGCGATCCCGCAAGGGACCGTGGGTTCGAATCCCACCCTCTCCGCCATTTGAAAAGGTAAGGGACTGTCGCATTTTGCGACGGCCCCTTTTGTATCAAAAACAAGGTAAAAGCAAGGCGCGGCCTCATTGAATGAGACCGCGCCTTGGTGTAGAATTTAAATATGCCAAAAAAGAAACCTACACAAAAGGATTATACAAAAATTGGCAGTTCTTATCAACTTTTTCTTCCTCTAAATTTTGAAGTACAAATCCCTAATGACGATCCTGTTCGCTTGGTGCGTGCCATGGTAGAAGGGATGGATGTAAAGGCATTGTATGACACGTATTCTCATGTCGAGAATAAATTAACGTCACCAATTCAGCTGCTGGAAATCGTCATTTATGC
This sequence comes from Acidaminococcus sp., assembly GCA_022482815.1. NCBI lineage: Bacteria > Bacillati > Bacillota > Negativicutes > Acidaminococcales > Acidaminococcaceae > Acidaminococcus > Acidaminococcus sp. The sequence goes on from JAKVOM010000001.1 coordinate 2,623,744, forward strand.
ATGTATGGAAGGAATTCGTGGTTCGCGTAAGATAGAGCAATCCTGTAAAAGAGACACTCATTTCATGTTCCTCTTAGATGGGAAAAAAGCTCCGGATAATGCAACCATTGCAAGATTTTGTTCCCTCCATCTAAAACCATGTATCAAGGAGCTCATGATTCAGATGGATAAATGGCTGCTGGCTCGCGGGTTCATCACGCTGGATAGCCTGTTCATCGATGGGACAAAAATTGAATCTGTGGCAAACAAATACAAATTTGTTTGGAAAAACAGAGTCTTAGGCAGCCAGAACAAACTCATAGAGAAACTGGAGCAACTGGTTCCCGAAATCGAGGAACGTTTCGGAATCAAGGTCTGTTACGGAAACACTTTCCACATCCGTCATTTAAAGAAGCTCCTAAAAAAACTGCTTGTCATAAAGCGGGCTGAGGGAATCGAGTTTGTTCACGGATGTGGGAAAAGAAAGACCATCCTACAGAAGTACTATGAGATTTTAGCTAACTATCTCAAACGGCTTAAGGTGTATACGAAGCAGCTTCATATCTGTGGGGAACGGAACAGCTTTGCCAAAACAGACCCGGATGCTACCTTTATGAGGATGAAAGAAGACGCCATGCTTAATGGCGCCTTAAAGCCGGGATACAATGTCCAATATGCAAACAATTCCGGTTTTACCTTGTTTGCAGATGTAAGTGCACATCCAACAGACATGCGGACACTCATTCCTTTTCTTGAAGGATTTGAAGCCCACTTCGGTCAGAAATTTGCAAACATTGTAGCCGATGCAGGCTATGAAAGCGAAGAGAACTTGGTCTGGCTGAAGAAGAATCAGTATACTTCATATATCAAGCCTAACAATTATGAAAGAAGCAAGAGGAAAAAGTATAAGAACGACATCGGCAAAGCAGAAAACATGACATATTTGCCTGATCAAGACATGTATATCTGTAAAGGCAGGAGACTGCTGAAAGTCAGCAAAGTAACCCAGGTAAAGAACCGGTCGGGATATGTGTCAGAGAAAACATATTACGAATGTAAGGACTGCAGCGGTTGTCCCTACAAGGAACAGTGCATCCATGGGAACAATTGCAGGACACCCATGGAGAAAAGAAACAAGAAATTAGTGGTCTCGAAGAATTTTGCTGCATTGAGGGCAGAATCCCTGAAGAACATTACTTCCGAATATGGTAAGGAACTGAGGATGAACCGCAGTATACAGGCAGAAGGAGCCTTTGCGGATCTCAAGGATTCATTAAATGTCAGAAGACTAGAAACCCGAGGCAAAGGAAATGCCCTGGTAACAGTGGGAATATGTGCCATGGCACGGAATGTCTTGAAGGTTCATCACAAAGTTCAAGACGGCAAAGAGGATTTGCACTTGTATCCGCTGAAAAAAGAGGCCTAAAAGATACAAAAAGAGCGCTCGAAAAAAGCAACTTAGGGTTGCTTAATTTCGTGCGCCCTTTTTTCATCTCAAAACATATTCAACTAAAAAATAAGGCAAATTGGGGCCTTTAGCAAGTTATTTCAGGGATTAAAAATCGGTCACTTGCGACAGCCCCTTTACGCAGGTCGCCGGTCGCTGGCCGCGGGTCGCCCGTGGAAGCAAAATGACCAAAGCATTTTGCTTTAAACTTATAAAAATAAACCCTGAAATTTAAGTTAACTTCTAAATTTCAGGGTTTATATCATATTTTACTTGAGCCAAAAGCATCTTTTTATTTTTCACAGTCCCTTTTTCGCTGTCTACAGCTCCAAAAGCCGCGGGTGCTATGCAAGTATCAGTTCTGACGTACGATACCTGTCAAATCCTTCATACTGGTACGATGCGTCGATACCTTCCATATAAATCTTCCGGTCATTGATCCGGTCAGTCAGCGCCCCCTGCAGCAGTCTTTTGAGTTCCATGTCGCTAACAGGACTTTGTTCCATGACCTTGAGGTATGCTGCCTTATCGACACGGCTCCAGTCGACCACCTGATGGATTTCTTTTTTCAATATAGTATTCAGCCAGATGCGGCTGCTCCGTCCATTGCCTTCCCGAAAGGGATGGGCCACATTCATTTCCACATATTTCTCAATGATTTCGTTAAAAGTACTCTGAGGCATTCTGTCAATCTGCTGCAGCGATTCTTCCAAATACCGGCACGAGGCAAAACGAAAATTTTCTTTGGACATGTTAACAGTCCTCAGTTTTCCGGCAAACTCATAAATGTCCTGAAAGAGATACTTGTGAATGGTCTGCAGTCCTTTGAATGTTCCTGCTTCAACAGTGTTCAGCAACTTTTTATCATATAACTCCAAAGCACGCAGCTTAGAAAGTCGTTCTTCTTCATCAGCCAGTTTCTGGTCATCTGTAATATGCAGCTTATTTTCCAGTGTCATTTGAATCCTCATTTTCCCTGTGTGAATTTTAACCCTATATAACTATTATAAGAAATAAAGCAATTTCCTACAATTTATTATCTGATATAATAAACAAAGATAACAACATACACGGAAAGGATGGATGCCTCCATGATTCTCATCACTTGTGTCGATGATTCAGGCGGGCTTATGTTTAATCATCGCCGCCAGAGTCAGGACCGGGTTCTGCGCAGTGAAATCCTTGCTCTGACGGGCGGTAAGAAGCTTTGGATGGATGCCTATTCGGCCGCACTCTTTGAAGGAACAGATGCTCCGATCCAGGTCGACGAAGATTTCCTGGAAAAAGCCGGCTCTGGAGAGTATGCGCTCCTGGAAGACCGGGAAGCAGCTCCCTACAAAGACCGGATTGAAAAGATTATTCTGTACCACTGGAACCGGGCCTATCCGGGCGATTTATATTTTGACATCGACGTGACCAAGGGCTGGCACTGCACCTCTACGAGAGATTTTGCCGGTTCTTCCCACGACAAAATTACGGAAGAGGTATATGAAAAATGAAAAAATTCACAAGCCTTGCGGCATCCCTCCTGCTGAGTATTTCCCTGCTCTTTACGGCCTGCGGCAGTTCCGCCCAGACGAAAACACAAACGTCATCTGCCAAGAACAAAGCAGCGGTCACCCAGAAAGCACCTGCTGCCAAATCGCAGACGTCATTTGATCTTGCGAGCATCCCGGAATTTTCCGGGAAACCTTACGTTGTCATCAACAATAATGTGCCGTCCTTCTCTGACAAGGACAAGGCTTCGACAACTTCCTTCGAGCACTACAGCAAGCTCGATAGTCTGGGACGCTGCGGCGTGGCATACGCCAATGTCAGCCGTTCCACGATGCCGACGAAAAAACGCGGCGCTATCGGAAGCATCAAGCCGACAGGCTGGCACATTGCCAAATATGACGGCATCGACGGCAAGTACCTGTATAACCGCTGCCATCTGATTGGCTACCAGCTGACAGCAGAAAACGCCAATCGCCGCAATCTGATCACGGGGACACGGTACCTGAACGTCACGGGCATGCTGCCTTTTGAAAACATGGTTGCCGACTATGTCAAAGAAACAAATCACCACGTACTTTACCGGGTCACTCCGATTTTTAAAGGCAATGAGCTCGTAGCACGCGGCGTCCAGATGGAAGCCTACAGTGTGGAAGACAAAGGCGCCGGCGTGCAGTTTAATGTGTACGCGTATAATAATCAACCGGGAATCGTCATTAATTATCAAACGGGTACTAGCAAAAGAGAATAGCAACATAGTTCAAGGGGCTGTGAAAAATGAATTTATTTTTCACAGCCCTTTTTTCGCCTTCGGTAGCCCGCTGTCCGCCCGCGGAAGCAAAATTGCTGCGGCATTTTCGCTCTGAACTAATTTAAAACAACTTGTGTAAATGATCTGTAGCTGCCCTCTTATTTTCTTTCAGAAAATAAGGAAGGGCAGGACCGCTTGCGGTGGGTATTCAGTACGATAACAGGGATTAGTGCGATAAAGCGCCTGCAAAATCCATACTAAATCTTTATTTGTAGCACTAGCCCCCATCGCGACCTCCTTTCAAGCCGCTTTGCGGCTTCGAAAGGAGGGGAAACCGCAGTCAGCACTGACGTTAGGAAGTGCTGACGATAGCGGTGGAGGATAGCGTTTTTATTCAAGCCGTTTTGCAGTGAGCGATGGACATCCCTGCCGCCGAAGGCGGCCACAGCTTCATAGCTTTCTTTCGCGCGATAGCGCCAAAGCGCTGTATTGTTCCCCTTTCTTGTCCTCCACTATAAAATAAGGTATAATATTTGTGCTGTCCCTGCATGGCTGAAGATGAAAGGACTGCCGATGCAGGTTGATGATTTGATAACGAGGGTAACAGAATGGATATTGTGGAACAACTGAAAGAAAAGTCAACATTGTCTGAGGACGACTTTCTGGAACTCATCAAGACAAATGATCCGACTCTGCGGAATCGTCTTTTTGAGGCCGCCCAGGAAGCGGTCACGTATTTGCTGAACCGCAAAATCTATCTGCAAGGTGTGCTGCCTTTTACGAACCACTGCCCAAGAAATTGCTTTTACTGCAATCTGCGTGCCGAAAACAAAGATTTAAGCCGCTATCGTATGAACTGGGAACAGATCCGGGCGGCCTGCCGGGAAGGCTACAACATGGGACTGCGTACCTTTGTCCTGGAATCCGGGGAAGATCCGTATTACACGGATATGATTATGTGCAACATCCTGATGAATCTGAAGGATGAATTTCCGGACTGCGCCATCACCCTGTCCATGGGAGAACGCAGCAAGGCTTCTTACACGCGGATGTTTAAAGCCGGTGCCGACCGCTATCTGCTGCGCTTTGAAACAGCAGATCCCCTGCATTTTTCCAGGCTGCATCCTCCTTCCTATTCTTTGTCGACAAAAATCAACTGTCTCAATGATTTAAAAGAAATCGGCTATGAGACAGATACAGGGTTCATTGTCGGTGCCCCTTACGAGATGCCGGATTATCTGGTTCGCGATTTGACACTGATGCAGGAACTTTCTCCGCACGCTATCAGTCTTTCGCCTTTTGTACCGAAAGAAGGAACTTCCTTCCGTAGGCATCTGCCGTGCGGCGTGGAGACGTATCTGCGCATGGTTGCTATTCTGCGCGTCATGTTCCCGAAAGCCAACATCGCGGCTCCCTATTCACTCCGTCATATCCACCTGCAGGGTCAGATTATGGCCGTGCTTGCCGGCGCCAATGTACTGCGAATTCCGATTTTGCCGCCTAAAGATATGGGTGACCTGCCGCGGCTGCCGCGAGTATCGCTGCTGCGGACACTCCAGTCGCTCGATATGAGCCTGGAGCCACATGGTTTCCAGATGGTCGTGGATCGGGGCGATTCGAAACTAAAGAAAAAAGTAACTCTGAAATTATCTGAAATGCCGGAAGATCCGGAGATTTAAGGCGAGTAAGTTGTGAGTCTTGAGTTATGTTATGAGTTATGAGCTGTGAAATGGCGAGAGATCGCTGCTTCACAGCTCTTGTTGTTTAGCATAGTTTTTAGGCAGAAAGGGACATTTTCTCACGCAACGCGAATCCTTTTCCTTCCTAAGCCACAGAGTGGATTAGAAGAGGGTTAAGGGCTGGTGCGACTATTTTTGTTTACTTCTACGAGCGGCGAAAAAAAGACTGTGAAACAATGATTACTCACATTATTTCACAGTCTCTTTTTTATTTCTTTACATGATCCCTTACGATATCAAGGATCAGATTTCCGATGTCTTCTTTCGACATCATGCCGATATTCTGTACGGTACCATCGGGGAAGAGGAACTTCACTACGTTGGTATCGGTACTGAAACCGGCACCGGCCATGGTCACGTCGTTAGCGACAATCATGTCCAGATTCTTCTTTTTCACTTTCTCGGCCGCGTTCTTCACCAGGTTCTGTGTTTCCGCGGCAAAACCGACGAGGAACTGATGCTTCTTTTCCTGTCCGAGACGCTTCAGGATATCCGGCGTCTTATCCAGTTCGAGTGTCAGCTTCTCATCGTTCTTCTTAATCTTTTGTTCTGCCATATGATGCGGCTTATAGTCTGCCACAGCGGCAGCTTTGATGACGGCATCCACGGAAGGATACACCTCCAGGCACGCCTTCATCATTTCTTCGGTCGATTCGACTCTCTGCAGGCACACGTGATCCGGTACCTTGAGTGCCGTCGGACCGGAAATGAGCGTCACATCGGCACCGCGGCGCACAGCGTCACGGGCAATGGCGTAGCCCATTTTCCCACTGGAACGGTTGCCGATAAAACGAACCGGGTCAATGGCTTCGCGCGTACCGCCAGCCGTCACCAGAATGCGGATTCCCTTGAGATCCCCATATCTTTGGGCCAGGTAGTGGTCGATAAAGCTCTTGATTTCTTCCGGTTCAGGCAGCCTTCCGTCGCCGCTGATTCCGCAGGCCAAATGCCCGCAGGCACTGTCCATGATGACGATACCGTCTTTTTTCAGTGTCTCCAGGTTTCTGACTACGGCCGGATTGTGCAGCATGTTAGAGTTCATAGCCGGGCAGATGATTTTCGGCTTATCGCAAGCAATAAGCGTTGTCGAAAGCAGGTCATCGGCAATGCCGCCGGCCATCTTCCCGATAATATTGGCAGTAGCCGGAGCAACGACTACAAGGTCTGCCCAACGGCCCAGTGCCACATGTTCGACGTTGAATTCGTCATTGCCGGCCCACATATCGTGAGCTACAGGATGACCACTGATTTCCTTAAACAGGAGCGGCGACACGAGTTTCGTAGCGGCTTCCGTCATGACGACGCGCACCTCAGCACCCGCCTGTACCAGGCGGCTTACGAGGGTTACAACTTTGTAGGCCGCAATACCGCCGGCCACACCTACGACAATCTTCTTGCCTTCTAGCACGATATGCTCCTCTTACTTTTTAGCTGGTTCAGCAGTCACGAGACCTGCATCAATTTCATGCAGGGCAATGGAAACCGGCTTATTGGAATCGCATTCAACAAGAGCCGGAGCTTTATCCACGAGCTGACGGGCACGTTTAGCCGCCATAATCACAAGACCATACTTGGAACCTACTTTGTCATACAATTTATCAATGCTTGGTTCAACTAACGACATAATGACACACTCCTTTACTTACAACTGCAAGTGCCATCCCCATTGGGTTGGCAATGGCAGATCTCATCGACTATATAATAAGTGCGGCCCACCTTGAGGTGTTCCACATCGATGATCTTACTGACTTTGTCGGTAGCCTTTTCGACTTCGTCATTGACTACAATATAGTCATACTTGGAAGCATAGGCCAGTTCAGACGTAGCGGCGCTCAGGCGGCGTTTGATTACGTCCACGGCATCGGTACCGCGTTTATAGATGCGCTTTGAAAGTTCATCCAGGGAAGGCGGCACGATGAAGACGAATACGCCGTCAGGATAGTTTTTCTTGACCTGCAGGGCACCCTGAGGATCGATTTCCAAAATGACATCCTGACCTTCATCCAGACGGTCCAGTACGTACTGGCGCGGCGTACCGTAGTAGTTGCCATACACGGACGCATGTTCCAGCAGGCCGCCGCTGCGAATCATTTCTTCAAACTCATCACGGGTCTTGAAGAAGTAATTCTTGCCGTCTACTTCACCCCTGCGGGGAGCGCGGGTTGTGCAGGATACGGAATAGGCCATATCCTTTCTTTTTTCCAAAAGCCGGCTGCAGATTGTTCCTTTACCGGCACCGGAAGGCCCGGATAACACCAACAAAATACCTTGTGGTTTATTCATCTTCGGTTTCCTCCTCATCCTCGTCTTCCCCGTTATCATCCTGATTGAACCGGTTTGCTATGGTCTCCGGCTGCAGGGCAGACAGCACGATATGACCACTGTCCATAATAAGGACTGCACGGGTCCGGCGTCCATAAGTGGCGTCAATGACCACACCCTTGTCCCGTCCGTCCTGAATGATTCTTTTGATAGGAGCCGATTCCGGCCCGATAATCGTAATCACACGCTGGGCAGAAACAATATTCCCAAACCCGATATTGATTAATTTGATATCCATACAATGCTCCTTCATTATTGGATGTTCTGAATCTGCTCCCGAACTTTTTCGATTTCGCCCTTCATGTCCACTACTGTCTGAGTAATGACGGAATCATTAGCCTTGGAAGCAATCGTATTTGCCTCACGATTGAATTCCTGTACTAAAAAATCCATCCGTCTGCCTACCGGATGAGCGGATGCAAGCATTTCACGGAACTGCTTGATATGGCTGTGCAGACGGACAATTTCTTCTGTAATATTCACGTGGTCGGAGTAAATGGCCACTTCCTGGATGAGCCGGCTCTGATCGATTTCACCGGCATTGTTCTTGTCGAGAAGTTCCTGGATGCGCTCTGTGAGTTTTGCTTCGTAATCTGCTACGGTCTGCGGGGCTTCCTTTTCGATTTCACCCAGTTTTTCTTCAATAAGATCGACCCGGTGTGCCACATCCCGGGAAATATTCGCACCTTCGGCTTCCCGCATGGCATCGCAGTGATCCAATGCTTCATTGATGGCAGGTTCCATCTTGAGCCACAGGGCTTCCGGATCAATGGCTGCCTCTTCGAGCGTCAGTACATCCGGCTGGTTGGAAATAAAATACAATTCCCGTTCGCCGCCTACGTTATCCTTGCCGACACCCAAAAGGTCCGCCGTATCTTTCAAACTCTCATGATAAGCTTTTACCAGACCTTTGTCAATCTTTATGCGCCTTCCCTCCTCCGCTGTATAGGAAGCGGTAATGAAGACGTCTACATGGCCCCGGGCAATTCTTTTCAGGACGGTCTGCCGAATGCGGCTTTCCAGAGGATTCAGAAACCGCGGCAGACGAATAGCGACTTCTGCATAGCGATGATTGACTGTTTTTAGTTCAAAGATAAATGAGAAAGCATCATCCTGATACTCCCCCCGGCCGTAGCCGGTCATGCTTTTTACCACGGGGACACACTCCTTAGTTTACTTTAGTCAGATTAATGACAAACTCCCGCGTTCCGCCGGCTTTATCAGTAACGGCAAAGACCATGGGACGCTGCGCGTTAAGTTTCGTCAAATCAAAATAGACGAAATACTGCAGATCCCAAACATTGACCTTCTGCAGAGCCTGTCCCTGGCCGGGGCTGACCTGCATGGAACGCTGTTTGGCAGAATTCAAATTCGTGTAATAAGGGTCGATGACATTCGTTCCCTGATACATACGCACTCTCAGATTCTTGGGTTCCAGCTTCGACGTGGTGCTTACCGTCACGGCAAGAGCCAGCACGCCCTTGTAATCCTTGGCAACCTTCATTCCCCGTGCGAGACTAGCCGTTGTCCCGCCTTTGGCAGCAGACTGGGCATCCAGTGCCGCCATGAGGTAAGGAGTATAGACCACGGTCTTTTCTCCAAGGCCATACTTATTAAGAAGTTTCCGGTCGTAAATGGTCCAGGGAGCGACCAATTCAAGTGTCGAAGCACCCTTCCTCTCTACGCCGTATTGCTGAGCACGCTCGATATTGTTTTCCGTTATAGGGAGCATAGCGTAGGCTGACTGCGTCAGACAAAGAAGAGCTGTAACAATAAAACCAATTTTTTTCATGAGTTCCTCCTAGCAGTTTGACCAACCCGTTCTCTTCCATTATACTGGAAAGCAGACAAACGAATTCTTGTATAACTTTATCTTAATATTATATATGATTATGAGGTTGGGTGCAAATTTGTGCCGCCTGCTTTGCAGGCGGACAAGTGATAAAGTGGTTAGTGAGTAGTGGTTAGCACCATAGTGCGGATAGCTACTTAGACGGATTCTTGAGAAAGAATGCTGCTGGCAGAAAGTTATAGCCTTCGGCAGAGAGGGACATCTTCCACCGCAAGCGGTCCCCCTCGTTCAATTTCACTCCGTGACGTTGAAGGAGGTCACTATAAGGCTAGTGCCCCAATTAGAGGTATAGTTTGGATTTAATAGGCGCTTTTTCGTACCCATTCCTGTTATCGTACTGAATACCCACCGCAAGCGGTCCCCCTCTTATTTTCTGAAAGAAAATAAGAGGCTGGTGCTTCTATTTTTGTATATTCTGCGCAAACCGCTGCGCGGTTTGCTTCCTACAGAGCGACCGGCGACCCGCGACCAACCTGCGGCCTGCGTTTTTTACAAAGGAGATTTTTATTATGAACCTGGAAGGTCTTACACTGCGTGTCCTTGTCCATGAACTTGCCAAAGCTCTGGTCAGCGGCCGTATCTATAAAATTTTCATGCCTGGTAAAAGTTCCCTTCTGATCCAGGTCAATCAGATTTCCCATACAGTCAATTTTCTCATTGATATGAGCGGTGACACACCCCTCATTACGCTTCCCAAAAAGCTGCCGGAACGGCCGAACATGCCGCCGTCTTTCTGTATGCTGCTGCGTAAGCACCTCGAAGAAGGCCGCATTACCCAGATCATGCAAAAGGACCTCGACCGTGTCATTATTATCGATATTGACCTCATCGGAGCCGAACGCAAGATTATCACCAAAAAGCTGATTCTCGAAATGACGGGCCGCAACAGCAATATCATCTTTGTGAATGAAGATGGCATCATCCTCGACGCACTGCGCCATATCGGCAAAGCGCAGAGCCGGGTAAGACAGATTCTGCCGAATACGCCGTACGAATTTCCGCCGGCCCAGGAGGGGCTGAATCTTCTGGAGAGTACACCTCATGCCATCCGGGAAGCCTGCGCTGCCTCCAGTGCCGAAGACCTGACAGGAGCGCTCATTGCCGTAACCCAGGGCATCGGCAAACAGACGGCCATGGAAATTGCCGCCCGCAGCGGGTTCGGAGGCGCGCCTAAGCTTATGGACGTGACGGCTGCCGCCAGGATTGAAAAGGCCATTGCCTCCCTGCAGGAAGAAGTACAGGCCCGGCTGGAAGATAAGGACACGACGGTCTACGCCCAGATTGATAAGCGCAACCGCATGAAAAACCTTGTTCCTTATAAACCTGTCATCCATCCGGAAATGAAGACGGAATCCTTCCCGGCACTGCTCGATGCCCTCGCCTACAGTGCTTCCCTCATTCCGGTACAGATTCCGGAAAAAGATACGCTGCAAAAAATTGTTCAGGCGCAGCAGGCCAAAACAGAAAAGAAAATCAAGGCACTCGCCCAGGATCTGGCCCGTGCGGAAAACGCCGACGCTCAGAAAATTAAAGCTGATACGCTCATGGCCTATCACTATCAGTTAAAAAAAGGCGATACCACATGTACTCTTAGCAATATCTACGACAATACGCCTCTTGTCATCGCCCTCGCCCCGCAGCTCACGCCGCTTGAAAACGCCCAGGCCTACTATAAAAAATACAATAAATATAAGCGGGCCATCGGCGAAATCAAGGAACAGCAGCAGGAAGCGGAAGAATTGCTGCAGTATCTGGAATCTCTCGACGCGTCGCTCGATACGGCCATGACGCGCGGAGAAATTGAGGAAATCAAACAGGAGCTCATCAGCATCAAGGTCATTCCTGCTCCCAAAAAGAAAATGCCTGCAGCCGGTAAGTCAGAGCCGCTAAAAATCACCCTGTCGGAAGATACCTACCTTTATGTAGGCAAGAACAATAAGCAGAACGACTTTGTGACCTTTAAACTCGGCCGCGGCCACGATCTGTGGTTCCACGCCAAAAATATCCCCGGTTCCCATGTCATTATGAAGACGACGCTCCCCGAACCGCGGGAAGAAGATATCCTCAAGGCAGCACAGATTGCTGCCACTTTCAGTAAAGGCAAGAACGCCGACCGCGTCCCTGTCGATTATACGGAAAAACGCTTCGTCAAAAAACCGAACGGGGCAAAGCCGGGGTTTGTAATTTTCACGAACCAAACTACATTATACGTGAAACCGGATAAGGACGCTGTGAAGGCATAAAAATTGTTCAAAAAAGCGCTTTTAGCTTTTGGCATTCAGCCTGGCAGCAGGGTGGATAGTGAATAGTATCTGCTGGTTAACACAGTCGAGCAAACAGCTGCTTTGGCGAATTCTTTAGATAGTTTGAGACAACAGTTAGTTTTGAATTTCGAAATACAAAAAAGAGACTGCGAAATAATGAGCAATCATGTTTTACAGTCTCTTTTAGTTATATAAGGAATTGAATTTGTTTATCGTATCACCTTTCGAAAACTAAATCAAAGATTTAGATCAATTAAACCTGGACCCCCTTTATCGAACTCATCTCTGCGTTCTTACTGAACACCCGCCACATAGTGCCCCCTCTTATTTTTCTGACGGAAAACAAGAGAGCCTGCTGCACCGTTTTTTTGTCTTTCTTTTGAAACGTGTGCTCGGCTACACAAATGCTTTTTATTTTGTTTCTGATGGACTCTGCTGCAAGACAGCCGCAGGGACGCGAAGGGCCAGGCTGAGGCCACGAAGTCGTACAAAAAAACGTACGTCGAGTGGTCGCAGGCTGGTCCGACAAAGTCCATGCCGCTGGATTCTGCAGAGGACAGCGGAAACGTCCTTAGAAAAAACTCTGCCTCACGATGCGTGCGAGACATGTCGAACACCATCGTGAGGCAGGTGCCTTTAATTATTTACTTTCGAAAAATACCTTATACGCCAAATAAGTCTCGTACGCATCCGCCTTGCTCAACAAATCATACGGTGAATGCATGCTCAGCATAGCCGTGCCGCAGTCCACGACTTCGCAGCCCCAATCGGCCATCATGAAGGCGATGGTGCCACCGCCGCCCTGGTCGACTTTACCGAGTTCGCCGATCTGCCAGGCTACGCCGTTCTTATCAAAGAGCGTGCGGATTTTCTGCATGAATTCGCTGTTGGCGTCGTTGCTGCCTGCTTTACCGCGGATACCGGTAAATTTGGTCAGTGCAATGCCGTAGCCGCAGAGAGAAGAGTTATCCTTTTCCGTGACTTCCGGGAACATAGGATCGAGGCAGCTGTTGACGTCGCCGGAAAGCATCTCACTGTTTTCCATGGTTTCGTAGAAATCAAGCAGAGATGGTTTGCCCTGCAGGGACAGCATCTTCATGACAAATTTCACAAAGTAGGAAGACTGCATGCCCGTATTGCCGTAGGAACCAATCTCTTCTTTATCCGTAAAGAGCGCTACCTGCGTCTTTTCGCCGGGTGCGGCGTTCATAATGCCTTCCATGTTTGCGTAAGAGCAGACGCGGTCATCCTGGCCATAGGCAGCAATGAGGGAACGGTCAAAACCTACATCGCGGCTTTTCATGGCCGGTACAAGTTCCAGTTCAGCCGAAGTGAAGTCTTCTTCTTCAATGCCATAGGTTTCCTTGAGAAGCTTCATGACAGCATCCTTGACTTTCTCATCCTTATCGGAATTGGAGCCGATGACAGCCTGCAGCTGTTCGCCAGTCACACCTTCGGCAAGGGTCTTTTTCATCTGGTCCTGTGCCATATGGATAAGCAAATCCGTAATATAGAAGACCGGGTCGTTTTCATCCATGCCGATGTTAATATTCAGTTTCTTTCCGTCCTTGGTATAGATCACACCAATGAGGGCCAGCGGAATGCAGGGCCACTGGTATTTCTTGATGCCGCCGTAATAGTGGGTACGGAAATAGACAAGTCCATCCTGCTCATGGACAGGATTACCTTTGAGATCGAGGCGCGGTGCATCAATGTGGGAGCCCACGATTTTCATGCCATCGTGAACCGGCGCTTTGCCGATGACAGCCAGGATAATGGACTTGCCTTTCTGGTTCCAGTATACTTTGTCCCCTGCCTTGAGTTCCTTATAATCATAGAGAGGACGGAAGCCGGCCTTTTCGGCACGCTCCTGGATGAGGCTGACGGCCAGCCGTTCCGTTCTTGCCGTATCAAGAAATGCTTTATATTTTTCACCGTATGCCATAACGGCATCGCGTTCTGCCTGATCCATTCTTGCCCAGGCAGATTCTTTTCTGCTATAAGGTTCTTTCATGCTTACTTCCTCCTACATTTAAAAGTCAACTGCTGTACGCTAATCAGTATAACATAATGAGGCATCTGGATAAAAGACCAGTCCTCAGGCTCACGGATAACAAAAAGGCTGTGAAGGAGCGATGACTCACTTCTTCACAGCCTCTTTTCGATTTGACTTATTTACCCGTAAAGGTCGGTTTCCGCTTCTCAAGGAAAGCTTTCATGCCTTCCTTCTGATCAGCCGTAGCAAAGCAGATGCCGAAAGCCTGAGCCTCGTAATTGAGGCCGGATTCGAGGTCCATATTGAGACCCGTATTGATGGCATCCTTTGCCTGTGCGATAGCCAGAGGACCCTTCTTCAGGATCTTCTTCAGTACTTCTTCGCAGGCAGGAATCAATTCTTCCGGCTTTGTAACTTTGTTGACCAGACCGATGCGATAAGCTTCCTTAGCGTCAAACATAGAACCGGTATAGATTGCTTCTTTGGCAATCCCGGCACCTACCAGACGAGCCAATCTTTGCGTACCGCCGAAGCCGGGGATAATCCCATAGTTGACTTCAGGCTGACCAAATTTAGCTGTTTCGGAAGCATAACGGAAATCGCAGGACAATGCCAGTTCGCAGCCGCCGCCAAGGGCATAGCCGTTCACAGCTGCCACTACCGGAACCGGCAGATGTTCGATCATGTCAAATACTTCGTGTCCCAGTGCAGAGAAAGCTTTGCCTTCGGCAGCACTCAGCTTGCTCATTTCAGCAAGGTCAGCACCGGCTACAAAGGATTTCGTGCCAGAACCGGTCACGATAACTGCCTTCGTAGCAGCATCAGATGCCAAACGCGTGAAACAATCTTTCATCTCGTTCAGCGTTGCAGAATCAAGGGCATTCAAAGCACTCGGACGATTGATCGTCACAGTGGTAATACCAGCGTCGGACGTCGTTACGAGCAAATTCTTGTAATCGACCATTCCTCACACCACCTATTATTTCTTAGGATATTCGTAGAAGCCTTTGCCAGACTTACGGCCCAGATAGCCAGCTTCAACCATCTTGCGGAGCAGCGGGCACGGACGATACTTCTGATCGCCGAACTGATCATAGAGAACTTCCATGATAGCCAGAACCGTATCGTTACCAATCAGGTCGGACAGAGCCAGAGGCCCCATCGGATGGTTAAATCCGAGTTTAGCAACAGCATCGATATCTTCTTTGCTGGCTACGCCTTCCATCAGGGTGAAGATAGCTTCGTTGATCATCGGGATCATGATTCTGTTGCCGACGAATCCGGCGGAGTCATGAACAGCAACCGGAGTCTTGCCGACAGCGGAAGCGAGGTCTCTGATGACGGTGAAGGTTTCATCGGAAGTAGCCAGGCCCTTAGTAACTTCAACGAGCTTCATAACAGGAGCCGGGTTGAAGAAGTGCATGCCGATGAATTTTTCAGGTCTGCCGGAATAGTTGCCCAGCAGGGTGATGGATACGGAAGAAGTGTTGCTGGCGATAATCGTGTCAGCCGGAGCCAGTCTTCCAACCGTGCCCAGGGTATCTTCCTTAATAGCCAGGTCTTCAGCAACGGATTCAATAATGAGGTCAACGTTGCAGGTTTCTTCGGTCAGTTCAACAACGCCATGCAGATGAGCCATGGTGTCTTTCTTTTGGTCTTCGGTGATGCGGCCTTTGGTCACATTGCGTTCCAGGCCCTTTTCGATTCTAGCCAGAGCTTTTTCTACAGAAGCTTGTTTTCTGGAACGTAAATAAGCTTCAATACCGTGGCTTGCAAATACCTGAGCGATACCACTGCCCATTTGGCCAGTACCCAGAACCATAACCTTCTTAATTTCCATAGCGATGATCTCCTTTTCAAATTTATTTTATTCGAAGAAAAATTTAGACAATTCGAGCCTAAAGAAATACTGATTAGCTCGGCAGCCCTTATGCAGGGCTACCGAACTGAATCAGCGTATTTCTCAGGACAGAATTATTTCTTCTTGTCATCCTTCTTAAGCAGAGCTCTGGAGATAACCAGACGCTGTACTTCGTTGGTGCCTTCGTAGATTTGGGTAATCTTTGCGTTGCGCATGAAGCGTTCAACAGGGTAATCAACCGTGTAGCCATAGCCGCCGAATACTTGTACAGCATCGGTGGTAACCTGCATGCAGGTATCGGAAGCGAAGCACTTAGCTTCAGCAGCCGGAGCGCTGTAGTCGCCGTGTTGATCCTTCAGATAAGCTGCGCGGTATACCAGATAACGAGCAGCATCAATCTTCATCTTCATGTCAGCCAGTTTGAAGCTGATAGCCTGGAACTTGCTGATAGGACGACCGAACTGTTCACGTTCTTTGGAGTACTTCACAGCAGCATCCAGAGCGCCTTCAGCAATACCAAGAGCCTGAGCGCCTACGCCGATACGGCCGCCGTCCAGGGTTTCCATAGCGATCTTGAAGCCTTCGCCTTCCTGACCGAGCAGGTTTTCTTTAGGAACTTCGCAGTCTTCGAATACGAGTTCTGCAGTGATGGAGGTATGACCGCCCATCTTGTCTTCGATCTTACCGAACTTGAAGCCAGGCATGCCTTTTTCCAGAATGAAGGCGGAAATGCCATGTACGCCTTTGCTCTTATCGGTCATAGCAAATACTACATAAGTATCAGCTTCTTTACCGTTGGTGATGAAGATCTTGGAGCCGTTCAGGATGTATTTGTCACCCTTCAGAACAGCCGTGGTCTGCTGACCAGCAGCATCGGTACCAGCACCCGGTTCGGTCAGGCCGAAAGCGCCAAGCTTTTCGCCGCGGCAGATCGGAGCCAGATACTTCTTCTTCTGTTCTTCAGTACCGAACATATAGATAGGAGTTGCGCACAGGGATACGCAGGCGGAAAGGGTGATACCGGCACCATCATCAACCTTGGAGAGTTCTTCTACAGCAATGATGTAGCTCAGAACATCCATTCCCAGTCCATCATATTCTTCAGGGAAGCAGATACCGAAGAAACCATTTTCAGCCATTTGGTTCATCAGGTCACGATTGAATTCATGGTTCTTATCTCTTTCAGCAACGGTCGGAGCTAAGAATCTCTCAGCAAAATCATGAGCCTGTTGTTTAATCATTTCCTGATCTTCACTCAGTTTAAAATCCACGACAAATTACCCTCTTTCTTTAAATTCTCATTATCTCAATTAAGGGAACACTGATTAATCCACGAGGGATCAATCAGTGTTTTCCGCTTGAAATTAGAGCATTTCAATAACGGTAGCAGTGCCCATGCCGCCGCCGATGCACAGCGTAGCAAGACCATACTTCTTGTTTCTGTGTTTCAGAGCATACAGCAGGGTTACGAGGATACGAGCACCGGAAGCACCAATCGGGTGACCCAGAGCAATAGCACCGCCGTTAACGTTAACTTTTTCAGGATCGAAGTTCAGTTCTCTGCCGACTTCTACGAACTGTGCAGCAAAAGCTTCGTTAGCTTCGATGAGGTCCATATCTTCAACCTTCATGTTGATCTTGCCCAGAGCTTTGCGGCTTGCAGGAACAGGGCCGATACCCATGATAGCAGGATCTACACCGGCGGAAGCATAGGACAGAATCTTAGCCATCGGTTTCAGACCCAGTTCCTTAGCCTTGTCAGCGGACATAACAACGAGGGCAGCAGCGCCGTCGTTCAGGCCGGAAGCGTTACCAGCAGTAACGGTACCGCCGTCTTTCTTGAAAGCAGGTTTCAGTTTAGCCAGAGCTTCCATGCTGGTGCTTTCTCTCGGGAATTCATCCGTATCGAAAGTAACTTCGCCCTTTTTCTTTACAGTATAGGTAACAGGAACAATTTCATCCTTGAATGCGCCGGATTTGATAGCGGCAACGGCTCTCTTCTGAGAACGCAGGGAAACTTCGTCCTGTTCTTCTCTCGTTACATGGAATCTTTCTGCAACGTTTTCAGAGGTGATGCCCATGTGGTAGTTATTGAAAGCATCCCACAGACCATCTTTAATCATGATATCAACGAGTTTTGCATCGCCCATGCGCAGGCCCCAGCGAGCTTTGCTGGTAGTTGCGAACGGAGCGTTCGTCATGCTTTCCATACCACCTGCTACAACGATGTCGTTGTCGCCGGCAATAATGGACTGTGCAGCCAGTTCAACACTCTTCAGACCGGAACCGCAGACCTTGTTGACGGTAAAGGACGGAACTTCTACAGGAAGGCCGGCTTTGATAGAAGCCTGTCTTGCAGGGTTCTGGCCCAGACCAGCTTGCAGAACGTTGCCCATGATAACTTCGTCAACCATTTCAGGTTTAACGTTAGCTCTCTTCAGGGCTTCTTTGATCACGACAGCACCCATTTCCGGAGCAGACAGAGGAGCCAGAGAACCACCGAATTTACCGATGGCCGTTCTAACAGCACTTACAATTACTACTTCGCGCATAACACTATCACCTTTCCATTTTGTATTTCGGTGCAGGACACCGAGAGAAGACACCCTCCATTCACCACGAACAGCGAGTTCTTCTTTCTGACAGGCAGAGCCCATCAGTTTTTACTTACATCACAAACTACGTTTCAATTATACACTATTTAACATTTAAATTAAAGAGATTTTTTGCGCAAGAATTCACTATTTACTTACTTAACAAGAAATTCAGTCCAAATACAAGAATCCCGACAAATACAGCCAAGCCAAGCACCGGGAGCAGGAAGAACAAAGCGCCTATAATGACTAATGCAAAGAACACAGCCCGAAGAATCCAGCCGTAGTGCGAAAACAGGCTACTGATGGTCTGAGACCATCTTCCGGCTCCTTCCGCGCCTTTTTGGTTTTCATTCTGTACCGTAAAACGGTCTGAATCGGGGCTGTCGGTATTGATGGTCACACCTTGGAAAGAGTCCCTTTCCGCGTCCGACATCACTTGTGCCTCGACTTCTTCATTTACAGTGTGACAATTCGGACATTCCGTCATATCGTCGGGATATACCGATCCACAGTGACTGCAAATCATGCCTTACTCCTGCCTTCCTTACACATACGGTGAAAATAGCATCAAATACCCGCGTTCATTCAAATAGCGGGGATCCGATGGTTTCAGTTCCAATTCCGTCCGCAGATCCATATAAGCGCCGGTGAGGTTATACCGGGAAAGTCCCATCGTCTCCAGGAGAAATGGCTGGAAACGCGCTGCCCGTTTCTCATTGATTTCAAGGAAATTCTCCATGAGTGCGGACGCCCAGACTTCGGACGGATATTCGCCGGTGCAGCCGCCTTCCTTCACAAAATCATTCCACATCCGCCGCATCAGCATAAAGTCATACGTACTGAAACGCGTAACGGCAAGCAGCTCCTTGAGCAGTTTCTCTACCTCGGACAGATCCTTGCCGAGTTCAGGTGGACGATAGTTCTTCAGCCGCTCCGTCAGTTCATAGGGAAACACAACGGCTGCCGGATTGGCCTCCACCTTGCGGATGACCTTCTGGGGCACCAGGGGATGACGCGCCATAAAGTCACGCCAGATGGCACCCGGATGCTGCACCCTGTACCACGCAAGACATGCACTCAGCACTTCCCGCAGGCGCTTCTGGGCCATCGGTTTCAGTGCGTACTGCTGCAGATAGTTCATGCCGAGGCTGCGGTTATCAAAAAGATTCTCCATAAAGACAAGATGCCTGGGGTCATCCTCCGGGCGCACCGAGAAAACGAGCAGATAAGAATTATAATCCATAAAATCATGACAGAAATACCGATCGACATCCACTTCGTTCTCGATGGTAAAAAGACTCAGATGGGCGCCGCACATCTCTCGGAGAAGATTGGGATACCGGCTGATGTGGGAATCACGGAAACACTCGAGCGGCGTATAGTCCTCCAGACGCATCCGGTAGTCAAAGAGAAAATAATCCCAGAAACCGCGCCAGTACTCGTCTGCATTAGGGCCTTCCGGATCCACGCGGCCCGTCGCGTCGTTATAGAAATTGACGGCACGGTCCAGATCCAGGTTGAAGCGGCTGTTCTGGAAAAATTTATGAATTTCATTCATCAAGCCTTCCAGAGCTCTCCCTGCATTCAGGAAAATTCTCCCCATCGGCGGCGGTGCAGAGTTCTCCTCTCTGCCCTTTTCCCCGGGCAGAAAAGAACCGTCACTATCCACAATAGCGACGGTGCCATCATCGTTGAGCAGCATCTGTTCAGCCAGATAAGGGGCAACACTGCTCTCCAGTTTGCCTGCATCCTTCATGAACACGAAGAACTGCCCGATCGTATCCAGAAATGCCTTTACTTCCCGATACGTAATTACAAAATCAACCACATAACGGGCGCACCAGGACACGGCGTCCACCAGCGTGTCAGCCGTGATTTCCTCGAGCACCACATCCGCATTTTCCATGTAGATGCAGAGCATCATCATATGCACCCAGTGCTTCTTTAGTTCCTGGTCGGTTTCACCCTGCCAGGCAAGTTTCCTGAGAAAAGCCTCCACGTCGCTGTGAGAGAGGATATAATCCCAACCTTCATCATTCTTATAAAATTCGTTGACTAAGTCATACACGTTTTCCATGGGATTCTCACTTCACCAATCACATCTGATTACACTTTATAAAGCCATTTGTGACGGGCAGAGATCTGCCAGCGGGCATTCCCCGCATTTTGGTTTCGGAGCCTTGCAGACTCTCCGTCCATGCCAGATCAGCCAATGATGGGCTTCTCCCCACTTGGCCTTCGGAATCTGTTTCTGCAGATCCTGTTCCACTGCAAGCGGCGTAGTCCCGTTTGACAGTCCCAGCCGGTGCGATACGCGGAACACATGCGTGTCGACAGCAATGGCCGGTTTCCCGAAGCCTACGCTCAGGACGACATCCGCTGTCTTGCGCCCCACACCGGGAAGGCTCAAAAGTTCCTCCATAGTCTGAGGAACTTCGGAGTGATATTCATCAATCAATTTGCGGCAAAGACCGAGCAGGTTCTTTGCCTTCGAACGGAAAAGACCACAGTCGTGAATCAGGACTTCCAGCTGTTCCTGTGTCAGCGTGCTCATCTTTTCCGGCGTATTGTACGCGGGGAATAAGCGGGCCGTTACTTTATTGACCCGCTCATCCGTGCACTGGGCCGAAAGGACAACAGCAACAATAAGCTCAAAAGGGTTCGAAAAATGCAGTGCCGGTTTGGCGCCCTTGTACACTTTCTCCAGACGCGCTACAATCTGCTGGTTTCTTTCCTTTTTTCTCATCAGTTCGTCAGACTCCTTACCGGAGCCGGAATCCGGCCGCCTCTGTTAATAAAGACATCCGGTTTAAACGTATTGACCGGCATAATCGGGGCATAACCCAGAAGCCCGCCAAATTCAACCTTGTCGCCTACGCCCTTGCCCGGTACCGGGATAAGACGCACGGCTGTCGTCTTATTATTGATCATACCGACAGCCGCTTCGTCGGCGATAACTGCGGAAATCGTGGCCGCCGTCGTATCGCCCGGTACGGCAATCATATCAAGACCTACGGAGCAGACACAAGTCATAGCTTCCAATTTTTCAAGGCAGAGACTGCCCTTTTCCACGGCAGCAATCATGCCGGCATCTTCACTTACCGGAATGAAGGCACCGCTCAGGCCGCCGACATAGCTGGAAGCCATGAGGCCGCCTTTCTTAACAGCATCGTTCAGCATAGCGAGAGCCGCCGTCGTGCCGGGGCCGCCGCAGGATTCCAGACCGATTTCTTCCAGAATATGAGCCACACTGTCACCGATAGCCGGTGTCGGAGCAAGCGACAAATCGATGATGCCAAACTGCGTGTTGAGGCGCTTTGCTGCTTCCTGAGCAACCAGCTGCCCCACACGAGTAATCTTGAAGGCCGTTTTTTTGATGGTTTCCGCCACCTGGCCGATATCCTTGCCGCGGACAGCTTCCAATGCATGCTTTACCACGCCCGGGCCGGAAACGCCCACGTTGATGACACTCTCCGGTTCCGTTACACCATGGAACGCGCCTGCCATAAAAGGATTGTCCTGGACAGGATTACAGAAAACAACGAGTTTCGCACAGCCGATAGCATCCTGGTCCGCCGTCAGGGCTGCCGTCTTTTTGACGATTTCACCCATTTCCTTGACCGCATCCATATTGATGCCGGCTTTCGTCGAGCCGATGGCCACGGAGGAGCAGACCAGATCTGTTGTGGCAAGTGCTTCCGGAATGGAACGAATCAAAATATGATCGCCCTTGGTATAGCCCTTTTCTACGAGAGCGCTGAAGCCCCCGATGAAGTTGACGCCGACTTGTTTAGCCGCGTCATCAAGGGCCTTGGCAAGAGCCACGTAACTATCTGCCTCACAAGCTTCCCCGACAAGGGAAATCGGCGTGACAGAAATTCTCTTGTGGATAATAGGCACGCCCAGTTCCGCTTCCAAATCTTCGCCGACCTTCACCAGATGCTCGGCTTTGTGAGTAATTTTATCGTAAATCTTACGGGCGCACTTCTTAATGTCCGGATCGGCACAGTCGCGCAGGCTGATGCCCATTGTGATGGTCCGCACATCAAGATTGTTCTGCGTAATCATGCGGGTCGTTTCTAAAACGTCGTTGATATTGTACAGCATAGGGCAGCCTCCTAAATCCGGTGCATAGCCGTGAAGATTTCTTCACTCTGGACGCGGATCTGCAGACCGAGTTCATCCCCCAGTGCAGCGGCCTTCTTTTTCAGTTCTTCCAGGCTGATTGTCGCTTTTTCCATATCGCCGATCAATACCATGTTAAAGAAGGTATCCGTTATATTTTGATTGATGTTCAGGATATTGACCTGATTTTCTGCCAAAAGTGCACTGGCTTTCGCAATAATTCCGACTTTGTCCAATCCGACAATTGTCATTACAATACGCATAGCTCCCATCCTTCCTCCAGTAAACTTCAACTTCACTATACGACATTATACGATATCCCTCGCATTCGTTCAATGGAAGGTGAACATTGTTCGAAATAACGTCAAACATTTTTCACCAGGGACACAATCATTATAACAGACATTGTAACGAAACTCTAACCCCCATTTAGGATTTTGTGTCTGCTTCATTTATTACAAACATTAATAGGTAAACTCCGAATTTCATTCGACAAAGGATAATGCTTGTGATATGATAAGGATACTAAATCAAGCATCTAAGGAGGATGTAACATGCAGGAGTATAAACCTTTCAAATCCGGTAAAGTCCGCGAAGTCTATGATATCGGTGACAGCCTGATTATGGTCGCTTCCGACAGAATCTCTGCCTTTGACCACATCCTGAAAAACACCATTACCGATAAGGGTGCCGTCCTGACCAGACTTTCCAAATTCTGGTTTGACTATACCAAGGATGTCATCCCCAACCACATGATTTCCGTGGATCCGGCCGACATGCCTGAATTCTTCCGTCAGCCTCAGTTCGTCGGCAAGAGCATGAAATGCCGCAAGCTGAACATGATTCCGGTAGAATGCATCGTCCGTGGTTATATCACCGGCAGCGGCTGGGAATCCTACAAGAAGAATGGTACCGTGAACGGCATTCCGATGCCGGCCGGCCTCAAGCAATGCCAGAAGCTGCCTGAACCGCTCTTCACGCCGAGCACAAAGGCAGACCTGGGCGACCATGATGAAAACATCACGGAAGCTCAGTGTGTTGATTTCCTTGAGAAAAAATTCCCGGGCCACGGTGCTGAATATACCAAGGCCATTAAAGACGCTACCATCGCCCTCTACAACAAATGCGCAGATTACGCTTATAAGAGAGGCATCATCATCGCCGACACGAAGTTTGAATTCGGTCTGGATGACAAAGGCAACGTCGTTCTCGGCGACGAAATGCTGACGCCGGACAGCTCCCGCTTCTGGCCGCTTGATGGTTACAAAGTCGGTCAGGATCAACCCTCCTACGATAAACAATTCGTCCGCAACTGGCTGCTTGCCCATCCGGACAGCGATTATCTCCTGCCTCAGGATATCATTGATAAGACGATCGAAAAGTACAAGGAAGCATACGAAAAGCTGACGGGAGAAAAGTTCTAAAACAATTAAATAAATGAAGCAGCGGTGAAGAAATGAATGATATTTCTTCACCGCTATTTTTGTGCGTTATATCGCCTTTCGCAATCCGCTGCCTGTCCGCCCATAGAGACAATCTATCAAGCACCGTGGGCGAGGCTTAATGCCATATGCCAAAAGCGCTTTCCGCTATCTGCAGCTACCTGCTATCTGCAAACTGCTAACTGCATTGTTCTTTGCCTAACATTTTGCCCGCACTACGGTACTAACCCCTAGACACTTTCCACTATCCCTCCTCCTATGCTTACAAAAAAGTAACTAACTGAGAAAAAAGTGCATTCTTGCTTTACAGGGGACTATCGTCTACAATGCAGTCAACATTGAGATGAATCCACTGTATGGGAGGAGAATGTAACATGAAATTACGTCATCTTTTTTTAGGTACCCTTGCTCTGTTAACGATTGCAGGAGGCGGCGGTGTAAGCAGCGCTGCTCCGTCCAAAGGAAAAATCCTCGTCATCGCGTCCCAGCAGGATAAAATGACCCTGAAAAATGGGAAAGAAATGAACGTTGGCTTTTTCCTGAATGAATTTGCCGTACCGTCCCTGTACCTGGCTGACCACGGCTACACGATCCAGCTGGCTACGCCGGAAGGCAAAAAGCCGCCTATGGACAAAGGTTCCAACGACGCCAAATTCTTTAAGGGCGGCGAAACAGAACGGGCCAGAGCCGAAAAGTTTGCCGCCGGCCTGAAGCCGATTTCCTTTGCACAAGCCATTTCCGATTTTGATTCCTACAAGGCAGTGTTTGTACCGGGCGGCCATGCTCCGATGACCGATCTGATGCAGAACAAAGAGCTTGGCACGATTCTGCAAAAAGCACACGCTGCACAAAAGCCGACCGCTTTCATCTGCCACGGTCCTGTCGCTTCTCTGGCAGCACTGCCGGAAGCAGCCGCATACCGTAAAGCTCTCGTCAATGATGATGTAGCCGGTGCTATGCAGTACAGCAAGAACTGGATCTACAACGGCTACCGCATGACCGTCCTTTCCGATGCGGAAGAATGGCCGAATGAAGTGGGGCTCGGCGGAGAAATGCCGTATCATGTAGAACAGGCTCTGCAGATTGCCGGCGCCAATATGGAAGTATCGGCACCGCTTTACGCCAGCCACGTCGTTCACGACCGCGAAGTCATTACAGGCCAGAACCCTGCATCTGATATCGCCCTCGCAGAAGAACTGATGAAGGCTATTGAAAACAAATAACCCAGCCACTCAGGACATTTGCCTGGTGGCCCATACCCCCACCTTGGCATCCCTATTGGCAACTCGAGAAAATAATCGCCGTTAGCAGGTGACAGCAGTTCGCAAAAATACGCCATGTTCGCTTTCATCTCCCTTCAACATGGCTTGAGACTCCCTCTTCACGGGCGAACCGCTCACTGTTAGCGGCGATTTTAAATGTAATCAAAAAGTGGTTGTGAAATAAAGCGTGCGCTTTATTTCACAGCCACTTTTTCACCCTTTCCGCATCCCGCCATCCAAGAAAAATGACAAAAGCATTTTTTTGGAACTTATAAAAATAAAACCTGAAATTCAGATTAACTGCTAAATTTCAGGTTTTATATCAAATTTTACTTGAATCAAAAGTTTTAACACACTGTCGCAGACAAGGCTAAAAACCATAGTCCAAAAGCCAAAAGCGCTTTTTATTTTTTCTCAGCTACTTTTTAGCATAGTCTGCAGTCAGCCGAGATACTCCTTAATCATCCTCCGAAGGCAGGATATATTGACTCATGTGCTTTTTTCCCCACTCACACATGGCCTCCATAATGGGTGACAATGTCTTTCCGAAATCAGTCAGGGAATATTCCGTCTTAGGCGGCACAACGGGATACACTTTGCGCTGGATGATACCGTCTTTTTCCAGATCATGCAGCTGCTGTGCCAGCATTTTGGCCGTAGCCTGCGGCATGAGGCGCTGCAGCTCACTGAACCGGAGTGTGCTCTGTCCCAGGTGGTACAGGATGATACATTTATATTTGCCCCCGATGCGGCTCAGCGTCGCCTCCACGGGGCAATGATACATGGTGTCTTTCATGGTTCCCTCCTATGCTAACAATCAGCATGGCTTAGGCAAGGCCCAAACTCTTTGACAGTGCTTCCGCCAGGGTTTCGCAGACAGACGAATCAAAGGGCAGGCCTGTTCTGTTATTGTTGGACAAAATGCGGATGAGTCCGCAGGGCACGTTAAAGCGTTTTGCCGTCATAAGTACTGCTGCTGCTTCCATTTCTTCACAAAGTGCTCCCGTCGCTTCTACCCTCCGGGCAATCACCGCTGGATCGGCATTCCACTCGTCACTCGATGCAATCGTACCGATGAGGACATTTCCTCCCAAATAATTGGAAAGACCCTTTTTTAGCCAGGAAGTCATTCCTGCGTCCGCATGCATGAGCGGCGGTTTTTCCGGGAAAATGGAAGCTGCAACCGATTCATGTTCGATTCGTCCCAGATCCATATACCGCGTATGCCCGTCACCCGTATAAAGAGCATTGCCGTTATAAACGGTTTCGCCGATGACGATGTCTCCTACCCGGGCGTCAAGGCCATAACCGCCCGCTGTGCCCTGGTTCAGTACGGCCGTGGGATGAAATACCTGACAGCCCAGAGCGGTAGCGGCACCGGCGGCCGCTGTTCCGATTCCTGTTTGGGAAATGACGACAGGCACCCTGCCCAGTTTGCCCTGCCAGAAAAGGAAATCTCCCATGACACTTTTTTGAGGCTTTGTTAGCCTTGCCAGATAAGGAGCTACTTCCAGTTCCATGGCACCTTGAAGTAAAACCGGCCCTCCCGAAAGGAAGGCCGGCATATTAATAAGTTTCTCCATTGCTTACTCCATGGCAAAGACGGTATTCACCGTCACACTGATGGTGTAAGGTTTCGGAACAAGTTCCGTAGGAGCGGAGCCTGCCGTATCATTTGCTTTAGCGAGCATGATGCGCGGGGAAGCCTGCATTTCGAAGTTGGACTGCGTAACACTGGCCTGACGCAGCGCCCCAAGACCGCGGCCGCCGGCATTAGCAATAGCCTGCGCATTCAGTCTGGCATTAGCCACTGCTTCCGACATAAGCTGACGGCGGTACACATCAGCCTGCTGCACACCGTACGAAATGGAATCGATGCGGTTCACGCCGATACCCAGCAGGCTATCGGTCACCGTACCGAGTTGTTTCAGGTCCTTTACTTTAGCTGTCCAGGTAGCGTACAGACGATAACCGTTTAGTTTCTGACGGCCATTTCTCTCATACGTATAATACGGAGCTACATTGTAACGGGTCGTTGCCAGGTCTTCCATCGGAATTCCCATGGAAAGGACTTTAGAAATGACGCGATTGGAAATCACAGCCCCTTCCTGGCGGACTGCTTCTACTGTATCGCCGGTTGTTTCATACGTAAAAGTGACCGTAGCCATATCAGGAGCTACAGTACGTGTCGCATAACCTGAAATGCTGACCGTATCCAGAGGCTGTTCCGCCATCACTTTCGGCGTAGAGAACCCGAATACGCATACAAAAAAGGCTAGGACAAGTGCTGCTTTTTTCATATTTATCACCTCAAAAAAAATTTTCTTCATTATAACATAAAAGTAGTGAGTAGTGGATAGTGGGCTGGTGCGGGCAGCTGCTTTGACGGAGTCTAAACAAGCTAGCTGTGGCGCTTCGCGCAAAAAGAACGACGGAAAGCTGTGACCGCCGCTGACGGCGAAAAGAAACTATCTTTCCCCGCAAAGCGATTCTCCTTCCGAAGCCGCAAAGCGGCTTGGAAGAAGACTTTCTCGTAGCCAATGCTTCGCATTACCTCAATAAATAAGTAAAAGAGATGCAAATATTTACTGTTGCCTTGCATTGTTTTGTTTCTACTGACTGTCACAAAAGAAAAAATTAAGGGACGTCACCCACCGCTTTCCGGAAGGCCCGATGACATCGGGCCTTCCTGCGGTTCCCCCTCTTCAATGTCGCGGAGCGACGTCGAAGAGGGTCTCTAGTGCCCCAATTGGGGTGTTAGTTTGGATTTTACAGCGTTTCAGTCGGACCAATTCCTGTTGTTCGACTGAATATCCACCCCCTCTTATTTTTTTAACAAAAAACAAGAGGGCTGGTGCGATTATTTTTGTTTATTCTGAACGAACTGCTTGTCGGTTCGCCTCCTACAGAGCGACCTGCGTAAAAAATGGGAATGTCGCCAAGTGCGGCATCCCCATTTTTTAATTACCTTCCATATTTTTGATTAAATTTCTCCCAGGCCGGGCAGTCACAGTTAGTTTCACCGTGACAAGGATTCGTTCTGTTCCTTTCGTTCCGGACGATTTGGAGCGTGATTGCTTCCAGCGTAATATTCTTTAATTTTTCACGGCAGGCTTGATTCATCTCTTCATAGAGCTTGTCGAAAAATTTGCCCATGCCGCTGCTGATGAAACAGTCCATATCTTCCGTCCCGCTGTGCCATTTCGTATCCACAAAGGAAATGCCCAGACAGTCGGCAATCTGCAGGAGGTTCGTCTTTTCGGCGCCAGGTTCCGTGCAGTATCCACCTACATGGCCTTCTTTGGTATTCACAAGTCCGCTCGCCTTGAGCTTTCCCATGATTTTACGGACACGGGCCGGGTTTGTGCATATGTTCTTTGCCAGTTCGTCACTGGATACAAGGCAGTCCATATGGGTCAGATAGACCATGGCATGAACAGCCACAATAAAATCGCTCTTCACAATCAAAACCTTCTTTGCTGCTGAATTGGTGATTTATTGTTCGCTCAGATAAAGTTCCGCTGCATTAGCCGCGCAGGCTCCGTCAGATGCTGCCGTAACAATCTGCCGCAGCGCTTTTGTCCGGATATCTCCGGCTGCAAAAACACCGGGTACGGACGTCTTCGTGTCTTCGCCTGCCACGATATAGCCGGCCTTGTCAAGCTCCACCTTACCGGCGACAAGCTCTGTCTGAGGCTTACGTCCGACAGCAATGAACAGTGCATCACAGGGAAGAAGCTCTTCACTGCCGTCCTTGACGTTCTTCAGTCTGACACCAGTCACCTTCTTATCGCCCTCAATGCCGGAAACCACACGGTTCCAATGGATCTTAACGCCGGCATCCTCCAGGCGTTTCAAATAGATAGGTGTCGCTCTAAGTGTATCACGTCTATGGACCAAATGCACCTCTTTACCAATCCGGCTGAGGTAGATGGCATCGCCGACGGCACTATTGCCGCCGCCATTGACGACAATCGTCTTGCCTTTAAAGAAGTTGCCGTCGCAGTGAGCACAGTACCCGATGCCGCGGCCGATCATCGCGTCTTCGCGGGGAATGCCGAGCTTACGGGGAGAAGCACCCATCGCAAGAATAATGGTACGTCCGAGATAATCGCCTTCTGAAGTATGGGCTACTTTGGGATTAGCTTCCAGGTCGAGGGATTCAACATCGACAAAAAGCGTCTCGGCGCCAAATTTCTCCGCACCTTCCTGCATCTTCTCGCCCAGTTCAAACCCATCTACAGGATCAGGAAAACCAGGGTAATTTTCGATTTCACTCGTCGTAGCCATCTGGCCGCCCGGAGAAAGTTTCTCCAGGATAGCCACGGAAAGACCACTGCGGGCACCGTAGAGGGCTGCCGTATAACCGGCAGGCCCTCCTCCGATGACCAGAATATCATAAACCTTTGTCATAATAATCCCTGCCCTTCAAGCCAGGTCTTTACAGCGGCCTTGGAGGGCGGATTCACGAGCAGTTCACTCGTCTTGCCGTCCTTGACGGCCATCAGACTAGGAATGGTTTCGACGCCGAAGCGTGCAGCCAGTTCGCGTTCATCATCAACGTTGACGGAGGCAAATTCAATCTTATCAGCTACTTCGGCAGCAAGCTGTCCCATTGCCGGCTTTAAGCGGCGGCAGTATCCACACCACGGGGCAGAAAATCCTACCACCATCGGTTTCGTATTCTTCAGCACAACTTCATCAAAATTGGATGATGTAATCTTCTTGAATTCCATGGTAAAACCTCCTTATATCTAGAGAAAAGCTATTAATTAGTTTTGATACTGTAATTTTAGCAGTTACAGTTATTTTTGTCAAGGAGTAAGAGGAAAAAAGTTAGCCGCTAAGAGCGGCTGGCTGTGGTCGACTGCGTCGACAGATTAAAGCCGTAGCCGACTCCGTCGGCTAGCCTTCGGCAGAATAGGGACAGCACCCAACACAAGCGATTCCTCCTCTGGGGGAGTATGCTAAAGCAGCCGTTTTATCGAACCAATCCCTGTTGTCCGACTGACCACCCACCGCAAGCGTCAGCGCTTCCTGCCGTCAGTGCTGACTGCGTTTTCCCTCTTCTCTTCTTACCTTCCTCCACCACTTCGTGGTCCGCCCTCCTTCCTAAAGGACGGAGGTGGCAGCGGAATTCCAAACCTGACGGTTTGGCTTAATTAAACAAAAAACAGGCCGCATCTGCAGCCTGTTTTGAGTCCTTTTCAATTAGCGTCCACCGACAGCTTTCAGTACGTCCTTCGTCAGGTCCGTACCGCCGTTAACGACAGCGCTTGCCGTCAGAACCGTCGTAATGCCGCGTTCCTTGGCAACTTGGTTTACTGCCTTCAGGATTTTTTCACGAATCGGGTTGAAGAGTTCCTGTTCTCTCTTTGCAATCCGTTCAGTCAGGGTGTTATCCAAGGCACGCTTGCCGTTGTCATCCAGGCTTGGAGCCTTTTCACGGAATTCCTGCTGAGCCTTCTGCTGTTCCAGATTCAAAGCAGCTCTTGCGCTGGCAAAATCAGGATGGTGAGAGAAGACCGTATTCAAATCTACATACCCAATGGATTCAGCTGCAAAAGCCGTTGCCGGTACAACTGCGCCGCCAACACCAAAAGACATGGACAGTGCTAAAGCAGCAGCCACCAATTGTTTCTTCAATGAGATCAGCCTCTTTTCTAAAATCTACTCAAGTGCTTTTTGCATTATAACATGCTAAAAATTGACGTGCAAGTCGAAAGATAAATAAAAGCTAAATAAATGAACTTAATTGAAAAAAGTTTTCTATTTTGTCATAGCCGGCCGTCTTTGGCGGCCGGCTATGGTCGACTGCGTCGACGGATTGAAGCCGTAGCCGACTCCGTCGGCTGGCCTTCGGCAGAAAGGGATATTCTTCACCGCAAGGAATCCCGCTATCTTTCTTTCCTCCACAACCTCCTTCCGAACGGACGAAAAAGAAGCTATCCTCCACCGCTGTCGTCAGCGCTTCCTGCCGTCAGTGCTGACTGCGGTTTCCCTCCTTTCGAAGCCGTGAAGCGGCTTGAAAGGAGGTCCCAAAGGAATTCCAAACCTAACGGTTTGGCTAAAAAAAGGCTGTGTAGCAATGATGGCCCATTGCTTCACAGCCCTTTTTTACGTTCATTATTTTACCAGTTCGTATCCGGCATCGGTGATTGCTTTATCAAATTCAGCAACAGGAATGTCACGGCTGGCAGTTACTTTAGCAGTACCTTTTTCCAGGTTGACATCCACAGCAGATACACCGTCCAGAGCAGCCAGGGCATCGTGTACATGCTGCTGGCAATGTGCGCACATCATACCTTTTACATTTAACGTCTTTTCCATATACGATTCATCCTTTCTGTCATTTCATCAATTTTTGAAGGGTTTCACACAGTTCATCAACGACCTGATCATCTCCGTTGCGGATGTCTTGCACCACGCAGGATTTGATGTGGTCAGCCAGTAATTTTTTGTTGAAGGCATTCAGACCGCACGTAATGGCGCTGACCTGGGTCAGAATATCCACACAGTACCGGTCTTCTTCAAGCATCCTCTTGATTCCGCGAACCTGACCCTCAATCCGGTTCAATCTCTTGATAAGATCCTTGTACTCACTGCCCTCTTTGTTTCGTTTCGTCGTTTCATGCAGCATTTTACTATACCTCCGTTATGTATATATAATACTCGTTTTGTGGAAAGATGTCAAACGCTTTCTTTGCTGTTACGAATAATTAATATTTGCTGGAGATTGATAAAAAGTTTTAATACCCCTACCCTGTATAAATTCAAGAAGTAGTGAGAAGTAGAAAGTACGCTGGTGCGGCAGATTGTCAGGTAAATTCCAGACAAAAAAGCTGTGGCGCTTCGCGCAAAAAAAGCTGTGGCCGCCATTGGCGGCGGGGCTGCGACAGCAAAAAAGCACTTTTAACGTTTAGCATTCAGCTTTTAGCCCAGCCTGCGAAAGATTGGTTTGTGGATAGACGACAGTGGTTAGTACTGTAGTGCAAGCAGATACTTTGGCTGATTTACGAAGACAATTGCAGCGAGCAGTTAATTGGCCTTCGGCAGAAAGGGAGTGTCCAAACCGCTTGTCGGTTTGCTTCCGCGGATGGCCGGCAACCCGCGACCAGATACCAGCGCTGTTAAGGAAGGTTTTCGCAAAATTTTAAATGCTAACGGTTCGGCTTAACGAAAAACCGGAAAGGTTCCCAAAACGGGAATCTTTCCGGTTTGTAAATCTATAATCGCTTATTTAAGCACTTCTACGCAGCGATGGCACAGGGTCGGATGTTCTGCGTCCTGGCCAACCGTCTCGTCGTATCTCCAGCAGCGTTCACACTTATGGCCTTCGGCCGGGGAAACTTTGACCGTCAGATCCTGACGATCCGTCTTTTCTCCGCCTTCCGTACCTTCATGCAGTGCTACCTGGGAAACAATGAGCAGCGTTGGCAGGTCTTTTTCTACGCGGCGCAGTACTTCCAGTGCTTCGCCGTCTGCATAGAGATCAACCTTAGCATCAAGGGAATTACCAATCTTCTTGTCGCGGCGGGCATTTTCCAGAATCTTCATGATTTCGCCGCGGACTTTGATGAAGCTGTTCCACTTCTGCAGTTCATCTTTGTTGATGTATTCCTCATGCAGCTTCGGCCATTCGAGCAGCAGTACGCTGACAGGTGCATCGGCCGGCTTCTTGAGCTGCTGGTAAACTTCTTCCATCGTGAAGCTCAGGATTGGCGTCAGCATGACCATGAGGTCATACAGGATTTCATACATAGCCGTCTGAGCGCTGCGGCGCTTCGGATCATTCGGCTTGCTCGTATACAGACGGTCCTTGATGATATCCAGATAGAAGGAGCTCATGTCTACCGTGCAGAATTCGTGAACAGCATGATACACCAGATGGAAATCATACTCTTCATACGCATTCTTTACGTACTTCTTCAGTTCCTGCAGGCGCATCAGTGCGTACTGATCCAGTTCTTCCATGTCGGCGAAAGCTACTTTGTCCTTTTCATAGTCAAAGTCATAGGTGTTGCCGAGGATGTAACGGATGGTGTTGCGAATCTTACGGTATACTTCGGCAATCTGTTTCAGGATCAGCTTGGAGATTCTGACATCGCCCTTGTAGTCTACGGAAGATACCCACAGACGAACAATATCGGCACCGTAATCCTTGATAACATCTTCCGGAGCGACCGTGTTGCCGACGGATTTACTCATCTTGCGGCCTTCACCGTCAAGAGTATAGCCGTGAGTCAGAACGGCACGGTACGGAGCCTTGCCCGTCGTAGCGACACTCGTGAGCAGCGAAGACTGGAACCAGCCTCTGTGCTGGTCACTGCCTTCGAGGTACATATCAGCCGGCCAGCCCAGTTCGGGGCGTCTTCTCAGTACGCCGCGGTGCGTTGAACCGGAGTCGAACCAGACGTCCATGATATCGCTTTCCTTGCGGAAATGCGTGCAGCCGCACTTCGGGCACTTCGTGCCTTCCGGCAGCAGTTCTTCGGCGGTATGCTTCCACCAGGCGTCGGTGCCCTCTTTTTCCACAATCTTAGCCAGATGTTCAATCGTTTCCGGCGTAATCAGCGGTTCACCGCAGTCTTCGCAGTAATAAATAGGAATAGGCACGCCCCAGACACGCTGACGGGAAATACACCAGTCATGACGGTCAGCAACCATGTTGTAAATGCGCTGACGGCCCCAGCTCGGAATGAACTGAACGTCGTTGTTGATGACTTTCAAAGCCTGATCACGGAAGCCGTCTACGGAAGCAAACCACTGCTCGGAAGCACGGTAAATGATCGGGTTCTTGCAGCGCCAGCAGTGAGCATACTGGTGGTGAATGTTTTTCTTGCCCAGAAGAGCGCCATTTTCAGCCAGATGTTTAATAACAAGGCCATTGCAGTCAAAGACGAATTTGCCTTTGAAGAGTTCGCCGGCTTCGTCAGTGTAGCAGCCTTTTTCATCGACCGGGCAGAGAATGTCCAGTTTATATTTGAGGCCCGTCAGATAGTCGACATCGCCGTGGCCAGGAGCGGTATGGACAGCGCCGGTACCGGTTTCCAGGTCAACGTAGTCGGCCAGTACAACGAGGGACTTTCTATGGTTGTATTCAGGGAACGGATGCTCGCATTCGGCATATTCAAAGTCGCGGCCTTTCGTTACACCGAGAACCGGGCCGAAGGTAATGCCGCATTCACTGGCAACCTTGTCAATCAGTTCCTTTGCCATGATGAGAGCTTCACCCTGGTATTCGACCCAGGCATATTCAAAGTCGGGGTTCAGGGCAATAGCGACGTTGGCCGGAATGGTCCAGGGCGTCGTGGTCCATACGACAAAGTAAGCTTTCATGCCCTTGGCAGCTTCCGGAGTAAGGCCCTTATCCTTGACGAGAGGCATCTTTACATAGATGGTCGGTGTCTTCTGATCCGCATATTCGATTTCGGCTTCGGCCAGAGCAGTTTCGCAGTGAGGGCACCAGTAAACGGTCTTTTTGCCCTTGTAGATGTAGCCCTTGTTGGCCATGTCGCCGAAAACGCGAAGCTGATCAGCTTCGGTAAGCGGATTAAGGGTCAGATAGGGATTATCCCAGTCACCGATCACGCCCAGACGCTTGAAGCCTTCGCGCTGCTCGTTGATCCATTTGTGGGCATAATCATTGCACATCTTTCTGAGTTCCAGAGCGGAAATCTTATGACGGTCTACACCGGTAGCCTTCAGGCAGGCATGTTCAATCGGCATGCCGTGCGTATCCCAGCCGGGAACGTAAGGCGTGTCAAAGCCCTGTTGATACTTATATTTAATGATGATATCTTTCAGAATCTTATTCAGTGCGTGACCAATATGAATCTTGCCGTTCGCATACGGAGGGCCATCGTGCAGAATGAACTTCTTATGGCCGGCATGCTGTTTCAGTTTCAGATGATACATGTCATGGTCCTGCCAGAACTTCAAAAAGTCCGGTTCACGTTTGGGCAGACCGGCACGCATCGGGAAATCGGTCTTCGGCAGATTCAGGGTAGCGCTGAACTTGTCGTTTTCTTTTTCTTTACTCACCAGGAACACCTCCAAAAAAATAAGCCCCGTCCCCGCAAGGGACGAGACTTTTACCCGTGGTACCACCCTCATGACAGGACGTTTCCTGCCACTTTCAAATGAAATAACGCTCATCAGACGGACCGTCCTACTGCTGGTTCGGCGGTCAGCTCGGGAGTGATTTTCCTTTCTGCATCCTCCTGCCCGGGCTCTCACTCTCCCCCGAGTCGCTGCACCGGCTGCATCAGTACTGTCTCCGTCATGGCTATTTTCAATTTTTACCCGTCTATTATACACTTATAGGATGCTACCGTCAAATGGATAAAAAAAGAAAGCTGTGGCCGGCTAAGCCGGCGGAAAAGAAGCTGTGGCGCTTACGCGCGAAAAGGATTTAGTAAAGGAGCTAGTGGATAGTGTCTAGTGGTTAGTAGGCTAATGCATGCAGCCACATTGGCGGATTCCTGAGAAAGATTGCAGTGAACAATGAGTTAGCCTTCGTCAGAATGGGCTATCCACTCATATCGGGGGCAGAGTTGTAAAGATACTAGTTCCCCCACTTTCTAAATTAAGAGCAAAAATATAACGGTGAGGGGATGACTCATTTCCTCACCGCTGGTTTTGATATTATCACTCTTTAGCCTTTGCAGCCGGCCAACACAGTCGAACACAACTTTATATTTAGGTACCTTTAATGCATTTTAACCGCGCAGTCGTACAATAATATGCCTGTCGCTACTGCCACATTTAAACTTTCCGCTTCACCGTACATCGGGATTTTCACCCGCGTATCGGCCTGCTCCAAAATGGACGGCGACACGCCTTCGGCTTCGCTTCCCATGACGAGAAGTGTTTTCTCCGGCCAGGTAAGTTCCGGCAGGTTCACGGCACCGCGCAGATCCGTTACCACAAGCTGCCATCCTTCGCCGCGGGCCCAGTGCAGCAGTGCTTCCTCCTCGATACCCGTAAAGACGGGCAGATGAAAGAGGTTTCCCATCGCCGAGCGCACGACTTTCGGATTATACAGATCCACGGAATTCTTAAGCAGCACCACGCCTTCCGCCCCGGCCGCGCAGGCCGTGCGGATCATGGTGCCGGCGTTTCCCGGATCATGGATTTCATCGAGGACGAGGATGACGCCCTTTCCCGGATGGAAATTTGCGAGGTCATTGTCGCGCAGTTCTACGAGAGCAGCCACGGACTGCGGATCTTCCGTAGCCGCAATCTTTCCCATAATAGCTTCCGTTACCACATAATACGGCACAGAAGACGTTTCTGCTTCTTCCTGCCATTCTTCCGGCAGCTTCGTGCAGAAATAAGCTGTCACTTTCCAGTCGGAACGGCGCACTTCCTCTACCGCTCTCGTTCCCTCGAGCAAGAAAAGCTGTTCCCGCTGCCGATATTTCTTTTGTTTTAATGAAGCCGCTTTCTTTACGACTTCATTTTTTAAGGACGTTATCGTCTGGATCATAGGTTTTCCCTCAACTGCTTGATAGAATCCGAGTTACCAATGATCACAAGGACGTCTTTGTTCTGCAGCGGCTTCTTCGGATCCATGCTGATTTCGATTTTCTTATCAGGGTGCTTAATCGCTACGATGTTCACGCCGAAACGGCGGCGCACATCCAGTTCAATCAGGTTCTTGCCCACGGCCGAAGTCGGCGTATCAATTTCCACAAGCGCAATGTCATCGGACAGTTCCACAAAGTCCAGGATGTTCGTATACCCCAGGCTGTGCCCTACGCGTCGCCCCATATCCCGCTCCGGATAGATGACGGATGTCGCACCGATTTTCTTCAGCATTTTCCCGTGAATGGGAGAAGACGCTTTAGCTACAATCTTGTGCAGACCGGCTTCCTTCAGCAGCATGCAGCAAAGCAGGCTGGGCTCCAAATCACCGATGGCAATGATGGCCGCGTCAAAATTGCGCAGGCCCAGGCTCTTGACTACGTTTTCGTCGATGGCATCACTCACAACGACGTGGGTCAGCTGGCTTGCCAAATTCTGCACGACTTCTTCATTATTATCGATACCGAGAACCTCGTGCCCCATTTCGGCAAGGGTCAGCGCTACACTGCTGCCGAAACGGCCCAGTCCCCAGACTACAAATTGTTTGGTTTTTCCCATGAGATACCCCTTACTTCCTCTCAGCCTACAATGATTTTTTCTTCCGGATACCGGATGGGCGGTGTATTCCGCCGTGCCGTCAGCGACATGGCAAACGTCATGATGCCGACACGTCCGGCATACATGGAGATAATGAGGATCAGCTTGCTGCCTGTCGTCAGATGCTGGCTGAGCCCTGTAGAGAGCCCCACCGTCGCATAAGCCGACGCCACTTCAAAGAGGGCATACAGAAAATTCGTATCTTCCAGGTACGTAATCCCGATGACCTCAAAGAAGATCCACACCATGGACATGGTCGCAATGGCGAAGGCCCGGAAAATCGTTCCACTATCAATCCGGCGCCCGAAAATCGTGCACTCGCTCTTCTGCTGCACGACCTGACGGGCCGAAAGCACCAGGAGAGCAAAGGTTGTCGTCTTGATGCCGCCGCCCGTCGATGCCGGCGATGCCCCGATGACCATGAGGACGATCATCACAAGGAGCGTCGACGACCGCAGCTGCACGAGATCAATCGTGTTAAAGCCGGCCGTTCTGGTCGACATGGACTGGAAGAAACTGGCGAGCCAGGCATTTCCCGGCGTCAGTGCTGCCAGCGTCTTGGCATTATCAGCTTCGAGGAACTCGATGAGGACAGTACCGGCAATCAACAGGAACGCCGTCGTCACAAGGACCAGCTTCGTGTGAAGCCGCAGCCTTGAAAACCCGCGGTGCTCGAGGACATCCGACATTACGGGAAAACCGATACCGCCCAGGATGACGAGTGCGCTGATGATGAGGTTCACCGGCACATCCGTCGTAAATCCCGTCAGACTGCTGTAGTGGCC
Source organism: Acidaminococcus sp. (assembly GCA_022482815.1). Taxonomy (NCBI): domain Bacteria; kingdom Bacillati; phylum Bacillota; class Negativicutes; order Acidaminococcales; family Acidaminococcaceae; genus Acidaminococcus; species Acidaminococcus sp. Next base: position 2,661,846 of record JAKVOM010000001.1, read on the forward strand.
GAAAAGGTCAAATCCGGCGTTGCAAAAAGCAGAAATTGCGTGCCAGAAACCATAGTAAATTCCCTTGAGCCCAAAGCTCGGCACAAAGCAGATACTTAAGAGCGCACCGAAAACGAGCTCGACGGCCGCCGTATACTTTGCTACCTTGAGACTCATCCGAACCACCCCGGCCATATCGTCCTGGTTCAGGGAAGCCTGGATATACATGCGGTCCTGCAGGTTGATTTTGCGCCCCGTTGCCACGGAAAAAAGCGTAGCAAACAGCATGAGGCCCAGACCACCGGCCTGGATCAGAGCAATGAGCACAATCTGTCCGAACGTAGAAAAATACGTGCCCGTATCGACTACGACAAGACCGGTGACGCAGGAAGCGGATGTAGCTGTAAAAAGAGCATCTACAAAGGACAATCCCTCTCCCTGCTGACCGGCAAACGGCAGCATAAGGAGCAGCGCCCCTGTCAGGATGAGGACTGCAAACGTAAGTGCCACGACCTGATTGGGTGAGAAATGATGTCCTTTCAGCAAGAGCTTACCTCCGAATCATATCGGGTGTAATATCTTTCAGCGTCGGAGCGCCGCACATTTCCATCGTGTCGGCAAGTTCGGAACCAAGCTTGTCAACGAGGCAGGCCACGCCTTCCTTACCGCCGCCATAGACAGCATTGACAAACGGTCTGGCAATCAGCACGGCATCGGCGCCCATGGCAAGAGCCTTGAAAACATCAACACCGGTACGGATACCGCCGTCGACAAAGATTTTGACCTTGCCGCCAACAGCTTCCACGATTTCCGGCAGGACTTCTGCCGTAGCAGGGCTCTGGTCGAGGACACGGCCGCCGTGGTTAGAAACGACGATGGCGGCAGCACCGGCCTCTACGGCCTTGAGAGCGCCCTTAACACTCATGATACCTTTGACAATGAAAGGCTTGCCGGCAAGAGCAATGATTTCCTTCATTTCAGTGACGGACTTGCTGCCTGCAGGAGGAACGAAATTCTTCAGGAACGGCAGACCGGCGGCATCGACGTCCATAGCTACGGCAATAGCACCGGAAGCCTTGACGAGGGCCATCTTGTCTTCAATCATCTGCTTGTTCCAGGGTTTTACCGTCGGCACGCCGACACCCTTGCAGGCCTTGATGGCATCGGTAGCACCGATCATGACCTGAGCATCCATGCCGTCACCCGTAAAGGCCATAATGCCATTTTCGGCACAGCCCGGAACGAGTTCGGCATTGTAAGTAATATCATTATATTTATCGCTGTAATGCATAGCCACAGCGCCGACAGGGCCTGCGAAGAACGGATATTTGAACGTATGACCGAACAGTTCGACAGACGTATCAACCGGTTTCTTTTCGCAGAGCGTATCCATGACGACACGCACATTCTGCCAGGCGTTATAGTTGCGAATAGCCGTATCGCCGACACCCTTGGCACCAGGGCCGGGGATCATATTGCGGCAGGCAACACCGTTGCAAACAGGGCAGCTCTTGCACTTGCCCGTGCATTTACGTGCATTTTCAAGAAGTTCACTGTATTTCATTGCAAAAAACCTCCTCTAACCTAATATCAGTGTGGCTTCATTATAGCACAAAAAAAGGTCACAGGGGGTAGTCGATAGTGGGTAGTGATTCGTACAGTAGTATTGGAAAGATATTGGATGATTTTTGAGGCAGATAGCAGTTAGCCGATAGCAGATAGCGGCAGTTGGCAGAGAAAAGAAACCGCTTTTGGTCTATGGCATTTAGCAGGACAGCGGATTGTCTTCATCTTTTTTATTATGAGAGATAAATCAAAAGGCTGCCAATGGCGGCATGGGCTGGCGATATTGGGTAAAAGTTTGTCCTTGCATTGCTTTTTGTGTTTTTTAATCATAATAGTAGATTTACAGTACAGTATAATCGGCAAAATAAATCGTGCACTGGTCTTGTCCTATTTTCATTGGCCTTCCCCGGGAGGCAACTTTTGCTCTCATTTTTCTTTTTTTTCGGCGATGAGTGTAATGTAATACGCTGCGATGATTTCGGGTGTCTCCTTAAAGCCATTTTTGATCCACAGGGAGACAACCTGAGCAAAGGAAGCCACGTAAAAGCCCGCGGCGTAGTCCCTGGGGATATCTGGCGGAAAGAGTTCTTTTGTGCCTTCAAAGACTTTTTCCAGCTGTTTTTTAAAGTATTTCAAAAAGATATCTTCGCTTTCCCCCGAAAAGAGGTTCGTCAAGTCGTTTTTTCTTTCCTTGAGGTGATAGAGCAGATGGGTCATGCGGCTCGCCAGGGTCTCGGGCTGCGAAGAAAAATCGTGATGTGCTTCCCGCTCGAGCACGGAGGAAAAAACGTGTCCGAAGATGTCTTCGCACATTTGATTCAGCAGGTCGTCTTTCGTCTCGAAGTGGGCATAAAAGGTCGTCCGTCCCACATCGGCCTCGTCAATGATGTCCTGCACGGAAATATGATGATAATGCTTTTTGGCAAGGAGCGTGCTGAAGGCCCTGAATATGGCCTGCTTTGTTTTCCGTTGTCTCCGGTCCATCGGGATTCCCCCTTTTCCGAATAAAATCAGCTTTTTGTTCCGTAACGAATAGAAGGCGCAAACTGCTTCTTGTAAGCACCTTTGGAACTGGATACTATTTTTATAGAACAAGTTGTTCGTTATTAAATATAATGTATCTATTCCTGCATGGAAAAACAAGGAGAAAATCAATGAAGCACCTCACCGATTATTTTACGGATGAAGCAAAATTCCGGCTGGTCCGGATTGGTTTTTCCGGGATTGCGCTCGTCATGAGCCTGTTGGAATGGACTGTACTTCCCGGCGGACTGGATATGGCGTGGATAGCGATTTTTCTCTGCAGCGTGCCCATCGTTACGGGCGCCGCAAAGGCTCTCGTCACAAAGCACGATATCACGGCTGACGTCCTTGTTTCCCTCGCCCTCATCGGTTCACTCATAGCCAGAGAATTTTTTGCAGCCGGCGAAGTCGCTTTTATCATGGAAATCGGCTCTGCTCTGGAAGACTACACCTCCTCCAAGGCAAGGAAGGGCATTCAAGGGCTCATAAACCTCATGCCGAAGCTGGCCCGGGTCCGCCGTAACGGAGAAGAAAAGCGCATCCTCGTAGAAGACGTCCAAAAAGGCGATACGGTGATCGTGCTCGCCGGTGAAACCATACCGACCGACGGAAAGATTATCAAAGGAATTACCTCTCTCGACCAGTCCGCCATGACCGGCGAATCCCTTCCCGTGGATAAGACTGTCGGAGACGATGTGCTCAGCGGTTCCCTCAATAAAGAAAATGTATTTGAATACGTGGCCACGGCTGAAGCCGCCGATAGTGCCCTGCAGCGAATGATTGATCTTGCCGAAAAAGCGGATGAAAACAAGGCCCCTATCGTTTCCCTGGCTGACCGCTGGGCAGCGTGGCTTGTCATAGCGGCTTTTACCACGGCCATTCTGACTTTCCTGCTCAACTGGTTTATCCTGGGAAATACGTCGGGCGCTTTTCTTCGAGCCGTCACTGTCCTGATTGTAGTCTGTCCCTGCGCCTTTATCCTCGCAACGCCGACAGCCATCATCGCGGGCATCGGGAACGCTGCTAAGTACGGCATGATCATCAAGTCCGGTGAATCGCTGCAGCGGCTCAGTACCATTGATACAGTTGCTTTTGATAAAACGGGCACCCTCACTTACGGGAAGCTCAGCATTGAGAAAGTGCAGCCGTTTGATTCCATCTATTCGGAGAAAGACATTCTGACTCTTGCCGCCATTGCAGAAGCCCGCTCCGAGCACCCTATCGGGAAGGCTATCTGCGCGGCTGCGGATACGAACGGGCAAGCTTCCTCCTATACCATTTTTTCGGGCAAGGGCATCGCTGCTACTTATGAAGGAAAAAAACTTCTTGCGGGCAAAAAGGAATTTCTCGTGGAAAAAGGCATTTCCTTTAATACAGAATGGACGCGTGACGAAAAGGCCAGTGGTTCCACTATGGTCTATCTCGCCGTAGACGGAAAAGCCGTTGGATCCATCTCCCTTACGGATACAATCCGCGAAAGTGCTGCCCCGACCATAAAGAAACTGCAGGCCATGCAAATTGAACCCATTTTACTCACCGGAGATAATCCATCGGCCGCAATGAAAATTGCCGAGAACGTTCATATTGCCAATTACCGCAGCGGACTTCTTCCCGAAGATAAACAAAAAATAATCCGTGAATATCAGGGCGCAGGTCACAAAGTCTGCATGATCGGCGACGGCATCAACGACGCCGTCGCACTCCGTACCGCCGACTCCGCCATTGCCATGGGAGGCATCGGCTCGGACATTACCATTGAATCTTCTGACGTGGTGCTCGTGCAGGACGATATCAGCCGGATTCCCTATTTGCTCCATCTCTCCCAAAAGGTTCTCCAGAAGATCCAGGCTAATATCGTCCTGTCCCTCATCATTAATCTGATTGCCACGATTCTTGCCGCGACCGGCGTGCTGAATCCCATTGTGGGGGCGCTGGTGCATAATGTGGGGTCTGTGTTTGTAATAGTGAACTCTTTGAAGCTTTTATCGTTGAAGGAAGAATAGGCGCAAATAAAAGCACCTCAGATAATCTGGTGCTCGGCTGGCCTCGCACGCATCTTATCTGAGAGCTTTTTTAAGGGAAACTTTTTACGTCCAGCGCAGAAATATGGGCGCATCTACTGTGTCAGGCAGACTTAGGAACCACTCGATATACTATTTTTGTATTATCTCGGGTTCCTAAGTCTGCCTTCCTTGTATCTGCACCCATCTTCTGTGCTGTCCATAAAAAGAAAATAAAAAGAGGTGTGAGATTGGGGTATATGGCTTGTTTTATTTTTTGTTTTTGCCAAAGCAAATCCTTGGAGACTGCTTTCGGCCTTCTTTGAACACAGTGAAGAAGAAGGGGACGGGTGCTTCTATTTTTGTTCGTTCAATGCCAAATTGCTTTAGTAATTTGGCCTCCACGGGCAGATGTCGGGATGCGGAATGCAGGCGGAGGGCTTCTCCCCACTTGACAATGTTCTCTCTTTCCACTACACTGCAATTATAATTGTTGCTATTTCAACTAATTGGGGTGAAAGAGCCATGGAACTCGCTAGCGAATTACTTAGGAATATCGGGACACTCAGTCGTTCTGTTCAGTCCATGATGGACGTAAAATTTCGGTCGTACGGTCTGAAGCGCGGGTAGTTTGTCTTCCTCACGCGCATCTGCGAAGCGCCGGGTATCTGTCAGGCCGATCTGACGGACGCCTGCAATGTAGATAAGGGCACGACGGCCAAGGCGGTAAAAAAATTGGAAGACGCCGGGCTCATTTATAGGCATCGGGAAGACTCCGATAAAAGAATGTGGCACTTGTCCCCCACTGCAGAAGGCAGCAAACTTTATAAAGAACTCATTGAAGAAGAGAATCGGCAGATTGCAGCGGGCCTTCGAGGCTTCTCTCCGAAAGAAACGCGGGAACTACTGAAGCTTGTAAAGAAATTACAGGAAAATGTGCAGCTTGATTGGCTGGAAAATCACTGAAGGCACCTGCCTCTCCCTGGTGCTCGGCTGGCCTCGCACGCATTTCGAGGCAGAGCTCTTTATAAGGTAACTTTTTCTGTCCAGTGCAGAAATCTGGGCGCATCTACTGTGTCAGGCAAACTTAGGAACCACTCGATATACTATAACTTCTTTCATATTTTTATATTCGCTGCAAACCGCTCTGTGGTTTACTTCCACAGGCGGGCGGCTGGCTGAAAAGCTGAACGGATGATAATGGAGAACAAGCGGTGAAGAAATGATTAGCTATTTCTTCACCGCTTTCTGTCTTCTTCATGATAAAATGAGATTTAAAAGTACCACTCGAAAAATAGTTACGTCATGAATGGGAGACCAACATGCTTGAAACAAAACGTTTGCTCATGCGCCCGCTGGAAGAGAGCGATTTGGAAAATATCAAAAGAACCTTGCAGGATGAAGCCGCAATGTATGCCTACGAAGGTGCTTTTTCTGACGAGGAAGCAGCCGAGTGGTTGAAGCGCCAGATGAAGCGCCAGGACGACTATGGTCTGGGCCTGTGGGCTGTCATTCTGAAAGAAACGAACACTTTCATCGGGCAGTGCGGCCTGACGTACCAGCCCTGGAAAGGAAATAAAGTTCTTGAAGTAGGATACCTCTTCGAACGAGCTTACTGGCACCACGGATATGCCACGGAAGCGGCCCGGGCCTGGATGGACTATGCTTTTACGGAAATGAAGGCACCTGATGTATGTTCCATTATCCGTGATACAAATTTGGCTTCCCGAAACGTCGCTTTACGGAACGGTATGCACCTCGTCGATGAGGATATAAAAGTCTTTCGAGGCGTGACGATGCCCCATGTACGCTATATCAAGCGAAATAGTTTACTGAGCTGTGAATAAGAGCAAATCGTTTTTTCCTCTTGTGTTTCCGGAATCTGTTATAATTAGGGAAAATTACTCTGAACCTGTGGAGAGAACATCATGGAACCTGTTTATTATATGCCCGGCTGCGCTTTTGAACTTTATAAAAAGGAAACGTCTGAAAAGTTTCTGACTTATTTGAGGAAGCATTTTCCCAATATCCAGCGGTATGATACATGCTGCCGCCACCCATCGACACTTCCTGAAGACTCTCGTGTTATTTATGTCTGCTCCAGCTGCGCCATGCGGCTGCGGGACCAGGATGCGACACTGAAGCTTCAGTCCTTATGGAACGTGATTCATACGTTCGGAGACTATCCCCTGCCCGACTACCATGGCAGAAAAGTGAGCCTCCATGATTCCTGCACGGCCAAATCAACGCCCATTATCCATCAGGACGTCCGCCAGCTTCTCAAAGATCTGAACTTTGACCTCGTTGAGGTAAAGGCTCATGGAATGAATTCCCAGTGCTGCGGAGACAGCCTGTATCCCGACCATTCACCGGAGGAAGTGCTTGCGGCTATGAAAAACAGGGCCGCTTCCATGCCCTGTGAAGACGTCGTCGTGTACTGCATCTCCTGTATGAATGCCATCAAGCGCGGCGGCAGGAGGCCTCTTCTCTTGACGGATCTGGTGCTGGGAGAAGAGACGGTGCCGCCAAGTGAGAATATAGATGAGTGGTATGGGAAATTAGTTGAGTATATTGAAAAGCACTGAAAAGGCACTTGCCTCATGCTGGCGTTCGGCATGTCTCGCGCTCATCATGAGGCAGAGCTCTTTACAAGGAAGTTTTAGTTGTTCTCCGAAGAATCCATCAGAAACAAAATAAAAAGAAATGTAAAATTGGAGCATATATCACCAAATGGGGTGTATGCCCTGTTTATGTTTATTAAAAGAAGCTATCCTCCATCGCAAGCGATTCTCCTCCTTTCGACGCCGCATTGCGGCTTGAAAGAAGACTAACTATCATATGTCAAGTACAATGTCCTGTGAATCGGAGCTAGTATTTATCTGCTTTTGAAGCATTAATTGAGCAGATGTTTTGTATGTATTTCCTGTTGTCTGAAGTGCATAAATTAACCGTACCAACTTTTTGGCTGCATGAGAGATTGCTATGTAGTAATGCTTGCCTTCGTTTAGTTTCTTAGCTAAATATTCCCTGTAGGCTGGTTCGTACCGGCAGACGAATATCGCTGCGTTAAAGAGCGCAAATCGTAGATAACGTGACCCTCTTTTCTCCATGTGGGCGCTTCGACCTATCCCACTTCGGCGTCCTGATTGGTTCCTGGACGGTGCAAGCCCGGCATAAGCTAGAACTTTGTCAGGAGAAGAGAACTTGGAAAAATCCCCGACTTCCGCTAAAATTGCGGCTCCTGTGACGGCACCAATCCCAGGAATTGTAAGTAAAGGTTCCGGATGCTCGCTCAGCAGCTCCTTTTCCTCAGCCTCGATTTTGCGAATTTCTTCATCATAGTCCTCAAGAATCCGGATGTTCGCCCGCAATTCATGTTCATTGCCCAGATTGTTGTGTTTACCGATAGATTTTTTTGCTTCGTCACGAATTTGTTCAGCCAAATCCTCATTTAAGCTGCCTCTGGATGCCTTGTGAATAATGTTTTTCAAGTGTTTCAAATTGGCGTTTGCCAGCTCCTCGGGAGTAGGATATTCCATGAATATAGCGTGAGCAGTGGCAGAATTCAGGTTCATATATTTTCCTAGTTCAGGGAAGTTGAGGACCACAAGCCGATCCACGTCTTGTTTAATCTTTGTTCTTGCCTGAACCATTCTGAACCGAGATCTGGTAAGTGACATGAGACGTTCATTGTGGTATTCTTTAGGAACGTAGGGTTTGAGATCCAAATCGGACATGAACATACAGGCTATAAAATGAGCATCAATGCGATCGGTTTTAGTTTTGCGAAGGCTATGACTCTTTTTGTATTGATCTGTCATCATGGGATTGAAGACATAAGTTGGTAGCCCGTTATTCAGCAGGAATCTGGTGATATTCTCGCTGTAAGGTCCGGTGGCTTCAAGCCCTACTTTTATGTTTTCTGCCGGCTGTTTGTAAGAGCATATCTGCTTCAGCAGAAAGTCAAAGCCTTCCCAGTCATTGGTAACGGTGAACTGCTTGTACCTGGATTTATGCTCTGGGTCAAGGATGCAGCAGTCATGTTTGTCTTTGGACACATCAATTCCAACATAGATCATAATATAGACCTCCTAAAAAATATGATGCTGAAACCACAGACTCTCTGCCATGTATCCTTGTTCTATATAAACCGTCAGGCGGTATCTAACTAATTAACATCGCTGCAAAGAGCTGTGGTTGGAGTCTTCTTCAAACCGTTAATCGGTAGGTCCTAAAACCAATCCACAGCATCTTTTACAGTGTAGCACTTTCCCCCAAAAAGAGGGTTAAAGTCCCAATACATATGATACAAGGTCCGGACGTAGCCAATGCTTCGCATTGCCAACTATATAAATTAAAAGAGGTAACAAAATTCTACAGCATCTCTTTTCACTTTCTCTAGAGCAAACCGACGGAGGAGGTTTGCTTCTTTGGGATCTTCTTTCAAGCCGCTCCGCTCGTCGCGGCTTCGAAAGAGGGGGGCCCGCCTTACGGGGGAAGATAGCTTCTTTTGCTTTTACTTATTCTTTGCAAACCGCTCCGCGGTTTGCCTCCTCCAGTAAGCGCCCCGCCACTTGCAACCTGCGTAACAAAAAGAATCGGACCCCTCACGAGGTCCGATTCTTTTCGTTATTTATTAATCAACTGAGACACAAGTTTTTCCAGTCTGGCAATTTGCTTATTCTGAGCTTCGATTTTTGCATCCTGACTTGCCACCAACGTCTGGAGATTCGTGATGGTCTTTTGCAGATTGCCTCTCGTTACCGGAGATTCCTTCCCCAGCTTGAAGCTGGCGCCGATACCGATCATGTTCTCCCCGTTTCCGAAGCTCCCGCTGACGTTCACCATGCTCTTTTCGTCGGGACGATAGAATGCGCCGACTGCCATGGCATTGGCACTGCGGTAGTTACCGAAGGCCGCGGAGAAGCTCCACTTATCATCGGGATCAAAGTCGAGAGGATGCAGGTTGGCCAGTGCGGCAGCGCCGGCACCTACGCGGTCAATCTTCGTATCAAGACGGCTGATGCGGTTACTCATGCCCTGCTGCACATCCCACAGCTGACCGCCGTTAACAGCGTCCTTAGAGCCCTGGGAGATATCGCCGTCCTGCACATTCGTGATCTTCGTATTGTTCATATCAATGCCGCCATTATAAACCGTCGGCCCGTTATTGATGGTCACGCTGTTGACTTCGATATCCTTACTCAAGGCGACTTTCACGTCGCTGCCGCTCACAGTCGTTGCAATATTCGTGCCGTCGCCCTTAATGCCGAGGCTGCTTCCGCTGCCAAGGCTCGTCGTATTGCCGTCGTCGGCCTTCAGCTTTGTTTCAATGACCGCGGCATTGCCGCTCGTCGTACCGTCCGTTCCGCTCGACGCGGTACCTTCTTTGTAGGTCACTTCGTCGGAACCGGAATTCTCAAAGTTCGTGCTGATGGTCCAGGAACCGTCGTCGCCCTGGGAGAGTTTAATGCCGTCGCCGGCAATGAGGTTCGTTGATCCGCCGGCCGTACCGGCAACCAGTTTCAACTGAGCCACGTTAACCGCATCCGTATCATTCACGCCGGCGGCCACATTCGTAATGCGCCGCGTAGCCGTGCCATTCGCACCGATGGACACAGCCGCCAGGGTCGGTCTCCAGACAGACGTTGTACTCGTGGCATTCGTTCCCGTTGCCGGATCGTAGCCGGACATATCGAGGCCTGATTCCGAGTCATTCAGGATAGAACCGGCACCGAGAGCCACACCGCCGTCAGCCTGGACATTGGTGTTATACCCAAGAAGCGTTGCCTGAGAAGCCGTGAGACTCGTTTCGCTTTCGGCAGAACCGAGGATGACAGAATTTTGGACGTTCGACAAATTCCGATTGTCTCCGAAGAGCTGGATTCCTTTTGAGAATTCTACCGTATCAGCGGCGCCGATGACACTCACATTGTCCACTTTCGTGGCCGTAACATTAAAACCATCTATCATATTGTATTCACTCGGATCATCGCTGGTACCTTTAATCGTATTATTGACGCCGATAATCTGCGAATGTTTTGCATAATCGGCCGTGTTCCCGCCACCGAAAGCAAGAATGCCTCCACCTGCACCACTCGCCTTAACAGTGTTCGTCAATTTATCCTGCAGTTCATCCACTGTATCGGCGCCATAATTACCGCTAAAGCTGATATTGCCATAAGCATTGGTAATTTTATTGCCTGCCCCATAGATAAGAGTCCCGTTAGCATTTTCTGCTGTATTGGCAATGCCCACGATTGTATTGGCAATACCGCTGTAACCGCCATAACCTTTGGAACGGTTCTGGTTAAGGGAGCCTACGAGGACAGATCCCATATTTTGTGAACCATACAATAAGCTATTCAGCCCGCCACCGCCGGTAAAATTACCTGTATTGATAGAATAAGCGCCGACGATGGTCGCCATCATGCCTTTATTGTATGAGTTCGTGCCAATGGTCGTCATGTCGATAATATTAGCGGATGTATTTTCAACCGTAGTTCCGGCCATAGTTTTGCCCTGCATAGTATGACTTCCGATTTCGACGGACCCCGTACGGGCATAGGAATTCGTTCCAATTGCAATGCCGCCCGGAAGACGGTTCAGCGCATCGTCAACATTCTTTAGATTATCCTTTCCATTCCAGGATTCTTTATTAAAGCTGAATTCATATTCCTGCTGCCCGGTACCGCTCAGGACATAAGCACCTTTCCCTATAGCAATACCTGTAAATGCGTACATATTAGGCTGCACTTGTGCATTGTCACCAATTGCAATGGACGATTTTCCGGTGGAAACTGAGCCCCGTCCGACAGCGACCGAGCCTTCATTGCTGGCTCTCGAACCGCTGCCCAGCGAAAGACTGCCGCCGCCTTTAGCCTGGGCATTTTTGCCCACAGCCGTATCCGTTGCATTAGAACTTACTGACCCGGATCCCTGGGCCACACCATTACCGATTCCCGTTGCTGTATCGGCAGCAAAAACTGTAAACGTCTGCCCTGCAAACAGCATGGCGAGAATCATTACGGCAAGTGTCCGTTGTTTTCTATTCATCTCTTTTTTCATCGTAATAGCTCCTCTCGTGTCGTAAAAACATTCCCCATTGAAACAAAAATAGGATCCCGTGAGGGGGTCCTATTCTTTGCTTCGAGCAGTCACTTTCTCCGGAACTGCCATCCTACTGCCTCTTCGCTTCCCCAGTACCTCTTTTCGGTTTTCTCCAAGCAACCGGAAACAGGCATCATTTCTATCCCTTCATAGAAGGCTCTCTCCACAGAGCCATAAAGAATCACAGTAATATAAGTGATTCCATAGTCCCTATACTACAGACGCGACATTCTGCTCTTCCCACGTTTCGCTCCCTGCTAATCCACAAAAATTCATATCTGAACGGTGCGGCAAGAGCTGCCTTTTTCTCCCCCTTCGATAAATATTTTTTCTCCAGGTAACACTGACAAGAAACACGCAGGTGATGCGGAGAAAATCTCCCATTTTCTTCACGCAAACTAAAAAGCCGTATGATGGTCTTACTTAGGAAGGTTCCTGTTAAGCCATTCATACAGCTCTAAATCCATTATAGAACAACCGTCTTTCCCCAGGACTTCTACTTCGATGCTTACTTCATTCGGATATTCCTTCACGAACGGTCCTCTCCACAGAACCATGAAGGAACAGTAACCACCTACGTATTTCGTTGTCACATGATACTTTGTTGATAGTCGTTTGTATTCTTTTTTTTTAACGATTATCGACTAGCATGGTATATCATATTTTATTATTAAAGTAAATAGAAATTGCGATTATTTTTTAGATAATTTCAGCTTTTTTATTCCATTAGCTGATGTTGTACAACAGAGGGCAAAAACAGTGGCATTCTGACGCCAGGAGAAGGACACTTGCTTTGTGTTTAATCAGGGTGGTCCCTATTTGGTCTTGTGAAAAAAAGAGGACTGCATACAGTTTCCTTTATTGCTTCAAAGCGCTTTTGGCATTTAGCATTTGGCGTTTGGCCTGTTGTGCGCAAAGTGGTTAGTGGTAAGCGGCTAGTGGATAGTACCGCAGTGCGAGCAGTTTCTTTAGCGGATTTTCAATGTAGATAGCTAGGGGCAGTTAATTTTTTAATTCACTGCAAACCGCTTGTCGATTTGCTTAACCACTGGCGACCGGCGGCTTTCTGCCTTAAATAAAAAACATTTCTATCCTCCATCGCAAGCGATTCTCCTCCTTTCGACGCCGCATAGCGGCGTGAAAGAAGATTTTGACGTAGCCAATGCTTTGCATTGCCTGAATGAATAAAAAGAGCTTCAGAAATTAACCATAGCAATGCTATATTTTTGCTATAACGTAATGATACAAATGGTTTAAAAGATAAATATTAAGGGCCATCACCCTCAGCCCTCTTATTCGCAAAAAACACGCGAATAAGAGGGCTGAGGGTGGAGGGCTGGTGCTTCTATTTTTTGTTTTCTCCAGCGGCGATTGACGACCAGCGTTTCTCTTCTTGTCCCTTTCTTTACAATTTTTTACCATTGTTCCTCCTCTCCTCGCACAAAATTGACGAATGATATTTTTTTGATTATGATTTTAAGATAGTATTTGTAAATATCTAACCAAAAAAGATTTTAAAAGCACATTCAGCATAAATGCAAAAACTGCTTTTATCATTCAAAACGAAATTGCTTCAGCAATTTCGTTTCCTACAGGGCGACCGGCGGCTTTTTTGGCTTTATCGTCTCATAGCGATATGGGGCGCTTTTTTATTGTAAGGAGAAGTGACCATGTTCAGCATAAAAAAATTATTGCCCTTATTCGTCATCGGAACCCTTCTCATCTCCGGATGCGGCAGCAAGTCCTCATCTGACACCTCATCTTCACTGGCCCCTGTAAAAGAACAAAAAACCATTGTCGCAGCGACGGGAGGCACGAAAATAGGGATTGCCTACTTCGACAAAAACAATGAACTCACAGGCTATGAAGTGGAAGTCCTCAAAGAAGCCGCGAAGAGAGCCGGCTACAAGATTCAGTTCCAAACGGCCAAATCTGCTGATATTCTCGACGGCATCAGCGCCGGCCGCTATCAGATAAACTTTGATACTCTCTCGAAAACGCCGGCACAGGAGGAAAAATACACGTTTACCAAAGTCCCCCACTACTACGAACCGGCTGCCTTCGCCTTTCCCAAAGGGTTCCTGAAGAAACATCCTGTCAAGAAAATTGACGATCTTGGCAATCTGAGAACCTGCCTGACCTCGGGCAAAGAAAACAGCTGGCAGCGATTCGTAGAGGCCTTCCGCAAAAAGTTTCCTGAAAAAGCCATCCAGGTCACCTATACCAAAGAAGGATGGGCCGACTTCTACCGCAGGCTCAATGCAGGGGATGGCATCGATGTCCTGAAGACAAAAGAGTCGCGGATCCATTTGCTGGAACAGGAATACGGCTATCACTTCGACTTTGTCGTCCTTCCCCAGTCGGAAATGGATAAAGTCGGCAAGCTGACCAATCCGAATGCGTATTTTATGTTCCCCAAAACGGAAGAAGGCGCCAAAATGGCGGCAGACTTTGACAAGGCTATTAATGCAATGCAGAAAGACGGAACCTTGAGCAAACTGTCCATCAAAGTTCTGGGCAGTGATTATTCCAGCAAGGCCAATTACGAAAAATCCCATCAAGTGAAGAAATAAAAAGCGCTTTTGGCATATGGCATTTAGCCTGATGTGCGGCAAAGTGGTTAGTGGTAAGTGGCTAGGGGTTAGTACAATCGTGCAGGCAGATACATTGGCGGATTCTTGATGAAGATAGCAGCGAGCAGTTAGTTGGCTTTCGGCAGAGGGAGAAATAAAAAAGCGCTTTTGGCTTTCAGCTTATGGCATTTAGCCTCGTCTGCAACAGTGTGGTGAGACTTTTTGATTCAAATAAAAAAATAAAACCTAAAATTTAGCAGATAACCTAAATTTCAGGTTTTATTTTTATAAGTTCGTAGAAAAATACCCTGGCAATTTTTCTTTCCTATGCGATTTCCTCTATGCCCTCAGGCCCCCGATTTCCTTACAAATGTCGCGGTAGCGATTCCCAAAGGCGCTGCCTTTTTCCCAGATAAACTTGAAATCATGCACCGCAAAAAAATCATCTATCCGAATCCGCTGCAATTTTCCCTGGCTGATAGGGTCGGCCGCAGCTGTCTCATACAAAAACGAAATCCCTGCATCCTCTTCCAGTAATCTGGGAAGGGTGTGCATCCCTTTCACTTCAGTAATATTGGAAAAATCAGAAAGCTTACATCCCATGAGTGCCAGATGATTTTCGAAGACGCGGCGCGTTCCGTTTCCCGGTTCCCGTACAATCAGTCTTTCCTTAAAAAGATCAGACAAAAACTGCGGTTTTTTGGCAAACTGATGCGCCGTCGAGCAGACAGGAACAAAAGATACGGTCCGATACATCACGGAGTCGTACTTCGTGGGATCGAAGTATCCTTCCACCAGGGCAAACTGGATTTTTCCCTCTTCAATTTCCTGTGCCAGTTCCTCCGTGTCAGCTACGTGCATTGTGATGGAAATATCAGGATGCTCGCGGATAAAGCGGGCAAGGGACGGTGTGATGGCATATTCCCCGATGGTCTCTGTCACTCCGAATTCGACCTTGATTTTGAGCGGACTATCCTGCATCTTGAGCCGTAATTCTGCCTCATTGTTCATCATGAGAGTTCCCGCCTTGCGAAGCAATTCCCCCTTAGGAGTCAAGCGGAGTTTTTTACTCTTGTAGCTGAATAATTTTACTTTGTAGTAGTCTTCCAGATAGTGGATTTGCTGAGAGACGGCAGGCTGCGTGATATTCAGTTTGCGGGCCGCCGCCGTGAAATTCATAGTGATACAGACCGTTAAAAAAGTCTGCATCCGTGAATCAATCATATTTTCTCCTCCTGTCTCTTTGGAAATTTTAACCTGGGCCTCCTTTTCCCCATTTCAGATTTTTCCACCCAAAACCGCTTCCCAATTGGTGCCTTGTAAAAACTATTCAGAATATTACAAGACTTGCGGAATTATTCTAGCATAGTTCTCTGTTACTTTTTAGTAATTATATGTATAATTAATTTATTTTTAATTATTAAGTCGTATTTTGATTAAAATATTACACTTCTGTAATAAGGTAAAGCAATAAAAAAATAAGGCCTCATAATTGTAAATTTTATTACATATTATAAGGGCTTTATGTAAGATTTTTCATTATGTGGGAGAAAGGCAGCTAACACGTCGTCGACGCCTGGCTGGAGAGCCAATGTGGAAATAATAAAGCAGCGGTGAAAAAATAAAAAAAGGCGCCTTTGGCTTATGGCATTTACCCTGGTGTGCGGCAAAGTAGTAAGGCTTTTGATTCAAATAAAAAAATAAAACCTGAAATTTAGCAGATAACCTGAATTTCAGGTTTTATTTTTATAAGTTCGTAGAAAAATACCCTGGCAATTTTTCTTCCATGGGCGGCCAGCGGCCTACATAAAAGAGGCTGTGACATCATGCACACGCATGGTTTCACAGCCTCTTAAATTAAAAAGTCCTAACATGTTTGTTCCGGTCATTTCCTGCCATACGCTGGCAGCTTTTTTCTGACCTATTTCTTTTTCATCAATTGACTTCCTATCCTTTAGCCCGCAAGTTCGGTACAGAGAGCGCGGTACTGATCTCCATATTTACTGCCTTTTTCCCAGATAAACCTGAAATCATGCACCACGGAAAAATCACTCAGCCGAATCCGCTGTAATTTTCCATTACTAATCAGGTCATCTGCAGCTGCTTCGAACAAGAAGGAAATTCCTGCATCCTCTTCCAAAAGCCGAAGAATGGTATGCATTCCACTCACTTCAACGACGCTGTGAAAATCAGAAATCTTACATCCCATCAGTGCCAAATGGTTTTCCAGGAAGCGGCGCATTCCGCTTCCCGGTTCCCTCACAAGCAGTCTTTCTCCAAAAAGATCAGCCATGAGCCTTGGTCCTTTCCCTTTCTGAAACTGATGGTTCACTGAGCAAACAGGAATAAAGGGTACCGTCCGATACATCATAGAATCATATTCCGTAGGGTCAAAGTATCCTTCTGCCAGCGCAAATTGGATTTTACCTCCCTTGATTTCCTGTGCCAGTTCCTCTGAATTGGCAACGTGCATTTTAATGGAAGCATCAGGATGATTGCGGATAAACCGTGCAAGGGGAGATGCAATCACATATTCCCCGATAGTTTTCGTCACTCCAAATTCAATTCTTACTTTCCCCGGATATTCCTGCATTTGACGCCGTAGTTCTGCATCGTCATTCAGCATGGCAGTTGCAGCTTTGCGAAGCAATTCTCCTTTAGGGGTTATATAGACTTTTTTCCCCTTGTAAGTAAATAGCTTAACTTTGTAGTAGTGTTCCAGAATACGCATGTGTTGGGATACGGCAGGCTGCGTGATATTCAGCTTGCGGGCGGCTGCCGTATAATTCATTGTCTCACAGACCGTCAGAAACGTCCTAATCCGTGGATCAATCATATTGCGTCCTCTCCTCTCAAACTAGGGATTTTTAATTCCGGCCCCCTTTCCCTTATTTAAGATTTCCCCGATAGAACCACTATCATTCAAAATTACGTAACGCTTTACTATTTTTTTAGAATCTTTTCAATATTATTCTATCATAATTTTACATTGCTTTACTTAAATTATAATAAAAATGTATATATTTAGCAAGTTTTTATCAATAGAATTGTATTTTTGACTAATATTTTACATTTTTCAATAAGCTGGATACTCAGAAATGCCCCGCACCTTCATCCCGGCTCCTGAAATTTCCTGAACCTCAAATTCAGAGTTATCCTCAGCCCCGGAAAAAGATACGGGGTCATATCTGTATTTATTTGTCTCTATTCGTCCGGTTGGCAGTCACAGTCAGAGATCCCACTTGGCGCCCAGGCGGAAGCTGACGCCTTCCTGCTTGCCGCACCAGCCCGTCAGTGCGAAGTCCATCGTCATGTTCGAATCCTTCGATGGTTTCGCTTCGTACCCCAGCTCCAGCATTCCGCTCGAACCCTTCAGGCTCGGGCTCGGCGTTCCGTAGCCGTGGTAATACGCGTTTGCCTCGTTGTCGAATTCATACTGGTACGCCAACCCGACATAATACTTGCTGTTCGCGTTTGCTTCCCGCGTGTAGCGCGCCCCTGTGCGGATCTTGCTGCTTGTAACGGCGTCGAAATGGTAATTTTCGCCCGTCGTCATGTCCGCGTTAAAGCCTTTCTGGTGGCTGTACAAGTACCGCAAATACGCATCCAGCGTGCTCTTATTATCCAGTGCAATCTGCTTGCCCACGCCTACGTGGAATGCGTAGTACGGCGTGCTGTAATCGTAATGTTCGTACGTCCTGCCGATACCCGTAATCTCCAGATCGTGCGACTTATAGTCTGCCGTTACGCGGCCCGCGCGCACGCTGCCTTCGTAGTACAGACCGCCTTTCTGCTTCTGCTGTACGAACACACCGCCGCCCGTGTAGTGAGCATTCCCCTCCGCGTGCTTCCCGTCCATCACGTAGGAATCGTAGTCAGCGTTCCCATATTCGAAGAACGGCCCCACCAGAAGTTCCCGGTGCTCGCTCGTAAAACGCTTCGCCAGCCCGGCGTTCACGCCCCAGCCGTCCGCATCGATGTGTGAACCTGTATTGTAACGCAGGTTATCCCGCTTGAACGTCACGTATGGCACCAACTCACTCTTCCCCTTCAGGGCCCGCTGCCGTTCGTCCTCCAGTACGGCGTCACGCGCTGCGCTCATGCCGCCGTCAATCAGCAGGTCCGCGCCGCTCGAGACCATGGCCGACGTCAGAAGCGCCGTCTCCGTAAATGACTTTGTCTGTTCCTTGACGGTACTCTCGGAGTGCTGCCCAGTTACGCCCGTCACCATGATATTAATATGGTCGCCGTCCGCATTGTTGCTTACCACGTCGTAGGCAATCGTGTAGTCCATCGAGACACCGTTCGCCAGCGTGGCAAACTCTGTGTTTCCCACCGTGAGAACACCGGAGGAAGTATCGATTTTGCCGTCCACCAGGGTCAGCACGTCTCCGACATTCAGTTCCACGGCGCCGTCGGCATAGGCGTTCACTGTCGTGCCGGCGGCCGGAACAACCAGGCCGTTACCCGATAACGTCAGAAGCGTGTCCCCTGCAGTAGTTCCCGCCGGCATATAGAAGTTGATTGATTCGAAATTATGCAGGGACTTTGCCCGCATATCCTTGCCATGCACATTCAATTTATTGCCCGTCACAAGGTCTCCCGTAGTGGGGGAAGGTAAATCAGAAGGGTAAGGCGGGGTGACCACATCGGTAATCGTGGCACCGCCGTAAATGTCAGCCGCGGAATAACTCGTGCGAAGATTGATGGTGCCATTCGTCGCACTGCCGCTGCCCGTCGTGACAATGCCGGCAGCAACGAGCTCACAGGTATCGTTTGTGTTTCCTGACAGTTCCAGCACCGAATCGGACACATCACCCGTATAGCTCCATCCACCGACAATGCGTTCGCCGGCAGTACCGGCCACGGTCACCCTGGTCCCCGTAATGGATCCGGCATCGGAAAGTGCACCGTATACCCTGTTTGCAGAGCCGGTTTCCGTCACCGTCACACTGTTACCGTCGGCAGTCCCGTCCCCGGAATCTACCGACCCGCCGTAAGCAGTGTTCTGGACCGCGCCGCTCACCGTCAGCTGGTTCCCATCGGCCTGCCCGGTACGGATTCGGCCACCAACTGCATATCCGACGTGAGCCGTATCCGTAATGACGGCTGTATTGTTGCTGGCGCTTCCGTCTGCGCTGTCGCTTTGGCCGCTGTAGCCGCCGTAAACAGTGTTCGTGACCGTACCGCTTACGGTCACCCGATTCCCATCAGCCCGGCCGGACGTGCTCAAAGCGCCGAATGCATTTCGATCAATCTGGGCGCTGGCCTGCACGACCAAGGTGTTGTTTTCAGCCGCGCCGCCGCCATTCATACCCCCGTAAGCACTTGCCGTCACGTGTCCGCCTACAGTCAGCGCATTGTCTCTGGCATCGCCTGTCGGACTCGAAGGATTGATACCACCGCCATACGCCGCGCGGACAGTTGCGCCGCTCTCCACTAAAGCCGTGTTGTGAGTGACATCCGCAACCTGGCTGAACCCGCCGAGGAACGAGCTTTCACAGACACCGCCGGTTTTGATAGTAGCACTGTTATATTCCGCCTTACCGGAGATGCTCATGCCGCCATAGGAGGCATAATTGTTGTCAGGGCCTGCCAATGCGGTATGGCCAGTCCCCTCGATGACAAGCGCGTTATGGCTCGCATTGCCGCCGCCATCGTTGACAAAGCCGCCGGTAACTCTCTCCCTCACGGAACCGGCTACGGTCACCGCATTGTATTCCGCGCTGCCGCTGCCGTGGTAGACATTGCCGCCGAAAATTTTGCCCCCGACACTAATGTTGCTCCCCACATTAACCGTATTATAAGAGGCATCACCGCTGCTGCCGCTGCTTTTGTAGATAAATCCGCCGCCCACTGAGCCGTTTACGAGATTCGAGCCGGAGCCGGATTCAATTGATACCTTGTTGGAGTTGGTACCGCCGGTTCCGGTGGCTTCAACGTACCCGCCGTACACATTTCCTGAAGTGCCGCCACGGATGGTCACTGTGTTTGAATCCGCACTTCCATTACCGGCACCCCCAACAAAAGCTCCATAGTAGTTGCCGCCGGCTGCACCTTCCATAATGACGGTATTGTTAACAGCACTGCCGACAGCATTAGAGGTGATATAGCCTCCCATCACATTAGAAGAATTGGAAAAGTTCACATTGTTCATCACACGGATAAGGGAGCCCGTAACAGTCCCCGTTCCGGAAACAGCCCGGCCGCCCATGGCACTCGACTGCATCTGCATCGCGGTTGATCCGCCGTCCCCGATTTGGACATGGTCGCCGGGGCTGCCGGCGGCATCCCAATTCTGTGAATCATGCTGGTACACGTATAGCGGCGTGGTTCCGTCCGCTTCCGTAGTCGTGTCGTAACCTGATGTCTGCGGTAAGGCAAAAGCCGGACAGCTGCCATAGAATGCTACAACACCGGCACATAGAAGACCGGTCAAGACTTTCTTTGTCAACAGCGTGCCTGTCCTTTTCTGTTTCATTTTTTTCTCCCCTTTGCTCAATTGTTACTGCGAACCGGAGTAGCTTTGAGTTCCAGTTCAAATTTCCCCTTTTCAGCTCAACTACCACTTTCTCAGTTAAACTATCTTGCTTCCAGTTCACTCCTTTCCAAGTGTCTCTATTTTGTGAAAACAATTAATATTTCTCAAAATCTTCCCGGTTCATTCTATCATGACTTCATTATTTTTTATTAATTCCTAATAAAAATCCATATATTTTACATATCTTTATCAATAGAATTATATTTTTGATTGTTTTTTTACATTTCATTGATAAGCCAAATATTCAGCATTCAATGCTTTATAATCGTCATAAAAAACATAAATTATAACTTTTTTTGAGGCCAAAAATTTGTGGTGTGATTATCCCTTAAGCAATATTGCGGCCAGTATCGATGTATAATATTTCGAAAAATAATAAAGCAGCGGCAAAGAAATAATTGGTTACTTCTTCACAGCTGCTTTGGTTTGTTACATTTTAACTTCCACTGCGAGGCAATTAATAGGCCTTCGGTGGTCTGAAAAACTTAGATCAGTATGGCTGTGCAGATGGTCTCTGCTTGGTCATTTCAGTTAGGCTGTTTTTGACGATTTCACCTGGTCCCTGACAATCAAAGAACAAAACCTTATGGATGCAAATTTTATTACGAATATATAAGGCTTATAAGGGTGATATTTTTCGCTATGTACTGTGGTGCTTCGCGCAAAAAGAAAGCTATGACGCTTTGGACGCCAGAAGCGGCCGGTCTTCGGCAGAGAGAAAGAATAAAAGAAAATTAAAAGGGAGCTTTTGGCGTTTGGCATATGGCATTTAGCCTGGTGTGCGGCAAAGTGATGACGTCGTAAAACTTTGAAGATAGCTTCTTTTCTCCTTTTTCCATCCTTCTCGTGCTACAATGGAACCGATAAAATCTCGCACAAGGAAAGGGGATTTCATAACCATGGCTAATCTTGACAGTGCTGTCAGTTTTAAAATAGGCGAATCTTTTCCGCTCGCGCTGCACGAGGGGGATACGGTCATGCTGGAGCTCATGGACGGAACGTTCTCGCTCGTCGCTTACCAGACGGCGCCGACACAGGAAGAAGTCGCCGCCATTAGCCGCGGAGGTATGGAGCTGAGTCTTACGCTTCTGCCCGTCGATCCGCATCTTTTTCTGGACGCGGAACTTGACTCGGGGGAAACGCTGCAGTGCGCTTTCTATATCAAGTCCTGTTCCCCGGAAATGCAGGAGCTCATTATGTCCCAGGGTGCGCCCCAGACTCTCCGAATCTTTCTCGTCGATACACCGTCCAATAAACTTATGGCAATGCGGACGATTCTTTTTGATGAAGACTTTTCCGAGTCTTTTTACATGGCGCTCAAAGGGCAGACGCTCTCCTCTTACGAGCCGGTGCACGCGGAAGGTGCGATCATGGATACGGAAATGAAGTATACGCCGGCAGATGGCTATGAATACGTGGAATCTCATCTCGACGTGGCGCCGCTCGACGACACGGAAACAGCGCAGCCGGATGAGGAAGAACCGGCTGAAGAAGATACTGACGAAGAGGCTCCTACAGAAGAAGAGCCCAGCGAAGAAAGTCTCTTGGAAGAAGCTGCCGCAGAAAATGCGGCAGAAACTCCTGTTGAAACAAATCCCGACTTTGCAGAAGATATGGACGCCGCCATCAAGGATGTCCTCTCCCGTTACCCTGCGCCGAAGCTCAGCGGGTATTTCTGCTATTACTGCGGCACGCCTCTGATTGAGGGTGCGAACTTTTGCTATAAGTGCGGGAAGAGGCAGCCAAAGGTGTAAGGCACTTGGTTAAGACGCTAAAAGAAGCTATTTTCCACCATGGATGATGAAAAATAGCTTCTTTTTGTTTGAGTGGGTGCATGCGTATGAAATAAAAAGATTAAAAGATATAAGGGGCATCATCCCCCGCAAGCGGGCCCCCTTCTTCAATGTCGCGCAGCGACGTCGAAGAAGGTCTCTTTAATTTACAGCCGCTGTTTTTATTTTCATTAGAGCAAACCGACGCAGGAGGTTTGCTGCGTTGAGACCTTCTTTCAAGCCGCTCTGCGGCTTCGAAAGAAGGAGAATCGCTTGCGATGGATGATAGCTTCTTTTATCTTTTTCCATTTGCTTTTTTTAATTATGTTTCAGACGTGGTCAGATGCAAGGAAGGCGGGTGTGGGGCCTGGAAGATGTACACAAATAGTACCTCGACAGGTCACGCACCCGCCTGACACAGCAGATGGCCGCAAATGAGGCATAGGCTAAAAAGCTTCTTTAATGTGAACTGGGGCTTGAGACGACGAGACTTGTCGAGGAGCGAAAGCCCCCAGGCGACTCCGATGCCCCAACGTGATACGGGCTCTTATGCGAAAAAACGACCCCATTGCTTTTCCCAAGCAATGGGGTCGTCGCATTTCATCAAATCAGCGCAATTTGTGCGCTGACTTTCCATCAGAACGTCCACTTCACCAGCGCTCTCACGCTGGCACCTTCCTCTTTACCTATCCAACCGCGTAACGACAGGTCATAAATCATATTCTTTCCGCCTTTGCCTTCCCAGCCGAGTTCCATCATGCCGCTGCTGCCCTGGACGGACGGGCTCGGTGTATCTCCGCCGCCAAAGTGAGCAGTGCTTTCGTTATCGAATTCGTACTGGTAAGCGGCCCCCACGTACCAGGATCCGAGATCCTTTTCATCGTGGATGTAGCGCGTGCCGATGCGAATCTTACTGCTGTCGACATCGTCGAATTCGTAGTTTTCGCCCGTAGCCAGTTTCGCGTCGAAGCTGTCTTGATGAGCGTAGAGATAACGGAGGTAGGTATCGAGACGGACGTTGTCACCGTAGTTATGAACCTTACCGAAGCCCAGATGGAATCCGTAATACGGCGTACGATAATCGTAGTCTTCATGAACTCTTGTAGTGCCAATCAAGAGGTCATTGGAATTGTAGTCGGCGCTGACGCGGCCGCCGCGGACACTGCCATCGATATACCAGCCGCTGTTGAAGTTCTTCTGTGCGAAGATACCGCCGCCGATGTAGTGGGCATTACCGTTAGCATGGATACCGCCGTCAATATAACTGTCATAATCGCCGTTGCCGTATTCCACGAACGGCCCAACGAGGAACGAACCCGACTTGTCTTCATACCGTCTCGCAATGCCGAGAACAGTGTTCCAGCCGTCGCTCTCGACGTGGGAACCGGTATTGTAGCGCATATTCTTGTAGGCTGCGGCCACAAACGGTGTCCACGTCCAGTCGGAATTGAGTTTCACTGCCTTTGCAGCATTCCAGAGGGCGCTGTCCACAAGGAAGTCACCGCCGCTGGCAACGAGAGCTGCCGTGTAAGTCGGCGTCTCCACAAGGGATTTCGTCTGCTCGTTTAATGTCGTGTCTTCCGATTCCGGAACAATCAATTTAATATAGTCACCGGAATCATTTTCGGTGCGGGTCTCAATAGCCGCCGTAGACGTTGTGGAAACGCCCTGATATACGGTGCCGGAAACGGCTGTGGATAAGGTGCCCGTCGTATCGATGGCACCGGAAAGCAGCGTAATTTCTTCGCCCGGGTTCAGTACGACGGAACCGTTTACATAAGCCGTTGCTGTAAGGCCCGTAGACGGAATGGTCGTCGTTCCCGACACAGTGAGCATCGTGTCGCCGTTCGAAGTTCCCGCGGGAACATAGAAGTTGATACTATCAAAATTCTGGATGGAGTCAGCCGTACTGTTCAGGCCTGTCACATTCAGCGTGTTGCCGGTCACGACATCGCCGGATCCGGTCGTATAGCCGCCAAAGAGGTCGCCTACATCTACGGTTCCGTCGAGGGTCACCGTGTTGTCTGTGGCATCACCGGATACCGTATAACCGCCGTAAATGTCATCCGTGGTAGAAGCGCTGATCGTGACTGTGTTGTCAGAGGCATCACCTGTTCCCGAATAACCGCCATACACATCATTCAGTGTGGAATCTGTGACTGTAACCGTATTATCCGTGGCGTCACCCGAATCTCTTACATAACCTCCATAAACCATTCCATATTCACTCGCCACAGTCGAAGAAGTGAGTTCGACGGTATTCCCCGAAGCATTCCCGGACATTGCAGCGCCGCCATACACCATTACTGCAGTCGTATTCGTGGCAATCAGCGTGTTATTCGTGGCATTTCCATCAACCGCCCAACCGCCACCATATTCTCCGGAATCAGAGAAAGTACTGACAACATTGTCGAGGATAACCGTGTTTTCCGCAGCATCCCCATTGCTGTATGATTCACCGCCTATAACTCCTGTCATGTCAGTAGAGGAAACTGACACTGTATTTCCTGTTGCGTTTCCAGAATACGTATAACCGCCAATGGCAAATCCATCATACCCATCCATCGTTGCAGAATCGCTAATAGTGACCGTGTTACCCGAAACGTCACCGGAACTTGACACATAACCGCCATAGACGTTAGCTGATTCCGATTCGCTGATGCTTACCGTGTTATTCTCTGCATTCCCAGTAACAGCACGGCCTCCATAAACATAAACAGCGTCAGAGTTACTGCTGAGGCTGACGACATTGTCTGAAGCATCACCTGATGACGCCGTGTAGCCGCCGTAAATGCCTTCCGATACGGAGGAGGATGTCAGCGTTACCGTGTTACCCGTGGCATCCCCTTCTGTTTTGACGTATCCGCCATAGGCATTTGCCGATACAGTAGACGATGTCAGAGTTACGCTGTTATCTGATGCGTCACCTGTTCTCGACCAACCGCCATAGACACTTTCACCAATGCTGGAATCGTTGATAACTACACTGTTACTTGTGGCGTCCCCAGTCCCCGATACGTAGCCACCATAGACGCTGCCGTCTACCGTGGAACTATCCACCACGGAAACCGTATTGTCAGATGCATTCCCGCTGTCCCCCCAACCGATTGCCCAAGCGCCATAGACGTCTTCTGTTGCATTGGAATTCGTAAGGGTGACACTGTTTTCTAAAGCATCGCCATTATTACCGCCAAAGCCGCCGACCACTAACATGGTCAAGGTGGAATTTGTGGCGGTTACATTGTTTCCTGTTGCGGTCCCTTGTACCACTTTATAACCGCCGTAAACAGGGATATTCACCGTGGAATCGGTGATGATGACAGTATTATTTTCAGCACTTCCGTACATAGCTCTCCCACCATAGACACCCGAATCAATATTAGAGGCTCTGCGGGCAGAAATAGTGGAATTATTTATAATAATACTGTTATTTGCTGCGACTCCCTCAACCGTATAACCGCCAATGATGTTGTAATTTCCTGACACATTGGAATTTGTAAGACTAATACTGTTATTCGTCGCGTTGCCGACACCAGAACCGTTCGTGACGGATTCGTATACATAGCCGCAGATTACTCTGCCGAACAGGGTGGAATTCGTAGCGGTAATACTGTTTCCTATCGCGCTGCCGCCTACAATCGAATCCGCATAGCTGCCAAACATGTTGCCTCTAGTGGTAACGTTGTCCAGGGTGATAGAACTATTCAGGACATTAGGATAATCGGTAGTCGAAGGCTCAATAGCAATGGAAGTCCACATTCCATCCGTAGCATAAATTGTTGTATTCGAATAAGACAATTGGTCGCCCGAATAACCTATGACTGTGGTTGCGTAGCCTGTCGAAGCACAAAGAGGAATTGTCCCCATACAAATCACACCCACCAAAATCGCCTTTTGGGCTGCATGACTCACCCAACGTTTCATAAAGCCTCCCTTCAACTCCAGAAAAACCTGCACAGATCGGCGTTCACGTCGCTTCGGCAGCATCTTCTTTGCGCCGGACGTGGGTGCCCACTCCTCTTCATTTGCCGTTAATCTATGCTTAGATTTGTATTTTATTCCCCGTAAATTTTTTCTTGTATTTATTATAACACTCATTATTAATTTATAGTATGAAAATAATGATAATTTATATTGAAAAGTATTTCACGGAATATTAGATTAACGATAAGAAGAATAGATGGCGAGAAAAAAAGCTATCCTCCGCCACTTCGTGGCCCCTCCTCCTTCCTACGGACGGAGGTGGCAGAGGAATTCCAAACCTTACGGTTTGGCTTAACTTGAGCGACGTCGAAGAAGGTCTCTTTAATTTACAGCCGCTGTTTTTATTTTCATTAGAGCAAACCGACACAGGATGTTTGCTGCGTTGGATCCTTCTTCCAAGCCGCCCCACTCATGGCGGCTTCGGAAGGAGAACCGCAGTCAGCGCTGATGATAGGAAGGGCTGACGAGTGCGGTGGAGGGATAGCTTCTTTTATCTTTTTCCATTTGCTTTTTTGGTTCTTCACGGAAATTTGTGGACTAGAAGACATTTGACTATTGAAAAAGGACATTAACTCCTCCAAAATATAAGCGACGAAACCATACCTTGGGAGGAGAAAATGTCCTTTACTAATTACACTATTCAAAATAATGCAGAATGTCAAGATGTCTTTTACAATGTCTTCATGCCGGAAGACCCTTTTGATGACAGCCAGGAGATTGTTATTTGCAGTGAAAAGAAATATACCGACTTCCGTTGTCCTAAATGTGGTCAGAAAATGTATTCTTACGAGCCATTTTCTACCTACTTGAAAAGTTTTCCTGCGTATCCTGAGCATACCAGGATGATCCGCTTTGAAGGGCATCGCTTCCGTTGCTCCTGCTGCCATGCAACCATCACTGAGCCTATTCCCTTTAAATATCCCGGGACTCGCATTACCATGAGGGCTTCCCTTTGGATTGAGACGCTGCTTCGTAATGGAATCCCTGCCAATGCAATTGCCAAGATGTCAGGAATTCACTGGAGCACGATTCGCTATGTCCACAAACAGCTCATGGATGAATCTCTCGATAAATATGAAATGGAATTGGAGCTGACCTCTTACAAGCCCCGTTTTCTGGCCATCGATGAGTTTGCTATCCATAAGGGACACACTTATGCCACTTGCGTCATGGATTTAGCGACAGGTTATATTCTCTGGGTCGGCAGAGGTCGGGCGATAGCTGACTTCGAGCATTTCTTCAAGGAATATGATCAGACAAAGCTGACAGAGGTCAAGGCAGTCGCCATGGATATGAACGCTTCCTACAACAAGCTGGTACAAGAACATCTGCCGCAAGCTAAGGTCGTGTATGATCGTTACCACATGCAGGCTCAATTCGGGAAGGAAGTATTAGGTGTAGTAAGACTTGATGAGGCCAGAATGCATAGGGATAAAGCCAGAAACATGCAAGAAGCATTAAAAGACGCAAGCAATGAAGACAAGCCGGCTTTGAAAGAGCAGATATTCAATGAAAAGAAGAGCTACCACAAATTGAAGAAAGTCCGCTGGCCGTTACTCACCAATGAAGATAGGCTGAATCCTAAGAACAAAGAAGCGTTGCAGGCCATCTTTGCAGAGCACGAGGATCTGGCAATATGTTATTCCATGAAGGAAGAGATGGTAGCCCTCTATGAATTAAGGGACTATGACAAGGCTCTTGCAGGATGGAAGCGCTGGTTTAAAGCTGCACTAGGCAGCGGGATTCCGGCCCTGGTTAGGTTTGCTAAGATTAAGCTGCCAAGGATAGACGGTCTGGTGAACCATGCCCTGTACCCGATAAACACAGGGAAGCTTGAGGGTTTCAACAACAAGATTAAAGTGGCCAAAAGAAGAGCGTACGGATACAGAGATGATGAGTACTTTTTCACGTTAATTCGCTACCTCTCAATTCCGACCGTAAGAGGTATACTCCCGAAAAAAACGTGAAGAACCGCTTTTTTTAACTATGTTTCAGACGTGGTCAGATGCAAGGAAGGCGGGTGTGGGGCCTGTAAGATGTACACAAATAGTACCTCGACAGGTCACGCACCCGCCTGACACAGCAGATGGCCGCGAATGAGGCATAGGCTAAAAAAAGCTTCTTTAATGTGAACTGGAGGCTTGAGACGACGAGACTTGTCGAGGAGCGAAAGTCCCCAGGCGACGCCGATGCTCCAACGTGATATGGGCTCTTATGCGAAAAAACGACCCCATTACTTTTTTTCTAAGCAATGGGGTCGTCGCATTTCATCAAATTAGCGCGATTTGTGCGCTGACTTTCCATCAGAACGTCCACTTCACCAGTGCCCTAACACTAGCTCCCTCTTCCTTCCCAATCCATCCTCTCAAAGACAGGTCGTAAATCAAATTCTTTCCGCCTTTGCCTTCCCAGCCGAGTTCCATCATGCCGCTGCTGCCCTGGACGGATGGGCTCGGTGTATCTCCGCCGCCAAAGTGAGCAGTGCTTTCGTTATCGAATTCGTACTGATAAGCAGCCCCCACGTACCAGGATCCGAGATCCTTTTCATCGTGGATGTAGCGCGTGCCGATGCGAATCTTACTGCTGTCGACGTCATCGAATTCATAGTGTTCACCTGTAGCGAGCTTTGCACCGAAACTATCCTGATGGCTATACAGGTAACGCAGATACGTATCAAGGCGAACGTTGTCGCCAAACTTGTTCACTTTGCCGAAGCCCAGATGGAATCCATAGTACGGCGTGCGGTAATCGTAGTCTTCGTGGACTCTCGTAGTACCGATCAAGAGGTCATTGGAATTGTAGTCGGCGCTTACGCGGCCGCCGCGGACACTGCCGTCGATATACCAGCCGCTGTTGAAGTTCTTCTGTGCGAAAACACCGCCGCCAATATAGTGGGCATTGCCGTTGGCATGGATGCCGCCGTCAATGTAGCTGTCATAGTCACCGTTGCCGTATTCCACGAATGGTCCGACGAGGAACGAGCCTGACTTATCTTCATACCGTCTCGCAATGCCGAGAACGGTGTTCCAGCCGTCGCTCTCGACGTGAGAGCCGGTGTTGTAGCGCATATTCTTATAAGCTGCGGCCACAAACGGTGTCCACGTCCAGTCAGAACTCACCTTCACAGCCTTTGCGGCATTCCAGAGGGCACTGTCCACGAGGAAATCACCGCCGCTGGAGACGAGGGCTGCCGTATAAGTCGGCGTCTCAACGAGGGATTTTGTCTGTTCGTTCAAGGTCGTTTCTTCCGATTCCGGAATAACCAGTTTAATGTAGTCGCCGGAGTCATTTTCCGTACGGGTCTCGATCACAGCCGTTGTTTCCGTAGAAACGCCCTGGTAGACCGTGCCCGACATGGCTGTCGATAAAGCACCGTTCGTCGTATCGATGGTACCGGAAAGCAGCGTAATTTCTTCACCTGGGTTCAGTACGACAGAGCCGTTTACATAAGCCGTCGCCAGAAGTCCCGTAGAAGGAATCGTCGTTGTTCCTGATACGGTAAGCATGGTATCACCGTTTGAGGTACCTGCAGGCACGTAGAAGTTGATTGCGTCAAAGTTCTGGATGGAGTTGGCCTTGCTGTTCAGGCCCGTCACGTTCAGCGTGTTGCCGCTTACAACGTCGCCGGATCCGGTCGTATAACCGCCGTAAAGATCACCCACGTCGACGGTCCCGTCGAGGGTCACCGTATTGCTGATGGCATCGCCCATATCCGTATAGCCGCCGTACACGTCACCCGTTGTAGAAGCGCTGATAGTCAGCGTGTTACTTGATGCGTCGCCCGTTACGGTATAACCACCGTACAGGTCTCCCGTCGTCGAAGATGTCACCGTAAGGGTGTTATCCGAAGCATCGCCTTCTGACGAGTAGCCCACATAGGTATCGCCGTCCACAGTCGAAGAGGTAATGGTAACCGCGCTATCCGAGGCATCACCCGTTGTCGTATAGCCGGCATAGACGTCACCGGCTACTGTAGAAGAAGTAACTTCCGCTTCGTTATTAGAAGCACCGGTCGTACCCATACCGCCGTAAACAGTACCGTTCACAGTAGAAGCACTGACACTGGCGCTGCTGCTACTGGCAGTACCCTCCGCCGTGTAGCCGCCGTAAATATCAACGTTGGCAGTAGAACCATCGGTCAAAGAAATACTGCTTCCCGATACGCTGCCATCCCCTGTATAAGCGCCATAGGCAGCATTTTCCACGGTGGTGTTATTGAGGGTGACAGTGCTGTCTGAAGCATTTCCGGACGGCGTATAGCTGCCGTAAACGCCATTGTTAAGTGTAGAGCCGGTCGCGGTGACACTGCCCGAAACATCGCCTGAAGAGGTATAGCTGCCATAGACCGTTTTTGAAGTGGTCAAAGATGTGGCAGTCACGCTATTTCCCGTCGCTCCTGTCGTACCCATGCCGCCGTAAACCGTTACATCAAGGGTAGCATTGTTCACTTCCACAGTGTTATCCGAAGCAGTGCCTACTGCCGTATAGCCGCCGTAAACATCGTTCTTAAGGATGGAGCCATCAGTGTTTGTAATATTGCTGATTGTAACGCTGTTTTCTGTCGCGTCGCCATCCTCTGTATAACCGCCGTAAGTTGTTCCGTCTACTTCGGAATTATCGACGCTCGCGCTGTTGCCGCTGGCGGTACCCGCAGCCGTATACCCACCATAGATACTAATATTGTCGGCAGTAGAACCATCGGTCAAAGAAATACTGCTTCCCGATACGCTGCCATTTCCTGTATAAGCGCCGTAGGCAGCATTTGTCACTGTAGTGCCACTGAGAGTAACGCTGCTGCCTGTGGCATTTCCGGACGGCGTATAGCTGCCGTAAACACCATCGTTGAGAGTAGATCCAGTCGCGTTGACACTGCCTGAAACATCACCTGAAGTCGTCGTATAACTACCATAGACGGTTTGTGAAGTGGTCAAAGACGTGGCGGTCACGCTATTTCCCGTCGCTCCTGTCGTACCCATGCCACCGTAAACTGTTACCCCCAGGGTAGCATTATTCAAAGTCACACTATTATCCGAGGCTGTGCCCGCTTCTGTATAGCCGCCGTAGATATCATCACCAATGGTAGTACTGGACCCATCAATGTTGCTAATGGTGACACTGCTTCCTGTCGCGTTTCCGGATGACGTATAGGCACCGTAGACATGATTTGCCACATTAGTATTATCGATGGTAACACTGCTGTCAGTGGCATTGCCCGATGGTGTACAACTGCCGTAAACACTGCCTCCCAGGGTAGAATCTGTTGCGGTCACACTACCTGAAACATCGCCCGATGTTGTCGTATAGCTGCCATAGACAGTATGGTCTGAAACAGTCGAATTTGTGAGTTCAACAGCATTTCCCGTCGCACCGGTTGTGCCTCTGCCGCCATAGACCGTCACTGACAGTTTAGAGTCATTAATTGTGACACTGTTATCTGAGGCCGTGCCGTCTCCCGAGTAACCGCCATAGACGCTGTCGCCAATGCTGACAGTCGCGGTAGTATCGCCGACGGTGATAGTAGTGGTATCGTCAATGTTGTTAAGAGTAACGCTGTTTCCCGACGCTACGCCTGCACTCGTGTAGCCGCCATAGACACCATCGCCGATGCTAGAACTACTTACAGTCACAACGTTACCAGAGGCCGTGCCCTCATCCGTGTAGCCACCAGCAACGTAGCTCCCCGCAGTCGAGTCACTCATGGTAACCGTATTTCCCGTTGCATCGCCATCCCGGGTATAACCGCCAAAAACGGCGTACACCACGCTGGACCCGTTGGTAAAGGAAATGCTGTTTCCGGTGGCATTGCCTGACAACGAATAACCGCCCCAGACGCTATTTTCTCCAGTTACACTGGAAGCACTGATGGTGACAACGCCACCTGTGGCATTGCCCGATATGGAGTAGCTGGCGTAGACATCGCCTGTAAGTTCAGACGATGTAATCTCAACTTTATTATCCGACGCGCTGCCTCCGTATCCGCCAATAACACTTACTGCTACTTCAGAGTTCTTGACAGTGACAACATTGTTTGAAGCAGTACCGTTCAGTGCGTAACCGCCATAGAGACTCTCTCCCAGAGCAGTAGTACTATTAACGCTATTGAGAGTGACACTGTTACCAGTCGCATTGCCATCTGTCGATTGACCTCCATAGACTGCGCCTGTACCTGTCGAAGAAGTGATAGTAACTACGTTATTTGAAACGTCACCGCTGGCCTCGCCGCCGTAGATGGATCCTTTTATGGCTGCATCGGTGATAGTTGTTGTATTTCCTGAAGCCGTACCCGACACGGCATACCCCCCGATGACATCGTCTGTAACGGTAGAACTGTTTTCAACAGTGACGGTATTACTATCTGCGCTGCCACTCGTTGTATAGCCGCCATAAACGGCACGTCCGACAGTAGTACCGCCGGTAATGGTAACGACGTTGCTCGTAGCATCTCCCAAATCTGTATAGCCGCCGGCGACGCTGTTTGTTACTGCATAACCGTTAATATAGACGACGTTTTCCGAGGTATCACCCGATTCCGTGTAACCGCCGTAGACGTAGTTACTGGCGGTATAAGTAGTAGAATCGGTGGTATAGGAGTCGGTAAGGGTAACAGTGTTTCCCGTCGCGTCACCTTTCTCCGTATTTCCTCCATAGACACTTCCAGCCACACTGGTATCTTTAAGGGTAACGCTATTTGTTGAGACATCCCCCGAAGTAGCTGCATAGCCACCCATCACACTGCTATTCAAGGTAGAGCTTGTAGCGGTGACACTGTTTCCCGTCGCGTTGCCTGAATCCGCATAAGCACCATAAACCCTTCCATTGGCGGTTGAATCAGTTAACTTAATTGAGCTGTTCAGAACAGCCGGCGTATCAGTGGAAGATGTCAGAATATAAACCGAAGTATTAGAAGTTGTGCTGAGCGTCACACTGGAAAACACCAGTTGATCCCCTGATTGGGCCACAACCCGGCCGGTGCTTGTACCGCTACTGAACGTGTACGTCGTCGTCTCCGAACTATCCGTACTCGTCGTATAAGTCAGGCCCCCGTCCGAGCGCAATGCCGCATAAACCGTCGTTTCATGAAGAGGAATTGTACCCATGCAAATGACAGCCAGTAATATTGCCTTTTGGGTTCCTCGATTTACCCAATATCTCATAATGCCCTCCTTCGAACTCCAGAGGAAAATGCACAGATTGGGTACCCGCGTCTATTGGCAGTGTCTCCAATCGCCGCCGGACGCGGGTACCCACTCCTCTTCATCAGCCGCTGATCCGTGCTCGATATGTATTTCAATTTCCCAAATAATTTATCCCTTTATTACGGTATATTATAACATTAATTATTATTTTAGAGTAGCAAAATAATGATAACTTATATTTGAAAATACTTGGTAAAGCAAGGGGTTAACAATAAGAAAAAGGTGGGGTCGAAGCTATGGCGCTTCGCACAAAAAGAAAGCTGTGGCCGCCAGAGGCGGCGAGCCTTCGGCAGAGCGCAAAAATAAAAGAAAATAAAAAGCGCCTTTGGCTTCTGACATTGAACCTGGGGTGCGGAAAACAGTGACGTCGTAGAGGGTGTAAAAGAAATAAAGCATACACCCCATTCAGGAACGTATGCCCGAATAACACAATTTTTACTTTTCTTTTTATGAACGGCACTCAGCTCATTATTTCCCCGGCTGCAAAGGCCCGTAAAAATAGCTGGCCGTTGCGCCGCCGTCCATCAGAAGGGCCGAGCCTGTCATGAAGGACGCCCGGTCACTGAGGACAAAGGCCGCCAGCTGTGCGATTTCATCAGCCGTCCCCGGCCGTCCTGCCGGACATTTCTTGAACATATTTTTATAAAAATCACCGCGCGGACCATTGAATTCATCGAGTGCCAGCGGCGTCACAATGATGCCCGGCGCAATGGCATTGATGCGTGCCCCGCGGGCTCCCCACTTCACGGCTTCTCCCATGACGCGTTTTTCATTGCAGCGCTTGGCCAGCTGGTACGCATGGAGCGTATCCTTAATCTGATCTTTTTGAAGGAAAGGAAGCGCAAGGAGCGATTCCGTATCCGCCGTAGCAAGGGCTCTGTCTTCTTCCGGCGTCAGTTGCGGCATACGCCAGCCGGACTGGCTGCTGATGGTAATTCCGCTGCCGCCCGGTGTAATCACTTTACCGACTTCTTCGAGCAGGACAGCCGTCCCGTAGAGGTCGACTTTAAGGATACTTTCAATAGAAGCCTGGCTGGGAGATACACCGGCCCCGTTGATGAGCATCTTGATGGGTCCGAATTGCTGCGCCTTTTGGATAAAGTTTTTTATGGACTCACGCCTCGAAAGGTCTGCTTCCACAGCTTCCACATCAAACCCCGCTTCCGTCAACAGTTTCGCCGCCTCGCGGGCATGAGCAAGGCTGCGGTCTCCCATGACAATTTTTTTATTGTAGCCGACACTCCGGGCACAGGCGACACTGATTTTACCGGCACCCATAACAAGCAGTACATCTTTCATCGTATTTCCTCCTTAGAAATTTCTCTTTACCCACGCTTCGATGGTCTTTTGGGAAGCGCCTACATCGGCCCCGCGGATAGCAAGGCCCTCACCGACATTGGCCTGCGGATAAAGCTTACGAAGATCATTTGCTGCATGCCCAAGTCCGGATCCTTCGTGCGTCATGACAGGAAAAAGATTCTTTCCGGCAAGATCCAAGGCATCGAGCTGCGTAAAGATGGCCATGGGATACGTACCCCACCAACACGGTCCCGCAACGATGATATTTTGGTACTCGTCCGCGCTTTCGAGCATTTTCTTAAGGTGCGGCCGGGCGTTCTCACTCAGTTCGCTTCTTGCTTCTTCCGTGCATGCATTGTAATCGGCGGCATAAGGCTTTTCTGTTTCGACTTCAAAAAGATCGACGGGCATAAGCTGAGCAATTTTCTCCACGACAGCTTCCGTGTTTCCCTTTACCAGATTCTTGATGGAGCCTCTCACATAGTTTTCTCCCTTGCGGGAATAATAAATGACTAAAGTCTTGTTCATCACGGCCTCCTAAATCTTTTTGACCACGTGCGCCGGATTACCAACGGCCACGCAATAATCAGGGATATCTTTCGTCACGACGGAACCGGTTCCGATGATGGCGCCTTCACCGATGGTGACTCCTGGCAGGATGCTCACACGAGCCCCAATCCAGGCATTTTTCTTGATATGGATTTCCTTTGTCATAATGGTGCGGATATTTCTCGGCTCATGATTGACGGTAAAAAGTCCTACGCCGGGACCCATCATGACGCCGTCCTCGATGGTCACCGTGCCTACGGACATGATAGTAAGATGGTGATTGCTAAGGACGTTGTGCCCGATATTCACTCGGCAGCCGCAGTCGATATCAAAAGGCGGAATCAGATAAGAATCATCAGGCATACGGCCCGCAAACAGTTCCTTTTCCAAGGCCTTGATTTTATCGGTCTTGCCGGGATCCAGTTGACGGATTTCATGGCAGACCTTGGCACAGCGGCCAAATTCTTTACCAGCCTCAGCAAGATATTCCGGATTTCTGATATCATAATGTTTTCCATTTCTCAAATCTTCAAAAACGCTCATGGACGGAGCCTCCTTTTCTTATCTAAACCAGTTTCACTGAAGTTGCATCCTCGCTTCGTTAATGTTAGTATAAAGGCGGATATTTTATTTTTCAAATTGAAAATATATGATTTTAATTTAATTTTTAAATCATAGTTCCGTAAGTTCGGATAGTTTGGAGGTCAGTTATGAATACGAAACAAATGGAATATATCCTCGCCATCATGGAAACCAGGAATTTCAACCGGGCCGCAGAAGCTCTCTACATCTCGCAGCCTACCCTCACTTATCAAATCAAACTGGTCGAAAAAGAAATCGGCTTCAGAATCTTCGACCGTTCTTTCCGAGGAATCACCCTGACGCCGGCGGGGGAACAGTTTGTCACGACCGTCCGAAACGTTCTGACGGATCTCAAGATTGCCGTGGAACAAGGACAAAATGTGTCCCGTAAGTATACCCAGGACATCCGCATCGTAGAGCCTATCCGCAGTGCCCTGCCCCTCCTGCCCCGGGTCATCGAAGCCTTTGAGGCCGCCCATCCCCACACTTCTGTGACCCCGGGCTTTGACTGGCACAATGGTCTGACGCGGTTTCTCAAAGGGGAATATGATATTATCTTCGACCTCTACGAAAATGTCCGCCAAATCCCGGACATTAATGTCCATCCCCTCTTTTCCAGCAAAATTTACCTGGTTACGCGCACGGATGATTCCCTGGCAGGAAAGGATCTCATCCATGAAAACGACCTTGCCGGCAGGACGCTCATGGTCGGTGGTCCCAGTCCGGAACCCCTGCGGGCCGTTCAAAAGAGAGTTGTTACCCACGTGGAATGCTCCCATTTCAACAGTGAAAGCCATGATATGTCCCTGACCTATGTGGCGAGCAAACGGGCTATTGTCCTCGCCCCGGGGTTCCTCCACGAACACACGGACGACTTTTGCTGGACGCCCTTCGACTGCACGGAAACCATCCCCTGCGTGCTGTGCACGCATAAGGAGGATAAGCGGGAGGAAGTGAAGGAATTAGTGGAAAGTCTTGTTGAGATGCACAAGAGAAGCTTTCATTAAAAAGCTGAAATAAAAGCTATGGCGCTTCGCGCAAAAAAACGCTGTGGCCGCCAGAGGCGGCTGTATGAATAAAAGAAAACAAAAAAGCGCCTTTGGCTTTTGGCATATGGCATTTAGCCCGGTGCGCGCAAAGTAGTGACGTCATGGGGAGTGTAAAAGAAGCTTTTTACTCATTGCCCGTTTCTTTCCATAAAATAAGAGCTGTGGAGAAGTTCTATTACGTACTTCTTCACAGCTCTTGCTATTATTAGTATTTCAATAGTTAAGGCAAAGCCAAAAAGTAGCCGGTCACTATGTGAAAAGCTAAGTACCAGCAGCAAATTCTATCAGAATCTAGCCAAACTAGCGGCTCGTACGATTGTACCAGCCGCTGCACACTAACCACCCACTACTTTTACGCATGCAAGGCTAAAAGCTAGATGCCATATGCCAAAAGCGCCTTTTATTTTTTATACAGTGCGTTAAACACTTTACGTAATTTTTCGTCACGTGCTCTGGTAGCCTCAACATCCTTCCCGTTGGAATAATCGTAGAAGCCTTTCTTTGTCTTGACGCCCAGTTCTCCTTTTTCGTAATGTTCCTTCAGAAGCACCGGGACGGTATGGCGATCATCCAAATCTTCCATGAGGTAGCTTGCCACGTGATAGAATGTATCCAGGCCGCCAAAGTCCATGGTCTCGAGCGGGCCGATGCAGGCCCAGCGGAAAGCAAGGCCATACTTCATGACAGCATCTATATCTTCAGCCGACACGACGCCTTTTTCCACGAGAGAAAGAGCTTCACGGATTACAGCAAGCTGCAGCCGGTTGGCGGCAAAACCGAGGACGTCTTTGTTGACAATGACGGGTTTCTTCCCGATGGACTGTCCCAGTTCCTTTACCGTTTCGGCAACACTCTGGAGGGTCTTATCGTTTTTGATGATTTCAATAAGGAGAATCAGCGTCGGCGGATTAAACCAGTGCATGCCCAGGAAGCGCTCCGGATGGGTCACGAATTTTGCCAGGCCGTTGATGGAAAGGCCTGATGTATTGGTCGCAATAATGGTGTTATCGCTGACGATTTTGCAGAGAGACTCATAAAATCCCTGCTTAATCTTTATATCTTCCGTCAGATTCTCGATAACGATGTCCCGGGAAGCGAGTTCCTTCATATCCGTCGTATAGCAAATCTTATCGCGGCTGCTTTCACTGATAAGAGTCTTTGCCCGTTCGAGGGTGGGAACGCGGTGGTTCCAAAGCGTAACCTCATATCCATAGGAAGCAAAGATATCCGCCATGGAATAGCCCATGGTTCCGGCTCCGGCAATCCCGATTTTCTTAATTTGCATCTTATGTCTCTCCTTTCAAGGCAACAATCTGAAGCAATTCGAATTCATCATAGCACAGGGGGAGAAAAGATTCCACTCAGCACTGCCCGTGAGACGATCTGCTAAAAAAATAAAGGAACCGCATTACGTCATTCTCGGCGTTCATGCGATTCCGCTCTCTTACGTGAGGTTCACTCTGTCAAAACGGTTTCATGACCTTAAGGGTCACATCCATCGCCATATGTCCCTTTACCTTTGAATGAAATACAAACATAGGCTGTTTCTGAGTTAATTCGGAGTCCCCTCCGTCTCCCTGCTCAATTTGAATTATCCCTTTTTTAGTGCAAGCCGCTGCTGCGGCCAGGAGCGTACACAGGCCCGCTGCCATCCATACAGCATGAGATCTTTTCACGGTCGCTATCCTCCTCTGCCATTGTGAAGTTTATTATATCGCTTGCACCCTGGGGATTCAAGCAATGAACAAGGTTCGAATTTTCTGCTTGTGAACTGCCGATTGACTATATAGTTAATTTATACAGGTGCAGGCATAAAAAAAGGTTCTATAATAAATGTTGGGGTGAGGAAATATTCTTTCCTCACCCCATTTTTGCATAAAAAAGTGGACATAGACGGCATCCACTCTTACAATTAAATCGCCAAACCTAAATGAAAGGAAGATGGCCTATGTCCACATTTGATTATATAGCAAATTCCTTGAATGTCAAAGGTAACGTAATAAAAAAATGCATCCACAGTGAGCAACAAATTGAATTTATTATGGAACTGAATCGAGCTGTTGTCCAATGCCCTAATTGTCATGCGAAGACCGATAGAATCAAGGATTACCGTTGGCAAAGGATTGCTATCGGATCCATTTTGCACCAACAGGCTTTTGTCCGATTACATAAAAGAAGATACGTTTGCCCTTGCTGCGGTCGTACATTCTTTGAAACCGTCCCGTTCCTGCAGCGTTATCAACGCAAATCAAAAGATCTGCAGATGCAGATTATGGTGTCGTGTTTTCAAAAGCGCAGCTTCACAGATATAGCGGCTGACTTCCACACATCTACTACAACGGTCATACGTTACTTTGACCGCCTTCATTTCCCTCATCCCCAACACCTTCCCCAAGTCCTGGCCATGGATGAATTCCGGGGCAATGCTCATGGACAAAAGTATCAGGTCAGCATTACAGACGTAGAACACAATGAGCTCATCGACATTCTGCCAAGACGTGATGCAGACTGGATTATACGTTATTTTCTTCGCTATCCTAAAGCGGAGCGAAGAAGGGTTCGCTATGTTGTAATGGACATGTCTGCCCTTTTTCGTTCTGTCTATAAAACAATGTTCCCGAATGCCACACTGATAGCCGATAGATTCCATGTACAGCGACTTGTTCTCTGGGCTATGGAAAGAGTAAGGAAAGACATTCAAAATACGTTTCCAAAGACCTCACCTTATTTGAAACATAATAAGAGGATTCTCCAAAAGAGGGGAACAACACTAAGTGGAGAAGAGCTGGTAAAGCTGCGCTGCATCCTCTCTCAATCTGATGAACTGAGGCGTGCATATATACTCAAAGAAGCATTTCACAAAGTATTGAGGCAGAAGACTGAATTGGCTGCGAAGCGGGAGCTAAACAAATGGTTAGCTATGGTAATGGGCTACAACTTAGATGCTTTTAAAGGGATTTTAAGATCTTTTAAAGATTGGGAGGCTGCAATTATTCAAGCAATTATCCAGCCATACTCCAATGGATTCACAGAAGGCTGTAACAACCTGATTAAGACGGTTAAGAGAGTTGCATTTGGAATGCGTGATTTCAACAGATTTAGGAACCGGATTCTCTATGTGAATTGGCAAAAAAGGAACTCGGCAAATGCCTTGCCGAGTTCCTAAAAGGCGATTTAGTTGTGGGGCACCCCAACATTTGACAAAGAACCTAAAAAAACGAACTTCCTTTCTCAACACGAGAACAGGAAGTTCGTACCTGTAGAAAATGGTGATCCACCCGGGATTTGAACCCGGGACACCCTGATTAAAAGTCAGGTGCTCTACCAACTGAGCTAGTGAATCAACTTGGCTGGGGCAGCTGGACTCGAACCAACGCATGCGGGAGTCAAAGTCCCGTGCCTTACCGACTTGGCTATGCCCCATTAAAATGGGGTGGCTGGTGAGGATCGAACTCACGCGTGCCGGAGCCACAATCCGGTGTGTTAACCGCTTCACCACAGCCACCATGTCGTACTGGACATCCCAGCGACTTGATTATATTACCATATTACGTATAGCGTGTCAATGTTTTTTTACACTAATTTTTCATTTGCAGCAAGGTGTCAACCCCTTATTCTGCATAAAAGGTGCTTAGAAAAATAGAGAAGAATGGTTATTGTTAAATTCTCTCTTCTCAATTCAGTAAAATACTTATTTTCGGCGCCGTTTTTAGTTCCCTTTTTCACAGAAGATTTGCTGCAAGACAGCCACAGATGCGCGAAAGACCGAATTAGGGCCGCGAAGTCGTACAAACTACGTACGTCGAGAGGTCATAATTCGGTCTGACAAAGCAGATGTGGCTGGATTCTGCAAATCGCTCTGTGAAATTCCTTAAAAAAGCTCTCAGATAAGATGCGTGCGAGGCAAGCCGAGCACCAGATTATCTGAGGTGCCTTTAATAAGCTCAGTCTTCCGCTGCCAACGTCCTGTGCCCCATACCCACAGCTAACTCATTTAAGTTTAATACGCCGACGCTCATAAACACAGCTACACATACATGCTCCCCATAGCGGGCAATGCCAATCTTGCCGCCCACATTGAATCCGGAAGCCTTCGTCATGACCTGGGCCAGCGCTTCATGCGCGGCGCCTGCCACCGTACCGGCCCCGACGTGGGAATCCGTTACGATGTGCTGCCGTTCTGCCGCCACCATAGCTCTTTCTACAATTTTCGTCACGGACGGAAGAAATTCTCCGCCAAAGTTCACGGCTGCTGTACGGAATCCTTCGGCAGCAAAAGCATCCTTCAGGCGGTCTTCTTCCTCCCGCGTTGCGGATAGTGCCATACGGAGTGCCGCCCGTCCTACATCTATACTCTCATACACCTTATTTGCCATAATAAACGCTCTCCATTCTACCGTTCTGAACGCTCTTTATTATAGCAGTTTAATACAGTCGATAGCAAGAAAGTTACCACTTATGCCACATTCTGCGAATCAATTAGCAGTCAGTAGAAAATAGATTTCTTTAACTTTAAGGTGTTATGAGCAGATGCTGCAGTTCTGACTAAATGCCAAATGCAATATCTAAAAGCGCTTTTGTTTTCATTTCTTCAGTCCGCCGACTTGTAGTTGCTTCTTAAAAATATACCTGTTACAATAATCTCAAACTATCCAAAGGAGGGGCAGATGCATGTCAGTCGTCATTGCAGAACAACTCAAGGCCGGAATCATCCTGGGCGATCCGGACAATGAGCAGTACATCTACATGCCCGGCAGCGAAATCGGCGTCGACAATCCCATGTGCATCTACGAGGATAAGGGAAACAAAACCGACCTGCACCTCAAAGAAGCCGTGGAGCTGGCTAAGCGCCTGACGCTGAAACCTGCGGTTCACCCCATATACGGAAAAAGAGCCTACTGAGTATATAAGGCTCTTTTTTTATGCCTGGTTTAATGAATAATTTTACTTTTAGATTATGTGAGTGCCGTAACCGGCGCCAAGAGGCATCTTTCGCTGAAACGGAGGATACAAACTCTTGATACGACTGTACGCGCTATAAACCGCCATATTTTTTACTCTCCCTATTGACTATTTATACATCACAGAGTATAATCATTCATATCCTAAAGAAACAGATGGAAGGCACTATTCATGAAACTGAAGACCAGGATTCTGGCAGGCCTCACAGCGCTGTGCATGGCAGCCGCCTTTACCGCCTGCGGATCTGATACCAATAAAAAAGAAACTGCTAAACCGGACGAAGCTAAAGTGCTCCGCATCGCCACGAACGCAACATATGTTCCCTTCGAATTCAAGGACAAGGA
Organism: Acidaminococcus sp.; assembly: GCA_022482815.1. Classification (NCBI taxonomy): domain Bacteria; kingdom Bacillati; phylum Bacillota; class Negativicutes; order Acidaminococcales; family Acidaminococcaceae; genus Acidaminococcus; species Acidaminococcus sp. The sequence goes on from JAKVOM010000001.1 coordinate 2,704,375, forward strand.
TGCAAACGGCAGCGAAAGTGACTACAAGGGCATGGAAATCGACATGATCCGCGAAGTCGCCAAGCGCCTCAACATGAAGCCGCAAATGGAAAACATTCCCTTTAACGGTATCATCCCTGCCATCCAGTCCAAATCCGTCGATATTGCCGCAACCGGCATGACGATGACGAAGGAACGGGCCAAGAAGGTCTGCTTCGCCGCTCCGTTCTACGAATCCAAACTGGCTATCGTCGTTCCTACAGAAAGCACCGTAAAATCGGTCGCTGATCTCAAGGGACAGACCGTAGCCGTCATGGTCGGTACGACCGGTGCCAAGTACGCACAATCCCATGGCATCAACGTCAAACAATTCGATAACAGCGCCACGGCGCTCCTCGAGGTCCAGGTCGGCAACGCGCCGGCGGCCATCGTCGATAAGCCCGTTGGCGAATACTTCTCCACCATCGAAGGAAAAGGCAAAGGGAAGGTCAGGATCATTCCTATCCCCGATTCCAAATCCGAACTGCTGGGCTTCGTCCTGAACAAAGACGACAAAGACCTGCAGCAAAAGGTCAATAAGGCCATTGCCGATATGAAAAAAGACGGCACCTATGCAAAGATCTACAAAAAATGGTTCAACGCGGACGCTCCGGATCTTCCGGAATCCGCTGAGAAAGCCCTTGGGCTATAACAAACTTGCCGGCCGCACTTTCGCGGAGTCCCGTGAGGCCCCAACCCGAATCAGCGGCGTCACAAGCTTGTAAAAACAGACCCTTTCGTTTCTCCTGTGAGAGAACGTAAGGGTCTGCTTTTTTATGTTCCTTTTTATACCCAAAGAAACTGCTTCCCGCGCGCGGATCTCCCATCTCATGCGAAAAGATGCTATACTGATCTCGTTAGTATAAGGAGGGAAAACTTTGAACACGCGCACGCTGCCCAGCGGTATTTATGAAAAAATTATTTCCGAGGAATTTGGCAAAATCCTGGACGAAGCGATCCAAAGCGGCGAAATCTCGGCCCGCATGCAGACCCTGGATCCGCAGGATGCCGTCAATTATCTTGCTTCCTATGTCAAAGAGATTGTACAGCGCTGTCTGAAGACGATTGCTGACAGTGAAAAAGAGGATAACAACGGGGAGCTCCTCACGAGCGAACTAACACTTACGAATGAAGTCATCCGCCTCTTAGCAAATAAGATCAAGGAGCTTGGCAAGGGCCATGAAATCAAGCAGGCCGATTTTTTGCTGACCCAGCTCACGCAAAAAATGAACCGTTTAAAAGATACACCACTTCCTCGCCCCGAGACGTCCCTCTCCCGCTCCTTTCTCTTTACCAACAGCCAGAAAGATATTTCTCTTGTTTCCGAACTGCGGCGCGAAATCGCCTCTTCCGACCGCATTGATTTTCTGGTTTCCTTCATTAAATTCTCCGGTTTCTCCATGATTCGCCCGGAGCTCATTCGTTTTACCAATAATGGCGGAAAGATGCGCATCCTCACGACGACTTACATGGGTGCGACAGATCCAAAGGCCATCGAAGAATTGGCTAACCTGCCCAATACCGAAGTCAAGATTTCCTATAACGTCAAGGAAACGCGGCTCCATGCCAAGTCGTACATCTTCCACCGCGAAAGTCATTTTTCGACGGCCTACATCGGGTCTTCCAATCTCTCCCACGCGGCCATTGCCGATGGCCTTGAATGGAACATGAAGATTACCGAGCGGGATATGCCGGACATCATGAAAAAGATGGACGCCACTTTTGAATCGTACTGGAATTCTGCCGAGTTTAAGTTATTTGATGCGAACAAGGATGCCGATGAACTGCAGCAGGCCATAGATGCAGAGCGCCACCCCGGTGAAAGGAAAAGTGCGGCTTCCTACACCTTTGAAATCCGTCCCTACCCTTACCAGCAAATCATCCTCGACGCACTGCAGGTCGAACGGAAGGAGCGCCATCATTACCATAATCTGATTGTTGCCGCTACGGGTACCGGCAAAACTGCCATTGCCGCCTTTGATTACCGCCGTTTCACCCGCAGCCGTAAAAAGGGTGCACGCCTGCTCTTTGTCGCCCACCGCGAGGAAATTCTGGAACAGGCGCTCTCCTGCTTCCGCCAGGTTATGAGGGATCCGAATTTTGGCAAGCTGTATGTCGGCCGTAATAAGACGGACGAATTGTCCCACCTCTTCATGTCTATCCAATCCCTGGAAAGTACCCGGCTATGGGAACACATGACGCCGGATTACTATGACATGATTATCGTCGATGAATTCCATCACGCCGCTGCAAAGTCCTACCAGAATCTGCTTAGTTATTTCAAACCGAAGATTCTCCTGGGGCTCACGGCTACACCGGAACGCATGGACGGCAAGAATATATTGTCCTATTTTGACGGGCACATTGCCGCCGAGATTCGCCTGTCCGACGCCATTGAGCGCCGCCTGCTCTGCCCGTTCCATTATTTTGGAGTCGCCGATACAGTAGACCTGACCCACATCAAATGGACGAATGGTCAGTATGACCTGAGTGAGCTGAACCACCTCTTTGCGCTCGATAGTGCGCCGGCCATGAAACGAGCTAGGGCCATCAGAGCGGCTGTGGATCGATATACGGCAGACAATCGAGACATCAAGGGACTCGGTTTCTGCGTTTCCATTGACCATGCCCATTTTATGGCGAGGTATTTCAACGATCACGATCTTCCTTCCGCTGCCTTAACGGGCAAAGATTCGGATGAAACGAGAAAACAAGCCAGAACTGACCTGGAAACGGGAAAAATCAAGTTTCTCTTCGTCGTCGACCTCTTTAATGAAGGCATCGATATCCCTTCCATTAATACAGTTCTCTTCCTGCGTCCGACGAACAGTCTGACCATCTTCCTGCAGCAGCTGGGGCGCGGACTTCGTCTGGCACCGCACAAGGACTGCCTGACCGTTCTGGATTTTGTAGCCCAGGCGAATCGGAAATATAACTTTGCCGCTCGTTTTGAAGCGCTGCTCGGCGGCCGTCAAAATGGCAAGATCAAAAAGGAAATCGAACATGGTTTTCCCCACGTGCCCAAAGGGTGCTCCATCCAGCTCGAAGAAATTGCACAGAAACGGGTACTGGATAACATCAAGGCCCGTCTGCGCCGGAATGACTACTACAAGGAACTGATTCAGGAGCTTTATGAAGCAGCAGGACGCGTTCCCACGATTATGGAATTTATGAAAGCAGCCGGAATCGATCTGAACGTGTTCTATGACAAGACACGTTCCTTCACCCGCCTCTGCATGGAAGCCGGCGTGCTGCCATCCGTGCCGCCTGATGATACAGAAGAAAAGCTCACAAAGGCATTTCCGCGGATTCTTTCCATTGACTCACCGAAATGGCTGACCTTCCTGATGAAGAGCTTTGATACGCCGCCTTCTTCCCTTTCAGACGTCGAAAAACAGTATGCCCGGATGTGGCAGTTTACGCTTTTGGGGAGTGACGGAGAAGGTTTTGGGGAAACGCTGGCCCGCTTCCCGAGTGACAGTCCTTTTACGAAAGAACTCAAAGAAGTGCTTTCCATTCAGTATGATAGCTTCTCTGTACTCCCGGAAATGGCAAATCTGCCTTATCCCTGCGCCCTGGAAGTCTACTGCCATTATTCCCGCGACCAGATTTTTGCGGCACTGGGGGTCGATAAGCCAAGCAGCGTGCGGGAAGGCGTCAAGTACCTGGACCCTGGAAAAAGTAATACCGTTACAAAGCCAACAGATGTATTCCTCGTCACGCTGAATAAATCGGAAAAAGAATTTTCCGATACAACGCTTTACGAAGATTACTCCATGAGTGAAACGCTCTTTCACTGGCAGTCACAAAACCTCACGACACCAGCTTCCACGACAGGACAGCGCTATATCCACCAGCGGGAAAACGGCAATATCGTCCTGTTCTTTGTCCGCGAACGTAAGAAGGGTTTACACGATGTGGCTATGAGTTTCACCTTTTTGGGAAAAGCGCAGATCGTCAGCTGGTCCGGTTCCCAACCTATGACAATCATATACAAACTCGAACACCCGATTCCTGCAAAATACATCCGTACTACTGATAGTGCTGGGGTAATGTAATACAAATTAAGTTAGTACAGTTTAAAGGCACCTGCCTCCCTCTGGCGTTCGACAAGTCTCACGCGCATCAGGAGGCAGAGCTTTTTATAGGGAATTTCACAGAGCGATTTGCAGAATCCAACCGCATGGACTTTGTCGAACCGAGTTGTGACCACTCAACGTACCTCTTTTGTACGCCCTCGTAGCCCCAACTCGGTTCTTCGCGTCCCTGCGGCTGTCTTGCAGCAAATCTTCTGTGAAAATTGAATAAATAAAAGAAGCTATCTTCCCCCCGCACTTGTCAGCCCTGACTACCGTCAGTGCTTCCTGCGGTGGATGATGGCCCTTATTATTCTATTCGTGCAAGGAGCGCAGCCTTGCTACAAAAAGGCCTTCTTTCATTTCACTTCGTGAAATCAAAAGAAGGAGGAACCGCCTTGCGGTGGAAGACAGCTTCTTTTACCTTCGAAGTTTTATGACGTCATTGCTTTACACGCACCAGGCCAAATGCCATATGCCAAAGGCGCTTTTTTATTTATACCTCTCTGCCGAAGGCCCGCCGCCTATGGCGGCCACAGCTTCCCAGCTTTAATTCAGTCAAACCGAAGGTTTGGCTATCTTCTACAATCTCCTTCCACGCAGTCGGAAGGAGGATGGGTCACGAAGTGACGGAGGATAGCTTTCCCTTTGCGCGAAGCGCCACAGCGTTATTCTAAAAATTTTTACAGACTCTATTGACAATCCCATCTCCCTGCTGTATACTGCATTTAGTTGAAAGTTCAACTAAATAGTAAAAGAGGAGGCAGCATGAAAGTTACCAATGACCTTTTGCGGAATATCGGTTCTCTCTGCCGCTGCGTCCAGTCGGTCATGGCCATGAAGTTCCGAACGTACGGTCTGCAGCGAGGTCAGTTCATTTTTCTGACCCGCATCCATGAATCGCCGAGCATCCGCCAGACGGATCTCACAGCTGAATGCAATGTAGATAAAGGTACAACCGCCAAGGCCGTCAAGAAGCTGGAAGAAGCAGGGCTGGTCCGCCGCTCCCGGGACGAAAAAGACAAACGGGTCTGGCACCTGTCCCCCACGGACAAGGGTAACGGATTGTACGAAGAACTGATTCAGGAAGAAAACCGGCAGATTGCTGTCGGGCTCAACGGATTTACAACTGACGAAATCAATCAGTTGCTGCAGCTCATCAGAAAATTGCAGCGCAATGTCCAGTCGGACTGGCTGGAAAATCATTAAGGAGGATTAGAAATGGAACTTGTAAAGGCAACGAAGAAAGATGCGGAAAGAATTATGGACATCATCAACCAGGCAAAAGCTTTCCTCAAAGGCCAGGGGGTTGATCAGTGGCAGACCGGTTATCCGGCCATGAGCGATATTGAAAAAGACCTGAACGACGGAATCGGCTATGTCCTGAAGGACGAAGGAAAAATCATCGGCTACGCCGGCATCGATTCCCGTGGTGAAGAAGCATATGATACGTTGAAGGGCAGCTGGCTGAACAGTGATCCTTATATCGTCATCCACCGCATGGCCGTCGACAACAGTGTCAGAGGCAAGGGTCTGGCCCAGAAGATGTTCGAAGCCTGCGAAGATTTCGCGCTGTCCCAGGGCATCCATAATATCCGCGTCGATACGGACGAAGACAACCATATCATGCGCCATATTATCGATAAAATGGGTTACCAATATACCGGAACCATCTGGTTTGACAACAGCACGAAAATTGCTTTCCAGAAAGTTTGCTGATTTGCTTTCCGCCCTGCCTGACGGCCGCGTAAAAAGCTGCTGATACAAAGAAAGGAGAATGACCAATGACTGCTGAAACAAAACGGATTACACCCGTCACCTTTTTCTTGTGCGGTCTTGCTGCCGTACTCCTCTACGGAATCAGCGGCGGCATCCGCTGCGATATCGGAATCCTTCTGAAACCGCTCATGGAGGCTACCGGACTTTCCTACCAGGAAGTCAGCTTTGCCATCGCCGTCATGCAGTTATCTTTCGGTGCCTTCCAGCCTCTCTTCGGGCTCATTGCGGCGCGCCGCTCCAATCGTTTTGTGCTTTTCCTGGGTGTCTGCCTGTATCTGGCGGGGTTAGCCTCCCTTCCTTTCATACATTCCATGGCGGGACTCATCGTGGCCGTCGGGCTCCTCATCGGGTCCGGGGCCGGAGCCATTTCGTTTGGGATTATCCTGGCGGCTGTTGTTTCTGCCGTAGGGCCTAAAAACGGGGCCATGATTTCCGGTTTCATCAATGCGGCGGCCGGTCTTGGTTCTACCATCCTGTCGCCTGTGATTGAAGGTGCTGTTGCAGGGGGAGGGCTTCCGGAAGCAGCCATGCGTCTGAGCCTTCCTGCAGCGCTGCTCCTCCCCGTAATTTTTTACCTGACGAATCGCAAGTATACAGGTGAAGACGCGCCGGCAGCTAAAGAACAGGCCGGGGCTTCGCTTTCTGCCCGGGAAATTTTCCGTTCCGCTTTTGCCAGTCACCCCTTCCGGTGCCTGGTCTGCGGATTTTCCACCTGCGGATTCCACATGGTGATTATTGAAGCTCACCTGTACTCCCAATTTGTATCCTACGGCATCGCAAGAGCCATGGCCGCGCGGGCCTATGGCTTCTACGGCATTGCCACGGTACTGGGTTCCCTGATTGCGGGATATCTCTCCACTAAGGTGCATAAAGGAAAGCTGCTGGCCTTCTACTACGGCTTCCGTGCCGTATGGGTCGCCCTGTATCTGTTCCTTCTGCCCAAGACATTTGCCACGGCCTGTCTCTTCAGCGTCGGACTTGGACTGACGGGCGGAGCTTCTGTACCGCCTACGTCGGGTGTCGTGAACGAGCATTTCCCGCTTGCCCAGACAGCTACGCTCATCGGCGTGCTCTTCCTGTGCCATCAGGTGGGTGCGTTCCTCAGTGCGTCCCTTGGCGGCGTCTGTGTCAATCTGACAGGCAGCTACGTGGCGATTTGGTGCGTGGATATTGCACTGTGCTGCTTCGCTTCGTTTGCCAGCTCAAGAATTTAAAAGAAAGAACGATACGATGAAAATTCAATCCATTCCTTATGACTTCTCGGTCTGCAAAGTCAGGGATTATTCCGAAGTAAATTTTGCTTCTACCTATTGCTTCATCGGTAAAACGGACGAAGAAAATTCTTTGGTCTGCCTGACTACCGACGTCCCAAAAAATACAACAGCGCGGGACGACGGCTGGAAAGCCTTCCGCATTGAGGGCACGCTGGACTTTTCACTCATTGGAATTCTATCCAAAATTTCCACGCTCCTTGCCGAGCACAAAATCGGAATCTTCGCTATTTCCACCTATAACACCGACTATATCCTGACCAAAGCACAGCAGTACAACAAAGCATTAGCTGTACTACAGGAAAATGGGTATATTACGAGCATATAGTTGAATACGAATTTTTAAAGGCACCTGCCTCACGCTGGCGTTCGACAAGTCTCGCGCGCATCGTGAGGCAGGTGCCTTTCCTACGTAATTATCCGTAATACCGATTCAAATCTTCCACAACACCCCCATCAATCTTCCCTTCCTCCACCATATCCTTCATGATGGAAATCGTCTTTTGATGGGAGAATCCGTCTTTATAGGGGCGCTTTTCCGTCAGCGCCTGATAAATATTAATACACCCAAGCAGGCGCTCCTCAAAGGTAAGATCTTTGCCCGTCAGGCCGAGACAGTACCCGCTGCCGTCGAGTTTTTCGTGATGGAACGAAGCCCAGTCACGAATATCTTCAAATCCAGGGATGCCGTTCAGCATATGATAAGTCCATTTCACGTGGAGCTTCATTTCCGCAAATTCGCTGTCCGTCAGTTTTCCGGGCTTTTCCAATACGGCGGTGCGTACAGCCAGCTTGCCGTAATCGTGCAGTGCCGCCGCAAGAGTGAAACGCTCGAGCTTATCCTCATCCCAGCCGTAATACTGCGCCATGTCACTGGCTTTGTGCATGATGCCCGCGGAATGGTCCTTCGTAAAGGAAGACTTATTATCGACGATATAACAAAAGAACTGCGTGAGCTCCTCAATCTGTTCTTTAGAATACTCCTCTTCATCTTCCGGCAGCATCTCTTTAAGCAGTACATCGGGACGTTCTTCCTGAAGGCGCTCGATGTCTTTCCAATGAATCGTCTCATCCATCAGCTCAAGGGCCCGCTCCGAGAATTCATGGTTTGCCCGCGAATGCATGCGGTCCATCATGGGCCGGAATTCTTCTTTTTTCAGGTGCGGCAGATCGTACCAGACATCCATGCGGTCTACCAGAAAAATAATCTGGGATTTGAAGTTGATTTCTGGTTCCGTAAGTCCCAACGGCCCGGAGCCATCGGCACATTCGTGATACATGAGCAGGATATCTTTCACGTCGCCATAAAAGGGCAGCTGCCGGATGATCCGTTCGCCCAAAAGTGCGTGCACCTGGTCACCGCTGATTTTGCGTCCGTCAGGAAGCATTTCGAAATACTCCCTTCCATCGGCCTTGGCATCCCGCAGATTACGCAGATTTTCCACGGCGCCGCAGTCATGAAGCAGCGCGCATTCCACAAAATCCATGAGTTCCGGCTGCGGCAGAAAGAGCGGTTTTGCCATCAGGCACGACAGATAGGCGACACGTTCCCCGTGCCCGCCGGTGGAACCCGTCAATGCTCGTTCTTCAATATCCAGTGCTTCAATCATCGGCATCAGGAAATACAACAAACTCAGTTTCAATGCAGTCTGCCTCCCTTTCCTGTGAAAAATTTTACTCAGATAACTTCATTATACCCTATTTATCTTTCATTGCCTACGTAAAAGCATTGAATGACTGACAAAAAGTTTCAGCAAAGGAATGCCGTCCTCTGCTGCTCTCACTGCTGACGGCCCGCAAGTTCTTTTTTCACAAAGGCCCTGCATCCCTCGACGATATCCGCATAAGCCACATCAAAATTCCGCGTATACCACGGATCGGCCACATCGCGCGGATGATCCGTGTAATCAAGAAGCAGCGAGATCTTGTGCTGGGGGTCGCCTCCGCAGATACGATGCATATCATGAAGATTTTCCCGGTCCATGCCGATGATGAAATCATACCGGTCGTAGTCGTCGCGTGTCAGCAGTGCGGCCCGTTTGCCTGCCGGATCGATGCCGTGCTGCAGCAGCGTATCCCGAGCCGGAGGATAGATAGGGTTCCCCACACCGTTCCAAATCTCGTCCGTCGTCGTCGCCGCGGAAGCAATGAAAAATTCCTTTTCCCTTCCCGCCTTTTTCACCATGTCCTTCAGGACAAACTCAGCCACAGGACTGCGGCAGATATTACCGTGACAGACGAAGAGAATTTTAGTCATTGTATGGTAACTCCTTTGATATAGAAATAAGTGGATAGTGATTGGTAGTTAGTACAATCGTGCTGAAATCCACCTTGGCGGATTCTTGAGACAGGCAGCCGATGACATTTGGTCTCTTGTTTCACTGCAAACCATCTGTCGGTGTGATGTCTCTCACACGTTTTTATTGTAACAGAAAATACGCACCTTATCAGCAGGAATCGTAAGAGAAAACAAAGTCATTTTCAAACAAAAAAGTCTCCAGGCTTATAAAACGCCTGGAGTCCCTGGAGGGATTTAGCGATGCTGAAATGGGCATCCACAAAAGCAAACTGTTATATATATAAGGCAATCCGTACCTTGCACACGCAGCGATTCACCCGTTGCGAAACTTCATGAGTTTCTCTGTTTTGGAGAGTGCCCGTTCCAAACTGAAGTACCCGCACTCCCGCCGGGTCAGCTGCCCATCGATGTAAGTCAGGAGCGTCGGTGCGCTCAGTACGCCCATCTGTACGCTTTGCTGCAGGTGCTTTTCCATGGGCACATAGACAACATTAAATTCCGGATGTTTTCGGCTCCACATCTGCAGTTTAGAGGCGATAGCACGGCAGGGACTGCAGGTCTGCGTTCCAAACTGGATAACGAGGCAGTCGTTATCGGCAATCAGCTGCGGAAGTTTCCATGCTCCGCTAAGCACAGTGTACATGAAAGAGTACCTCCCCTTCATTTCCGGCCCCCGGATGATTATGCCATCACAACGTGAACCTTGGGTTTCAGCGTATTCAGGCAGTTTTCATCTGCCGAAGTGCCTTTTCTACGCCGCGGGCCAGCTGATCGGCGCAGGAAGTAGGACGGTCGCCGCAGCGATTGCCCTTAAGAAGGTTCACAACTTTTTCAGCGCGTTCCCCTTCCAATAACTTAGAAATCGCGCTCAGATTGCCTGGGCATCCGCCAAAAAAATGTATGTCATGAATTTTCCCATCTTCCAGGGAAAAATGAATCAACTGAGAACAGGTACCTTGCGTTTTTACCTCAAACTGCTTCATGATTGTCGCTCCTTTTTATCACATTTTGGCAATTTGTATGTATTTTACTGATATCGTTATTATACTTAGTATTAAAAACTTATCAAGTACGCAGTTTTTACTTGTATGGTATGAAAAAACTGATTGGGAGTGGAAAAGAAAAAACGCATTTGGCACGCAGCCTGAGCTCAGCAAACGAATTCTATAAATTGAAAGGGCAGCAAAAAAGGAGCTTTGATGCAGAAGAGTCACATCAAAGCTCCTTTTGAGTCTTATTAAAGTTTAACTATATCCCACAGTTTCGTTTCATCAGAACATCCATCTGAGTCCGGCGTTGAACTGCCATTTGGTCGTAATATCTCCGCCGAAGGATTTTTCCACGTCGCCGTAGAGGGCAGCGTTCTTACCGAGGGTGACTTTTCCGCCGATACCGACTTTATACCAGGTATCGCGGGCTGCGACCGTGCCGTTGAAGGTAGTAGAATCAGCACCAAGGAGGCTGACTTCTTTGTCGTCGCCGAATTCATGGAAGACGTTGAATTTAAGGTAGAACTGGTTGGGTTCCTTTTCATAAGGATTGCGGAAAAGCCGCCCTAGACGGAATCCCAGTCTTCCAATCAAGCTGTTCATACTTTCCTGATGAACTTTTACGCCGTTCGTGATTGTATAGTCTGCGTCGCCGATGTCGCCGTAGACGAGCTGGGTCTGCGGTTCGAAGAACCATTCGTTGCCGAGGTTGAACTTCTTCCCGTATTCGACGCTGGCCGCCCAGGCTTTGGTGCTGTAATCGGCACTGGCGGACTCGTTATCCGCAAAGATCGTATATTTATTCTTGTAGTGATTGTACTGGAGGACGTAGTCCATGTACTCGCCGCCGTTACCGGCCCAGCCGGCATAGAGGGAACCGCCGTACATGTGCAGGTCGCCGGTGCCGTCGTCGTAAGAAGCATCACCGACTGTCGTCTGGTAAGCACCGCCTACGTACCAGTTACCGCGCTTTGCCGGAATGCGCCGGTCATAACCAATTTGGTAGAAATCCCAGTCGTAATCATAATGTCCGAACTGATGGGATTCCATCTCGCCGGTCTTCCAGCGGACCCAGACGCCGTCATTCGCGCCGGAGTAGTCCCGCAGTTCACCCATGCGCTGGTTCAGCGTATCGATGGAGCGGTGGGAAATGTAGTCCCCGTACAGAAGAGCCGTGGCAGATCTGGCCGTGTCCGTCGTTTCCGTCGTCTCTTTATCGACGCCTACAATATACCAGTCATCATCGGCCAGTGTCCCGAATTTTGTCGACACGATGTTCTTTTCCAGGATAGGCGTGTAGTCGTACAGTGTACCTTCCACCAGCGTAGACGTGCTGGAGAGTCCTACCAGATTCAAGTGGCTTGTCACATCACCGATTCTCACCGGATTGCTAGCAGTGATGCCTTCCAGTTTGCTGCCGTCAATCGGCTGAACATACAGTGTTCCCGAGCCAGTCGGCACGACCACAAAGTCGGACCCGTTGCGATAGGTGCTGTCCACGGTGCTGCCATTAGCATCCATGCGCAGGATACCGCCGTCGGAGTTCAGTTTGCCGATATATAAGTGATCCACCGTATCGGCCGCATTGGTATGCTTGTTAAGACCGTGCATATTAATGATACCGCCTTCTTCCAGGTTGACCATCCCGATATAGGAAGCCTTGACGGATTCATCGCCAAAGGCCGGGTCATCGGTCTGCATAATATCAGGTACCCATTGGGCACCGTCGGCAAGGCGGAGCATGAGGAAGCTGTTTTCACGCGGCTTATACCAGCCGGTACTTTCATCCCGTACGATACCCCCGACTTCCGCGCCGTACCAGACGGAGTCGCTGCCGCTCATGGCGAGCCGCACCATACCCTTTTTCACATCGATATTCCCGAAGATTTGAATCTTGGCATTGGGATCGACGATATTCCCTTCCTGGTCAGCCGTAGCGTTGATATTGACGACGCCGCCGTACTTGCCGCTCACAGCATCGTTCTTGCTGACGCCGATGGCATATTCCCCATCATAAGCGTCTCTGACCGATGTCAGGTTCGTATTGATAAAGACATCACCCGTCAGGTTCAGGACAGATTCTGCGCCCTGAGAGGTGCCTTCCACGAGGGCGTATACCCCGTTATGGGCCGCCTGGGTGGCATCTTTAAAATCTACGGTACTATCCAGGTAAAGATTATTAATGGTCACATTGGCACTGGTCGAACCGCTGTTGGCAACGCGGATATTGGTAACTTCCAAAAGTCTGCCGTCGAAAGCGTTTTCGACATCGGTATTGATGGTGACGTTGTCCATATTGATATTGCCGCCGTAAATCTGTATGACGCGCAATTTTTCGTTAGCCCGGCCGGTACTCTCGATGGAGACATTGTTAATGGTCCTGTCTCCGCCAGTGTGAAGCAGGGTGGAATGATATTTCCAGTGCAGCTCATCGGGATTCGTCCAGCTGCTGGGAAGCGTATCGTCCGCACCCAGTTTCGCTGCGACATTATAGGAAGAATACGTCGGCATATCCGCTGCTGACTCTGTATCGATTGAAATACCTTGATGCGCATTCACCAGTTCATCGCCGCTGTTATAAGAAAAATCGGGATTCGTGGCATTCATACTGGTACTTTCTGCGGCGAAAACGTTATGTGCCGGGTAAAAAGTACCTGCACTTATAAACGCCAACGTCGTCAACAAAAATAATCGTCTGCTCTCCATAATCTTCCCTCCCGATTTTTCATTGTTATCTTTCTATTTTTTGATTTTTTAAAAAATTTAATTGTAACTTAAATGAATTCAGTAAATTGTCTTCATGGCAAGTATATCATAACAATTTATTTTTGACAACATTAATTATTAATTTATAAAGTGTTTTTGTTCTTTATCACGAATATTTATTTATTACTAAAATACTCTATTCCCTTTCAAGCCCCCTCTGGCCGTCGGCTGCCAGATGTAAAATTTATTACACAATTGTTCTTCTTCCTAAATTCTTTTGTGATTCCGGAAGAAAAAACAGACCTGATTTTCTTTTTCTCTGTACCTTATTGTCATTTTCACAGCGAAGTTTTGAAGACTCAATCCGTCATTGTTAGGACTTAATGAAGAAAAAAGACTGAAAACACTGCTGAATAATATGCAAATGCTGCCGATATGATAAGAAAAAGTGCTTTTAGCCTATGGCCTCAGCGGCGAAGAAAAAAGTAATTAGTGACGAACGGTTAGTACACCCGTGCGGGCAGATGCTATTGAATGCTATTATTTTTTATATCTTGCTAAAATTTACTTAAGAATGAAATGCCGGCATACTACATTCTGTCATCAAGAAAAGTCTAACGCTAAAGTACTGCAGATAATTTCTTCCGCCAAAATTCACAGTTCCAGTAGTCTTCGTTACCGGTTCTTAGTACCGATTTTCACTCTCGATGAAGCTGGAATAATTTTTACAAATTGTTATGTTTTATACGTATCACATGCATTCCTATGTACGGATTCTTGACACACATTATGACAGTCTATAGGATGTGAATAAGAAACCAAGGCGTTTGTACAACAAGGAAGTGTTTTTTATGAGCCATAGGAATCTAAAGAAATTATTATTGCTGGCGGCAGTGCTTTCCACCGTATCAGCCTCTTCTGCGGGAACTGTCCAGGCAGCTTTTGGAACCGGGACAACGAACAACATGTCGGTGCTCCACACAGCTGCCGCCTATAATCCTCATTCACAGGACGCCGTAACTGCCTCCGATGCCAGTATCGTCGACGTGACAGGCGGAAAAATCCGCGGCTCTGTGCACAATGGGATTTATCAGTATTTAGGCGTCCCCTACGCAGAAGCTGCGAAACGGTTTGTGAAAGCCAGCCCGGTTACCTCGTGGAAAGGGGTAAAAGATGTTACATCGTACGGAGCAATCTCTCCTCAATATCTATTTGGAACAGACCGGCCGATTACCGACGTACCCGTTTCCAACAATTGCCAGAACTTAAATATCTGGACGTCCACCCTGGATCCTGAGGCAAAAAAAACCGGTCATGGTCTGGCTCCATGGCGGCGGATTCGTCAGCGGCAGCGGAAATGAAGGCTGGTACGACGGTGAGAACCTGAGCCGGAAGGGTGACGTAGTCGTCGTAGCCATCAACCACAGGCTGAACGTACTGGGGCACTTGGATTTGTCCGCTTACGGAGAAAAATACAAGGATTCCGCCAACGTCGGCAGTATGGACATGGTTGCGGCACTGCGCTGGATTCGTGCCAACATTTCCCGCTTCGGCGGAGACCCCGACAACGTGACCCTCTTCGGTCAGTCCGGCGGCGGCAGTAAGATATTGGAGGCCTGTTCCAGAAAGCCATCGTGCAAAGTGGGACATCGGACACGACAGGAATTCGTTTTACCCCGTCAGCCATCAGCAGAGAAGTGACGGAAGAAACGCTGAAAAATCTGGATCTGAATCCGGAACTGTTGGAAGAACTTCAGACAATACCCGTAGAAACGCTATGGAAAGCTACGGAGAAAGCGCTGCAAACCGTAGCTGACCGTCACCGGATTCCCAGTCCTCTGGGAGATGGGTACAGTCTGATGTTCCAACCCGTATCGGGGACGGATTTTCTGCCCCTGGATCCCGTGCAAGAGCATGGTTTCGCTCCTTCCGGAAAAGATGTGCCTCTCCTGATTGGGAGCAATCTGAACGAATGGACGACTATCTTCCCCTTCACGGCACATAAAAATATGACGGAGCGGCAAAAAATCCTGTACGCCAAAGCATATCCACAAGAAGATTTTGACACGGCTGAATTTGTGGACACACGGTTTCGTCCTACGACCAAACTGGCAATGGATCACAAGGCAGAGCAAAACGGAGCTCCCGTCTACGCCTACATGTTCACTAAGCAAATCGGCAATGCCGGTGTCTACCACACGGCTGAAATTCCCTTCGTATTCAGCAATACGAAGGAAACCTCTCCCCTTGCAGACACCATGACGGCCCTTTGGAGCAGTTTTGCCCATACAGGCATTCCCAAAGCGAAAGGCGTATCCAAATGGAAGCCCTACACTGTTCAAAACGGATACACGATGATTCTGGACGACCATAGTTATCTGACTCAACATCATGATGATGCATTGATGCAGGCCATGACGAACAGCGAATTGCGCTGAAGCGATAAAATCATTACCAGTTGCAGCTCAAGACGCTGGAGCAAGCTTTTCTATACGCCGGTTTGCTTAAAAAAATGCCTTTGACATCTGACCTGAATTCAGCAATGTACCTTTACAAATCCCCAGCGAGTGAAAGCCCTTGGTTTTAACCATGGGATGAAACTTGTCCACTAAAAACAAAATGATATTTTGCATGCTCGTAGATGGTTAATTGATAATTATCTATCAATATGTTATGCTAACATCATGGAAAATAAATATTTCAGGACAAAAACAACAGTATCTTTCATCAACTATCATTTTGTATTCTGTCCCAAATACCGCCGCAAGATATTCTTGATTCCTCATGTCGAGGAGAGATTCAAGGAGCTGACACGGCAGATATGCGAGGAACTTAAAATTGAAATCCTTGCTATGGAATGCCATATCGACCATGTGTATTTGTTTTTAAGGTGCTGGCCGAAGCAATCCCCTGCCGAAATTATGAGGGAGGTGAAAGGAGCTTCCTCCCATCGACTTCGAGATGAATTTCCTCAACTGAGTGGCATGTCGTCATTATGGACCAGGAGCTATTTTGTTTCGACGGCCGGCAATGTCAGCAGCGAAACGATTAAACGCTATGTGGATACTCAAAAAACCAGGGGGTGAAAAGCAATGGTCAGGACATTCGGGTTCAAGCTGTTCCGTGCTAAGCGGAACAAAAAACTGCATCGGCAGATTAATGCTGCCGGAATGGCCTACAATCATTGCATTGCCCTGCATAAGAGATATTGGAAACTGTACCATAAGTCATTGAACCTCTATGCGCTCCAGAAGCATCTCACGAAGCTTAAGAAAATACCGCGTTTTGCTTATCTGAAAGAGATTGGCTCGCAAGCCTTACAAGATGTTACTCAACGCATTGACAGGGGCTATAAGCTTTTCTGGGAAAACCTGAAGCGGGAGCGGAAGACGGCACCACCAGGATTCCGCAAGGTGCGAAAGTATAAATCCTATACGCTCAAACAGGCTGGTTGGAAACTGGATCAGGAACATGGTATTGTCTATATCGCAAAACAGAAATACCGCTATGCGAAAAGCCGCAACATCGAAGGCAAGATTAAGACATTGACTATCAAACGGGACAGTCTTGGTGATATCTATCTCTATTTCACCTGCGAATTGCCGGATATCGAAGTAGGAGCACGAACAGGTAAAAGCGTCGGCTTCGATTTCGGTTTCAATGGCAAAATGCTCATAGCTGAAAATCCGGAGGAAGATATCCGGGAACCAAGATTTTTCTGCAAAGCCAGGAACGAAATTGCCCGTGCCAATCGCAAGCTGTCCAGGAAACGTATGCAGTCAACCAATCGGTGCAGGGCTCGCCAGGAATTGGCTCGTCTGCATCGTAGGATTGCGAATCAGCGTAATGCTTTTCACTGGCAGTTGGCAAGAGAATTATGCTCCCGCTACGCAGTCATCTGTCTTGAGGACTTGAATATGAAGTTCATGCAGAAAGGCCACGGGAAAAAGGTTATGGACTACGGGCTTTCTGAGTTCGAGAATATCCTCGCTTATGTAGGCAGGCAGGTTGGTACAAGAATCGTTAAAGTAGATCCATACTTCCCGTCTAGCCAACTCTGCTCGGAATGCAGCTATAAGAATCCTGAGATGAAAGATCTCCGTATTCGCGAATGGGTTTGCCCTGCCTGTGGTTCGCATCATGACAGGGACAGGAATGCTGCCCGTAATATCCATCAGGAAGGCCTGCGAATACTTGAATCGGCCTGAAGTAAACAATACTGGGCGGGGCATCGTCCAGCTGCAGGAGTCCTCGTAAGACTATCGCAAGGTAGCAGAGGGCGTTAGTCACTCAGGAAGGGGCTGTCGCAAGTGACCGATTTTTAATCCCTGAAATAACTTGCTAAAGGCCCCAATTTGCCTTACTTTTTAGTTGAATATGTTTTGAGATGAAAAAAGGGCGCACGAAATTAAGCAACCCTAAGTTGCTTTTTTCGAGCGCTCTTTTCGTATCTTTTAGGCCTCTTTTTTCAACGGATATAAGTGCAAATCCTCTTTGCCGTTTTGAACTTTGTGATGGACCTTCAGGACATTCCGTGCCATGGCACATATTCCCACTGTTACCAGGGCATTTCCTTTGCCTCGGGTTTCTAGTCTTCTGACGTTTAATGAATCCTTGAGATCCGCAAAGGCTCCTTCTGCCTGTATACTGCGGTTCATCCTCAGTTCCTTACCATATTCGGAAGTAATGTTCTTCAGGGATTCTGCCCTCAGTGCAGCAAAATTCTTCGAGACCACTAATTTCTTGTTTCGTTTCTCCATGGGTGTCCTGCAATTGTTCCCATGGATGCACTGTTCCTTGTAGGGACAACCGCTGCAGTCCTTACATTCGTAATATGTTTTCTCTGACACATATCCTGACCGGTTCTTTACCTGGGTTACTTTGCTGACTTTCAGCAGTCTCCTACCTTTACAGATATACATGTCTTGCTCAGGCAAATATGTCATGTTTTCTGCTTTGCCGATGTCGTTCTTATACTTTTTCCTCTTGCTTCTTTCATAATTGTTAGGCTTGATATATGAAGTATACTGATTCTTCTTCAGCCAGACCAAGTTCTCTTCGCTTTCATAGCCTGCATCGGCTACAATGTTTGCAAATTTCTGACCAAAGTGGGCTTCAAATCCTTCAAGAAAAGGAATGAGTGTCCGCATATCTGTGGGATGCGCACTCACATCTGCAAACAAGGTAAAACCGGAATTGTTTGCATATTGGACATTGTATCCCGGCTTTAAGGTGCCATTAAGCATGGCGTCTTCTTTCATCCTCATAAAGGTAGCATCCGGGTCTGTTTTGGCAAAGCTGTTCCGTTCCCCACAGATATGAAGCTGCTTCGTATACACCTTAAGCCGTTTGAGATAGTTAGCTAAAATCTCATAGTACTTCTGTAGGATGGTCTTTCTTTTCCCACATCCGTGAACAAACTCGATCCCTTCAGCCCGCTTTATGACAAGCAGTTTTTTTAGGAGCTTCTTTAAATGACGGATGTGGAAAGTGTTTCCGTAACAGACCTTGATCCCGAAACGTTCCTCGATTTCGGGAACCAGTTGCTCCAGTTTCTCTATGAGTTTGTTCTGGCTGCCTAAGACTCTGTTTTTCCAAACAAATTTGTATTTGTTTGCCACAGATTCAATTTTTGTCCCATCGATGAACAGGCTATCCAGCGTGATGAAACCGCGAGCCAGCAGCCATTTATCCATCTGAATCATGAGCTCCTTGATACATGGTTTTAGATGGAGGGAACAAAATCTTGCAATGGTTGCATTATCCGGAGCTTTTTTCCCATCTAAGAGGAACATGAAATGAGTGTCTCTTTTACAGGATTGCTCTATCTTACGCGAACCACGAATTCCTTCCATACATGCATAAATGACGATTTCCAGCAGCTGAATTGGTGACGTTAATTTATTCTCGACATGAGAATACGTGTCATACAATGCCTTTACATCCATCCCTTCTACCATGGCACGCACCAAGCGAACAGGATCGTCATTAGGGATTTGTACTTCAAAATTTAGAGGAAGAAAAAGTTGATAAGAACTGCCAATTTTTGTATAATCCTTTTGTGTAGGTTTCTTTTTTTGCATATTTAAATTCTACACCAAGGCGCGGTCTCATTCAATGAGGCCGCGCCTTGCTTTTACCTTGTTTTTGATACAAAAGAGGCCGTCGCAAAATGCGACAGCCCCGGATGTCAAAAGTTCATGACAAAACTGACGAAACAATTTTGCACCGACGGCAGCCTGCGTAAAAGGGGCGGTGAAAAAATAAAAAGGCGCCTTTGGCGTATGGCCTATGGCATTTAGCCTCGTCTGCAGCAGGGTGGTAAGGCCTTTAATTCAAATAAAATATGATATAAAACCTGAAATTTAGCAGTTAACCTAAATTTCAGGTTTTATTTTAAAAAGGCGCTTTTAGCCTTTTACTTATGACACTTAGCATTAGATTGGTACTATCTTCCGCCACTTCGTGGCCTCCTCCTTCCGACTGCGTGGAAGGAGGTCCCAAAGGAATACCCAACCTGACGGTTTGGTTTAATGAAAGGAAATTTTTCTTTCACGGGCGGGCTGCGGAAGGCGAAAAAAGAAAGGGATAAAAATTTCACCCGATTTTGTATAAAATACTATATATTGTAGAACGCTATTGACATCGATACAAAATATAGTATGATTATAGGTGTATTCTCATAGAACAATTACGTCTGCCGAGAAAAGGACGGCAGCAAAAAACAGGAAGGTGATTTGATGACAGAAATGAAAGTACGGATTGCCGGCGTCAAACGCCATTCCTGTGTGGACGGACCCGGTGTCCGTTATACTCTTTTCTTCCAGGGCTGCCCGCATGACTGCCCGGGCTGCCAGAACATGGATACCCATGACAGGAACGGCGGAATGGAAGAGGATGTCGGGGACGTAACTGCCGATTTGCTTTCCACCCGGTACCTGGACGGAGTCACCCTTTCGGGCGGGGATCCTCTCATGCAGCCGGAAGCAGCCGCTGTCATAGCGGAAGCTGCGGAAAAAGCAGGATATCCTGTATGGTTATATACCGGCTGGACATGGGAAGCGATCCTGTCGGGAAGTGCTGGAAATGCAGTCAAAAAGGTTCTTCCCCATATTACGGTCCTGGTGGACGGTCCCTACAAAGCGGCCCTGAACACGGGTACCACAAAGTGGCGCGGAAGTTCCAATCAGCGATTAATATGGGTACCGGAAAGTATCCGTACGGGAAAGATAGTGCTTTGGCAAGAATAAAGGAGGCTGGGTCATAAATGGAAAGCAAATGGAGCAGCACGACAGCTGCTCAAAACGGGGACAGCGGAGTCTATTATCCTGGAGGCCTGAAAGAGGTCATCAAACGGGATGGAAAAGTGGTTCCTTTTGAGGCTACCAAAATAGAGAATGCCGTTGCAAAGGCACTGATGGCCACCGGCGAAATCAATGCCCGTGACGTGTCTGCCGTAGCAAGGGCCGTAGAACTGATTGTCGTTTCTGCCCTGTCCGAACAGGGAACGGCTGTTCCCAATGTGGAGCAGATTCAGGATCATGTCGAAGAAGCGCTGATGAAATGCGGATATCCGAAGACGGCCAAGGCTTATATCCTGTACCGCGACCGGCACAAGAAGGCCCGTAACACCAAGCAGGCCCTTCTCGATTACCGCAAGCTGGTCAATGGATATATCGGTGAAAACAAAGATTGGCGAGTCAAGGAAAATTCGACCGTCACCATGAGTCTTGGTGGCCTGATTCTCAGCAATTCCGGCGCTGTCACGGCTAATTACTGGCTCACGGAAGTTTATGATGATGAAATTGCAGAAGCCCACCGGCGCTGTTTCATTCACCTTCATGACCTTTCCATGCTGTCCGGTTATTGTGCCGGCTGGAGCCTGAAGCAGCTCATCGAAGAAGGGCTCGGCGGTGTACCGGATCGGATTACTTCCGCCCCGGCAAAACATCTGTCGACGCTGTGCAACCAGATGGTCAATTTTTTAGGCATCATGCAGAATGAATGGGCAGGTGCCCAGGCATTTTCGTCTTTTGATACCTACCTGGCGCCTTTTGTCAAGGTAGATAACCTTTCTTACGAAGAAGTAAAACAGTGCATCCAATCCTTTATCTATGGCATCAATACGCCTTCCCGTTGGGGCAGCCAGGCGCCTTTTACCAACGTGACGCTGGACTGGACTGTTCCGGAAGACCTTGCTAATTGGCCTGCCATCGTCGGCGGCAAGGAGATGGATTTCAATTATGGAGACTGCCAGAAGGAAATGGATCTGATCAACAAGGCATTCCTTGAAACCATGATTGAAGGAGACGCCAATGGCCGCGGGTTCCAATACCCCATCCCGACCTACTCCATTACCAAGGATTTTGATTGGAGTGAAACGGAAAACAACCGCCTGCTCTTTGAAATGACGGCAAAATACGGCACTCCTTATTTTTCGAACTATATCAATTCCGATATGAAGCCGTCGGATGTGCGGTCCATGTGTTGCCGACTGCGCCTTGACCTGCGTGAACTCAGAAAAAAGGGCGGCGGCTATTTCGGCTCCGGTGAAAGTACGGGATCCATTGGTGTGGTAACCCTCAACCTGCCCCGCATGGCATACCTGGCCAAGGATGAGGAAGACTTTTACCGCAT
The DNA here is from genome assembly GCA_022482815.1 of Acidaminococcus sp. Classification (NCBI taxonomy): domain Bacteria; kingdom Bacillati; phylum Bacillota; class Negativicutes; order Acidaminococcales; family Acidaminococcaceae; genus Acidaminococcus; species Acidaminococcus sp. The sequence continues at coordinate 2,726,150 of JAKVOM010000001.1, forward strand.
CCTGGACCACTACATGGATGTAGCGGCGCGTTCCCTCGACATCAAGCGGCACGTCATTACCAACCTTCTTGATAACGGAATGTATCCGTACACGAAGCATTACCTGGGCAGTTTCCGAAACCACTTCTCTACCATCGGTCTCATCGGCATGGAGGAAGCGCTGCTGAACGCCTCCTGGGTGCATGAAGATCTGACGACGGAAAAGGGCCGCAGACTCGCGGTAAAGTGCCTGCAGCACATGAGAAACCGTCTGTCCGACTACCAGGAACAGTATGGGGATTTGTTTAACCTGGAAGCGACTCCGGCAGAATCGACTACCTACCGTTTTGCCAAACATGATGTGGAGGAATTCCCTGATATCATCACCGCTGCCCACGAAGGACAAGCTCCTTATTACACCAACAGTTCCCACCTTCCGGTCGGTTATACCGATGACATCTTTGAAGCGTTGGAAATGGAAGATGAACTGCAGACGCTTTATACTTCCGGAACCGTTTTCCACGGCTTCCTCGGGGAACGTCTGCCCGATTGGAAGTCAGCCATGAACCTGGTCAAAAAGATTGCCGTAAACTTCAAACTTCCCTACTACACTTTGAGCCCGACCTACTCGGTCTGCCCGAAAGACGGCTACATTTCCGGAGAACATTTCACATGTCCGAAGTGCGGCGGCGAAACGGAAGTCTATTCGCGGATCACCGGTTATTACCGTCCTATCCGCAACTGGAACGACGGAAAAGTATCTGAGTTCCAGAATCGCCGGACCTATAAGAAAAAAGAAGAAACTACGAAAAAGCGCTTTCAGGAATCTGCCATGTAACGGAAAAGAGAATCTGCAAGAGAACATAGCGAATAAGTATTAAAAAAGACTGTGGACCAATGAACAATCATTGATTCACAGTCTTTTTTCGCCTTCCGCCGCCCGTGAAAGAAAAATGGCCTTTCATTAAACCAAACCGTCAGGTTGAGTATTCCTTTGGGACCTCCTTCCACGCAGTCGGAAGGAGGAGGCCACGAAGTGGCAGAAGATAGTTTCTTTTAGCGCCAAGGCTTTTCCTCAAAACTTCCAGTTGATTCCGGCACGAATGTTGTACGTTCTTGAAAAGTCATTTCCAAAGTACCTCTCCGCATCGAGATAGAAATATTGTTTATCCCCAATCTTGCTGCTATATCCCAGACCTACAACGCCCCACGTACCGCTTTGGTCGGCTTCGTTCACCAGACGGTCACTGCCATAACGAACGGTTACATCGTTACCATCCAGAAATTCATGGAGCAAACTTGCCTTGAAGTACAGCTTGCTGTCCGTCCTTTCATCAAGGTTCTGAACCAGGTCAAAGCCCAGACGCCCGATGAGGCTCCAATCATGGTCACTATCGACATGCAGCCCCTGAGAATCTTCGTAATCATAGCCACCGATGTAGGACAGCTGCAGCTGTGCCTGCGGCACAAAACTCCATTTTTCGTCGAGCTTATTGACCCGGCCGTATTCCGTGGAGAGGCTGTACACGTCCTGGCTGTAGTCCCCGTCATATTTAAGGCCCGTATGATGATCAACAGCACCGTATTCCGTCTTCACATGATGGTACTTGAAATAGTTATCCCAGTAGCTGTGTGTTCCCTGTTTCCAGGCCGGCTTCTTCGCCATTTCTTCTGCACTCGGGTAATATTCATGCGTATCGAACAGGCTCACCGTAAAGTCGCGTATTTCGAGGTCACCGCCGTACCCTTCCCAGCTGCCCGATTCCTTTCCGTAGGATACAGAGGCACTGAATCGGTCATTTCGTTCCTCATCCTGGCGGGTTACAACAGTATAGCCCAGTTCGTACGTGTTTCCGTCTACCTCACCGACGCCGTCGACGCCGAGGTTGCGGTATCTCAGACGCACCCAGCCGCCCTGGTCCGCACCCGGCGTGAAGTACACGATCTGACCGGTACGGTCCGTAAACGTATCAAGGTCCGTCACGTAACGCCACACAATGTCCCGAGTTTTAGCTGGTGTAACGGCACCGGCGTTCTCTTCTACCGCAGTTGATTTTACAAGGTAGATGTTCGTGGCGTCGTCTCCGCCGTACAAGCTGGCGACCGTCGCCTGTGACGGTTTTTCACCATCATCGTAGTTCTCATCTGCGTCGGGGTCCTCGGAAATGGTACGGTAGTCAACGGTCAGGACGTCGTTATAAAGGCCATCGACCGCGTAATACGTTCTTCCTTCCGTAAATCCGCCGCCGGAATTTTTCACCGTAGCAAACCGCACGGCGTCGCCGTCACTCATCTGGTTGTTCAGCTCACTCAGATTTTTCACGACAAGTGTCTGCGAGTCAGACGTTCCGTTCACGACGTAAATCATGTCGCTCTGGGAATGATCCGCGTAGTTGAGGTCGAGGGCCCACGTGTGAGAACCCGTGACGGTTCCGACTTGCAGCGCTTCGCCGCCGTCCTGGTAATAAACCGTGCCGCCATTACCCGAAAGACTCGTGAGGGAGCTGGAATCGGTCATAAGCCAGACAGCACTGTCATTGAGTTCCAAGTTGATCGTGCCGATTTGCTCTTCCGTTGCTTCCCCGTTTTGGTAAGCTAAGAGTCCCGTATCAGATTCACCGGTCCAAAGGGCCGTATCACTGAACGTCAAATCAGCCGTTCCTTCTTCTGTTGCTTCCACATTTCCTGTCAGATAGGAATCAGACCCCGCAAAAACGACATTCGCTTCGCTCCCCGTTCCTATTACGGAAATCAGACCATCCACCTGTTTAGCCGATTCGGTATCTTCCGCAGTAACCGTACCGCCGTCCGATACAGTGATAGCGCTTTCGGTGCCGGAGAGAACCGCCCCTGCTTCGAAAGTTATCGTACCGCCACTGGAAGCGACATCTGTATCTGCAGTAACTTCCGTATCCGAATGAAGCGTCACTGTTCCGCCGGAAGCAGAAATTCCCGTTTCCAACGCACCGATTACAGCATTTCCGTCATAATCTGCCGCATCACCGCCGATGAAAATACCTTCGCCGGCGGTAAATTCGGTCGTACCGCTTTCATTCAGGATACCATACCCCATCTCTCCGGTAATATTGGTAGCGCCTCCGCTCTCAGAAGTAATCGTACCGCCGTTATTATGGACGGCTGCGGTGTCGTCATAGTCGATGGTATTTACGATGTCGACGTCGCTCCCTGCGTCCATCTCAAAAGCAGCGCTGCCGGCGATATACACGACGTCTTTATTCATAAATGTGCCGGTAGGCGTCGTAGTCCATGTCCACAGCCGGATATCGCGCCCTGCAGTAAACGTCTGCTCTCCCTCTGAAAGTGCTTTGAGAGCAGAACCGGCCGCATTCACAAGAATCGAACCGGACTCACTTTCAAACAGCGCATTACCTTTAGAATTTGTGGCAACACCGAGGGAGTTTACATCAATTACAATATTCCCCGTCATATTGACCCTGGAAACGCTCTCTTTTTTTGTCGAAAAACCAGCGTAGGAAGCAGCCTCTGTCTCCTGACTAGTAATTGTTAACGAGTTTCCATTAATTTCAATCAGGCCGCCAGTCCCGGAATTCATGACTTTGTTTCCCATGTCTTGCCTCGTGTTCAATGAAACATCACCGGCATTCAGGATTTGGACTGTATCATTACTTGTCCCGTCACCCTTGTCTAAAATACCAATAATGACATAATTTACATCCATTGATAAATCATAGCCTTGCATATCCAGAGAAATCGTACCATCACTGGCTCCATTTCCCATGCCAATCATGTACAGATTGCCAACTCCTTGTGAAATTGAAACATCTGAAACTGCTTTGGCAGAAATTGTTCTGCCGCTTTCACTTGTTCCCCTAAAATTGGCAAAAGTATCACTGGGTAAGCTGTAAGTTCCGCCGATGGTAGTTTCCTGCCCGGGCTGCAAATACGAAGCTTCTCCCTGCGGCACAGCGCAGAGATACGGAAAAGCCGCTGCCGCAAGGGCTAGTAGTATGCTCTTTGTTAAGTTGCGACTCCTCTTCAACCTTCCCACCAAAATACGCCTCCATATCACGAACCTGAAAACAAATTCTCCACGCCTGTTTTCATTTATTTCCATATTTTCTGTCTCTTTTATTGACGGCACAGATTCACTCATTTTCAATATGATGGCAGACAGACCTCTGTACAATACTGCAGATTGTATTCATCCGCACAGGAAATCATCCTGGACATGCTTTGACAGAATTTTTTGAGCTTCTACTTTTTCCTGCACCATGTGAAGCATAATCTATCTTCATTACTAAGTTAAGTTCTTTTCTGTTTCTGATAGACTCTTCAGAAGGCTCTGTTGGGTCTGGTGCCTTTTCCTCAGAACTTCCAATTGATTCCGGCACGAATGTTGTACGTTCTTGAAAAGTCATTTCCAAAGTACCTCTCCGCATCCAGATAGAAGTACTGCTTCTCCCCTATTTTGCTGCTATAGCCAAGACCTACAACGCCCCACGTACCACTCTGGTCGGCTTCGTTCACCAGACGGTCACTGCCGTAACTTACGGTCACATCGTTGCCATCCAGGAATTCATGGAGCAAACTTGCCTTGAAGTACAGCTTGCTGTCCGTCTTTTCATCAAGGTTCCTTACCAGATCAAAGCCCAGGCGGCCAATGAGACTCCAGTCATGGTCGCCGTCCACGTGCAGGCCCTGGGAATCTTCGTAATCATAGCCGCCGAGGTAAGACAGCTGCAGCTGTGCCTGCGGCACAAAGCTCCACTTTTCGTCGAGCTTATTGATCCGGCCGTATTCCGTGGAGAGGCTGTACACGTCCTGGCTGTAGTCCCCGTCATAATTGAATTAAATTTTCTACTGTATATTTTATAGTAACAATTTAATATCGTCCAGTAATAATTATAAAAATTATTTAATTTAAATAAAAAGAATACCAGATGTTACAAATATTGCAGTTACGCTGACGCAAAAATAAAAGTGCCAGCCTCTTGTCAATCTTAGTTAAGTTAAACCATAAGGTTTGGAATTCCTCTACAAACTCTTAAGGAGAGCCTGCCTTGCGGTGGAAGATAGCTTTAACAAAACAAAAATCAAGGCACACGCTCCATTAAAAAGCGCATGCCTCAATGCCACAATTACTTTTCTATTTACCGTTTCCAAGCTCTAACCGCCATAGCTGCCGAAGGCAGTCACAGCATCACAGTTTTTTTTTGCGCGAAGCGCCACAGCATTTATTTAAAACTTCCAGTTGACTCCAGCCCTAACGTTATATGTGTGGGAAAAGTTATTGCCAAAATACCTCTCCGCATCCAGATAGAAGTACTGTTTATCTCCGATCTTGCTGCTATATCCCAGACCTACGACACCCCACGTACCGCTTTGGTCGGCTTCGTTCACCAGACGGTCACTGCCATAACGAACGGTTACATCGTTACCATCCAGAAATTCATGGAGCAAACTTGCCTTGAAGTACAGCTTGCTGTCCGTCTTTTCATCAAGGTTCCGAACCAGGTCAAAGCCCAGGCGCCCGATAAGGCTCCAATCATGGTCACTATCGACATGCAGCCCCTGGGAATCTTCGTAATCATAACCGCCGAGGTACGATAGCTGCAGCTGTGCCTGCGGCACAAAACTCCATTTTTCGTCGAGCTTATTGACCCGGCCGTATTCCGTGGAGAGGCTGTACACGTCCTGGCTGTAGTCCCCGTCATATTTAAGGCCCGTATGATGATCAACAGCACCGTATTCCGTCTTCACATGATGGTACTTGAAGTAGTTATCCCAGTAGCTGTGTGTTCCCTGTTTCCAGGCCGGCTTCTTCGCCATTTCTTCTGCACTCGGGTAATATTCATGCGTATCGAACAGGCTCACCGTAAAGTCGCGTATTTCGAGGTCACCGCCGTACCCTTCCCAGCTGCCCGATTCCTTTCCGTAGGATACAGAGGCACTGAATCGGTCTTTTCGTTCATCATTCTGACGGGATACGGTCGTATACCCCAGTTCGTACGTGTTTCCGTCGACTTCACCAACACCATCCACGCCGAGGTTGCGATATCTGAGGCGCACCCAGCCGCCCTGGTCCGCACCCGGCGTGAAGTATACACTTTGGCCGGTACGGTTCGTGAAGGTATCGAGGTCCGTCACATAACGCCACACAATGTCGCGAGTTTCGCTTGGTGTAACTGCACCGGCGTTTTCTTCCACTTCGGTTGATTTCACAAGGTAGATATTCGTAGCGTCGTCACCGCCGTACAGGCTGGCAACCGTCGCCTGTAACGGTTTTTCACCGTCATCGTAGTTCTCATCTGCATCGGGATCCTCAGAAATCGTACGATAGTCGACGGTCAGGGCATCGTTATAAAGGCCACTTGCCACATAATATGTCGTGCCTTCGTTGAAGCCGCCTCCGGCGTACTTCACGGTAGCAAAGCGCACGGCATCGCCGTCACTCATCTGGCTGTTCAGCTCACTTAGATTCTTTACGACAAGCGTCTGGGTATCAGACGTACCGTTTACGACATAAATCATATCGCTTTGGGAATGGTCCGTGTAGTTGAGGTCGAGTGCCCAGGTGTGGGAGCCCGTAACGGTTCCGACCTGCAGAGCCTCGCCGCCGTCCTGATAGTAGACCGTGCCGCCATTGCCGGAAAGGCTCGTGAGAGAGCTGGAATCCGTCATGAGCCAGACAGCGCTGTCGTTGAGTTCGAGATTAATTGTACCGGTTTGTTCTTCCGCCATTTCTCCGCTTTGGTAAGCTAAGAGCCCTGTATCGGACTTGCCGGTCCAAAGGGCCGTATCACTGAACGTCAAATCAGCCGTTCCTTCTTCTGTTGCTTCCACATTTCCTGTCAGATAGGAATCAGACCCGTTAAATACAACATCTGCCTTGCTTCCCGTCCCCGACACGGAGATCAGGCCTTTTACCTGTTTAGCAGAAGCGGTGTCTTCCGCAGAAACCGTGCCGCTGCCATCGACAAGGACAGCGCCTTCCGACCCATTAAGGACAACTCCCTTTGCAAAGGTCACCGTACCGCCATTTGAAACGACAGCCTGCTGCGCCGTAACTTCCGTATCCGAATGCAGTGTAACCGCTCCGTTTGCGGCAGCGATTCCCTTTTCCAAAGCGCCGACGACTTCATCTCCGGCAGAATCCCACGCATCGCCGCCGATATAGATTCCGCCGCCCGCCGTAAGGTCAATCGTTCCCTTGTCGTTGATAATGCCGTTTCCCGTTTCACCGGTAATCACAGTTGTACCGCCGCTTACGGACGTTACCGTACCGCCGTCATTATGGAGGCCCACTGTTCCGTCGTAATCAATCGTATTGACGATATCAATGTTAGCCCTTGCATTCATATCAAGAGCAGCGCCGCCGGTGACATACACCACGTCTTTATTCGTAAAAGTAGGGCTGCTGTCTGCCGTAGTCCACGTCCACAACTGGATATCCTTCCCTGCTTTGAAGGTCTGCTGGCCTCCTGAGCGTCCCTTAAAAGCCGATCCGGCGGCATTTACCAGGATCGAACCGGATTCACTTTCAAAAGACGCATCGCATTGATTATTCACGGTTACGCCGAGTGAATTCACATTGACCGCAATATCCCCCGTCGTGTTGACTCTGGAAACACTTTGGCGATTTGTCACAAATCCCGGATAAGAGTTAGACTCTGAGTCCTGGCTCGAGATGGTCAATGAGTCGCCCTGAATTTCAAGCAGACCGTTAATTCCGGAATTCATGACTTTGTTAGTGCTTTCATTCTCAGTACTCAGCGTAACATCGCCGGCATTCAGAATCTGGATGGTATTATTGCGGGTTCCGGCATTGTTATCATTCAGGACCCCGATAACGACGTAAGTTACGTTCATTGACAAATCGTGACCCTGCATATCCAGAGAAATCGTGTCATTACTGGCCCCGTTTCCCATACCGATAGCATAGCGTCCGCCGGCCCCCTGCGAAACCGAAACATCCGAAACAGCTTTGACAGAAATTGTCATGCCGCTTTCACCGCGCCCGTTAAAATTCGCAAAGGTATCGTTTCCGAGGCAATAGGATCCACCGATTGTCGTCTCCTGACCAGGCCACAGGTTCGAAGCTGCCACCTGCGGCACAGCGCAAAAATACGGAATTGCCGCCACTAGGGCTGTGAGTATCCTCTTTGTCAAGTAGTACGTCTTGTCTGACCTTCTCATTAGCACTCACCTCCGTATTGCGGACATAACGACAAATCCTATTTACTTATCTGCCGAATTTATTGTTATATTTTCTGTTCTTTTACCACCCTTCCGCAGGTGATAATTTTTTCTTTTTTACACGTAAAATATTATTTATTATTAGAAATTATTTTAAGAATTGTATTTATTAAATGTTTCTCTTATATATTGTATAACAATACTATTATGTAGTCCAATATTAATTATTAGAATAAATTATTAGTAGTAAATAAAATAATAAATGTTACAATCATTGCAGTTTGGAGATGAGTAATCTTTTGCCCATAGTCGAATGGTGACTTTCTTTTAGAAAAAGCGCCTTAAACTTTTGACGTCTGACATTTATTCCCGGTTTGCCAGCAGAATAGTATGGTCTGACGGCAAAAAGGGAATAAAAAAGAGTAAAAAATAAAACCTGAAATTTAGGTTAACCGCTAAAATTCAGGTTTTATATATATTTGAATCAAAAGCTTTAATACGCTGTTGCAGACGGGGCCAAATGCCATATCTAAAAGCCATAAGCGCTTTTGTAGTATCGTTTTCAAAGCTTTATTACCATTGCTGCCGAAGGCAGCCACAGCTTTCTCTTTGCGCGAAGCGCCAAGGCTTTTAGTTAAAATTTCCAGTTTACACCGGCCCTGATATCGTAAGTTCTCTCAAAATCGTTGCCGAAATACCGTTCTGCATCCAGATAGAAGTACTGCTTATCCCCAATCTTGCTGCTGAAGCCCAGACCGACTAAGCCCCAAGTACCGCTCTGGTCGCCTTCGTTCACCAGACGGTCACTGCCATAACGAACGGTTACATCGTTACCATCCAGAAATTCATGGAGCAAACTTGCCTTGAAGTACAGTTTGCTATCGTGACTGTCATGAAAATCACGAACCAGATCAAAACCCAGGCGCCCGATAAGGCTCCAATCATGGTCACTATCGACATGCAGCCCCTGGGAATCTTCGTAATCATAACCGCCGAGGTACGATAGCTGCAGCTGTGCCTGCGGCACAAAACTCCATTTTTCGTCGAGCTTATTGACCCGGCCGTATTCCGTGGAGAGGCTGTACACGTCCTGGCTGTAGTCCCCGTCATATTTAAGGCCCGTATGATGATCAACAGCACCGTATTCCGTCTTCACATGATGGTACTTGAAATAGTTATCCCAGTAGCTGTGTGTTCCCTGTTTCCAGGCCGGCTTCTTCGCCATTTCTTCTGCACTCGGGTAATATTCATGCGTATCGAACAGGCTCACCGTAAAGTCGCGTATTTCGAGGTCACCGCCGTACCCTTCCCAGCTGCCCGATTCCTTTCCGTAGGATACAGAGGCACTGAATCGGTCATTTCGTTCCTCATCCTGGCGGGTTACAACAGTATAGCCCAGTTCGTACGTGTTTCCGTCTACCTCACCGACGCCGTCGACGCCGAGGTTGCGGTATCTCAGACGCACCCAGCCGCCCTGGTCCGCACCCGGCGTGAAGTACACGATCTGACCGGTACGGTCCGTAAACGTATCAAGGTCCGTCACGTAACGCCACACAATGTCCCGAGTTTTAGCTGGTGTAACGGCACCGGCGTTCTCTTCTACCGCAGTTGATTTTACAAGGTAGATGTTCGTGGCGTCGTCTCCGCCGTACAGGCTGGCAACCGTCGCCTGTGACGGTTTTTCACCGTCATCGTAGTTCTCATCTGCATCGGGATCCTCAGAAATCGTACGATAGTCGACGGTCAGGGCGTCGTTATAAAGGCCATCGACCGCGTAATACGTTCTTCCTTCCGTAAATCCGCCGCCGGAATTTTTCACCGTAGCAAACCGCACGGCGTCGCCGTCACTCATCTGGCTGTTCAGCTCACTCAGATTTTTCACGACAAGTGTCTGCGAGTCAGACGTTCCGTTCACGACGTAAATCATGTCGCTCTGGGAGTGATCCGCGTAATTAAGATCGAGTGCCCAGGTGTGGGAGCCCGTAACGGTTCCGACCTGCAGCGCTTCGCCTCCGTCCTGGTAGTAGACTGTACCGCCGCTGCCGGAAAGGCTCGTAATCGCACTGGAATCCGTCATGAGCCAGACAGCACTGTCGTTGAGTTCCAGGTTGATTGTACCTATTTGGTCTTCCGTTGCTTCCCCGTTTTGGTAAGCTAAGAGTCCCGTATCAGATTCACCGGTCCAAAGGGCCGTATCACTGAACGTCAAATCAGCCGTTCCTTCTTCTGTTGCTTCCACATTTCCTGTCAGATAGGAATCAGACCCCGCAAAAACGACATTCGCTTCGCTCCCCGTTCCTGTTACTGAGATCAGGCCATCCACCTGTTTGGTCGATTCGGTATCTTCTGCAGTCACCGTGCCGCCGTCAGATACCGTGATAGCGGTGCCTTCGATGCCGTTAAGGATTGCCCCTGCCTCAAAAGTTATCGTGCCGCCGCTCGAAGCAACAGCAGTATCTGCTGTCACTTCTGTATCGGAGTGCAGTGTCACCGTACCACCGGAAGCAGAAATCCCCGTTTCCAAAGCACCAGTCACAGCATTTCCATCATAATCTGTGGCATCACCGCCGATAAAGATGCCCTCACCGGCCGTAAATTCAGTCGAACCGCTTTCATTCAGGATGCCGTACCCCATTTCGCCGGTAATCGTTGTGGTACCGCCGCTTACGGAAGTAATTGAGCCGTCTTTGTTATGAATAGCGACCGCCCCATCATCCTGGATGGTGTTCACAATATCAATGTCATTTCCTGCGTCCAGCGTAAGATCACCGCTGCGGGTGGTATGTACTACATATTTCATTGTATCTGTTACGATATCGGATGACCACAGCCGGATATCTTTCCCTGCTTTAAGTGTTAACTTCCCTTCTTCGGTCGCCCCGGCTGCAGTACCGGCCGCATTGATAAGAATAGATCCGTCCTCACTTCCTAAATATGTCTCACCTTGTGAATACGAGGCAGCGCCAATAGAGTTCACATCAACGACAATATCTCCCGTCATATTGACTTTGGTAACGCTTTGAAAACCTGTCATAAACGCATTATTTTCATTAGGGGTTGAATCCTGGCTCGTAATCGTTAATGATTTTCCTTGAATTTCAACCAGACCATTTGTTCCGTAATTCAACACTTTGTTTGTTGCATCTGTATCCGTATGCAGCGTGATATCGCCGCCATTTAGGATCTGAATAGTGTTGTTATCGGTCCCATCATTTTGATCAACGATACCAACAGCGACATAATTTACATCCATTGATAAATCATAGCCCTGCATATCCAGGCGAATTGTGTTATTATTAGCTCCATTTCCCATGCCGATGGCATACATATTGGAAGCCCCTTCCGAAATCGAGACATCCGAAATGGCTGTGGCAGAAATCGTCTGACCGCTTACAGTGGCATAGGTACCGTCAAAGTTAGCAAAGGTGTCATCGCCAAGGGCATAGGAACCTCCGATAGTAGTCTCACCGGGCTGCAGATACGAAGCTTCCACTTGCGGCAGCACGCAGAAATACGGAAAAACCGCTGCCAAAAGAGCCGGCAGTATTCTATTTTTTAAGTTGTAAGTTCCGCCTAATCTGCTCACCAAAATACACCTCGACACCCATTAACATACAAACGAATCCTGTCTATCTGCCAGGGCTATTGCTATCTTTTTCGCCTTTTCTTACTGTCCGTACCGAATCTATAAAAAGTTCTCTTGAAGACGCTCCGGCAATTCATCGGGCTCCTAGTTTTGCCCTCCGAGGCCCGCAAATTATTATCTATAGTTATCTATAAGCTATTATTCAAAAGATATTTTTGTCGATTCGTCCCTGTATATTTTACAGTAACGATTTAAAATAGTCTACAATTAATCATTAGGACAATTTATTACAAAAGAAAATTAAATAATAAGTGTTTCAATTTAATCACTTTTCACACACAAAAAAGTTTACCCTCACTGCAGCAGTGTTCGTCCCCCTTGAATGCACCAATAAAGACAAAGGGAGCTGTGAAGAAATGACCTCTCATTTCCCCACAGCTCCCTGCTAATATTTACTTTTTCATGACCAGCCGCCAAAGGCGATCACAGTGTCACAGCTTTCTTTTTGCGCGAAGCACTAAAACTTTTATTTAAAATTTCCAGTTTACTCCGGCTCTGATATCATACGTCCGTTCAAAATCGTTGCCGAAGTAACGTTCTGCATCCAGATAGAAGTACTGTTTATCTCCAATCTTGCTGCTGAAGCCCAGACCGACTACGCCCCAGGTACCGCTCTGGTCGCCTTCGTTTACGTAGCTGTCACCATCGTAGCTCGTTGTGACATCGTTGCCGTCGAGGAATTCATGGAGCAGCGATGCCTTGAAATAAATCTTGCTGTTGCGGCTGTCGTGCAAATCGCGAACCAGGTCAAAACCAAGACGTCCGATGAGACTCCAGTCGCTGTCGCCGTCGACATGGAGGCCCTGGGAATCCACGTAATCATAGCTGCCCAGATACGACAGCTGCAGCTGTGCCTGCGGTACCCAGAACCAGTCTTCGTTCATCATGAGCTTATGACCGTATTCCGTAGAAAGATTCCACACGTTTTGATCATAGTCACCGGAATACTTTGTGCCCACGACGTGATCATAAGCGTCGTATTCAGTCTTCACATGATGGTACTTCAGGTAGTTATCCCAATAAGCATGGGACTCTTTCTTCCATTCCGGCTTATTGGCAAGCTCTTCTGCAGAAGGATAGTATTCATGAGTATCGTAGAGGTTCACGGAGAAATCCCGTACCGTCAAGTCGCCGCCATACCCTTCAAACTGACCCTTCGGCTTGCCATAAGCCACGGAGGCGCTGAAGCGGTGCTTCCGTTCATCATTCTGTCTGGATACTGTCGTCCAGCCCAGTTCGTATGTATTTCCGTCGAGTTCGCCGACACCATCAACACCGAGATTGCTGTATCCCAGACGTACCCAGGCGCCGCGTTTGCCTTCATCCGTAAAGTACCGCGCTTCACCGTCACGCTTCGTGAACGTATCCAGCGTCGTCATATAACGCCAAATCATGTCACGGTTGCGGCTTGGTGACACGGCACCATCGTTGAGTGTTTCTTGCTTAACCAGATAGATGTTTGTCGCATCATCCAGACCATAGGCCACATCAAGGTCAGCATCGTAAGTATCTGTCCGGTTAGGATCGGACGACACCGTACGATATTCCGTCGTCAGCGTATCATTATAGAGGCCATTAACAATGACATAATCATTACCCAGGAAGCCTCCGCCGGCATCTGACTGCACGGTTGCATAGCGGACAGCATCACCGGCACTCATTTCGCTGTTAAGCTGCTCCAGATTCTTGACATTCAGTGTCTGATGGTCGCTCGTACCCGTCCGGGCATAGAGCATATCGCTGTGCGTTTTATCCGCATAGGAAAGATCCATATCATACGTATGGGAACCGGAAACGCCTTCCGTAATTTCCAGATGATCGCCGCCATTTGCGAAATGAACCGTACCGCCGTCACCCGAAAGCGTGCTGATGGAACTGGAACCGGTCATAGTCCACAAACTCCTGCCATACATTTCCAGATTGATGGTCCCCATGCGGTCCGTTCCCCTGTCCTCGAGGGCCACTAAACCGGAAGCATTTGTTGTCGTCCCCGTTAAGGTACTTCCATCAGTCAGCGTAAGATTAATAGTCCCGCCTACAAACTGGTCCGGATCCTCGGTCCCATCCTGGTAGGAAGCCAGATACGTCCCCGTCAGGTCAATTTTTTGCTCACTCTGCTGCGCATCTGTCCGCGGAGCTATGGTAATAGTTCCTTTGTTATAAGCTGCTACGTCGCCTTCAATCGTTGACGCGCCATCGTACTGCAAATCAATGGAAGCCCCGTCGCCAGTAGGATTACCCGAATCATCTTCATCCTGTCCGTCTGCCTGCAAGGCCGTATCACTTTCCACAATGGTCTGTCCTTTAAGGGTAGTTTGAGCTCCATATACGGAAACTATCCCTACATCAGGCGCCACAATGCGGTTGGTTCCTGTGCCTGTAATGACCGATATATCACTGCTCGTCTGGTTATAAATTCCATAGGCATCGGTTTCGATATCATTGTCGCCGCTGCCGGCCGTAAGTGTAACAGACCCTTCCTGGAACGTGACAAGTCCTGCCGCACTGGTGCCGCTGACACGGACAATATTACTGCCATTTGTTGTCTCAACTTCCACAACCCCAAGACGGTCCGCCTATACACCTTCACCGGCTGCACTCGTCGAAACTGTCATCACATTATCTTTTTCAGCGCTGACGAGCAAATGTCCCTCTCTTAGTTCACCAGGGTGGTCCTTATCCCTTCCTGAGGCGTTAAGTGCGATGTGAGTTGATGAAAAGACATTGCTGCCCTTTTCGGCAATAATAGAGGCTTCAGCCCCAAATTTTGCATAAACGGCCTTATCCTCATTATCAGGGTCAGTGGAGGAAATCACATTATCCCCGTTCAGGGCCTTAATCGTCGTTGTTCCTTGATTTACAAATACGGCGTCCTTAGTCGATGAATCAGATTGTGAAGAAATAGAAATCTCATTGCCGCTGCGGCCAATTACTTCTATATTGGCTTCCGGTGTCACAACACTTACGGCAGAATTGACACCTTTAAGAATATTTTTATCAGCCTCAAGATGGATCTGTCCGCCATTATTTGCATAGACAGCCGTATCCCGGATTCCCATTCCGGTAATTTCATTGTTCTGGGCTGCGTTCATTGTCAGTGTGCTGGAATCATTCACCCAAGCACCCCACCAGGCGTTTGTCCGGCCCGTATAATTATCTGTAGCTGTGTTGCTGCCGGTTGTGGCATTGATTTCTACCTGAGCACCGTTGTTCACTAAAATAGCCGTTGCTTGATAAGAGTCAGTAATGCGAAATTCATTCTCATCGTCTGAGTACGTATAGAGTCTGTCATTGTTCCCCGCATTCTGTGACCACGTTGCATCCTCGAAAACTGCAGCTCCCGCCAGCCGGGGCAGCCCGCTGATCAACAAACCTGACAAAGCCAATTGAACTGCTAAAATTGTCTTTCTTTTCATCTCCTCACCTTTTCCTTCTTCAACTCCTTGCATCAGTCCAAGACTTTTCATTCATCTGTAGCTTCCAAAAGGAAGACAGTCTTGCAAAGACAGCGGACGTCAACACCGAAAGATTTATTGATAGAAAAGTACCTGCCTCACAAGGTGTGCGAAATTATTCGTGCACCCCAATAAGGCAGGTGCTTTTTTCTTAGAACTTCCAGTTTACTCCGGCTCTGATGTCATACGTCCGTTCAAAATCGTTGCCAAAATATCTTTCTGCATCCAGATAGAAATATTGTTTATCACCAATCTTGCTGCTGAAGCCCAGACCGACTACGCCCCACGTACCACTTTGGTCGCCTTCGCTTACGTAACGGTCGCCGTCATAGCTCGTCGTGACATCATTGCCGTCCAGGAATTCATGGAGCAGTGATGCCTTGAAATAAATCTTGCTGTCGCGGCTGTCGTGCAAATCGCGAACCAAATCAAAGCCCAGACGGCCGATAAGGCTCCAGTCGCTGTCGCCGTCGACATGCAGGCCCTGAGAATCCACGTAATCGTAGCTGCCGAGGTAAGACAGCTGCAGCTGTGCCTGCGGTACCCAGAACCAGTCCTTACTTAGCATGAGTTTATGGCCATATTCGGTAGAAAGGTTCCACACGTTCTGGTCGTAGTCTCCGGAATACTTCGTGCCGACGACATGATCGTACGCGTCGTATTCAGTCTTCACATGATGGTACTTCAAGTAGTTATCCCAATAAGCATGAGATTCTTTCTTCCATTCAGGCTTATTGGCCAGCTTCTCCGCAGAAGGATAATATTCGTGCGTATCATAGAGATTGACGGAGAAATCCCGCACCGTCAAATCGCCGCCGTACCCTTCGAAGTGGCCCTTTGGCTTCCCATAAGCCACGGAGGCGCTGAAGCGGTGCTTCCGTTCGTCATTCTGCCTGGACACCGTTGTCCAGCCCAGTTCATACGTGTTACCATCGAGTTCGCCGACGCCGTCAACGCCTAAGTTGCTGTATCCCAGACGTACCCAGGCGCCGCGTTTGCCTTCATCCGTAAAGTACCGTGCCTCACCATCGCGCTTCGTGAACGTATCGAGCGTCGTCATATAGCGCCAGATCATGTCACGGTTGCGGCTTGGTGTCACGGCACCATCGTTGAGGCCCTCGGCTGTCTTCACGACGTAGACGTTCTGGGGATCCGTGTAAGGATCGACGTAGAGGGCATTGACATCAGCTGTGGTCGGCTTATTCGTGCCATCGCCGTTATATTCGTCATTATAAGCTTCCGTATTGAGCGGATCCGTTGCCACGTCGCGGTATTCGATGCTTAAGGTATTCCGGTAAAGACCGCTTGTCGATGTGGAAATCACTTTGCCGTCGCGAAATTCGTCCAGGGAATTTCCCACTACGGCAAAACGCACCGCGTCGCCGGCCTGCATTTCACTGTCGAGTTCGGACAGGTTCTTAATCTGAAGCGTCTGCTCGTCGCTCGTACCTTCGTTAATGTAGAGCATATCACTTTGGGTTCCGTCCATGGAAAAGTCCATAGCAAAGGTATGGGAACCGGTGAGCGTACCAATCTGCAGGGCATAGCCGCCGTTTTGGTAGTATACCGTGCCGCCGTTTCCGGAAAGGTTCGTTACACTGCTGGAATCCGTCATGTACCACAGGGCATCAGCCGGCAGGTCGATATTGACGGTACCTTCCCGTTCTGTTCCCTTGTCGTCAGCGAGGTCATACGCTACCGAGGATGTGCCTGTAAAGGTACTGCCGCCCGTAAGGTCAAGTTCCACCGTACCACCTTCATATTCCAAAGGATCGGTAAGTGTCTCATTTCCGTAGGCAACAATATTACTAGTCACATTGATTGTTGCATCACTGCTTGCCGGAGTGACTGTTACCGTGCCGTCCTGCATCGCGGTGATATCGCCGTCGATAGTGCTGTCAGCACCATAGTTGACATTCACTGCCGCGTTCACCGTCTGGGTCGAATCCGTGTATGGTGCGGCCGCCATAAGAGCTATATTATCACTGCTGATCTGCGAGGAACCGGTCACGCTCACAGAACCGCCATACTTAGCGTATACGCCGGCTTCCGTTCCCTCAATGATGTTGCTGCCGCCCGTGGCCGTAATTTCCGTTTCGCCGCCTTCAGAATACACGGCTGTATTCGAACTCATAATCTCGTTATTACCGTTTTCTGCCGTCACTTTCGTACTGCCGAAGCAATCGTAGATTCCGATAGCACCCGAAGCATTCTCGGCTTTAATGGTATTGTTCCCGTTCGTGGCAGAGACTGTGACCGTACCGGCCACATTTTCAACAGCGGAAATATACGTGGCATCATTGATTCCCGTCACTATGATTTCATTGGAACCGTTTTGGGCAGTGAGATTGGTTTCCCCACTGCTTAACCAGTTAGCGATCCCAGCCGAATACTTCGGGCCGGAAACCGTGACTACGTTATTTCCGCTTACTGACGTCAGGTTGACACTGCTGCCATATCCGTAGATGCCATAGCAATAATAGCTTGCACTGCTGCCGGGAGACGTCGCCTCCACCGTATTATCCGTTCCGGCTGTCATATTCATGGTCGAATTGTAAGAATAAATACCGTACCAAGTAGAAGATACGGTATTGCTGCCCTGAGTGGCTGTAAGATTCACACTGGCTTCATCATCATCATCGTCTGCCCAGACAAGGATGCCCACACCTGCTTCACCCTTAGCTGAAATCGTATTGTTCCCAATATCTGCCGTCACATCTACCTCTATGTCATTATGCACGGTATGGCCAACACCTTGGTCATCTTTATAGCGATAATAATCTTCTGCGCTAATGCCAAACGATTGACCACCCACAGACGTAGCATCAGCGGTAATCTCATTATTGCCGCCGGTAGACTTAATGCTGATGGTAGTAGAATATCCTTCCAACGTAAATTCGTGTGAAGGATTGCCCCATACGCCATAATTAGTACCCTGAATAATATTGTCTTTACCGGCCGTCATGTAGAGGTTACTGCCTTGGTATACTCCGGCGCCATAATCGTTTGCCCCAAGACCGATGATATTGTTACTGCCTTTTTCTGCCGTCAAGTACAGCGTAGCCGTATTGGAAACAGAAATACCCCACCAACTGTCATAATTTGTGCTGGTAGAGCGGTCGCGGCTCGTCGCAGTATTGTCACCCTCTGTTGCCGTAATGCTAACTACACCGTCATTCTTCACCCAGATGCCGACGTTTCCCTGACCGCCGCTGGCGCCTTGGTAATTGTCAGCGCTGGAATCGATGTAAAACTGGTTCGACGTATCCGATTCTACGACATTTGGTTGATCGATATCCCAATGAGTATTGAGATATACTGTTGCTTCAGCCTGACCATACACGCCCATCATGAGCAGAGCACTGAGTACCCCTGCCACTTTTATCCCCATAAACCTTCTCATTTTTATTCCTCCTTCATACCCCACAATTACATCAATAGTCAAAATAGATAGTTAATAAATTCACATTTATCAGACTATTCTGACCGTATTGTGAAAAAGAAAGAAAAGTTCTCGCTGGAAGGATAGCTTCTGCCCCATAATAAGGTACTCATACCTCATAATTATGGTTCTGCCTGCTGACACAAAGATTATTAATTGCTATTAATAGGGTTTAATAGTAAACGTTTTTATTTATTGATATCTTACAAAATAATTTACTATTTAAGAACCTTCTTCCATTTCTTTAGTTTATTGATTTTTCAATAATTTGTCAACTAAATTAATAACATCTGAGTTAACGATAGTCATAAACATTTAAACTGTGACACTATGCCGCTTCCACGATTATATCCATGGTAGAAAATCAGTACGTGGATTTGCTGGCAGCGCGACAACTGAATATCGGCTGTTTATTTGCAAAGAATTGCACGAATAAAAAGTGTTGTAAGTTTTTTAGAGAGCTTATTCGACGCAGCTATGCGGCATTGAATAAGGGAGACCGTTTTGCAGGGGAAGATAGCTTCATAAAAAATCAAGGCATACGCCCCCAAAGAAGCGTATGCCTCATTACCACAATTACTTTTTATTTGCTTTCTCTAAAATTTTACTGCACTGTTGCTGAAGGCAGCCACAGCTTTTATTTAGAACTTCCAGTTGACTCCCGCTCTGATATCGTAAGTTCTCTCAAAATCGTTGCCAAAATACCGCTCTGCATCCAGATAGAAGTACTGTTTGTCCCCGATCTTGCTGCTGAAGCCGAGACCGACTACACCCCATGTACCGCTCTGGTCGCCTTCATTCACATAGCGGTCGCCGTCATAGCTCGTTGTAACATCGTTGCCATCCAGGAATTCATGGAGCAGTGATGCCTTGAAGTAAATCTTACTGTCGCGGCTGTCATGAATATCACGAACCAGGTCAAAGCCCAGGCGGCCGATGAGACTCCAGTCACTATCGCCGTCGACATGCAGGCCCTGGGAATCTACGTAATCGTAGCTGCCGAGGTACGACAGCTGCAGCTGTGCCTGCGGTACCCAGAACCAGTCTTCGTTCATCATGAGCTTATGACCGTATTCCGTAGAAAGGTTCCACACATCCTGGTCGTAGTCTCCGGAATACTTCGTGCCGACGACATGATCATAAGCGTCGTATTCAGTCTTCACATGATGGTACTTCAAGTAGTTATCCCAATAAGCATGGGACTCTTTCTTCCACTCCGGCTTATTGGCGAGCTTCTCTGCAGATTGATAGTACTCGTGCGTATCGTAGAGGTTCACGGAGAAATCCCGTACCGTCAAGTCGCCGCCATACCCTTCGAATTGGCCTTTTGGCTTTCCGTAGGCTACGGATGCACTGAAACGATGCTTCCGTTCGTCATTCTGCCTGGACACCGTTGTCCAGCCCAGTTCATACGTGTTGCCGTCGAGTTCGCCGACGCCGTCAACGCCTAAGTTGCTGTAGCCCAGACGCACCCAGGCGCCACGCTTGCCTTCATCCGTAAAGTACCGTGCCTCACCATCACGCTTCGTGAACGTATCCAGCGTCGTCATATAGCGCCAGATTAAGTCACGGTTACGGCTTGGCGTCACGGCACCGTCATTGAGCCCTTCGGATGTCTTCACGACGTACACGTTCTGAGGATCCGTGTAAGGATCGACGTAAAGAGCATTCACATCAGCTGTAGTCGGCTTGTTCGTTCCATCGCCGTTATATTCGTCGTTATAAGCTTCCGTATTGAGCGGATCCGTTGCCACGTCGCGGTATTCGATGCTTAACGTATTCCGATAGAGGCTGCTCGTTGTGGTAGCGATGACTTTACCGTCACGGAATTCATCCAGCGAATTTCCTACTACGGCAAAACGCACTGCGTCGCCGGCCTGCATTTCACTGTCGAGTTCAGACAAGTTCTTGATCTGCAGCGTCTGCTCATCGCTCGTACCTTCGTTGATGTAGAGCATATCACTTTGGGTTCCGTCCATGGAAAGGTCCATGGCAAATGTGTGGGACCCTGTCAGCGTACCAATCTGCAGGGAATAGCCGCCGTTTTGATAGTATACCGTGCCACCATTGCCAGAAAGGTTCGTTACACTGCTGGAATCCGTCATATACCACAGAGCATCGGCCGGCAGGTCGATATTGACGGTACCTTCCCGTTCCGTGCCTTTATCGTCAGCGAGATCATACGCCACCGAGGACGTGCCCGTAAAAGTACTGCCGCCCGTAAGTTCCAGGTCCACGGTGCCGCCTACATATTCCGAAGGTTCTGCCTCACGGGTAGTGTTCGTGCTTGAATCCACGACAATCGGTTCATGTCCGTAAGCAACGATATTACCGGTCACATTGATTGCTGCATCGCTGCTTGCCGGGGTAACCGTGACCGTACCGTCCTGTATCGCGGCGATGTCTCCGTCAATGCTGCTGCCGGCGCCGTAGTTAACGTTGATGGCTGCATTCACTGTCTGGGTCGAATCCGTATAAGGTGAGGTCGCCAAAAGAGCTATATTATCACTGCTGATTTGTGAAGAACCGGTCACGTTCACAGAGCCGCCAGACGTAGCGTATACGCCAGCTTCCGTTCCCTCGATGATGTTGCTGCCGCCCGTAGCTGTAATCGTTGTTTCGCCGGCTTCAGAAAGTACGGCTGTCCCAGTGCTCGTAATGTTATTGCTGCCGTTTTCTGCTGTTACTGTTGTACTGCCATAGAAATCATAAATGCCCTTAGCTTCGGAAGCGCAATTAGATTCAATAGTATTGTTCCCGCCAGCAGAGGAAACATTGACCGTACCGCCATCCTCAGTTTTAATGCCAATGACATTTTCATCCTCACTGGTTCCATTTGCCGTTACGGAAATGGTATTATCTTTTCCAGCCGTCATATCAACTGCAGCGAAATCGTAGGTAAGTACGCCGCATTCCGTGGAAGAAATAGTGTTACTTCCCTCCGTAGCTGTAAGTTTCACGTTAGCGCCACTGTGTTGGGCGAGAATGCCATAGGCATCCAAACCATCTGCCGCACTGACCGAAACAGTATTGTTTCCTACATCTGCGGTTACATTTACTGTCACTTTGTAAGCCGGGGCAATGCCGTATGCTCCCAGGGTTTCGGATGTAGAATTAACTATAATCTCATTATTGCCCCCGATGGACTTAATATTGACAGCAAGAGGTAAGTCCTCCTTCTTATTATGATACCAGGGATTTTTAGAATCGCCCCATATGCCAATAGTGGCAGCCCGTATCTTATTGTCTTTTCCGGCCGTCATATTAACATTAGCGCCCCGCGTGGCATCTGGATCAACACCGCCGCGGTATACACCGACGCCATAGTTTTTAGGGCCAAGGCCAATAATATTGTTGCTGCCTTTTTCTGCCGTCAAATCCAGCTGCGCATTTTCGTCGACAGATATTCCCCACCATCTTTCAAAGTCGGTACTAGTCGCTTGGTCACGGCTTGTCGCCGTATTATCGCCTTCCGTTGCCGTAATACTGACAGTCCAGTCATCGCTCACCCAAATACCAACATTCCCTTTTCCGTCATCTGCTCCCTCGTAATTGTCAGCTTCGGAATTAATATAGAATTGGTTAGACTCATCTGATGCTATCTTAGTTTTTGAGCCGTGATCGGAATAAAACCACCAATGAGCATTCGTATAATCCTTTGCCTCTGCCTGCCCGTATATGCCCATCATAAGCAGGGCACTGAGCACGCCTGCTGCCTTTTTTCCAAAAAATCTTTTCATTTTGTCCTCCCCTAATTCCCAGTTACTCAAATATTCAAAACAAATAATTAATAAGTCTATATTTATCGGTTTATTCTTACTGCATCACGAAGCAGTAAGAGACTCGTGCCCGAGAGAACAAGTCTTGCCTCCAAAACAAGACCTGGAATCGCCTCACCTTATGGTCCTGTTGTCACAAGGTATATTTAGAATTATTGAACTATTTCTGAACTAGTTTAAAATTGTAATCACTCTTATTTATTTTTATTATAAAAATTTATATATTAATTGAAATTTTTTATCTATAATTTTAGTTTATTGATTTTCCTATAATTTGTCAACCGTATCTGGCGGATATTTACAGTTAGGTTAATAATAGCCAGAGACGTCCATCTGTGAAGCTAAAACGAGGAAAGTCAAAAAATAAAAAGACACTTTTGGCTTTTGTCCTGAGTCAAAAGACCTGTTTTTATAAAATTAATGACAACGTTGTTTCGGCAATTCTACTGCCTACATGACAAACCACGACCAGTAAAAAAAGCAGAGTGAAACGAATTTGAGTCGCTTCACTCTGCTTCTATATTTCTTTAGTTAAGGTAAAAATATTCCCTTATTTAAAACATTTTAATTCATGAGAATCCATTGCCGAATTTCCATGTTCTATTTTACTTCACCAGACAGTACATCCTGTTTTTCCAAAAAAGCTACAATTTCATTCATAGCCTCATGAAAGCTGCTTCGCTCCGGGAACGTATGGCCCGTGCCATGAATGATATGAAGCTTTCCCTGAGGATAAACTGCCGCTGCCCTTTCGGAATATCCCACCGGAACTGTCTGATCCTTGTCACCATGAATCAGAAGCACCGGCTTGTTGAACTTACCCATATCCTCGTAGAAATCGAAATTCCACATATCGACAGCATATTTTTTACCTAAGGTAATCCAATCCTGATAATTCACGATATCGTCCACATCATCCAGGGAAGCATAAAGCTTATGCAGTTCATCCGTGATGACGAAAGCCGGATAAAGTAAAATCATTGCCTGCAATTTGTCAGTGTGCCGGCTGGCCACAATGGAGGCTACCGCGCCTCCCTGGCTTTCTCCTAATAAAATGATATGGTCCTTATCGACAAAATCCCAGTTTTCGGCAGTCTTCAGCACGGATTCCAGATCAGCGACCTCCGTCATCACGGACATTTCTGTGGTCTTTCCTTCGCTGCGGCTTTGAGCGCCGCCCCCGCGATAATCGAAAATATAGACGGCGGCACCCCGTGATGCAAGCTCCTTGGCATAATCCACACCTACTTCATGACTGGCACCAAGCCCATGAGAAAAAATAATGAGCGGCATTTTTCCACTGCACGTTGGACGATAAAGCTGTCCATAAATATATTTTCCGTCATTAAAGGCAGGTTGTTCCGTAACCGTATAGGCGTGCCGACGGGCTAGTATTTTGCCGGCAGTCTGTGAAGCAGTCTCCGATACCGTCATTGCTGCTTCCTTCGCAAAGGCAGCGGGTATATTCGGAGAATCTGCCATCAGAACGGCAGCCGACAAAAGCACTACCATAATCCGCAATGATTTCTTATTATCCATGGTTTCCTCCGAGAACCCTTGAAAGAGAGTTCCATAAATCATTTTTCACTTATGTATCCTGAATTCAAAAACCTCTTTTAATGTTTCCACAGGCGGGCGGCGATTTTCTCACCCATGAGGAATCACTGTCATATACAAAAGGACATCCAGGGCAATCGCAGCTATGACGCAGAGAATCACAGGAACTTTCTTCCATGCAAGAATGGCAGCAATCAGACCGCCGAAGACGCCGATCTCCCTGTGTGCCGTGTCGACACTCAGGATGCCCGGAAAGATCAAGGCTGCCATCGCTGTACAAGGAATCATCGTGAGAAACTTTTCCACCTTTTTAGGCAGTACGATTTTTTCCATAATAAGGGACGGGAGCACCTGGGGTACATAGGTCACGAGGGCCATGCCCAGAATCATAATCATCAGGGACGTATTCATGATTCCACCCCGCTTCCTGCCAAGTCGGGCATGAAATAAACGCCTGCGAAGGCCCCTAAAATCATCGATGTAATGACTGCCCAGCTGCCGGGCATCACACCTGTCCCATTCCCCAGTTGAGAAGGGCTGTCAGCAAAACCAGCAAAGACAGGCGGCGATTTCCTTTGGCGTGAGGAATGAGGAGCGCAATAAAAGCTGCATAAAAAAAGCAATACCAAAGCTATCAATGACAATGGGCGGAAGAAAATCAGTCAGGAAGCAGCCGCCTACCGTACTGAGGACAAAAAAGAAATACATGGACGTATTGGCCCCCAGAAGGAAAGGATAGCTCCGTTCCTACGACAGGGAAAAGACTGCAAACGATTCGTCGCAAAGAGCAAAAGAGCCCAGAAGCTTATCTCCCAGACTTGCCCCTTCAATGCGCCTCCAGACAGAGGCACTCATGACAAAGTGCCGCAAGTTCAGGAAAAAAGTTCCCAGGATAATAGCTGCCACGGGAGCCCCTGCCGTCATCATGCCGATGGTCATGAGTTCCGAAGCTCCGGCCATGACAAGAACGGAAAGAAGAATTCCCTCAAGTTTACTCATTCCTGCCTGCATGGCGAGAAGACCGATGGAAAGGCCGTCAGGAATGCAGCCCAGTCCCGGCGGCACAGCCGCTTGGGCGCCGTCCCAGAAGTTTTTCGTAAAGAATGCCCTGGCCAACAAAACTCCCTTCCCTCTCTCGTCTCCCATAGGCGCAAAATTTATTCTCACCATTGTAGCAAAAAAATCGTCGAGGTGCTTTAGCAAAAGTATAAAATCTGATTCTATATATAATAAAAAGGGCGTCTGTACCTGCTTTTTCAAAAAATAGCAGACTCAGCCGTCCTTGGCAATGCGATATTGTTTTTTTCTGCTGTGAGACACAATTGCAGTATAAAAATCTTAGAAACTCGGTGGTGATATAGCAAAGATAATCTTGGCAGCCTTTTCAGAATGGTTGGCCCATTTATGGAGACTCTGTGGAGCGATTCGAATGGAATCCCCTGTTTCAAGGACATAATGATTCTCATCCACATAAACTTCAATAGGACCGTCCAGCACATAAGCAACTTCCTCGCCTATATGGCTGACCATTCTGGCTGATTCAGCGCCTTCATGAAGCTCCATGATACAAAATTCTATATTGCCCATCGACCCCGGTGTAAGCAGGGAATATACGGTATCCTGCTCTTCCGGTTTTCCCATTGTTCTCCGCTTATCCTTACGAACAACGATCTCTGTCTCTTCCTCTTCTTTAAAAAACAAATATAACGGAACATTCAGTGTTTCAGAAATATCCTTTAAGGTTTTGATAGAGGGATTCGCCAGTCCGCGTTCAATCTGGCTTAACATGGAGGCCGTAACTCCGGATGCCTGAGCTAATTCACGAATGGACATGCCTTTCTCAGCTCTAAAGGTCTGGAGTTTTTTGCCTATATTGATTTCTGCCATAATTCCTCCTCCAGCTGACAATAATCTTCTTCCCCATTGTAAGCTTCAAGCACAAAAAACTAAAAAGCTTACTCC
The DNA here is from genome assembly GCA_022482815.1 of Acidaminococcus sp. Taxonomy (NCBI): domain Bacteria; kingdom Bacillati; phylum Bacillota; class Negativicutes; order Acidaminococcales; family Acidaminococcaceae; genus Acidaminococcus; species Acidaminococcus sp. The sequence goes on from JAKVOM010000001.1 coordinate 2,752,148, forward strand.
AATCGGGAGAGGGCAGTATACCCCCTCCCGATTCACTATTCCGGGGATTCGACTTAATTAATCATATCAGAAGAATTATCGCAACGCAAACTTTTACTTTTCTGCTTCCAGGGATTTTCCCTTTTCGTAGTACTGCTTCATGATTCTTTCAGGAACCATACCGCCGCCTGTTGCCCAGACGATGTGAGTCGATTGACTCATCACTTCCGTTAAATGCTCCTTCTGCAGATACTGCCTGCCGGATGCCGTTCCGAATATACGGCTGGGACCTGCCATGCCGGCGAGGGCGCTCGGTTCCAGGGCAATATGTTCGGAATCGAATAATTTTGCAAGCATCTGATACATGTGCTCATCCGTCAGCGTGTAGATTCCGGAAAGGAATGGCGTCATGAGTCTTCCGACAAAGCTGGAAGGTCTTCCCACTGCCAGGCCGTCTGCCGCAGTCTTATTGTCGATACCAAAATCCTGAACCGAAACTTTATCATGCAAGCCGGTCATCATTCCCAGCAGCATGCATGCAGAATGCACAGGTTCTGCGAAGAAGCAGTGTACATTGTCACCAAATACCTGTTTCAGGCCAAAGGCTACTCCTCCGGGTCCTCCACCTACACCACAAGGCAGGTAGACAAATAACGGATGGTTTGAATCGACGGGAATCCCAGCCTTTTTCAGTTGCTTTTCAACACGCAGTGCCGCTACTGTATAGCCCAAAAACAGTGTTCTGGATTTTTCATCATCGACAAAATGGCACTTGGGGTCAGCTTCAGCTTCTTTCCTTCCCTGGGCAACAGCAACGCTGTAGTCCTTATCATACTCCTTCACCAATACGCCTTTCTCACGGAGCATATCCTTCTTCCACTGTCTGGCGTCGGCCGACATATGGACAGTTACCTTAAAACCCAATGTTGCGCTGATGATTCCAATAGAAAGTCCCAGGTTGCCGGTAGATCCTACAGCAATGCTGTATTCCGAGAAAAGTTTTTTAAACTTTGGTTCCAGGAGAACGGAATAATCATCAGTCAAGTGCAGCATTCCGCTTTTCAGTGCCACATCCTCGGCGAACTTCAGTACCTCATAAATGCCGCCCCTGGCTTTGATAGAACCGGAGATAGGAAGATGACTGTCACACTTCAGCAGAAGATTTCCCTTGATTTCCGTACCGTACATGGCATCAAGTTCTTTCTTCATTTTTTCAATCGGACGAAGCGGACTTTCAATGATGCCTCCCGTGGCTTTCGTCTCCGGAAACGCTGCCTGAAAGTAAGGTGCAAACCGTGCCAGACGTGCTTCCGCATCCCGGATGTCTGCCATGGAAAGTTCTGCTTCGGGAATTGCTTCAGCCGCGGGCTTTTTTCCGGCATTGAGCCAGAATACTTCTTCCAGTTTGCACATCTTATCAATCAGTGGATATTTCCTGACCCACTCTGCATAATCATGTCCCAAGATTTTCATTGATTTCAATCCCCCTGTATCAGATGACACCGGTCAGTGAAAGAACAGCCTGACCAATAATAACCGAGCCGAAAAATGTTCCAAAGAAAGTAATCAGTGATACCACAACTATAGATATACCCTGTTGGCGGAAAGTATTCAAGTCTTTCCCTACAGAAATTCCCGTATAGGCCATAAGCACGGTGATCAAGCTCATCAGTTCAACTTTTTCAATATGAGCTATACAGAACTCAGAGAACGGGAATAGTCCCGGAATGGAAATCAGGATTGCCGCCAATGAGATGTATACGATATCCGGAAAATTTTTCGGCAGAATCATACTAATTATGTTCTCCACCAAGGTCGCAAGCAGCACACATGCTGCCAATATAAGAAGCCCTGGAAGAGCCTCAAGAGGGCTCACTGCCGCACCGGATTTGCCGGTCAGGATATAATTCGCCACGGAAGCGATGCACAAAGAAACCAATAATACTTTAATGCGCTGAACCCATTCCTGAACTGTCATCATTCTACCTCCTTAACTGTTACCTGCTCCACTGCAGTCTTTTCAGTTACCTATTTAACAGGAACCCCATTTTTATAATGAGGATTGTGCTTTGTCATGGCCGCGTAAACAAAATTACACATCGGCAGAGTAATCAGAAGATACTTGTAAAAACTATCTACGGAACTTAGCACGTTACTAGACGTAGCAAATGCGGTAATTTCATTTGCGTAATCAGGATAATATTCAATAACCGAAGCAATTCCGGCCATCATCATCGAAGTAGATCCACTTCCGCAGGCCATAGCCAGTGCATAGGGATGAAACACATGCAGTGATGACAAGAGGGATGTGATAATACCGACAAAGAGCGTTCCGAGGATTGTACCGGTCACGTACCCACCCATGACGCCAAGGCCTTCGTCAGAATCCAGGCCATACTTGCTGCCGATGATTGCAATACCTTCTTCTCTGGAAATAGAGAAACTGCATCCAACCGCGGCGCGCCCCATATGGAACACTGCAATAGCAATGGGAAGGGCCAGGATAACTGTCATGATACTGCCAAATTCCTGCAAAATCATGGCAATACCTGCCTGACGGACGATGTCGAGGTTAGGGCCGATTCCCGTGCCGCACTTAGCTACAACCAGTGTGGCACAGATTGGTCCGTACGGAGAAGCCTTTTCCATGATTTCTTTAGGAATCACCTTGAGGCCTCCCAGTATCGTTCCGAAAATCAGCGCATAGAGCATGGGAAAGATTGCAAATGCTGCAATACCGAAATCAAATTTTACCGTTCCTATCATCTCTGCCACTACCGTCAAGGCAAAGGCAAGTAAATGAATCTTCACGTCCATCAAATTCTTCTTCATGGCTTTTTCCTCACTCAAGCTTACCCCAGGTATTCAGGTACTCTTCTTTCGTCATAGCCGGTTTATAGTCTTTGATTACTGCAAGGCCCGTTTCGGCTCCTTCGGCCAGCATATCGATGGCTGAGCAGATCAGCACCTTTGCCGTCGTCAGATACGCCGTTTCCTTATCAATGATTTCATAGTTCTCACTGTGCATATCTCCCTTGGAAGCAGCGATGTAAGCATGTACGGTCGGGAGAAGCTGGGAAATATTGCCGGCATCGGTAGAGCCGCCGTCCCATTCGGAAATACATTCCGTATGCTCATCTCCGAAGAAATGTTTCAGGTTGTTGTAAACAACCTCATCAAGAGGCTGGTAATGGCGAACAGGAAGATATCCTGGAAGTTCGGTAATCTTGCATTCAGCACCGACTGCATAAGCTCCTGCCTGCAGTGCGCGGTTAACCTTCTTGCTCGCATCGATAATGGCATCCATGCTGGCACCTCTTACATACGTTTCAAGACGTACATCAGCCGGGACAACGTTTACCAAATCACCGCCCTTGGTGATAATCGGATGTACACGGATATGATCTTCATCGCGGAAAGTTTCACGCTGTGCGTGAATAGCGGCCAAGCCGAGTTCTGCTGCGTTGAGAGCGTTGATTCCCTTGTAAGGTGCAACACCTGCATGAGCCGCCTTCCCGATATAGCGAATCAGTTTACCCACAAAACCGATGGTGCGGTTTCCTGCCATTGCCTTGATGGGCTGATCACCCTGAGAGAAAATGTGCTGCATAATCATAGCATCCACATCATCCATGACTCCCAATTTGATGAATTCTTGTTTGCCGCTCAGGAAGGAAATCTTCCCCTGATTTTTCAGATTGTTACGGTATTCAAGTTCAACAAACTCTTCACCCGGGACTGCCATCAATGCGATATCTCCATAGAGATCATCCATCAGATGGGCATCATGGATTGCATAGGCGGCCCCGGCGAGACCTGCCATCATGCAGTGATGTCCGCACGCATGAGCAGCACCGGTATGGCAGTCTGCATGGGGATGTCCGGGAACGAGCACGGCGTCCAGTTCTCCCATGATTGCAAGCTTCATACGGCTTTCCTTGCCCTTTTGATTGGCAATTACACCGGTCAGTGCCACATGATCTTGATGTTCAAATCCGATTTCATCCAGCAATTTCTGGAACTTTCTTGAAGTCTTCTCTTCGCGATATCCCAGCTCCGGCTCAGCAAAAATTGATTCTGCAAAGGCATAAATTTTATCTCTGTTCCGGTCAATCGCTTCACAAGCCTCTTTCTTTAACTGCTCTTTTGTACGCATTTTTTCTCCTCCTTTAAAGTCATTCTGTTAACTAATATTTTACGGTGTTAAATATTTTTGTTAATATATATTTAACACCGTTTAACACTTTTGTCAAGCAAAATTTAACGTTTTTTTGTATTTTTAAATATAATTAAATTCTGCTTCAAAATATCATCAAAAAGATCATTAAGGATGAGATGCGTACACCGGTAAAACAGGTAAGTTTTTCTACGACTGCACCTTCGTTATGGATTGTAGGGTGTTTAACTTCTCCATTATGGCAGGCATAAACGGTAACACTCTGAGACACGCAGCTCCTCCTTTCATTTTTTGTATTAAAACGGCAGCATCTGCTATACTTGAATTAAAAAAATCCTCAAGGGAGGTAAAAAATATGTCTGAAATCAAGGATCTCGTAAATCGGTATATAGCAGCTATTCATTCACAGGATAAACAGGAATTCCGCTCCCTTTGGAGCGGCTCTGACGCTGATACCATGATTTCTGTCGCCAAGGTATATTGCGGGACAGATTCCATCGTCTCCAATTTTCTGATTGGAGCTATCCAAAAAGCCTATAAAGAAATTACTCTTATAGCGGATGAAGAGCCGGAAATCCATCAGCTGACAGAAGATACGGCCATTGTAATCTTCCGCTATCACACGGAATGCATTAAAAGGCAGGACGATTCCGCCTATGGCATCAGTGGTATAGAAACACAAGTCGTAAAATGTATTGATGGACAATGGAAATTGTGCCACGTGCATTATTCGAAAAAATAAAGACAAAATAAAAAGACAGATACCCGAAATTTTACGGATACCTGTCTTTTTTAGTTTTTAGGAAAAGCGTATTCTCGTTGTTTAATCAGTCTTTCATATATTTATCTGCAAAGGAACTCATTAACGTATATGTTTCCTTAGCTTCGGAAAGTTCCGGGAAGATAAACGGCCAATCGTGGGACATATCGTCGAAGAGATGCATTTCCACCGTGCTGCCGGCCGCCTGGGCATGATTCGTGTAGAGTGCCATATCGTCTACAAAAAGTTCATTCTTTCCGCCGATAATCAGAGTAGGCGGCAGATTTTTAAGGTCAGCGTAAATCGGAGATACGTACGGATCTTTCAAATCAGCCGTACAGAAGTAATCCTCATTGTTATTGACAGCTTTCAGCATGGACGGATTATTTTCTCCCAGGACCAGATCTTTCTTCACATTCGTATCGTGCGTCGGAAGATGACCGGCATCTTCCCAGGGAGAATAGAGAACCAGAAGGCCCGGCATGGGCAGCTGATGGTCACGGGCGTATAAAGCGAGTACGGTTGTCAGGTTTCCGCCTGCCGAATCACCGGCAACAACAATCTTATCGGCCGGAACGCCGGAAGAAAGGATGGCCTTATAGGCTGCAACTGCTTCGTTCAGGATCTCAGGGTACAAGGCTTCCGGTGCAATGCGGTAATTTAAAAGATACGTATCGCCGTCACCTAATGCATGGGACTGGGCAATGGCCCAATCGCGATAACCATTGGAAATTCCCTGCACGTAGCCGCCTCCATGGAGGAAAAACAGAACGCGGTCCGTTCCTTTCTTTTGTGGCATATACTTTTCGACCCGGACGTTTTTGAAGGTAGTCAGGTCTTCCGTCCAGCCTTTAGGAACGACATAGGCCTCTTCTGCCTTTTTTGTGCCTTTAAACATAGTCGCCGTCTTGTTTTCCATATACTTCATTTTATCTGCACGGGTCGTCATGGCGGCCGTTTCCGGATATTGATAAGGATTTACATAGGCGGCTTCTGCCATGCCAAGACCAGTGAAAAAAGTTCCTGCCATCAGTCCTACCACAAAAAGTTGGTATCCTTTTCTCTGTTTCATCATCTTTCCCTCCAGAATTTGCTATAAAAAACACTCCCCCTGCTCAATCCTGAAACAGAAGGGAGTGTTCTGCTGCTCACTTCGCTGTACCTTTATAGACCGCACTGACATCCGATATCATGTCGCGGTTTTCTTTATGTTCCGGTTCCTGCGTCAGCGTAGCCTCCATGGTCACGTTCTGATCCTGACTACCTTTGGTGAAGCTTCCTGTAAAGAGCTCATCGCTGTACTTATAGAGCGTTGCTTCCATGACAACCTTATAGGAGCCGTCCGGAACCGGCTGCCCTTTGGCATCTTTGCCGTCCCAGATAAGAGTATGAGTTCCACCCTGAGGCGTAGCGCTCGTCAAAGCGTCTACATCCTTGCTGTCCATTTGGGCAAGATTCGATTTTTTGACCCATGTCGGAATCGACATTTCCCGGATTTGGTAACCGCCTTGGGCAGTAAAGCGCGTCGCCATGAGGGTCCGCACGACTTTACCCTCCGCGTTCTCAATCCAGACAGCCATCTGATTGGACCATGCACCGGACTTTGGTTTGTACGTATACGTCAGTGTCAGCGTACCGGGCTGCTGATCTGTTTTCTGCGCTTTTTCCGTCTTTTGAGACGTCTCAGTTTGCTGAGTCGCAGCATTTTGCGCCTGTGCGGGCTGCTTTTCATTGCTGCAGCCGCCGATAAGAGTCAGAGCCAGAAGCCCGATAAGAATGATATTTTTTTCTCTTATTTTCATGTCAATACCCTCCTATTCAGAGCTCAATTGAGTACTGACTATTATAAATCATTTTCGAGCTCGCGGAGCACTTTTGCCGGCACGCCGCCAATCAGCACATTATCAGGCACATCCTTTGTCACAACGGCACCAGCTGCAATAATGACGTTGTTGCCAATCGTCACACCGGGCACAATGGTCACGTTGCCGCCAATCCACACATCGTCACCGATATGCACTGGTTTAGCAATGCCGAGATGCTTCCTGCGGCCGGCAGGTGTCAGAGGATGGTTGACCGTGCTGATAAGGGTGTTCGGCCCGATAAGCACATGGCTCCCGATATAAACCGGTGCAATATCAAGAATCGTTACGTTGTAATTTGCGAGAAAATCGTCGCCGACATGAATGTTGCTGCCGTTGTCGCAGCGAAATCCGGGCAGAACTTCCGGATTTTCACCGACACTGCCGAAGAGATTCCTGATGGCCTGAATTCTTTTTTCGTGGTCTGTCACGGGGACAGCTTCGAGGGCATCGGCCATCTTCACGGCATGAAGCTTGCGGCCGTTTACGCCGGGGTCCGTCATATCATAGGGAAGCCCCGCATCCAATTTTTCAACTTCTGTCATCATGATACATCGCCTCAACGATAAGATTCTTCATAAATAGCCAGATAATCGGCATCGCTCAGAGGCAGCGGATCTGCCGTGATGTCTCCGCCCAGCACTTCATGAACACGCTTCGGATACTTCTTGAGCTCTTCCTTCGTAATGCCCGCATCGCTCATCTTGAGGTCCGCACAGCCCACGGAAGCGATAAGATTGTCGAGAGCACGGATAAAGTCTTTGCCGGAAGTCGGATTTTCCACGCCCATGGCCTTAGCCATCTTGATCATAGGCTCTTCTGCTGCCTTACGTTCTGCAAAGAAGTCAAAGTAAGCGTGGGAAATCATAATCAGCCCGGCGCCGTGAACGAGGTTGTCGTGGTAACCGCCCATGACGTGTTCCATCGTGTGCTGGCTCGTGCAAAGCATATAGTAACCGGCGAGCGTATTAGCAAGCGCTACATAAGAACGAGCTTCCTTATTGGAACCATCTTTATATGCAGTTGGCAGATACTTGGCAATGAGTTCAATGGCCTTCAGCGCAAACATTTCTCCCATAGGATGCTCATTCTTGTTGATAACGGATTCTGCAGCATGATAGAAAGCATCCATTCCCTGATAAGCCGTAAATTTAGGCGGTACGCTCATCATAAGGTTCGAATCAACGACAGAAAGAGTCGGGAACATGGAAGTAAAGAAGATGCCCGTCTTTTCCTGCTTTTTTTCGTTGGTGATGACAGCAGCCATATCAACTTCGGAACCCGTTCCGGCAGAAGTCGTAATAGCTACAATCGGAGCTGCCTTGTGAGCCGGATTTTTCTTGCCGCCTTCGGCAGAAAGGCTGTAATCCCAAATATCACCGTCGTTGGTCATCATGAGGGCAATGCACTTGGAGCAGTCCATAACGGAACCGCCGCCCAGGGCAATCACAAAATCGCAGCCCGTCTTCTTTGCCAGAGCCGCACCGTCCATGACGTTGTCACTCGTCGGGTTCGGGCGAACCTGGTCGAACAGTTCATAAGAAACACCGGCCAGATCCAGTTCCTTTTCCAGCGCTGTCAGATAACCATATTTTTTAGTGGAAGTCCCATTCGTTGTGGCAATGAGAGCTTTCTTCCCAGGCAGAGCTTCCGTATGAAGAGACTGCAGTTTCCCGGCACCGAACAGAACTTTAGCAGGCATATAAAAATCAAAATAGTACATAATGATAACCCCTTTCTTTACATCACAAGATTTTTTCTTGATAAACGCTTTATCACATCATCGATGTTGGCTATAGTATACTTTCATTTTAGACTGGAAACAGTCATATATATTAATAATATTAGTGGTAAATCTTAATATACAGTATTGTTTTTAAAAGCTTCCCTCGTTCTAAAATATTCTTACAAAATAAGACGCAAAAACGGCCGGCAATCAAAATGACTGCTGGCCGTTATATTTTTATCAGTAACCGAATTCAACTTACAGAATTAATTCGCATTGGCTATTGACAATTATAATTTACGATTGTAATATTTAATTAACAGATTGAGAAAATGGATCCATTCGTCACCTGTTAGCTTATTACATCCATATCTATTACGGTTCTATATTTTTAATGAGTTATTCACTCAAACGAGAGGAGATTATAATCATGAAAAAATTATTACAGAACATCTATGAAGCTATCGGTGAAACTCCTATGCTCAATTTAAGCCGCATTGTAAAGCATTATGGCGTCAATGGTCAAATTTATGCGAAACTCGAATTCTTAAATCCAGGTTACAGTAAGAAAGACCGTCCTGCCCTGCAAATGATAGAAGAAGCTGAAGCAAGCGGGGAACTAAAACCGGGACAGCCTGTCATTGAATTGACCAGCGGCAATACAGGAACAGGTCTTGCTATCGTATGTCAAGCCAAAGGTCATCCTTTTATTGCTGTCATGTCTGAAGGCAATTCCACAGAAAGAGCTCGCATGATGAGAGCTCTAGGCGCTGAAGTCGTGCTGGTTCCCCAATCCGGTACCGCTGCGAAAGGAATGGTATCGGGAAAAGATCTGGAGCTTGTCGAACAACGCACACAGGAATTAATCAAAGAACGCGGTGCTTTTCGTGCCGATCAATTTAAGTTAGATTCTTCCTATCGTGCGCATCTGCTGCATACAGGCGAAGAAATGTGGCAGCAAAGTGATGGAAATATTGATGTATTTCTGGATATGGCAGGCAGCGGCGGAACATTCGAAGGCTGTGCCGAAGCGCTGAAAGCGCATAACCCTGCTATCCGCTGCTATATCGTAGAACCGGAAAATGCTGCCGTCTATGCCGGTCATCCCATCAAGAATGGCGGCCGCCACAAGGTGCAAGGATGCGGCTATGCCATGGATCTGCCAAAGATTAAAAAGGAAAATGTCGACGGCACGGTACAAGTCAGTGACCAGGAATCCATTCAAATGGCTCGCGACCTGGCACGTCTTGAAGGCTGTTTTGTCGGTGTTTCATCAGGTGCTAACGTCGCTGCTGCCGTAAAACTGCTTCGCGGTACCGAACAAGGAAAAACGATTGTCCTGACACTTAATGACAGTGGTCTGAAATACTTGAGCACGGATTTATTCCCACGATAAAAATAATCATACGCAAACAATCAGACAAGGAGACTGTTGTCTCTCCGCCGATTTTTACAGAGGGTAATAGTTAGTTACGTAGGCATTGACAACAGTCTCCCCACGATTGCTGTATATATGGGGCTCTGACGCCCGGAAACTGATAGCATCTCCCGCCTGCAGGAGATAGTGCTTATCTTTGATTTCAATTTGCAAAACACCGCTTTGTACAAGCAGGTATTCAAACGTATGCGGACCATGACCGGCAGATCTATATTGGCACCCCGGATCCAACTCCATTTGAAACCATTCAAAATTCCGTTCTACCGAAAAAGCATAATAACAGCGAAGGCGATAGTGACCATCTTCACTGCGCTGTACCGGCAGTTCATCTTGCTTAATCAACGCAGCAGAGTGCTCTGTCGATTCCAGTAACGCTGTATAAGGAATATCCAGCGCATGAGCTATTTTCCATATGTTGTTGATAGTCGGATTGCCGCCGCCTTTTTCGAGCTTTGAGAGCATGACCTTGCTCAATCCGGTTTTTTCGGCCAGTTGGCCGAGGCTCAGCCCTTTTTGTTCCCGAATGTTTCGTAAATTTTCTGCAATAATCTGGTCTACTTCCATAATGTCTCCTAAAATATAGTAAACTTTTATTAATTATATTTTACCACATTAAGTATATTTTGTAACTCCTGGTAATCATTTGTCATAAAAAAGCAATCGTTTTTTACGTTTACAAGCTATAAAAGGAGCTGTGACCGATGAACAACAATCAAGCAGCTAAGCAAAGTTCAAAGGCTGTCGCGGCCATGAAACCCGCCTTTGTAAAAACAATTCCAATAACGACCGGATTTATGTTTCTTGCCATTGCATATGGCTTTTATATGCAGCGCATGGGATTTTCCTTTTGGTACCCCACATTGATGGCTATGACCATTTTCGGAGGTTCCCTTGAATTCGTTACCGTTCAGATGCTGCTTTCACCTTTTGCACCGATTCAGTCTTTTTTGATGGCGCTGATGATTCAGGCACGGCACTTATTCTACGGCATTGCTATGCTGGACCGTTATAAAAATACGGGGTGGAAGAAATTCTTTCTCATATTCTACATGTGCGATGAAACATTTTCCCTGATTTACACGACACCCGTCCCGGAGGGCATCGATAAAAATTGGTACATGCTGTGGATTTCATTTTTCGATTACGCTTCCTGGGTACTTGGAGCAGCTCTCGGCGGCATATTCGGTTCCCTGCTTTCCTTTGAGACAAAGGGCATCGACTTTGCCATGACCTCCATGTTTGTTGTGATTTTTCTGGAGCAGTTCCTTAATGATACGCAGCACCTTACGGCTTATATCGGGTTTGCCGCTGCTAGCGTCTGCCTGATGGTATTTGGCCCCAATTCCTTTATCATTCCGACCATGATTGGTATTCTCGTCTTGGTAACAGTTTTTAGAAAAAAGATTGAAGAGGCAGGGGGCATAACAAGATGACATTAACTGAGCAAATCATTACAATCGGCGTCTGCGCAGCCGCTACGATGCTCACGCGCTTTCTGCCGTTTCTTATTTTTTCTTCCAAAAGACCGACACCGGTTTATATCCAATACCTTGGCAAGGCGCTGCCGTCCGCTATCTTTGCGATGCTGGTCGTATACTGTCTGAGAAATGTGCAGTTTCTTTCCGGAAGTCAAGGCATTCCGGAACTCGTTGGTATCGTCGTGACCGTAGCCATTCACCTATGGAAAAGGAATATGCTCCTTTCCATCTTTGCCGGCACAATTGTATATATGTTAATCGTAAGATAAGATTAAAAGGGACTGTGAAAAATAAAAAGCGCTTTTGGCATTTGGCTTATGGCATTTAGCCTCGCCTGCAAGAGTATGTTAAAGCTTTTGATTCAAATAAAATATGATATAAAGGCTGAAATTTAGCAGGTACCCTAAATTTCAGCTTTATTTTTATAAGTTTGTAGAAAAATGCTTTGTCATTTTTCGTCCATAGGCGGAATGGTGCGGGCTGCGGACAGCGGAAAGCGACAAGGGGCTGTAAAATAATGTGTGTGCATTATTTCACAGCCCCTTTTATGATTCTTGATATCACTCATTACAAAACCGGGAGCATTCTTTTATTAAAGCACGAATAAACAGTTACCTATAGAACATCAAGCTCAAGATTTTGAGCCGGAGCCGTATTCGCCTTTAAATGTTTTATAGTTTCGAGAGGCCCGAAAAAATTCACGTGTCCTTAGGCGGGATTCAAAATCTTGGTCGCATAGTGTACGGACGCTACCGCATTCGGTGCGTAACAATCGGCTCCGATGCTCTTGGCGTACTCATCCGTCAGCACCGCCCCGCCGACCATAACACGGCAGTCAGGCAGCTCCCGGTGTACCAATTTAATGGTATCTTCCATGGCACCGACAGTTGTCGTCATGAGGGCACTGAGTCCGATCAAATGAACATGGCGCTTTTTAGCCGTTTCGACAATCGTTTCGGGCGGGACGTCACGGCCCAGATCAATCACGTCAAAGCCGTAATTTTCGAGGAGCACCTTCACAATATTCTTGCCGATATCGTGAATATCGCCTTTGACGGTAGCAACAATGACCGGTTCGCCCTTTTTCGTCGTGCCGCGGCTCTGCAGTTTTTCTTTCAGAATTTCAAAACCGGCCTTGGCCGCGTCGGCACTCATCAGAAGCTGCGGTAGGAAAAGTGTTTTCTTTTCAAAGGCATCCCCTACCCGGTCGAGCGCCGGGATCATATATTCGTTGATTATATCGAGCGGCTTTTTGCCGTCTTCCAAAAGTTTACGCACCGCCGTTTCTGCCGGACCAATCAGGCCCTTGACAATAGCTTCGTCAAGAGAAAACTCTTTCTGTCCAGCAGCCGGCGCCTTCTGCACCGATACAGACGCCGATTCCCGTTTGGTTTCTTCCTGTCCGGCAAAGTAGTTGATATAGTTTCGGCAGCTCGTATCATATCCTCTCAGGGCTCCAAAGGAATACCATGCTTCCATCATAGGGGCACTGTTCGGGTTGACGATGCCCGCGCTGAGTCCTGCCTGCATAGAAAGGCCGAAGAACGTGCTGTTGACGCCGTCACGGTGCGGCAGACCGAAGGAAATATTGGAAACGCCCATGACGGTTTTGATATTTCTGGCCTTGAGGGCCGTAATGATAGCAAGGTCAATCTGTGCGTTCAGAGCACCCGTACTAATAGTCATGGCAAGAGGGTCAATGAGGATGTCGCGGGCAGGAATACCGATTTTATCCGCACGCTCAATAATTTTATCAGCCACGGCAAGCCGCTTTTCCGCGCTCTCCGCAATACCCTCGTCGTCCAGGCACAAGCCTACGAGCATAGCGCCATACTTTTTGGCAATAGGCAGTACCTCAGCAAGCGATTCTTCCTTACCGTTTACCGAATTGAGCAGCGGACGGCCGTTATAGACGCGCAGGGCCCGCTCCATAGCCTGCGGGTTGGATGTATCGATCTGCAGGGGCACAGCCGTAATGGACTGCAGGGTCTTCACCGTTTTTTCGAGAAGCGCCGGTTCATCAACGCCCGGCACGCCGACATTGACATCCAGTACCTGGGCGCCTTTATCGAGCTGCTCCAGAGCGAGCTCGCAGACGTAATCCATATTTTCTGCCTTCAAAGCTTCTTTGAGGCGCTTTTTCCCTGTCGGGTTGATGCGTTCCCCGATAATGACCGGCATGGTTTCAAAATCGACCGGCGTGCCATATCCGGTAATAGCACTCGGAGCCGCTTCCCGCGGTGCCGGCAGCGGAATGTCACTGACGATATTTGTCATCAGGCGGATATGTTCCGGCGTCGTTCCGCAACAGCCTCCTAAAATTGCTGCTCCCTCTTTGGCGAGCCCCGTCATGAGAGAGGCATACTCCTCGGGTCCGACTGGAAAAATTGTCTCTCCGTCCCGCTCTACAGGCAGTCCCGCGTTGGGATTGACTACAAGAGGCAGGGAGACAGCCGCTTTGGCCCGTCCAAAGAGCGCCGCGACTTGTTTCGGGCCGAGGCCACAGTTAAAGCCTGTTGCCGCCGCGCCCAGGGCTTCTGCCAGGATCATAGCCGATTCCAGGGATGCCCCGTTCAGCAGTTTGCCGTCCTGGTCAAAGGTAAAAGTTACAACTATGGGCAGATCCGAATGTTCCTTGGCTGCCAGGATAGCCGCCTTGGCCTCGTAGCTGTCGCTCATCGTTTCAATCAGAACAAGGTCCGCACCGGCCTTTTTCCCGGCTTCAACCTGTTCTGCATAAAGGCTCACTGCCTCCTCAAAGGGTAAATCGCCGTAAGGCTGCAGCAGCCGTCCGGTCGGGCCCATGTCGAGCGCTACATAGCCCTCTTTCCCGGCTGTCGTCATCGCTTTTTTAACGTTATCGACCGCCGCCGTGACGAGCTGTGTCACTGTCGGGGTCCCTTTTTCATCAGAGAACTTCAGCCGGTTGCAGCCGAAGGTGTTCGTTTTAATAATATCGGCACCATTTTTCAGGTAGGCAGCATGAATCCCCTGCACCACATCAGGATGGGACAAGTTCCAGGTTTCCGGGAGTTCTCCGGCCTTAAGCCCTGCCGCCTGCAGCATCGTACCCATAGCACCGTCAAAGAATAAGCGTTTCGTTTTAATAGCTTCAAGAAAATTCATAGTGACTCCTTTCCGGAGCGTCTTAAAGTATCGTATCTATTTCAGGACCGGCGAAAAGCACAATCCGTCTTAGCACAACTTGCACAGCCCCTTTTCTCAGGTTCCTCCGAGCAGGCTCCGGATGTGTCGACTCCGATAATCGCTGTAACCGATTTGAGAGGCGCCATGAGGCCGCCCTCCGTGAGCGTCAAACCGATTCGTTTGGCGCAGTCGAGCACCCGAAAAATTTTTCGTTGGTCTTCCAGCGGCCAGTCACCGTATCCCGGAGAAAACCGCGTCCGGTATGTGTAATAAGAAGGCAGTTCCTGTTTCCATATTTTTTCCTGCTCATCAATATACGTTTCAATCAGCGCCGTGCCTACTGCCTGAGCAGCGGCGCCTTCGGCAATACTGCGCAGACTGAGCCGCCGCAGGGCCAGGTCAAACCGGCTGCCCAGCGTCGCCCCAAGCAGAATGAGCTGTGAACAGCCTTTCAGATGCTTGGCAAGCTGCGTTCCCGTAAAGGCCGTACCGTTACTGATCTGTACTTTGCCGGGATGCTCTGCTGTACCCTGCACGATATCACAGTGCCATAGCTGATGAATGCTGCGCGGCTGCAGTTCGTCCTTTACGGATAAGAACACCTGGTTCACCAAGCCGTGAGCCTCTTTGTCTTCCGGACGGGCACCGAAATAGCGTACTGCTTCCGCCTCATCAAAAGGAATGGGAAACGTACTCATGACCCATCCTCCCTTCGAATGATTTTACAGTTTAATAACTTCCGAAAGAGCGCTGCGGATGCCGCCGATGACTTCCGGTTTATTCATCGTATAAATATGGATATGGTTAAACCCATTGGCAATAAGGTCCATAATCTGCCCAATAGCATAAGCCATACCTGCCTGTTTCAAGGCTTCCGGGTGATCCGAGAAACGTTCGACCATAGCGCGCAGCTTGGACGGAATCGGAGTCCCGCTCAAGAGGAAAATCTTTTCCACCTGTTTGGGATTCGTAATCGGCATGATGCCGGCAACGACCGGTACCGTAATGCCCTTTGCCATCAGACGGTACATGAAGTTATAAAACATGTCGTTATCAAAGAACATCTGCGTAACGAGGAAGTCACAGCCGGCTTCGACCTTGATTTTCGTATGTTCCAGGTCCTCATCCAGCGTTCTGGCTTCCGGATGGCCTTCCGGGTAAGTCGTGCCGCCGACGCAGAAATCACCATAGCTTTTAATTTCTCTGACAAGGTCGCTGGCGTGAGTGAAATCACTGTCCGGCATCTTGTCCATTCCCTCCGGCCGGTCGCCGCGCAGGGCGAGAATATTCTGGATATGGTTGGCCTTCAGCTGATCCAATACACTTTCAATATCCGCCTTTCTGGCACCTACGCACGTGAGGTGTGCCAATGCCGGAACGCCTGTACGCTCAATTTCAGCGGCGATGGATACACTCTTTCCCACGGCCGTTCCGCCGGCTCCGTAGGTTACACTCATATAGTCGACACCATTTTTGGCAATGGTATCCACAATTTCGAATGCATGCTGCAGCTCTGTTCCCTTTTTAGGCGGGAACAATTCACAGGACACTGTTACTTTCGGACTGTTAAGCAATTCACTGATTTTCATTCTTACTCCCCCTACGCGAAATTGGTTCGCCTGAATTATTTTTTCATCTCTTTTCAGCCATAAAGACGCTGCAATGCGCCTAGTCAACCGAAAAACCTGGTTATATCCTGTTTTTGTTGTTACGGCTTCCCTTGCTGCCATTTGTGTTAAAAATAAGATTGTGCATTATTATATCATATTTGTTTCGTATTTTTTCGTAAATCATTAACATTTTTCTCATTTTCTTTTTGAAATTAAGAAACTACTGAAAAGCATTGTCGTAATATCAGAGAATAAACTACTTTAGAAAGTGAATACAATAACATCCGGACAAAGATGACAGGATGATTGTCAAAAAGTCACTCAACTAATAAAAGTTGTCGCAAAAGTAAAATTATCATATATAATAGAGAAATAACCCGCAACGAAACAGGATTTTAAAACGATTCAGAAGGCAGGCGTTTTCAGTTATGGCTCACACAACAACAAAAGATATGACCACGGGCAGTATTCCGCGGCTTCTCCTTGAATTTGCCCTGCCCCTTATGGTCGGCAACATCTTTCAGATGCTCTACAATACGGTAGATTCCATTGTGGTAGGGAACTTTGTAGGAACCGAAGCCTTAGCCGCCGTCAGTGCCACGACGATGGTCACCAATATGTCAGTCTTCTTTTTTAACGGTTTTTCCATCGGTGCCACGGTCATCATCGGAAAATATTTTGGTGCCAGAGATTGCAAGACACTCCATCGGGCTGTGGAAACTACGATGGCTGCGACTTTTATTCTCTGTCTGCTCTTTACGGTCTTTTTCCTCACGGCCAATGACTTCATGCTCGAGTTCATGAAGACGCCGGCCGATGTATTTGACGAAGCATCCCTTTATCTCCGAATTTACTTTGCCGGCGTAACCGGTCTTCTCATCTATAACATGGGCAGCGGTGTTCTGCGGGCCGTAGGCGATACGAAACGGCCTCTGTATTTTCTGATGCTCACGAGCGTTCTGAACATCATTCTGGACCTGGTCTTTGTCCTGGTGTTCCATATGGGAATTGCCGGCGTGGCCTACGCGACTATCATCGCCCAGTTTATCTCTGCAGCGGCAACCATGGCAGTGCTCATCCGCACAAACGACATCTATCAATTCAGGTTCAAGGATCTGTGCCTTGACCATTTTTTGCTGAAAGAGATATTCCGCGTGGGGCTCCCTACCGCCATTCAGAGCGTCATCACGTCATTCTCTAATATTTTTGTTCAGTCCTATATTAATTTCTTTGGAGCGACCATCATGGCCGGCTGGGGCTGCTACAATAAGATTGACCAGTTTGTCATGCTTCCGGTCCAGTCCATGGCTATGGCTTCCACCACCTTTGTCGCCCAGAACGTGGGAGCAAGACAGGATAAGCGGGCCAATGACGGAACCGTATCGTCCATCGTCCTGAGCCTTGGTATCGTGTTTGTCATTATTACGACGCTCGTCATTTTTGCCGACACGGCCCTGCGCTTATTTACCGGCGATGAAGCCGTTATCGTAGCCGGTGTCGATTTCATCCACGTCAACCTGTTCTTCATGCTGTTTAACTGCGTAAACCAGGTTCTTGCGGGTGCGCTCCGCGGCCGCGGCGATTCCGTAGCGCCCATGCTGATCATGCTCTTTTCCTTCGTGCTGGTCCGCCAGATTTACCTCTATATCATGAGCAACTATATCAGCAACACGCCGCTCACCGTAGGCTTCGGTTATCCCGTAGGCTGGATGACCTGCTGCGTGATAGAAGTTTCCTACTTCTACCTCTTCTGGAAGCACAGACCGAGATGAGAGGAAAGAGGAACAGTGAATAGTGATTTGTACCGCAGTACGGGCAGTTTGTTAAGGGAAGATCAGGCAGATAGCCGATAGCAGTCAGCAGTTAGCAAAAAGATAAAAAGGCGCCTTTAGCGTCTGGCTTTTAGCCTCGGCGATAATAGTGTGTTAAAGCTATTGATTCAAATAAAATATGATATAAAACCTGAAATTTAGCAGTTAACCTAAATTTTAGGTTTTATTTTTATAAGTTTGAAGAAAAATGCCTTGGTCATTTTTCTTCCATGAGCGGACGGCAGAAAGCGTGAAAAAGGGACTATAAAATAATGCGTGTGCATTATTTCACAGTCCCTTTTTTGATCAAGCCACTACAGGATAATGATTTGACCGACGGCGCCCGAAAAATCCTTGTGGCCTTTCTTTGTTAATTTAGTCTCAATTATTTTTGTACATGCTTTACCCTGGCTATCTTCTAACCTGCCGTCTATTTCGTAATTTTCTCAAATCCAAGACCAAGGATTTCCGTAGCTTCTGTCACGATGACAAAAGCAGTGGGATCGGTTTCCTGAATAATTTTTCGAAGCGCATTGAATTCCGATCTCCTTACGGCACAAATCACAATGCTTTGACCGGCATTGGAATATGCACCTCGGGCACTGACAATAGTCGCTGTGTGGTGCATTTTACCAATAATAGCCTGCGACAAGGCTTCAGAATGCTGAGTGATAACGGAAATCTGAGATTCGCTTTGAAATCCATACAAAATAGTGTCAATCACTTTCGTTGTTGCATATAAACAGACAAGACCGAACAAACCGGCATCCACATCCTTGTACACAGCAATTGAAGTCAATAAAATGATGCCATTTAAAATCAGAAGAGCCCGACCAATAGAAAAGTCAGGATGTTTCTTCTGCATGAGGTATCCCAAGATATCAGCTCCGCCGGTAGTACATCCCGCCATAAAAATAAAAGCCATACCGATTCCCGCAATAATACCGCCGTATAAACTGCCAAAGAGCCTGTTTCCCAGATATAAAGGAACATAAGGGGTCACGATATAATCCAGGATGGCCGAAGACAGAAAAATTGTGAGCGTCGTCTTGACTGCAAACTGATGACTCAGACCTTTCCAGCCCAAAATGAGCAGCGGTATATTGATGACAAAAGTCATAGCACCGACAGGCAGGCCGAAGAGGTAATTGAGCATCAGGGCCACACCGGTTGCTCCGCCAGGTGCAATATGAGCCGGACTTACGAAGCAAGCCATCCCCACGGCGTAAATGAATGAACCCAGGAGAACAAGCAGTCCCTCTCGGCGGCTGAATAACGACATTTGAGGACTCCTCCTTTCAAAAATATGTATTCAAAGTTATCTGCCCGGCACGATGACTCGTGCCGGGCAGATAACTTTTGAAGTGACATTAGGAAAGAAAGTAAGCTCTTTCTTACTTCTGAGAGGTGGCTATTTTGCGGCAAATGAAAAGCCGTTCCATACCGGTTTTCCGGTAAAGTCTTTAGCTATTTCTTCACCTTTTAACACTCGGATTGCCCCCGCAGCCAATGCTTCCATTTCAAATTCACCGGCCATGACTTCTACCGGTGCGATGAACCCAATCATTTCTTTCAATTTTGACGTAACATATTCATCATAGGAAATACCACCGGTCAGAATGATGGCGTCTGCCTTGCCATGCAGCACTGCGGCCATGGCTCCTACTTCCTTGCCGATTTGATAAATCATTGCATCATAAATAAGACGGGCATAGGCATCTCCTGCGTCGGCACGAGCCTTGACTTCACGGGCGTCTGCCGTTCCAAGATGGTCGACAAGACCGCCGGTTTTCGTCATTTTCTGATACATTTCCTTAGCCGTATAGCGCCCGGAAAAACACATTTCGATGACATCCCGCACCGGCAGTGTTCCGCAGCGCGTAGGTGCCATTGGTCCATCTCCCCCGGCAATATCATTGGAATCAATCATTTTTCCCAGGGAATGAGCCGTTACAGAAATGCCTCCGCCGAGGTGGCAGATAATCAGGCGCAGACTGTCATAGCTGCGTCCGATTTTGGCCGCATACCGAAGGGCAATTTCCTTCTGGTTCAGAGCATGGAGAGAACTATGACGATATACGCCCTTTAGTCCTGTAACCCGGGCCAGATGCTGGAATTCGTCCACTTCCGGAGGGTTGACCACGAAGGCCTTCGCCCCGTATTTCTCTGCGAGAGCGTGAGCAATCGGGGCTCCCAAAATGGCAGGATGAACGACCGACGGATGGATACGAGCATAATCAAGTAAGGTACTGCTGATAGTATAGACACCGCTTTCGACTGTTCCAATTCCGCCGCCGCGGCTAGAAATGGCATCAACTCCATCAAGGGTCATCCCTGACTTAGCAAGGCCTTCCAAAATTTTTTCCTTACGGTATCCGAGCTGGTCCCAGACTTCCTTAAAAGATTTCAACTCCTTGGCACTGTGCTGGATATTTTCCGAATAGACCTTTTTCGTTCCTTCAAACATCGCCACTTTGGTCGATGTTGATCCTGGATTAATAACAAACACCTTATATGTTTTCATGGATGACGCTCCTTACTTCATAAGGATCGGGTACAGAATACCGAGCCAGATAACCATGAGGGCGCCCCCGATGCGAGTGGAAATTGATGCAAAAGCCAGGAGATTCATTCGGTTAGCCGCAGTCAGGACTGCAATATCACCGCTGCCGCCAATGTTGCAGCAGCAAAGGCCGGCCGTAACACCGCATTCATAAGGATACAGGCCGGTCAGACGGCCAAAGAACATGGCGCCAAGGAAAGCACCCATAACGCCGATAAAGATGACAAGGAATACCGGAACCGTAAAGTATTCCGTCAAAGCCGTAAACTTGAGGGAATTTACCCCAATCCCAGCAATGAGCATCGGAAGAAGCGCTTTCAGAGCAAAGTTCATAGCGTAAACAGCGTCATCCATGATGTCGTTTTCCACAACACCAGTACACTTAACGATGATTGCAATGATAATGGACCAGGCAAGTCCGGCAATATGACCGGTGACCGGAAGTTTACCTAAGATATAACCCATAAGATAAACAACCAGGCAGATAAAGATACCGCCGCCAAGGCGTGAATAATCGAGGGTCGTAGTGGGACGTTTTTCTTCTTCGGTAATCATATTTTCCTGTCCGATAAGAATCTTCCCATCCCCATTGAGTCCGTGGATTTTGGAAGTAATGCCATTACCCAATGCAGCAAGAACAACAGCCAGGACATTGGCAATGGAAGCATAGCAAAGGAACTGCCCGGCCATGCTTGTCATGTCTTTACCACTGAGTTCCGTATAAAGAATTGGCAATGTCGTCATGGCACCTGCGCTGCCGCCCGACATACAAGGTGCTCCGATGTAGAAAAGGCCTTCTGCACCGCCAAATCCAATCAACTTGCCGCCAAGATAGCAGGCAATAAGTGCGATGGCCTGGCTTCCAACAATAGCAGGCATGTAGCGAGCTGTTGCTTTTAAAATAATTTTCCGATCCATGACCAGCACAGAACCAATGAGGAGGGCTGCGATGTACATATCCTGGAATCCCCCGCGCATCACTGTACGGATTCCGTTTTCGAGGGGTTTAGGAATGAGCCCTACGTAGTTCAGCCAGGAAGCACCGATAAGCGGTAAAAGGCAGGCACCGCCCAAGTAATTATTCACAATGGGAATTGTGTTGCCGAGCCAAAAGAAGAGACCTCCGATGGCCATGAGAAAGGCAACTGTCATTACATAACTGGTAACTACATAACTTCCGGATGCATTGGAATAAATTTTTGCAAGAGGCATAAAATTTCCATAGACTGCGATAAGGATAACGGCGAACAATAGGAAAAACGGTTTCGGGCCCATGCCGCAAACTTTAAATTTAATTTTTGAAGTATCCATTTTTACTCTCCCTTACTGCTTTGCAAGAAAGCGCATCTATAATCCACTTTTCTTAGCTTTCAATTTGCTTTTTTGGATGTCATTGCTGCCATAACGATAGCTAGATATTTATCCGTTACCGTAGCGGCCCGGGAAACGAGAATAACCGGCACTAAACCGCCGACTACAACGCCGCCAGTTTTACAGCCGCCCAGCACAGTCAGGCTTTTTGCCGCAAGATTTCCCGCTACAATATCCGGGACGAGAAGGATATCGGCGTCCCCCGCAATGGGAGATTCATATCCTTTGATAGCACAAGCTTCCTTATCCATGGCAAGATCGAGGGAAATCGGGCCTTCCACAATCGCGCCAGGAATCCCTTCTTTCTTGATTTCTTCCGCTTCTATCGTCTGAGGTAATTTCGGATTGACTTTCTCCATTGCCGAAAGCACAGCAATCTTTGGATTTTTTTCTCCCAGATTACGATAAGCAGCCACTGCATTCTGCAGCGCCATTTGCTTTTGTTCCTTTGTCGGGTAGGTCAGGAGCCCGACATCGGTAATGGTAAAAAGTTTATGGTAATGAGGGCTTTCCATAAAAGCCAGGATATTCATGACCTTGGAACAGGAAATCCCGTATTCCTTATTGACCAGCACTTTCATAAGCGTCTTGGTATCCAGATGTCCTTTCATGATGGCATCGACTTTACCTGCCCGGGCCAGTTCACAGGCTTTTTTCGCACACTCCGAAGGGTCATCGATAGCAATAATCTCGGTTCCTTTCGGATCAATGCCTTCCTCTTTCAAGATAGTTTCAATACCCTGACGGTTCCCGATGAGAACAGGCGCAATCAGATTTTCTTTGTAAGCGCGCAGGACTGCTTCCAGCGTATGGAGATCCTGAGCAGCTACCACAGCAACCCGACTTTTGACCGGATCCTTCAAGAGGCGGTCTACAAGTTCAGCAAAGTTCTTAATCATTTCTTTGTCCTCTCTTTTTATAAAGTTCTCGGATCCGTTACGACACCGGTCAAAGCGGTAGCCGCGGCTACTGCCGGACTTGAGAGGTACGCCAGCGTTTTCTTTGTGCCCTGCCGGCCAATGAAATTCCGGTTTGCCGTCAGGAGGATGCGTTCATTGTCATACATAAGACCATAAGGCATACCGCAGCATAGACCGCAGCAAGGATGGGAAATCACGCAGCCGGCCTCAATAAAGTCTTTAATATATCCGGCAGCAATTGCTTCTTTAAATACAGTGTTAGTGGCCGGCACAACAATAACGCGAAGATGGTCGGGGACATGATGCCCGCGGAGAATATCAGCTGCAACCTTCAAATCTTTCAGGCTGCCGTTTGTGCAGGAGCCAATATAAACTTCGTCCATCGGAGTTCCCAGTACTTCACTGATGGGGTGGACATTATCAACACCCTGAGGGCAGCTGAGCTGCGGTTCCAGTTGGCTGACATCGTAGGTCAGCACTTTTTCGTAATGGGCATCGTCATCAACTTTGATCCAGTCGATATCGGAAAGAGGCATTCCGTAATAGGCCGCCGTTTTTTCATCAGCTTCGAAAAGTCCGCTCTTGGCACCTGCTTCGAGTGCCATATTGGCAACAGTAAAACGAGCGTCGAGTGACATTTCATGGGCTGCGGGACCTGTGAATTCAAGTGATTTATACTGAGCTCCGGAAGCAGTGATATCTCCCAAAATGCGAAGAATGATATCTTTCGAAAATACTCCTTTAGGGAAGTGTCCTTTCAAGACGACTTTAATGGCTTCAGGGACCTTAAACCACAGTTCTCCCGTTGTCAGGGCCGCGGCCATCTCTGCCGTGCCGATGCCGGAGCAGAAACATCCTGCTCCACCGTAAGTCGTAGTATGTGAGTCTGTGGCGGACTGCACTTCCCCCGGCTTGGCATAAAATTTTTCATGCATCAGAGAATGGCAGATACCTTCTCCGATATGCAGTTTCTTAATGCCGTACTCTTTAGCAAGCTCAAGGCCCGCATCGTAGTGAGCTGAATCATTTTTGGCAACGGCCGTTGGCATGCAGTGATCGAAAACGATGCAAACTTTATCGGGATTAACAATTTTTTTCGTACCCATTCGATGCAGTGTATCAAGAAGATACGGTGTATAAATGTCATGAATCATAAGAAAATCAGGATGCGTAATGACAATATCCCCCGGCTTTACATTCTCGACTCCGGCATTACGACGCAGAATTTTTTCTGCAAGAGTGAACCCCGTGCGGCGAAGGGAAGCTTCGCTCAGTTTTGGCAGCTCCGGTGCCTTATACCCGGATGCTACTTTTTTCTTGGTATCTTCCACCAGGCCGCCATGTTCGACAATGTCCAGCAGATTCTGAGGAATGGCTCCAACCACAAACGATTTCCCATTGGCACTTACTTCGCGTTTTTCGAGGTCGACCGTAACAATATCCCCGCCTTTCACGACATCCTGGATACCATCGCACTGCAAAAGAATGATGCCATTATTGAAAGCATTGCGGAAAAAGATACGGGCGAACGACTTGGCGATGATGCAGCGCACTCCATTATGTGAAAGCACCGTTGCTGCCTGTTCGCGAGACGAACCACAGCCGAAATTCTTGCCGGCGACCAGAATATCTCCGGGCCGAACCGCTGTTCCAAATTCCGGTTTCAGCAGTTCAAACGCATATTTTTTCATTTCTTCAATGGTCGGGATTGTACCGCGCTTACCGGGAATGATGGTGTCCGTATCGATATCATCACCGAATGTCCAGATTTTTCCTTTGAATCGTGTTTCCATAACGCTTCTTCCCTCCTATTCACAAGCGGCCGCCATAATACTTTCGACGGAAGCCGTATAGATAGACGCGTCATCACAGCCCATAGCTCCTTGATAGGTATAAAGACCTGTCGTAAGAAGCGTCTCATGATGGCCGATTACACCGGCCCCCTGAGAAACGATGTCATGATCTCCGGTTGCCTGAATCTGCGCATTGAAATCGATGAAGGTTGTAATCAATCCTTCTTCAAGTGCCTGCAGATATGTTTGCGATGTAGCCGGACTGATGGATAAGCGGAATCCGCGTTTCAGCTTCTTCCCCTGCATCAAGGAAGCAGCAAGGCGAAGGGAATCAATATCTCCCCCATTCATCCCGGCAATCTGGCCGGCTTGAATCGGCTGCCCTTTCAGTTCTTCAAGAGTGCCAAATTCCGCTTCCATTTGGGTATATAGACTGGTGCAGGGTTTTCTTACCATACGCGTTACCTTGCTGAGATCCAGCATTTGGCCGGGTGCTCCGCCAGAGACGGCGAAGGCAGTTACGGCTCCCGTGTCCACAGCCATTTCACAAAGCACTTCTTTTTCATGAGTGGAAAGCTGTGGGGCAATAAATTCTACGGCTTTTCCAACCAAGTTCCGATTTCTGCTCAGAAAATTCAAGGCAGCATCAATGACTCCGACTCCTTGAGGTAATTTACCGGTCACAGCAACCGAAAGGGTTTGGGGAACAATCATCTGATATTCGTCAGACTCCAGAACACGTGCCAGTTCTGTATGGCTGAGGCCAAGACCCATGGCCCCCACAGAACCCAAAATGGAGCTATGACGCGTGCCCGTAATGACAATGTCTCCGGCAGTAATTTTCTTTTCTTCCAACAGCCACTTCTGGGCAATTCCCTTCGCCTGGTAAAAGGTCAGGCCATTCTTTTTGGCAAAATGCAGGATTTCCTCAAAAACTTTAGATTCTTCCGGAAGTCCTGCCGGAACATTGTGATCATAGACAACGATTGCTCTGTCTCTAGCCTTTACAGAGGAAACAAGTCCTGTTACTTCATGTCCAAAACCGTTCGTCACAAGAACAAGGGTGGGCTTTACGCAAACGGCTGTACCTTCGAGTGCGCCAAGGATTTCTTCAATTCTGCTCATCGTAATCTTCTCCTTTGCCGGTAAGCAGGGAAATCCCGAGGGACTTCCCTGTCCGGCGGTCAGTTTATTCTCCGGCGAGTTTCTTATAACGGTTGTAGCGTTCCATTGCTTCTCTATGGCACTTTTCGTACAATGCTTCGGCTGCTTCCGGGAAGGAGCGCTTCAAAGAAGCATAGCGAGTTTCGCCCTGCAAGAATGCATCAAAGTCTCCCTGCGGTTCCTTGGAATCAAGGACAAACGGATTCTTGCCGGCTTTTCTTAATTCAGGATTGAAACGGTACAATTGCCAGTAGCCGACTTCCACGGCTCTCTTGATTTCATCCTGAACTTTTCCCATTCCACAGCGCAGGCCGTGGTTAATGCAAGGCGAATAGCAAATGACAACGGACGGTCCATCATAAGCTTCAGCTTCGCGAATTGCAGTCAGTGTCTGCTGCATATTGGCACCCATTGCGACCTGAGCCACATAGACATTGCCGTACTCCATAATCATGGCTCCCAAATCTTTCTTCTTATTAGGTTTGCCGGCAGCTGCGAACTGGGCGACGGCACCGGTCGGCGTAGCCTTGGAAGCCTGTCCGCCCGTATTGGAGTACACTTCCGTATCAAACACGAGGACATTGACATCGGCACCGGACGCAATCACGTGATCCAATCCGCCGTAGCCGATATCATAGGCCCAGCCATCGCCGCCGAAGAGCCAGACGGATTTCTTGGTAAGCTGATCCTGATTTTTCAGTGCATAATCCACATCGTCTTTTACAGCACTTCCCTGATATTTCTTAAGTGCCAGAAGCATTGCGTCGCCGATAGCACGGGCATCTTCTTTTTCATCTTTCCTAGCCAGCCACTGATTGGCAGCATTAGCCAGGGCAGCATCATCAGAATCTTCGGCAATCGCAGCAATATGATCGGTCAAAACACTTCTTCTCGCATCATCAGCCAGTTTGATACCAAGTCCGTATTCGGCGTTATTTTCAAAGAGAGAGCCACCGACAGCAGGCCCATGGCCTTTCTTATTCGGCGTATACGGCATACTCGGGAAACACGTTGCCCAAACCTGGGAGCAGCCGGTTGCCGTTGCGATATACATACGATCACCGAAAAGCTGCGTAACAAGTTTGGCATACGGAGTCTCACCGCAGCCCGGGCAAGCCCCGTTGAATTCGAGTAACGGCTGATTGAACTGAGAGTTTTTAACCGTTTTTGTTCCCAGCGGATTGCGTACTTCCGGCAGTTTGGATGTATAATCCCAACCTGCCTTCTGTGGCATTTCCTCATCGAGAGAAGTCATAGTAAGTGCACCAGCCGGGCAAACATTGACGCAGGAGCCACAGCCCGTGCAGTCAAGAACGGAGACAGCCATATGGTAGTCATAGGATTCAAGCCCCTTTCCGCGAGCCGGTACTGCCTGTAGTGTTTGAGGAGCCTTTGCAGTTTCCTCCTTGGTGAGGAGCAGCGGGCGCAGGATTGCGTGCGGACATACATAGGAACACAAATTGCACTGAAGACACTTGGAAGAATCCCAATGGGGAACACGAACCGAAGTACCGCGTTTTTCGTAACGGCTGGTCCCCTGTGGGAACATACCGTTTGCATACGGAACAAAATCAGAAACCGGAATATCATCGCCGACTGCAGTATTGACGCGGTTAAGGATTTTATCCACATAGTGCGAAACGGAGGCTTTCTCAGGAAGCGGCTCATTACTGCAGGAAGCCCAGGCTTCCGGAACCGGAACTGCTTTGACTTCCTTGACCCCGGCATCTACAGCCGCATAGTTCATATTGACAATCTTTTCTCCTTTACGGCCGTAAGATTTAAGAATGGCATCCTTCATGTACTTCACAGCATCATAGATAGGGATGATATTGGCAATCTTGAAAAATGCAGCCTGCAGAACCGTGTTGGTACGGGAACCCAGACCCAGTCTGAAAGCAATGTCCACAGCATTGATGATATAAAGGTGAATGTGTTTCACGGCAAGATCGTGCTTCATTTTGTCCGGGAGACGCTTTTCCAGTTCTTCCGGTTTCCATTCGCAGTTCAGCAGCAGGTTGGCGCCGTCCTTCAAGTCCTTTACCACATCGTACGTATGAACATAAGACTGGTTGTGTACACCGACAAAATCAGCTTTCTTGACGTAGTACTGAGAACGAATCGGCGCTTTACCAAAACGCAGGTGAGAGCGCGTCAAACCGCCGGATTTCTTTCCGTCGTACTCAAAATAGGCCTGTACATTCAAATCGGTATGATCACCGATAATCTTGATGGTGTTTTTATTAGCTCCGACAGTCCCGTCGGATCCGATGCCCCAGAACTTGCAGCTTATGGTACCTTCGGGCACGATATCGAGTTCTTCGCCATAGGGAATAGAATGATGTGTCACATCATCGTTGATGCCGATTGTATAGTGATTAGCTGGAGTTTCATGGGTCATATTCTCGAACATGGCCGCCACCATCGCCGGCGTCGTATCCTTACCTGCAAGGCCAAAACGGCAAGCCAATACTTTAAACGTACGATCCGTATCATTCAAAGCCGAAACAATTTCTTCATACAGCGGTTCACCTACGGCCCCGGCTTCCTTGTCACGATCAAGTACCGTCAAGACTTTGACCGTCTTCGGCAGAGCATCGACAAAATGTTTTACGGAGAACGGACGGAAGAGATGAACTTCCAGATAACCGACTTTTTTACCCTGTTTTCTCAAATAATCAACAGTTTCCTGAGCCGTACCGGCAATGGAACCAAGGCCGGCAATCACGTATTCGGCATCAGGGTCGCCGTAATAATTAAACAGATGGTAGTCACGGCCCGTCAGCTTATTAATCTGGCCCATGCAGAACTCCACAACGTCCGGTAAAGCTTCATAATAAGGATTTACAGATTCGCGCTGCTGGAAATAGGTATCGTCGTTTTCACCAGTTGTGATCAGGGTCGGATGATCCGGATTCAATGAACCGGAGCGGAACTTATCAAGTTCGTCATAATCTACAAGTTTCTTTAATTCGTCATAATCGAGACAATCCACTTTTTGGATTTCGTGAGAAGTCCGGAAACCATCAAAAAAATGCAGGAAAGGAACATGACCTTTAATGGCGGATAAATGTGCCACAGCCGCAAGATCCATAGCCTGCTGTACCGTAGAAGAAGCTAACATCGCAAAGCCCGTCTGACGGCAGGCCATAACATCGGAGTGTTCGGCAAAAATAGAAATTACGTTGGTGGCCACATTACGGCTTGCTACATGAACTACAGCCGGTTGGAGTTCACCGGCGATGCGGAACATTGTCGGAATCATTAGCATAAGGCCCTGAGAAGCTGTATAACTTGTCGAAAGCACGCCCGCATTAGAAGCACCATTGACCACTGAAATAGCACCGCATTCAGACTGCATTTCCACAAGTTTGACCGGCTTTCCGAAAATATTCTTTTTGCCGTGAGCTGCCCAGGCATCCACATGCTCAGCCATTGGAGAAGACGGCGTAATCGGATAAATAGCAGCGACTTCCGTAAATGCATAGGAAGCATACGCAGCGGCTTCATTCCCATCCATTGCTTTTTTGTACATCATGATTACCTCTCTTTTTCTTTCCTGAATTTACGTTTTTCCGAAGCTTGCCTAAGGCATCGGGAAAGGGAATTTACGACGGTTTTTATTCTAGTTTAACGTATTAGTAAATCGTTTTACTAAGGTTATTCTAATTTTCTATTTTTTACTTGTCAACACTCAAAAATGAGAAAATTTTAAATGCCGTTTTTCTGACCTCATCCCTTTATTTGAAAGAAAGCCCCAACTCAAGCCAAAAATTAATTCATAAATTTATCAAATCCAGTGTGATTTTTACGTTCTATTAGCCTGGAAAATATGATTCTGCATTGACATTTCTGCTTTTCGTCGATAAGATGATTTTGATTCGTTTAAAATCGTTTTACTAAAAATATTTCTTCCCACGACGTATGAAGTGGGAAGCTCTGATAGCAGGTGATTTCAATGTCTACAATCAAAGATGTTGCGAAAGCTGCCGGAGTTTCTCCGACTACGGTATCCATCATCCTGAATGGTAAATCGGAAGATCGAAAGATTTCCAAAGCCACTTATGACAACGTGATGAAGGCCATTCAGGATCTCGATTATCATCCTAACCTTTCTGCACGTCGTCTCCGGTTCAACGATTTAAAAAAGCCAGCTCTTGCGTTTTTCTGGCCGAGCGATCACCGGACTCCGATTATGGCCACTTTTGTTAATTACATTCAGCAAGAACTCACGCTGCATAATTACGACTGTGAGTTTATTATTCAGACTTATAAAAACGACCATCTCTGTGAAAAAGCGGCTGCTTTTGCAAAAAACACTTACAATGCGATGATTATCGGTGCAGCTTCCTTAAAGGATGTAGAATTTCTTGAATCCATTTCCTCTCAAACACCAATCATTTTGATTAACCGTAATTCCGAACGTTATTCGAGTGTGAATGTCGACGATTCAGCAGTCGGCCGTGAGGCTGCCCGTCTTATCTACGCCAAGGGCTGCCGCCGGGCCGCACTCCTAGCATCCCGCATGCCATACGTGGCAACCGGCATCCGCACACGCGCCTTTCTAAGTTCCTGTCAGGAACTTGGTATCGAAATTGCTGACAATGCCATCATTCGCTGCGAAAATACGATTGCCGGAGGTGTCGAAGGCGCCGCAGCCTTCTGCCGTCTTCCCGATCCTCCCCGCGTGCTTTTCTCTGAATCGGAGCAAAGCGCGGTGGGTGCTTTGTATACCTTTTACAAAAACAACGTCCATGTTCCCGATGACGTGGAACTCCTCTCTATGTCACTCATGAGTCCCGAAAGCACGATGTATACGATTCCACCACTCAGCGTCATTGAAATTCCTCAGTCTGAAGTCAGCCGGGAAATCGTGAATATGCTCATGAAACTACTTTCAGGCACTATAAAAGGTCCGCTGCATAAAGTGCTGCAGCCTAAGGTTGTATTGAGAGAAAGCTTTACGCTATAATTTTTTAGATAAAATGACATGATAAAACGGGACTGCCGCCATGATAGCGACAGTCCCGTTTTCACGTTCGGCATCTGTAATTTACCGTCTGCAAAAGATGAAAAACTGCTTGTTCCTTTTTACACCCCCTATTTTTATCTTGACAAAACACTTTCGATGAGATACGATGTGTTTAGTTCTAGTATAACGTTAAACTAATCTATTTTCCTAAGGAATTGGATTGCCTGTCCTTCCTGTTTAGTACTTTTTTCAAAAAGGATGTGAGTACTTTGTCTTTTTTTACTAAAACAAAGCCCTATTTTGCAGAAAATCCTCACCCTCTGCAGTTCAACAGTGTTGAATTCAGAGATGGACAGCAATCTCTTTTTGCCACCCGCATGACAACGTCCGAAATGCTGCCACTGTTGGAAGCTATGGATAACGTTGGTTTTGCCTCTATGGAAATGTGGGGCGGCGCAACATTTGATGTGGCAATCCGTTTTCTTGGTGAAGATCCGTGGGAACGCCTGCGCCTCTTCAAACAACACGTTAAAAAAACACCGCTTAAAATGGTTCTCCGTGCCCAGAACCTTGTAGGCTATCAAGCTTATCCGGATGATGTTGTGGAAGACTTTGTTGCCCGGGCTGCCGAAAACGGTATCGATATATTCCTGACCTTTGATGCTTTGGGAGATTTGCGCAACTGTGAAACTGCTTTTAAGGCTATCAAAAAGGCCGGTAAGACCATCGAAGGATCTCTGCAATACAATATCAGTCCTTTTAATACCATTGAATCCTATGTGAAAAACGCAAAGGAACAAGTAGAAATGGGAGCCTCTTCCATTCATGTGGAAGATATGGCAGGACTCATGACACCCCAAGCGGCATTTGAGCTTATTACTGCACTCAAAAAAGAGCTTACCGTGCCGGTACATCTGCACGCACATTGCGTCGGTGGGCTGGCAGACATGGCTTATTGGGAAGCAATCCAAGCAGGGGTAGACGGACTCGATGTCTGTGTATCTTCTATGGCATTCAGTTCCGCTCATCCTCCCCTTGAAAGCTATATCTCCGCACTGCGTGGTACGCCGCGGGATCCGAAAATTGACTTAGGACAATTTGATGCTATCAATAAACAGTTTCTGGAAGTACGTCGTCGTCATGCCGATACAGCAACAAAACTCGTCGGCGTAGATGTAGGATGCTTGAAACATCAGGTACCCGGCGGCATGCTTTCCAATCTAGAAGGGCAGCTCAAAGCTATGAACATGTCTGACCGGCTGCCGGAAGTTCTGAAGGAAGTGACCCAGGTACGCGCCGATATGGGGTACCCTCCCCTTGCTACTCCATCAAGCCAAATCTGCGGTGCTCAGGCAACTGTTAATGTGCTTACCGGGAAGCGCTATTCCATGATTTCCAAGGAAATGACCGATTACTGCCGCGGCCTTTACGGAATGCCTCCCGGAAAAATCAATCCGGAACTTTCTTCGAAAGCACTCAAAGGAAAAACATCTGACTTCAGTCGCCCAGGCAGCCGCATTGCACCGGGACTTGAAAAAGCCCGCAAAGAAGCGGGAACCCTCGCCCGCTGTGAGGAAGATGTGCTGACTTATGCGCTCTTTCCCGAAGTAGCAAAAACCTTTTTAGCCAATAAATACAGTCGTTGATATAAAGGAGTCTTAACGATGAAGCAAACTGATGAAAAAAAATTAATTCGTTCTCGGGAGATTCTTAAAGAACTGAAGGAAGCACGCGGCGGTTCGGTAATGGCATCTCACCGCAAAATGGGAAACGATCCGAATCTTGTAAATATGTTTCTTCAGCAGTATGTAAACTGCAATAAAAAAGATATCAATATACCGCGTAAATATCGTGAACTGATTGTCATGGCCATCGGCATGGCCAGCGGCACGGCAACCACAATGAAAGTTCATTCCAAACTGGCCCTGGAAAACGGAGCGACACTTGATGAAATTTTTGAAGTCATCCGCATCATTTTCTTCACTTGCGGAGTAACCAAACTGCTCCCTATCCTGGAAACGCTCGATATAATTGAACCAATTGAAGAAGATTAACTTCGGCTATTCAAAGCAACCTCTTATAAAATAAACAGCCACACCTCGCAGTCAAAAAACGGCTGCGGGGTGTGGCTGTTTATTTTTCATCATTTATTTCCGTTAACATCGCCTGATGTGCGGCAATATGGTAAGAGCTTCGGGCAAAAATAATAAAAAGGCGTCAATTAACTATAGACTATTTCTATAAGTTCAAACCAATATGGTCATAAAAGTTTTGCCTCCACAGGCAGACATTGACTTGCCGGCTGCAAGTGAATATTTCCGAAAAAATGACTACCGCAAGATAGCAAAATTTTTTCACAGCGCCTGTTATTTTTTCTAATGAACCTGCTATTCTATTAACTCAGCTAATTCTCTTAAGGCTTGCAGCTTTGTAAAAGCCGTTTCCCAATCTTTTCCGGATTACTTGAGCAGCCAAAACCACAATTCCTTCCCTAAAGTATTCTTTTTTACTTCGTACTTAATTAAAAATTCAGCTCCGGCTTAGCCCCAGCCTGGGAACAGATGACCGCGCATATGCTCCCTCATCCATTGTGTCGTCATATGGAGTTCGTTCCAAAAGTTCCTTATAGACAGCTCATTCTTTCGCAGAATAAGAAGTTTTTTCTCATCCTTCCAAAATCTTTAAAGCCGGAATATATTTTTTCTGCACTCGTTCCTTATCTTTGGGAGTAGGTCCATCGGGAAAACGGGACAAGTCCATATTCATATGAAGGTCGGCTAGTTTGACTTTCCGTGCTGCCTCATTGCCGCTGTCTTTGATTTTTTGGACATAGTCCAGGTATGGCGTAGTTTTATCATGGGTCAGGAGTTTCAGGGCTGCAATGACATCGGGACTGAATTCCTTTGCCAGCTGCTGCATGGTCACATCCGTATCTTCCACCGTGTCGTGAAGCAGGCCCACAATAATAGCTGTTTCATCGTCCCCTACATTGGAAGCGACTGTCATCGGATGATAGATATAATCCTTGCCGGCCTTGTCTTTTTGTCCTGCATGGGCCTTTTTAGCAATCTGATAAGCCTTCTGAATCGGTTCACTCATCTTCATAAAATCTTTCATGTTTCTTTCTCCCTTCTCGTTACCGTCCATTCCGGTAAGCATCTCCCAGTGACATTTCGCCTGCTTCGACAAGTTCCTTATTGATCTGATACAAGTCAAAATTTTCTTGTTCCAAAAAATAAGCCACAATCAAATCGGCTTTGGACGCTGTCGAAAAGGCATATCCTGCCCGCATGAGCAGTTCTTTTGTCTGTTCAAAGGTCAGGTGCATCAATACGGCAAGCGTCAGAATAGTACGCTTTTTAGGCAGGCTCTCTCCCGAGCGAATGCGGGAAAAACTTTGCCTGCTGAGATTGGCTTTATGGTACAGTTCGGCATCCCGGATACCCCGGAGGTCCAGAAGTTTCATTAAATAGACATGGAAAGGCTCTTCCTGGGCGTCAAGAAGCGCCGACAGCGGATGACCCTTGACCTGCTCGATATGATCCCGGTCCTCCACGGATACAAGCCGCTCCCCTGCCAGATTCTGCGGACGAATCGTAAGGTACTGCATGGGCAGGGACTTGGAACTATCCGACGTTTTTGCAAATGCCTTCGGCGAATGGAAACGGTCATAAAGACTTTCCGATGCCGGTTCATAATACCGCTTCAAATAAGCCTCCAATGTCACACACATCAACCTCCTGATGCTCTTATGTCTCTATTATAGTACAGCAAGTGGAAATTGGTGAGAAAAATGATGGACAGTCAAAAGATAAAAAGGCGCCTTTGGCTTTTCGCTTATGGCATTTAGCATTGGATTGGTACTATCTTCTGCCACTTTGTAGCCTCCTCTTTCCGACTGCGTGGAAGGAGGTCCCAAAGGAATACCCAACCTGACGGTTTGGTTTAATGAGAGGCAATTTTTCTTTCACGAGCGATTAGCAACCTATGTCTACACACACAAAAAAAGACCGCCGCGTTTGCGGCAGTCTGTCTAATCAGAAGCTTTCTATCAATCTGTATCCCTTGCCCTGCAGGAAGGTTTCCGTTTCCGGTTCATCCGTCTGCATCACGACAATCGGACTGGAAGTCTCACGGTCAAAGGAAATGTAGAGGTAACGGATGTTGACATTAGCCTTTTCGAGGTTAGCCAGAATCCGGTTCAAAGTACCCGGTTTATCGGAAGCCATATCCACGGCAATGACGTAGTCGATACGGCACTGATAGCCGGCACCGGTGAGTTGTTCCTTAGCTTTTTCCGCATCATCCACAATGATGCGGACGATACCGAATTCCGCGCTGTCCGTAGCCAGCATCGTATAAATATTGATATTCTGCTTAGCCAGTTCGTTCGTGATTTTTCCCAGAGCGCCTTGGGTGTTAGCAGCAAAAATAGAAATTTGTTTCAGCATGATAACATGTGCCTCCCTTAATAGTCCACGCGGCCTGCCAGTTCCTTGATCAGGGCTTCCGTCTTTTCCCAGCCCAGGCAGGGATCGGTAATGGATTTGCCATAAACCCCTTCTCCGATTTTCTGGTTGCCGTCTTCGATGTAACTTTCAATCATAATACCCTTGACCATCTTCTTGAGGTCCGGGTTCATATGACGGCTGTAGAGCACGTCGTTGGCAATACGAATCTGTTCCAGGTATTTCTTGCCGGAATTAGCATGGTTGGCGTCGACGATGACGGCCATATTCTGCAGATCCCGCTTCCCATACTCATCGTAGAGACGAACCAGGTCTTCATAGTGGTAGTTCGGCAGACTCTTGCCAAATTTATCTACATACCCGCGGAGAATGGCGTGTGCCAGGGGATTGCCCTTGGTCCGCACTTCCCAGCCGCGGAAGAGGAACTGCTGCTCATGCTGAGCAGCCGCAATGGAGTTCAGCATCACGGAAATATCCCCGGACGTCGGGTTCTTCATGCCGACAGGAATCCCGACACCGCTTGCAATCATGCGGTGCAGCTGGTCTTCCACAGAGCGTGCGCCGATTGCTGCGTAGGAAATCAAATCGGACAGATACCGATGGTTTTCCGGATAAAGAATTTCCTCAGCGCAAGTAAAACCAGTTTCACGAATCACACGAGCGTGCATTTCACGGCAGGCAATGATGCCCTTCAGCATGTCTTCCTTGCCCTCCGGATCCGGCTGGTGCAGCATGCCTTTGTAACCAACGCCGATGGTACGGGGCTTATTGGTATAGACACGCGGAATGATATAAATCGTGTCCTTGACTTCTTCCTGAACCTTGGCAAGACGGTGGCAGTAATCAACCACCGCGTCTTCATTGTCCGCGGAGCATGGCCCGATAATCAGCAGAAAGCGAGGGTCCTTGCCCGTCATAATGTCGTGAATTTCCTTGTCACGGCGCCGTTTTGTTTCATAAATGGCCGGTTCCACAGGATGTTCCACCTTGAGCTCCTGGGGAGACGGCAGTTTGCGGATGAACTCCATTTCAAGTTCCATAAGATGCCTCCGATAAAAAAGAGTTGAAAGTATTATATCACAAAAGGGGAAAAAGTGGTTAGTAGATAGTCGCTAGTACAATCCCGATGGAATCAACTTCAGGTGATTTTTAAAACGAGCAGACGACAGCTTTTATAAAAAAACAGAGTGGAACGACTTTTCATCGCTTCACTCTGTTTTCATTCAATCAAACCGCTCCGCAGTTTGATTGATTAATTAAGGCGACCGGCGTCAAAATTATTTTTCCGGCATATGCGGATAGAGCAGCATCTTACCGGGCACACCGCTCTCGACAGCACTTACGGCGCTGTCAAAATCAGACAGGGCATAACGGCCGCCGATGACGCGGTCCAGTTTCCAGTACGGGCCCTTCATGACTTTTGCAAAGTCAGTCCAGGTTTCCCAGATTTTGCGGCCCGAGATTCCCGTAAGTTCAATCTCGCGGTAAATCAGGTCGTCCGTCATATCCTCAATCGTAACCGGTTTACTCGGCAGGCCTACGCAGACAAGCCGTCCGGCTGCGCGCAGGCATTTCAGATCCGTATTGATGGCTTTGCCCGACCCCGTAATATCTACGACGCGGTCGACACCCATGCCGTTCGTAAGTTCTTTGACTTCTTTCGGCAGATCTACCTTGGCACTGTTAAAGACGTAGTCAGCACCCATCTCTTTAGCGACTTCCAGTTTTTCATCAATGAGGTCGCAGGCAATCACCTTGGATGCGCCAAAGGTCTTGCAGGCGGCAATCGCAGTAAGGCCAATCGGGCCGCAGCCGCTGACAAGCACCGTATGACCCGGCACATCGGCTTTTTCGACACCGTGAACACCGGCTCCCATGGGCTCAAACATGCAGGCAGCTTCATAGGAAATATCATCATCCAGGAGGAATGTAGCGTCCCAGCGAATTTTGGCATATTCGGCAAAAGCACCATCCTGGCTGACGCCAAAAATCTTGGTGTTTGTGCAGATATTCTTCATGTCATGCTTACAGAACCAGCACTCGCCGCAGGAAATATGGGACTCGCAGGACACGCGGTCGCCCACCTTGCGTTCGGTCACGTTCTTGCCGACGGCAACGATATCGCCCGCCGTTTCATGACCCGGAATCAGAGGCGGATGTACCCGCATCTGGGACCAGGTATCCCAATCCATAATATGAAAATCCGTACCGCAGATAGCGCTGCAGTGGACCTTGATCAAAACTTCGTCATCCCCGACCTGAGGAATCGGCAAATCTGTACGATACACAAACTTACCGGGACCCACTTCTTTTTTTACCAGACCACACATCGTTCCTTGCATTTCGATTCACTCCCAAATTCTGTAAATTTACCGAGCATGAACTGCCATGCCGGTGATCTGCTTCGCTATTATTTTACTATACTAATCAAATATTGTTAAACATATCATGGGAAGCCCCATGAGTGAACTTCCCACGCAGCGGATATTATTTCGTTTTTCCGGTTCCCTTGTTTTCAAAATAAGAATAAGCCCAGTCCCAGTAAGCTTCGCAAGTTAAATAAAAGAAACGGCAGTCAGAAAACACCATGGCATATTCACTAAGCTTATAAGGTTGATAGAATCCCTTACTTCCCTCCAGGATAAGATTTTCCCATTTATCATTGCGTATATACTCAATAAATTGTTCCAAATCAGGCCCCAATTCTTTGAGCATCAGCAAATAATGTTCGGCTTTCTGAATCTCTCCAAGTTTGAAATAAAGCATGGACAGCGGCAGCAGGAATCCAATTGCAGAATCACTTTTATATTTTTTAAAAAGCCGAACTGCCTTGCGGTCGTCTTCCATAAAAGCATATAGATGCATCAGCAGAAAACGGGCGCCGGTACTATCATTTACGTTGAGCCGAATAATTTCTTCGCCAATTTTTATAGCCCTTGTATAGCAAGCTGTATCTGCCAGTAATCCGGCATAGTACCTTAGCGTTCTGATAAAAGGCCGAGTCTCAAAAATGTCATAGAACTCTCCCACATCATTCTTCAGTTCTTTTTTGAAGATTTCATAGCCTCGTTTGACCACTTGTTCTATATTCTGAAGTTCTTCGAAACAGTTCTTGCTCTTTAAATGGGCAAGATACCTCATTGCATCCAAATCATCAGGATTCAGAGCAAGCCCTTTTTCCAGATATTCGCGTTTCTTTATATTACTTTTTTCTTTATAAGCCAAGTCAAAAAAATCATCAGCAGTTTTGGCAGTACGTGCAGTCATTTTCCGAGGCCGTTTCGAATTATATTGTTTGACAAATTTCTGCAGCTCCTGGTCGACATCCTCGATAGAATCGAGCGTCTTGCCTTTTTGAGCTGTATGTTTCAAGAATTCTTTAAAAAACTTTTCACTTTCTAACGTCATGGTGCTCCTCCCGTATCCGGTAAAATCAATCTTTTCTTACATTCTACGCCAAAATAAAGAGTAAAAACAAGCTGTGAGACAAAAAGAGATGTCAGCACCACGCCGTGCCATAATATAAAAAACATAACATAGCCAATGCTCCTTACCCTCTTTGGGAGAATCAAAACAAGAGAAGTGCTCCGCATTTAGCCCAGCCTTCGGGAAAGATATAGGGATTAACGACAAAACACGTTCCAGCGTTAGAGAGTACTGTATAGGCAAAGCACTTTTCTAACTCCAGAACGTGTTTTAAGGCTTCTTTATCCCTTTCACTCCATCCGCAGCGTCAGAGCCGGATAGCCATCCATACTGAGAGTATAGACATCGCCGGCGCTGGCGGGGTTAGCGGCGATAAACGAACCGGACAGTACGATATCGCCCTTCTTCAGGTAAGTTCCGTAGTTCAGCAGTTTATTCGCCAGCCAGGCCATGGAATTTACCGGTGACCCCATCACTTCGACGCCGGCTGCACTGGCAAGAAGCTGACCGTTTTTTTCCATGACAAGGCCGATGGTACGGGGATTGATTTCATCAATTCGCTTCGGGCTGCTGCCCAGCATAAAACGGGAGGCTCCCGCATTATCGCTGATGGTATCGCGTACCGTAACTTTCCATTTCGGGAAGCGGGCGTCGCAGATTTCAAAGCACGGCAGCACCCACGCTGTAGCGTTCATAATATCTGCTGTCGTCACGACATCCACATCAAGGTCTTCACCCATGATAAAGGCCAGTTCTCCTTCCACGATAGGAATATTCAAGTCACTGCGGCGGCAGGGCGTCCCTTCGAGAATCATCGTATGGGCAAGCAGGCAGCCGTAATCCGGCGTATCCACATTGAGCTGCTGCATCATACCGCGGCT
Source organism: Acidaminococcus sp. (assembly GCA_022482815.1). NCBI lineage: Bacteria > Bacillati > Bacillota > Negativicutes > Acidaminococcales > Acidaminococcaceae > Acidaminococcus > Acidaminococcus sp. The sequence goes on from JAKVOM010000001.1 coordinate 2,791,695, forward strand.
CGTAATCCCGATTTTACGGCCCACGATTTTAGCCCCATCTGCCATACGCATTTTGATGCCTGCTTCCTGGATGGCATAAGCGTCATCCATTGTCATGTTGGGATAGGTCTCCGTAAGCAGCCCAATAGGTTCATTCTTCTTTTCGGCCGTGTACAGCTGCCGAGCAATCTCCTGATGCTGCTTCTCGGTCAGTGCATATACTTTATTCATTTTGCGTTACCTCCTTATGAAATTCTTTAACAAGTGTCTGAAAAGCATTAATCAACACGGATACATCAAGGTTATACGTGATGCTGTCAAACCCTTTTTGGACCCATTTAACGGCATCTTTCATATTTCCTGCAAAAATATAAGACTCTTTGCCTTCCTTCTTGCAGGCTTTTACGATTCTTTCAATGGCCCGCAGTAACAGAGGGTTGTCAAACTGCAGGGGAATTCCCAAATCGATGGACAAGTCACAAGGACCCACAAAGATACCGTCGACACCAGGCAGCGCCGTAATCTCCTCAATTTGCTCCAGGGCTTCCTTCGTCTCGCATTGAGGGATCACCTTGACGCGCCGGTTGCACGTATCCATGTAGGAATGCACGTCCTGAGCCCAGGCATCGGCGCCCCAGCCGGTCGTCCGGTTAGGGCAGAAACCACGGTTGCCTAGGGGCGGGAATTTTGCATATTCCACGATATTTTTAACCTGCTCCAACGTCCGGATATTCGGGATGATGAGGCCGCGCGCCCCGATGTCCAGCATCCGGAGCACATAGGGCCGGCGTGTATCCCCGATTCGAACGTAGGGCAGCAAACCTCCCTTTTCCGCGGCAAGAATATACTCCGCCGTACTTTCCGTCGAAAAACAGCCATGCTCTGTATCAATAATGACGTAATCCAGCCCGGTCCGGGTCAGACTTTCCATGGCAATCCGTCCGCCCAATTCGAAAAAAGTTCCAAAAGTAGTCAACACTATCCACCCCTTTCCGGTGAAACAGTCCCCACAGGACTGCCGTAACACTGCTTTCTCAGTCTGAAATGATGATCATTCATTGACACCAGTGTACACGAAATATATAATTTAGAAAATTAGAATATTTCTTATGCTTTGTTTTAAATTTTCGAACAAACGGAGTTTATCAATGGACATCGAATATCTGCGCACCTTCAAGACCATCACAGAATCAGAAACATTTGCCGAAGCGGCATCCAAACTGGGATATACGCGTTCTACAGTTACATTCCACATCCAGCACCTGGAACGTGAATTCGGTTTCAAATTGTTTGAAAAAATCGGCAGGAACATGCAGCTCACACAAAAGGGGCAAAGTATTCTTCCCTACGTCGATAATATTCTTCTGAACTATCAGGAAATCTCGAAACTTTCCGCCCAGCCGGAGCATAAAGTCAGGATTGCCGTGATTGAAAGCTTTCTGGCCTGTAAATTTCAAAATATCATCAAAGAAGTGCGCCGCCAGCTGCCTGACGTCGAATTGGATATCCAGACCAATGCCTGTTCTGCCATGCACAAGGTGCTCCTGGCCGGAAAAGCTGACCTTGCTATCCATTACGATGTCTGGGGACACCATCCTTATATCCGTACCGAACCAATCAGAAACTACTCTCTCGTGCTGTTTGGCAGCCGGGAACTGGGTACGCGTTCCTTTGCGGATATACTAAATGACGCGGCCCGTCCTATCAGTTTCATTGACCTTGAGGAAAACGGATTTTACCGGCAATGCCTGGAACCACTGCTGCCAAAATGTCAGGAATTCCACCTCAATACCATCGTGATGGGCAGCGTCGCTTCCCTCATCGAATGCGTCAAATCCAATCTTGGCATCGCAGTGCTTCCGGAATATGCCGTGGCGCGGGAAATCAAAAAAGGAACGATTCAGCCTCTTGATATTGAACTGCAGCCAAAACGTATCCCCCTCGCCATCAGTTACCACAAAAATAAATGGCTGTCTCCTACACTCAAGACCATCATCAGAATTATCAAAGAAACGACAACCAGTCATCCATAAAATTAGAAAGGAGTCTTACCATGAAAAATCACTTACACAAACTTGCATGCTGCGCTTTGGCCCTGATTGCCGCCGCAGGTTTTACCTTCACACGCGCGGAAGCGGCAGATACGTGGGATAAGGAGAATGCCCAGAAAACAGCTTCCCGTACAGAAATCTCCAAGGGAAGCTGGTACAATCTCAAAGGAGAACGCATCCTGCAAATTGATGATCATACCGTAAACGGGAATCCAATTGTCCAGATCAGCAAAACGGTCTATATGCCCGATCATTTTGAAATCACGGTGGCAGAAAAAACAGGGAACCGTACGCTCACCATTGGTGATGATTACATCCACAGCGGGTGCATTACCTATAACAATACCGTGCTGCGGAAAGACAACAAGCCTCATTACTTCGAAAGCGTGGACGGTATTGCCAACACGATGACCATGGATGAAGTGAAAGCCCGTTGGGGAGAACCGGATTCCGAGGTAAAGGATTCGGATAATCCAATGCTTACCTGGAATTATACGAAAAAAGGCACGTCGGTAATCTTCGCACCGGGCGGCCTTGTGACAAGAGTCATCCTGCAAAAAGGCAGTCCGCTCCGCTTCGACAGAAGTAAACTCAATTGCGAAAATCCGGTCGAGGCCTTCCGCAAAGCCTACGGTCTCAGCGCCATCCGTATGAACCAGGAAGGCAAACTGGCAAAGCACCTCTTTTATGTCCTTACTGACGTATCCGGAAAAGAAACGCCTTACGAAGGCATCGTCTTCGAAGGTACAAAAAACCAACTCGAGAAGATTACCTTGCTTATCGTAAAGTAAATCAAAAGGTGCGATTGGTAAAAAAAGACTGCCGCATTTGCGACAGTCTTTTTTGCGTTTTATCTCTTGTTGGAGTTTCTCCAGATACCGAGCTTTTCAGCATCTTTGATGAGCTGTTCACGGACTTTCGGATGAGCGACAGAAATCAGTTTTTCTGCTCTCTGCCACGTGGTCATACCTTTCAGGTTAACGATACCATATTCGGTAACGAAGTAGTTCAGGTTGGTCCTCGTTGCCGTTACTGCATCGCCAGGGGTCAGGGTCGGAACGATACGGCTCTTGGTCTGGCCATCATGGCCGGTGAATGCGGAGGAGCAGCAAATGAAGCTCTTGCCGCCCTTGGAGAGGTATGCACCGAGCATAAAGTCGAGCTGTCCGCCGGCACCGCTGATGTGTCTGTGACCAACGGATTCGGAGGAAACCTGACCAGTCAGGTCTACTTCAATGCAGTTGTTGATGGACATGAAGTTATCAATCTGAGCAATGACGCGGGCATCGTTGACGTAGTCAACCGGTGCGCCCATGACAGCCGGGTTATTGTTGACATAATCATAGAGCTTCTGGGTCCCGGCACCGAAGGTGAATACCTGACGGCCCTTATCGATATTCTTCTTGGCGCAGGTCAGTTTGCCGGCCATGGCAATATCGACGAAGGAATCTACATACATTTCGGTATGGACACTCAGATCCTTCAGGTCACTCTTGGCAATCATGGCACCTACGGCGTTCGGCATACCGCCGATACCGAGCTGCAGGCAGGCACCATTCGGAATTTCCGGTACAATCAGCTTTGCTACAGCTTCATCAATTTCGGAAGGCTTGCCGCTCGGAAGAATGCCCATCGGCATACCGCCGTTATCTACAATCATATCTACATCATCAATGTGGACACTGACTTCATGGCCGCCCAAAACTTTCGGCATGTTCTTGTTGACTTCGACAATGACCTTATCGGAGCATTCAATCACAGCCGCAATATCCGTTGCGCTCAGGCCGAAGTTAAAGTAGCCGTGTTCATCCATAGGAGTTACCTGAATCATAGCGACATCTACATGTTTAATATTATCGCGATAGTTTCTCGGCAGTTCGGAAAAACGCAAAGGAATGTAATAACCGATACCGGAATCCGTCAGTTTTCTTTCATAACCGGAGCTATGCCAGGAGTTCCAGCACATCCGTTCCTTGGCATTCGGAATCTTAGCTACTTCAGGCATCCAGAGGCAGACACCGCCTCTGAATTTCAGGTCGGTCAGCTCCGGTTCCTTAATCATCCGTTCAGCCAGGGCCTTATCCAGGACCAGCGGATGGTTAGCAGACCATCCATAGTCAATCCAGTCACCGCTTTTAACGATCTTTACGGCTTCTTCCGGAGTCGTTAACTTCTTCGCATATTCCGCTTCGTAGTTCATTGACACATACCTCCCAAAATAACCTATGCATTTTTTATTGCAATTACCCGGAACATAGTTCCCGATAATCCGTAAACTATTTTTCTATCTTTTCTTTCTTGATATAACGGTATACCGTCGGTTCGGAAAGGTGCAGCTGCTTGGCAATTTCCACGACAGCACCTTTCATATTATGGATACCGGCATTCATCAGGCGGTGAATCACGGCGGCTCTTTCTTCTGTCGTCATACGTTCGGGCTGAACCCCGACAGCTTTGATTTCCTCGGAAACCATCTTGGGCAGGATATCTCCCACCGGCGTATCCATGGTTTCCTCTACCTCTTCGTTGACATCAAGAAGATTATAGTTTTTCTTGACCGCTTCCAGGACTGCATCCAGATTGTTGATAGTATCCATATTCCGGTTGATGCACAGCAGGCCGATCAATTTGCCGTCATGCTTAATAAAGAAAGTGGACGAAACAAAATTCTTTCCTTTGCTGCGCCCATTGTAGTTCGCCAGGTAATCCTTATCCACGTACTGCTTTTCCCGCATAATTTTCATGGCGAGATCCGTGAAAGGGCTTCCTACTTTGCGTCCCGTTTGAAAGCCATTGGCAATAGCAATGACAGAATGCTTGGGCTGAGAAATATCGTGCAGTAAAATTTCACAGCTGCTGCCCAGGACTTCCGCTAAAAAGGGGACTAACATCTTGTAAGGTTCCAATAATGGATTATATTTCATGCATTCATCTCCCGTCAATGGATATACTGACTTCTAATTTAACTGAAGCAATCAATGTGTCCTGATTTTTGTAATGCATTTTAATTTTATCTTACGCTATGATAAAAGTCAAACGTAAATACAATACAATGTATTATCTTGATAAATTTTGTTGCATTATTTAATTTTTAGTTGTATAATAAACCTGCAATAAGTAAAACCCAAGGAGGTCTTTTCCAATGTCTAAAACTGTAATCCATACCGACAATGCGCCGGCTGCTATCGGGCCCTATTCCCAGGCCATCAAAGCTAACGGAATGCTCTTCGTATCCGGTCAGATTCCTATCAATCCGGCTACCGGTAAAATTGAAGCTACTGATATTGTAGGTCAGACCAAGCAGGTCTTCAATAACCTCAAAAATATCATCACTGCTGCCGGCGGCGATATGAGCAGCATTGTCAAGACCACGGTTTATCTGCAGGACATCAAGGATTTCACCGCAATGAACGAAGTATATGCTACGTTCTTCACTTCCGATTACCCTGCCAGAGTGGCTGTAGAAATTGCTAAACTGCCGAAAGGTGCTTTAGTTGAAGTAGACGCTTTCTGCGTACTCTGATTTTACTTAAATTTTCTTTCTCAAACTACAAAAAGAACCGGAACTCTTTCATTCTCTCTCGAGTCCGGTTCTTTTTTATTGCCCTTTTTAGAAAAAGCAGCCTTTTATTCAGTCTTCTTTCCCCACTCCGTGGGTTCCCCTTCCTCCGACGCCGCATAGCGGCGTGGAAGAAGATGGCAGAGGATAGCCAAACCTGGCGGTTTGGCTCAAAAAAAAAACACGCTGTCAGGGAGATGACAGCGTGTTTATCCGGGAAATTAAATTTTCAAGAGCCTTCCTTGCTTATTGCGTACTGCGACAGTTCCGGCAATTCTGACAGAATCAAAAGCCTGAGGGGCTTTGGGTACGAAATTGTATGTCTCTGATTTCGTGTAATTAGGGGGAATCCGCGGGAAATATCTCCAAATCCGTGAAGAAGCTTCCCACGGTGAAGGGAGTTATCTGACCCTGCCCGGAATCACCGGCGTACTGCCCGAAACAGTACACCGTGGCAATCCAGGCATCCTGCTAATTCAATAATCCCGGTGCGTGAAAACAATGCTTATTTACCGGCGAGCTTCTTGTAGGAAGCCAGTCTGTTCTTCATGTCTTCCCCCGTCTTTGCGAAGAAAGCATCAGCCTTATCCGGGAACTTGATCTTCAGAGAGGAGTAACGAACTTCGCCCATCAAGAAGTCTTTCAGATCACCGCTCGGATCCTTGGAATCAAGCGTGAAGCCGTTCTTGCCTTCTGCCACCAGATCCGGGTTGTATCTGTACAGATGCCAGTATCCGTCCTCCACGGCCTTCTTGGCTTCTCTCTGAGCACAGCCCATGCCGGCCTTGATGCCGTGGTTGATGCACGGAGCGTAAGCGATGACGATGGAAGGACCATGGTAAGCTTCTGCTTCCTTGATGGCCTTCAGGCACTGGTTCTTGTCGGCGCCCATAGCTACCTGAGCGACATAGACATAACCATAGGTCATGAACATACGGCCCAGGTCCTTCTTCTTGGTCTTCTTGCCGCCTGCTGCGAATTGTGCCACTGCTGCGGTCGGGGTTGCCTTGGAAGCCTGTCCGCCCGTGTTGGAGTATACTTCGGTATCGAATACCAGGACGTTGACATCAGCGCCGCTGGCAAGGACGTGGTCAAGTCCGCCGTAACCGATATCATAGGCCCAGCCGTCGCCGCCGAAGATCCACTGGCTTCTCTTCACGAGGCAGTCCCTGCGTTCGTAGATATCCTTGTAAAGATCCTTCCTGGCTTCGACAACTGCCGTTACCTTTTCGGCTCTTTCTCTCGTCCCTTCGGATTCATCCTTATGATCCAGCCATTCCTGGAATACGGCCTTATCTTCTGCCGTGGTCTTCGGATTGTCGATGGCTTCCTTCACCATCATGGCCATCTTCTCGGACAGCTGCTGTGCGGCCAGGAACATGCCCAGTCCGTATTCAGCGTTATCTTCGAACAGGGAGTTAGCCCAGGCAGGGCCATGACCCTTGTGGTTCTTGGCATACGGGATGGAAGGCACGCTGCCGCTCGTTACGGAGGAGCAGCCCGTTGCGTTGGCTACCATCATGCGGTCACCAAACAGCTGCGTTACCAGTTTAGCATACGGGGTTTCACCGCAGCCTGCGCAGGCGCCGGAGAACTCAAGCAGCGGCTGTTCGAACTGGGAGCCCTTGACGGTGAACTTGTTCATCGGGTTGGCTTTCGGCGTTACCTTGTTCACGGCATAGTCCCAGGCAGGAGCCAGGTGCATCTGGGAAGCCAGCGGCTTCATGACCAGAGCCTTTTCCTTGGCCGGGCAGACATCCACGCAGTTGCCGCAGCCCAGGCAGTCCATGACGCTGACGACCATACGGAAGTTCAGGCCCTTGGCACCTACTGCCGGTTTGGTTTCGAAACCTTCCGGAGCGTTCTTCACTTCTTCATCGGTCAGGAGAGCCGGACGAATAGCGGCATGCGGGCAGACGAAGGAGCACTGGTTGCACTGGATGCAGTTCTTCACGTTCCATTCAGGAACATTGACGGCTACGCCGCGTTTTTCGTAAGCAGCCGTGCCCAGAGGATAAGCACCGCCGGCCAGTTTCTCGAAGGCGCTGACAGGGAGTTTGTCCCCTTCCTGTCTGTTGATCGGTTCCAGGATCTTGGTTACGAATTCAGGCACGTCCTTCTTGGCTTTCGGAGCATCTTCTGCCGTCTTCCAAGATTCAGGAACGTTGATCTTTACAACCTTCTCGACACCCTGGTCAATAGCCTGGTTGTTCATGTTGACAACCTTCTCGCCCTTGCGGCCATAGCTCGTTACTACGGCTTCCTTCAAGTACTTCACGGCATCATCGATAGGAATGATGTTGGCCAGTTTGAAGAAGGCTGCCTGCATGATCATGTTGATACGGCCGCCCAGACCAATCTTCTGGGCAATATCTACAGCGTTGATTGTATAGAAGTTGATGTCGTTATTGGCAATGTAGCGCTTCATGGAAGCCGGCAGCTGTTTGTCGAGTTCTTCCGGAGTCCAGATGCAGTTCAGGAGGAAGGTACCGCCCTTCTTCAGTCCTGCCAGCAGGTCGTATTTCGTCACATAGGACTGGTTATGGCAGGCTACGAAGGCAGCCTTATCAATCAGGTACGTGGAACGAATCGGATTCTTACCGAAGCGCAGGTGGGATACGGTGATGCCGCCGCTCTTCTTGGAGTCATAAGCGAAGTAAGCCTGGGCATACATATCGGTATGGTCGCCGATGATCTTGATGGCGCTCTTGTTGGCACCTACGGTACCATCGGAGCCCAGTCCCCAGAACTTGCAGGCCGTCGTACCGGGCTGCGTCGTATCGATATCTTTAGTAATCGGCAGGGAGGTGTTCGTTACATCATCCACAATACCAATTGTGAAATGGTCTTTCGGCGTATCGAGTTTCAGGTTTTCATATACGGACAGGATATGGGTCGGGGTCGTATCCTTGCCGCCGAGGCCGGCACGGCCGCCTACCACTACCACATCCGGACGTTCTACGGAGAAGGCGCCCTTCACATCCAGGAACAGCGGTTCTGCCAGGGAGCCCGGTTCCTTCGTGCGGTCGAGAACAGCCACCTTCTTGACAGTCTCCGGAATGTACTTGAAGAAGTACTTCAGGGAGAACGGACGATACAGATGAACTCTCAGGAGACCTACCTTTTCGCCATGGGCATTCAGGTAATCCACGGTCTCTTCCGCAGCTTCGGTGAGGGAGCCCATCGTTACGATCATGCGGTCCGCATCGGGAGCACCATAGTATACAAACGGATGATACTCACGGCCGGTCAGGGCGGTGACTTTCTCCATGTATTCTTCCACGATATCAGGAATGGCTTCGTAGTACTTGTTGACGATTTCCTGCTGCTGGAAGTAAACGTCGCCGTTTTCCAAGGTGCCCTTCAGGGTCGGATGGTCAGGGTTGGTCGCTCTGTCACGGAATCTCTTGATGGCGTCCTTATCAGCCATGGCAAACAGATCCTTGTAATCATAAGCTTCAATCTTCTGTACTTCGTGGGAAGTACGGAAACCATCGAAGAAGTTCAGGAAAGGTACGCTGCCCTTGATAGCTGCCAGATGAGCTACCGCAGACAGATCCATGACCTGCTGTACACTGCCTTCAGCCAGCATGGCAAAACCGGTCTGACGGCAGGCCATGACGTCGCGCTGGTCACCGAAGATGCAGAGGGTGTTCGTACCCAGAGCACGGGATGCCACGTGGAATACGCCCGGGAGCAGTTCGCCGGCAATCTTGTACATGTTAGGAATCATCAGGAGCAGGCCCTGGGAAGCCGTGTAAGTCGTGGTCAGGGCACCGGCCTGCAGGGAACCGTGTACGGCACCTGCGGCGCCGCCTTCTGCCTGCATTTCTACGACTTTTACGGTTTGTCCGAACATGTTCTTGACGCCCTGGGTTGCCCATTCGTCAATGTGTTCCGCCATCGGAGAGGACGGCGTAATCGGATAGATTGCTGCCACATCAGTGAATGCGTAGGATACATACGCAGCTGCTGTGTTGCCATCCATGGTCTTGATCAGTTTACTCATTTCTTTTCCTCCCTATGAATGTATTAAAAACAGCTTGATTACTTCGTGAAGCTCGCGACCCGACAGCCCATGCTGTCGGTACAGCCTCCCTTACACGCTAATATTATATAACAAGTCGGCCTGTGTTGCAACTTTTACTTAATATATGAAATAATTTTTATCTTATTTATTGATTTTCTTTTTTTATGCAATTTTATTTTTCTATCGGTTTCATTTATCCTTCCTGAGAGGACATTTATGCGGTATCTTAGCCAAATCATGTATAAATGTCCTTTATTTAATCATCCGCCAACAGAAAATAAAATAAAATTTCTGAGCGGAAATTGAACCTGACTTTGTACCATACTGCCTGATCTACGCTTATCTCAGCCTGCCAGTACACCACCGCAGCAAACTGCAGGAGCTTTTTATGCAAATCTGACGCGCTTTTAATCTATTTCGCACTCATAAGAATTCTATTATAGACACACCGGTTCACGAAACAAACAGCATCCGCCAAGTTAAAAAAGAACTGTGAAACAATGCATAACCATTGCTTCACAGTTCTTTTATTAGAGGGGGTGATTAGGAGCGATTATTTAACAACTTTGTATCCTGCCTCGATAATCTTCCTTTCAATGTCGTTGGCATGATTCCAATCCCGGCATTCAAGTACCAGTGTCATAATCTGGCTTTCGAGTTCCAGGGAAGAATCATACATGCTTTGCGTAATGTAAAGGATGTTGGCATCGTTGTCGGAAATCAGCTTCAACAGTTTTGCAGTTTCGCCGCATCTATCTGCCATGACAACTTTCAGCTCAATTCTTCTGCCCTGCAGCAGGAGAGCCTTGTTGATGATTCTGCTGATGAAAGTGATATCTGCGTTGCCGCCGGATACCATCAGAACAACCTTCTGATCTTTGCAGTTGATCTTGCCGGCCAGCACAGCAGCAAGCGGCGTAGCGCCGGCACCTTCTGCCAGGTTTTTGCCCTTTTCGAGCAGGTACAGCATAGCTTCGGCGATTTCGTCTTCCGTAACGGTGACGATTTCATCAACGTACTTCTTGACCATTTCGAAGTTGATCTTGCCAGGCGTACGAACGTTGATGCCTTCAGCTGCCGTGACACCGGCCGGAACCGTAATGATCTTACCTGCTTCAATAGACTTCTTCATAGAAGGAATGACAGCACTTTCAACACCGATGACTTTGATTTTCGGGTTGCTGAGCTTCAATCCGGCTGCAATGCCGCTGATCATTCCGCCGCCGCCGACAGGAACAACAACCGTATCTACATCAGGTAAATCTTCAAGGATTTCCAGAGCAATCGTGCCCTGGCCGGCAATGACGTATTCGTCATCGAACGGATGTACAAATACAGCATTGGTTTCCTTCTGTACTTCCAGAGCTTTGGCGTATGCATCATCGAAAGCAGCACCATGAAGAATGACGTTGCCGCCGTATCCTTTGGTGGCGGATACTTTAGCAAGCGGAGTCGTGGCCGGCATAACAATTGTGGCTTTGATGCCCTTTGCCGTAGCACCCAGAGCCACGCCCTGTGCATGGTTACCGGCACTGGCAGCAATAACACCGCGGGCAGCTTCTTCTTTGGTCAGGTGGGAAATCTTATTGACAGCACCTCTAATCTTGAAAGAACCAGTTTTCTGCAAATTTTCATATTTGAAGTAAACTTCTCCGCCGACCTTAGCACCCAGTACAGGGGATTCAATCATCGGGGTCTTTTTAGCAACGCCTTTCAGCGTCTCACGTGCTTCTTCAATGCTCTTCAAAGTAACAGTCATGATGTGATGTGCCTCCTAAAAAATTTATAATCACTAAATAGATATGGTACGGAAAGTTACTGAGTTAATCAAGTAGTTTTTAAGCGTTCGGATTTTCCAGCTTAGCAATTTCTTCGTCCGTCATGGGTTTCAGTTTATGGCCGCCAATCTTGTTAACCAGTACGGCGATAGCACCGTCACCGGTAACGTTGCAGGCAGTACCAAAGCTGTCCTGAGCGAGATACAGTGCAATCATCAAAGCCTGCTGATCGGCGTTGAAGCCCATCATGCTTTGCAGGATACCCAGAGCGGCCATAACGGCGCCGCCCGGAACACCAGGAGCAGCAACCATAGTAATGCCGAGCATCAGGATGAACCCGAACATGTTGCTGAATTCAATCGGTCTGCCGTTTAACAGCATAACAGCCATCGTGCAGCTCGTCAGCGTAATGGTACTCCCGGTCAGATGAATCGTGGCACACAGCGGAATGACGAAGTCGGCGATGCCGGCTACCACACCGTTTCTCTTGGTGCAGGCAAGGGTAACAGGAATGGTAGCAGCAGAAGACTGCGTACCGATAGCGGTCATGTAAGCCGGGATCATGCCCTTCAGAAGTTTGAACGGGTTAGCACCGGCGACGGAACCTGCCACACTGTACTGGAACACCAGGATGACAATGTGCAGAATAATGATAACCACGAATACCTTTGCGAATACGCTCAGGACGGCTGCAACCTGGCCGGCATTGGTCATGTTGCAGAAGATACCGCAAATATGAAGTGGGAGCAAAGGAATGATGATGTTGGCAATCACTTTTTCAACGATGCCCTGGAATTCATGAGAAATCTTTTTCATGATTTCGTCCTGGCAGACGGCGATGCCGATGCCGAGGATGAAAGCGATGAGCAGTGCGCTCATGACGCCCATCAGAGGGGGCATGTCAATCGTGAAATAAGGTTTCAAAAGACCCTTTTCAGGGTTTGCCAGTTCAGCAGCCATGCCTGGCGAAATAAAATTATGGAGCAGTGCATGGTTCGTGAAAAATGCAAGACAGCCGCCGATAACAGTGGAGCAATATGCGATTAACGTCGTGATGGCAAGCAGTTTGCCGGCGGATTTGCCGAGATCTGCAATACCAGGAATAATAAAACCGATGATAATCAGTGGAATCGTAAATCCTAAGAAATTGCCGAAGATAGAGTTAAATGTTGCTAAAATTCTGACTACTACAGGAATACCTAATTTACCGAGTAAAATACCTACGATGATGCCTAGAACAAGGCGTGGCAGCAAGCCAAGTTTTTTCATTGTGTTAGCCTCCCTTTTGTTGTGAATGACTTTCCGCTTTCTATCTGAGAAAATAGTACCACAACCAGGGTTTTAATGCAAGCTTTACTATCATTTCGCAATAAAATACTACATAGTTTAATAAATTATTCTTTTATTTAAGAAAATATGACAACACAGGTAGGCTGAATCACACGTTTTATAGTTTTAGAACAACAATATGAGAGTAAAAGTTTACTCTGTAAGAAATCTTCTCTCTGCCCGTTTTATCAGACGGTAAAAAAATATGCTTTTATATTTATCATATGTTTTATATATTTTTTTAATAAATCAGGCAAAGATGTCAAAGCCCGGCAGACAGCCGATAGCAGATGGCAGATAACCGCGGACAAGCTGCGGAATGCAGGTGGGTGGCCGCATCTTCTTATTTTCCGCTCGCCTCATCCAATGCTTCCACGTAAAAACTGACCGGACGGAAACCGTCATTGCAGGACACCATGGCACTGCGTTTATTCTTCATCCACCCGCTGTAAATGTCGGACCCGCCGTACGCAAGAGTCATCACGAACGGTGACAATGTTTCCCAGGCACTGTCACACATGCCTTCCGGTTTCTTCCATCCATCCGCGATGAAGACCTGCCCCACCTGCATATCACAGGCGTGTTCCAGCGGATTTTCATATTGTGCGGAAAGGTCCGGATAGGTCGTTATCCGCATCACCGTAATTTTTACTTTGTTCATTTTAAGTGTTCCTCACTCCCTTCTCATAATTTGAAACCGAGTGCCGCAAAGCAGGACTTGTGCAGTATTCTCACTTATAGAAAAACCTCCTGGCGAGTCTCTGTCAGGAGGTCTTGTTGCTATCAGTGCTTATTTTATGGTGCCGTTTGCATCCGTATGGAATGCCATGGAAATGATGGTGTCATCCTTGATGCCGAAAGTCATATCGTAATCGCTGTGTTCTGTCCTGTATACGCAGAAAGTAATACCTGAGAGATCGTTGCCCTGGAACGTGGAATCCGGCTGTCCATATACCTGTTCCATAGCGACCCTTTTCATGCCGATTCCAATGCCTGCCGGAGTTGTCCAACGGTCATTGCTTTCGTTCTGCTTTACGATAATGGAAGAAGTTCTCTCCGTCCCGTTGACACCATTTGCCATGATGGAAACATGCTTTCCATACGTATAGGAACGATAAATTAAATCGCCTTTCTGGATTGTCACGGTCTGGTCCGGTTCCCCATACAGTTTCTTCATGTCTTCTACCGTTGAATTAGGCGTCAGCCCGCCTAACCCAATTTTTTCCAATGCAATATGGGCATCCGATACAGCACTTGTTCCCATAGCGGCGCAAAAAACAGCTGCCGCCAGCAGTGCCGATAACTTTTTACTCACTACGGCCACCTCCCGATAAAATTCCGCAATATCTCATTTCAGTATATCATGAATTAGGAGGTTGTGCAGAGAAAAGATAATACTTGCTGTTCAATAGTTGGCAATTAATACAACAGAACGAAAAAATCGGACCCCTCATGGGATCCGATTTTCTACTTATTTACCGCAAAACGCAAAGATAAGCAGTTTACCCCCTGTCATTGCGGCCGGCAATCCACATTCTTTAGCTCTCAGCCCTTAAAAGCGTTGGTCAGAGGCGGAACAATCTGTTTCTTTCTGGACAGTACGCCGGGCAGATGATAATGGCCATCTTCTGCAGGTGCACCAAATGCCTTGGTCAGGACATCCTGATTCTTACCGGCCCAGAGCAGTTCCGTAACTTCGCTCATGATATCGGTTACCATCAGAAGGGACGTATCGGCTTCGCCGCCGTCTACCATATCCTGCAGTGCCTTCTTGAGGTCAGCCCACTTTGCCTTGGCCTTTTCGCCGTCCATGACGTTAACCTGAGCTACCGTAACTTTGCCCTGCGGAAAATCAAATTCCTTCATGTCGCCGTGTACAATTTCCTTAGGAGTGCTGCTGTTGATGGCAGAACCGTGCTGCAGCATATCGAGTGCGTAACCCTTCGGATCCTTGATACCGGCAATCTTAGCCAGTTCTCCGGCGGCTTCCTTATCGGTTTCCGTCGTGGTCGGAGACTTGAAATACAGCGTGTCGGAGCTGATGGCGGAGAACAGCAGGCCTGCATAAGCAGGAGGCAGCGCTACACCATTTTCCTTGGCAAGCTTATAAATAATAGTGGAGCAGCAGCCGACCGGTTCTACGCGCATATAAAGCGGAGCAGCCGTCGTCAGACCGCCCAGACGGTGATGGTCGATGACTTCCAGCAGATTGGCGTCATCCAGGCCATCGATAGCCTGGCTCTTTTCGTTATGATCCACAAGGATCAGCTTTTGACCGGCATCTACTTTTTCAAAATACTTCGGGGCTTCCATCTTGAAGGTATCCAGTACAAACTGGGTTTCCTTGCTTACTTCGCCGGCTCTGCCGGCAATTGCTTCCTGGCCCAGCTGGTTCTTGATATACGTATACGTCAGGGCGCAGCAGATGGAGTCCGTATCCGGGCTCTTGTGTCCGGTGATGATCGTCTTGTTTTCCATAAAGACATCTCCTTTATTTTTTAACACACCATGAATAAATACTCTAACTTGTTTATTATACCACAGGTTGAGCAAATCTTGCCATAAAACGACGGGCCTGATGATATCCATCGAGAGCGGCACTCGTGATGCCGCCGGCATAGCCTGCCCCTTCCCCGCACGGATACAGACCGCGGCAGGTAAGGGACTGCCCGCTTTCATCACGGACAATCCGCACCGGAGCGGATGTTCTGGTCTCCACCCCAATCATAAGGCCTTCTTTGCTGAACCCGGGAAGGCGCCGTTCAAAATACTTCAGGCCATGTTCCAGGCTGTCTGTGACATAGACCGGAAGAATTGTGCGCAAATCGGCCGACACAAGGCCCGGACGATAAGAAGGTCGGAACGGGACATTAAGATCCGGCTTTGCATGCTGCATAAAGCTGCGGGACGACTGGGCAGGTGCCCGGTAATCCTTGCTGACGCCATAGGCCAGTGCCTCATATTTACGCTGAAATTCCATGCCGCCCAGCGGTCCTGAAGGAAAATCCTCCGGGGTGACACTCACGACGAGGGCGCTGTTGGCAAGGCCCGTATCTCGCTTAAAAGGACTCATTCCGTTTACCACAAGTCCGCCAGCTTCCGAAGCGGAAGCAACGACCTGTCCGCCGGGACACATGCAGAACGAATACACCGCGCGGCCCGATTCGGGGTCATGGTAGACCAGGGCATAGTCGGCAGCACCCAATTTCGGATGATGGGCAAATTTTCCGTACTGTGCCCGGTTAATCAGTTCCTGTGAATGCTCAATACGCACTCCTACGGCGAAAGCTTTGGATTCCATGTGAACGCCGCGCCGCAGCAGAGTCTGATAGGTGTCACGGGCACTGTGACCGCATGCAAGGATAAGGCCGTTTGTCGGGACATGTTCCCTGTTATTCAGCGTGACACCGATAAGTCCTCGTTCGGGGTCAATATCAAAATCCGTAACCTGTGTTTCATATCGGACTTCCCCGCCGCTGCGCTTAATCATCCCGATCAGGCCAGCCACCATGAGGCGCAGCTTATCTGTCCCCACGTGGGGCTTTTGCTCCGTCAGGATTTCTTCAGGTGCACCGGCAGCCACAAAAGTCTTCAGGATGTGAGAAATCACGGGGTCATTGACCCGCGTCGTCAGTTTGCCATCGGAAAAAGTACCCGCCCCGCCTGCGCCAAACTGTACGTTGCTTACGGGGTCAAGCTGTCCGGTTTTCCAGAAGCGTTCCACATCCTTTACCCGGTGCTGCAGGTCACGGCCGCGTTCCACAACAAGCGGATGATAGCCGTGCTTAGCCAGTTCCAGGGCAGCCATCAGGCCTGCCGGTCCCAATCCAATGACAATAGGGCGCCCGGTGAGCGCTTCACTGCCGATGACAGCCTCGGGCAGCATCTTTTCCTGCCAGGGCGTTACGAGCTTCTGCTTAATAAGGCGCTGGACTTCACCTTCGCTCATCTTTAAGTCCAGCAAAAGGTGATAAACCAGGCAAATATTACTTTTTCTCCGGGCATCCACGGCTTTGCGGAGCACTTTTGCCCGGGCAATGCGAGACTCGGAAACACGAAGTTTCCGAGCCGCAATTTGTTTCAGCGAGTGAGTGCTGTCCAGCCCTACCCGCACATTATTGAGCTTTACTATCATTATTGTTACCCGCGTCTGCTTTCTTTACTGTAATTTCTACGATAACGCTGTGCGTTTCCGCCATGACCTGATCCGGAATCTGCAGAGGCATCTTAAGTTCCACAGAATCCGAAATATTATCCAGTACAATCGGTGCTGTCTGAATTTCAGTAATCTGCCCCAGCACCTTCGGATCAGCCGTCAATTTGACGGAGCTCGGCGTAATCTTTGTATCTACGAGCGTATATCCTGCCGGCAGTTTCCCGGACAGATTTGCCTTAATCGGGAATTCATTGGTTCCAAGCTGTCTTACGATGGTAACTGCCGTCTGGATCTTGGACGGATCAACTTTGACATCATACATTTCGCGTCCGTTGTGGTCCACAGCAACGGCCGTTGCTTCCGTCTCAAAGTTCTTATCGTGGTTGCTGATATCGACCATAACGAGCACTTTTTCCACCAGGGCAATCCGTTCTCCCGCGCCGCGAATAGTTACGGTCGTCGGATTCAATTCCATCTTGCTCACGGTGACGCCGCTGTGCGGCACGCCGACAATCCGGGCCTCCAGTTTGACCTCTTTGCTGGACATAACATCCGTTTCAAGCTGGAGGAGGCTCGGGGAAATTTCCGTCACTTCGCCGACTTTCGTCGTTGCCATCACATTATAGGTGCCGCGTCCCTTCGGCGCGTCCGTGAAGTCAATATATGCCGTCACATCGGAATTCCGAAGCGAAGCAATCTGGGACCGTGTGCCACTGATTCTTACATTCACGGAATCCGGCAGATCCTTGACCATCATGTTTTCCTGAAGGTTCAAGGGTGTCAGCGGAACCACGAAATTCCGCGTCGTAATCGGATTTTGTTCATTCATCACGTAGACCCAGAGGATACAGGCTACAATGACGGCCATAATACGGGCAATCCAGGAATTTTCTTTCTTCGGGGAATTATTTTTTAGCATAATCCCCACCTCCTTCCTGATTACCGTGATGCCACAGAGCGGAGAGCTTGGCCTTCAGGGAATCTTTCCAGTTAAGCATCGGCTGCTTCATAACCGGCCGCAGCAGATCCTTCACATCATTGTGAGTCAGATAGCGCTGCAGAGCGCCGCCGCGTGCCATGGAAACAGCGCCTGTTTCTTCACTGACGACGAGAATCAGCGCATCTGTCTGCTCGGACAAGCCGATGGCCGCACGATGCCGCGTACCGAGTTCCTGATTGAGGTTGCGGGCTTCCGTCAGCGGCAGAAGGCAGCTTGCCGCGGCAATCCGGTCGCCGCGGATAATAACGGCGCCATCGTGAAGCGGTGTATTCGGAATAAAAATATTTTCAAAAAGAGCCGTACTGATCTTGCCGTCGATCTGGACACCCGTTTCAATATAGTCATCCAGCCCGGTTTCACGTTCGAAGACAATCAGGGCCCCGATCTTGTTGCGGCTCAGATCATCAGCGGTTGCAGCTACGGCCTCCAGCATATTCTCAATCTGCGTTTCGTTCAGCACCGTACTCCGGCGGAACAATTTTCCGCGCCCGATCTGTTCCAATGCGCGGCGCAGTTCCGGCTGAAAAACAATAGGCAGTGCGAACATGACGATCGTCATGAACTTTTCGAGCAGCCAGTTAATGACGTACAGGTTCAGCCACTTACTAATAAGCATAATGACAAGGAGCATCAACAGGCCTTTGACCAGTGATGCCGCTCTTGTATTTTTAAGCATCTGATAGATTTTATTTAAGAAAAACGCAACCACCAGGATATCCAGGACATCCAGAATCGTGATGGTGCGGATTAAATCTAAAATATGACCTCCCACGGCACTTTCCTCCTCTACAAACGGTGCGTAGAAAACTATAAGCACCCACTTGTTTATTATAACTAAAGTAAGGGCACCTTGTCCACGTGTCTATTGCACTCTTTCCGAAATTGTCACATCTGATTCCGGCTTTTTTCATCATTTTATAAATGATATAATGGACGCATGAAAAATACATGAAGAAGAAAAATTATCCAAAAGAAAGGACACTCATAAAAATGAATATTTTAGCACTTTGTCAGGAAGCATTTCCGGAAACCGTTCGTCTGCGCCGCCATTTCCATGAAAATCCGGAGCTCAGCAATGCGGAAGTAAAGACCATCGCCTTTATCGAGGAATATTTAAAGAATCTCGGAATCCCGGTTACCAATGTACCGGACGGCGGCCTCGTGGCTGTCATAGACAGCGGAAAACCCGGCAAAACCCTGCTCATGCGAGCTGATACGGACGCTCTTCCTATTGCCGAGAGCAAGACCAATCTTGTGGGTCCCAAGGTCTGCATCTCGAAAGTAGACGGCTGCTCCCATGCCTGCGGACACGACGCTCATATGGCAATGCTGCTGACGGCCGCCCGTCTCTTAAACAGCCATAAAGAAGCTTTTCGCGGCCGCGTTGTACTTTGTTTTGAACGCGGTGAAGAAAACAACGGAGATATCGTCAATCTTTTGCCCTGGATTGTCCGCAAATCCGGCCTTTCCATCGATGGATGCTACGCAACCCACGTACGCTGGGATATGCCCGCCGGCAAGGTTTCCATCATGCCGGGCGGTGTCATGGCCGGCGGCTGCTCCTTCATTGTAGATATCTATGGTACTCCCGGGCACGGTGCCCGTCCGGACCTTGCAAACAGTCCTATTGACTGCTTCCATACATTCTATGACGAAATGAATGCCTTCCGAATGCGCCGCGTGGCCCCCTTTGAATGCCTGACTTTCTCTCTCGGCTACGTGCACGCCGGCGGCGATAAATACAACATTATTCCGGACAGTCTGCGCTTTGGCGGTACCGCCCGTTTCTTCGATTACGATAAGGCCGGCAAACCTTTCGAGGATTATTTCAAGAAGACGCTGGATCACGTGACGGCCCTGCATGGATGCACGTATAAAATCCTGCAGATGCCGCTGGCTCTCTATGAAGCCCGCAACAATGAAGCTTGTGCCCAGATTGGCCGCGAAGCGCTTATTAAAGATTTCGGAGCCGATGTCATCTATGATCCGGAGCCATGGATGGCTTCCGAAAGCTTTGCGCTTTTCCTCCGCCTTTACCCCGGTGTTCTCGCCTTCACCGGCATCGGCAATCCCGAAAAAGGCTGCGGTGCCAACCACCATACGCCGGAATTTGATATCGATGAAAAAGGTATGATTACCGGTTCCGCCATGGCCGTCAGCTATGCCCTCGCATTCCTGAACACGGAATTCGATACACACTTTACGCCGACACAGGAACCGGTAGAAGAACTGGTTAAGAGAAATCTATAAAAAACGCTGCAAGACTCTCAAGCTTTTAATGCTGCCTACAATAAGAAATTGCAAAAAGAATGTTGGGATGAGAAAAGCCAAAATTTTTCATCATCCCAACATTTATTATTAAGCTTAAAAAATTCCTCTTCCCTGTTTTTGGGAAGAGGAATTTTAGTTTATTTCACAAAATCAAATGTAAAAATCCGGCTTGCAATATGCAATAGCTCCTGAAATCATCACTAATTGAGGCACCAAAACTTTATGACAAGTAATCTTATCATCACAGAAATCCTTCTGGGTATATTCAATATCCTTTTCATCAAAGACAGCTACATCGGCAAAGGCACCCGCCTTCAAGGTTCCAATCTTGCCGGCAAGTCCCATGATTGCTGCCGGAGTTTCTGTCACTGCTTTGATGATTGTCGGGAGATCAAGCCCCAGTTCCCTGTATTTTCCCATTACATGAAGCAAATTTTTATCATAGGGAGGCATATTGAACTTATCGGTTGTCAAATCACTGGAAATGATATCCGGCAGGAAGCCTTCCCGAAGTGCGTCCCTAGCAGTCTGGAGGCCAAAGTTACCTTTCCCGTTAGCCGCATCGAAAATGACGCCCCTTTCGCGCGCCTTCAGAATATCCTCCTCAATTTTCCCGGACTTTGAAATAATGGTATTTCCCGCACCTTGATAGCAGTGGCAATAAATATCCCCGCTTCTCAAACAGTTAGCAAGCTCTCCAGCCGGCACCGGTGAATTCGTAGTATGAATGCAAAGTCTGACAGCTTGTCCTATGCGGTCTTCCAGACTCTTGCAAAGATCGATAGCTTTCTCTATGTAAGTGGTTCCCGAATCTTCAGGGACAACACCTTTAGAAAACCGAATCTTTAGTCCCAGAAGCTGATTTTTGTATTGTTCATAGACACTTTCAATCCGATCTCGATTGTACAGAGCAGGATTAAAATCTTCGCATAACTTGGGGTCAATCTGTCCGCCGCTGTAAACTTCCATGAAACTCTTGATTTTCACCATAGACTGGGAAACGACAGATTGATAAAATGCCCCAAAGTTGGCACAGCCAGCGCTGCCTGCATCAACTGTGGCCGTGGTTCCTAGAGGAATCATAAGGTCAGGCCGAATACAAATTGTACTTCCGCTGTAGAAAATATGCGTATGAAAGTCTATCAGACCCGGGGCAATAAGTTTGCCGGATGCATCAATAATCTGGTTGGCTCCACATTCGACAGGTTGAGAACCGGCGTCAACGATTTTATTGTTTTTTACATATATATCCTTTATACCATCAAAATGAGCGGCTGGATCGATTACGTGTCCGTTTTTAATGATATAGTCTGCACGCATAATGACCATTCCCCTTTCCAAATTTCAATCAAACAATGCCAAACTTGCCCATGATGCAAGCCAATATTGCACAAAGGAATGGCATCACAGCGCAGGTGATGAACACATACTTATAAGTATCCCGCTGGGAAGTCTTAGCAATCTGGTTGCATACAACCATCCCGGAGGCATGCGGCATAGCATCGAAACCGGAAGAAGCAATGCAGACAACTCTGTGAAGCATGGAAAGGTTAAGTCCCGATGCAGCAAGATAGTTACCCATGGAACTCAGGAAAATATTCAAACCACCTGCCGAAGAACCGGTAATAGCGGCAATCACGTTGATAGAAATCAATGCCGTGATTAAAGGATCCGCCTGCATATTGACCAGAGCTTCCGTAATGCGGCTATATGCTGGGGAAACAGAAACAACAGCACCGAATCCCATGATGGACGACGTTGCAATGAGGGAACCCAGGCCTCCGCCTGCTCCATCACAAATAGCCTTTTTAGGATTGATGAAGTCCCGATACAGATAGCAGCCAACTAAAACAGCAACAGCCATAGCGATAGCAACTGCATACGCGGAAGGAATTTTGGTAAAGAACTGCAGCCCGAACATAAGGGCCAAAAGAATGATGATAGGAATAAAGCAGTTCGTAATAGAAGGCACTTTTCCCTGGTTAACTGCATCCAGTGCAGACAGGTCTTCTCCCTCGCTCGGTTCAAAATGTTCTCCATTGGCCTTAGCCTTACGAATCTCCCAGTTGAGGTAAACATAAGCAGACACAAACATGATAATGGAGCAAATGATACCAATCGTAGGGCCGGCGTATGCAGTCGTCCCAAAATACGTGGTAGGAATAAGGTTCTGTGTGGAAGGAGAGCCCGGAAGCATCGCCATGCACACCGTAACCGGGCATACCATAATCGTTGCAACAATCAGCTTTTTAGGAATATCAGCCTTTTGGAACAATGCAACAGCAATTGGATAAAGAGAAAAAGCAATGATAAATGTCCCGATGCCGCCGTAAGAAAGAACTAATCCGGTAAGCATAATGACAAGAACAACTGACTTTTCTCCGATAAGTTTAAGCATGCGGTTCGCAATTCCGACAGAAGCACCGCTGTCTCCCATCACTTTGCCGAAGATTGCTCCCAGCATGAACAAAAGGTACCAGTTACCTGCAAAACCAGCCATGCCCTTCATGAAGTTATCCTTTAGAGCCATGACAGGATCCATTCCGTTAAATAAAATAACAACCAACGCGCCCACGAGGGAAACAACGGCCATATGCCAGTTCTTCCAAATGAGTGCTACGACACAGATAATGGCAACAATAAGACCTAGAATACCAATCATCTCAATGATCCCCTTTCCATTAAATTTTGTAGCTGCAAAGTTTTCGTAACTTTCTGATTTTATTGTATCTGTAGTTCCATTATTAGTAAACTTGAATATATCGATGATTGTTCTAAGTAAAATTACTAACATGAAAATAACAATTATGGTACCGAAAAAAGGCATAGTAACGCGGTTTTTTAAGCTTTTACACGAATAAAAAAGGACTGTGAAAGCAATTTTTTCACAATCCTTAAAAATTTAGATAGCTGCTGACAATAAAAATATAAAAAGGATTTTAGCCGAAATTTAAGACACTACTTTTACAAATTTAGCGTAAGATTGCTTGGAAATTTTGCCTCCATTGGGGGCATGCGGACTGCAGAAGGCATCAAAAAAGCTGTGAAGAAATGGCTTTTCATTCCTTCACAGCTTTTTCACTTACAGTTTTTCTTTAAGCTCAGCCAAAACCTTCTTCTGAGCATTAACTTTTTCATGTCCCTTTTTCAGCTGGACTTCGTTCTGGCTGTAAGCCGGTCCGCCGTAACTGGTACGGGCCGCCACGCAGTTCTCCGGTTTAATGGCCTCGAGGAGGTCTTTTTCAAAAAGCGGGCAGAATTGTTTGAATTCGTCCATCGTAAAATCAGCAAGGAATTTATGATGAGCAATGCCGTATGCCACTGCTTCACCGACCACTTTGTGAGCCTTGCGGAAAGGCATGCCTTTCTTCACGAGATAATCGGCCAGATCCGTCGCATTGGAATAATCCTTATGAACGGCTTCCGCCATTCTTTCCTTGTTGACTTTCATCGTAAGGATCATGTCCCTGTAGACCTGAAGCGAGAACTTCACCGTATCAATCGTATCAAAGAAACCTTCCTTATCTTCCTGCAGGTCTTTGTTGTAGGCCAGCGGCAGTCCTTTGATGGTCGAGAAGAAGCCCATCATATTGCCGTAGACGCGTCCTGTCTTGCCTCTTACAAGTTCGGCAATATCCGGATTCTTTTTCTGCGGCATCATGGAGGATCCCGTTGCAAAGGCGTCATCCAGGTCAATGAACCCGAATTCCGTCGAAGACCACAGGCAGATTTCTTCACTTAAGCGAGAAAGATGCATCATGCAGATCGAAGCGAAAGACAGGAATTCAAGAATGTAATCCCGGTCACTGACAGCATCCATGCTGTTGCCGTACACTTCGGAAAAATGCAGTTCTTCCGCCACCTGGAAACGATCGATGGGAAGCGTCGTACCGGCAACTGCACCGGCACCGAGCGGCATCATGTCGGCGCCCTTCCAGACGCCTTCCAACCTGCGGAAATCACGCAGGAACATATTAAAGTAAGCCAGCATATGATGGCAGAACGTAATGGGCTGCGCACGCTGCAGATGGGTATACCCGGGCATCAGCGTCTTCTGATGCTGCTCTGCCACGGTAAGGAGTGCCTCCTCAAACTTGATGAGCAGCTCCATAACTTCCGTGATTTCGCGCTTGGTGTACATATGCATATCCAGAGCTACCTGGTCATTGCGGCTTCTTGCCGTATGCATGCGTGCACCCGGATCTCCGACGAGATCCGTCACAGCCGCTTCCACGTTCATATGGATATCTTCGAGTTCGGTTTTGAACTCAAATTTTCCGTCTTCCATCTCCTGGAGCACCTTTTTCAGCCCGGCAACGACTTTTTCGGCGTCGTCTGTGGAAATGATTCCGGTTTTAGCCAGCATATGCACGTGGGCAATGCTGCCGCGGATATCTTCCCGATACAGGCGCTGGTCATAGCTGATGGACGCGTTAAACTCATCAACCAGGGCGTTGGTGTCCTTACTGAATCTTCCACCCCATAACTTAGCCATTATTTCAACTTTCCTTGTTTCATCAGAGCTCTGACAGTCAGAGGCAAGCCGAACAGGGTAATGAAGCCCTTGGCGTCGGTCTGATCATAAACGTCATCTTCACCGAAGGTTACATATTCCTTGCTGTACAGGGAGTACGGGCTCGTTACGCCGGCAGAAATAATGTTGCCTTTGTACAATTTTACTCTTACCTTACCGGTTACGGTCTTCTGGGTTTCATCAATGAATGCCTGCAGGGCTTCTCTCAGCTGGGAGAACCACATGCCGTCATAGACGAGTTCAGCGTAACGCAGGGCAATCTGTTCCTTGTAGTTGTAAGTAGCTCTGTCGAGGCAGATATTTTCCAGTTCATTATGGGCATAGTAAATGATGGAACCGCCAGGCGTTTCATAAACGCCGCGATCCTTCATGCCGACGAGACGGTTTTCTACCATGTCGGCAATACCAATGCCGTTGCGCTTGCCAATTTCATTCAGCGTGGTCAGGAGTTCAACCGGTTCCATCTTCTTGCCGTTAACGGCAACAGGAACGCCCTGTTCAAATTCCAGTTCCACGTATTCATCCTTATCCGGAGCTTGTTCCGGAGTACCGGAGAAGACGAAGATATCGGGTTTCGGTTCATTGGACGGATCTTCCAGGTCGCTGCCTTCATGAGACAGATGCCAGATGTTCCAGTCCATGCTGTAATCCTTCTTCTTCGTTACAGGAACGGGAATATTATGAGCTGCTGCATAATCGATAGCATCTTCACGGGATTTGATTTTCCATTCTCTCCAGGGAGCGATGACCTGCAGCTGAGGTGCCAGTGCTTTGATACCCAGTTCGAAACGAACCTGGTCGTTGCCCTTACCTGTAGCACCGTGGCAGATAGCATCGGCATTTTCCTTCAGTGCCACATCAACCAGATGCTTGGCAATAACAGGACGGGCAATGGAAGTACCCAGCAAATATTTCTTTTCATAGACAGCGCCGGACTTTACCATTTCCCAGGCATAGTCACGGAGGAATTCATCACGCAGGTCCAGCACATACGCTTTGCTGGCGCCGGATTTCAGAGCTTTATCATGGACAAAGGACATATCGTCGCCCTGGCCCAGGTCAGCTGTTACGGTAATAACTTCGCAGTTATTGTAGTTTTCTTTCAGCCAGGGAATGATGCAGGACGTATCCAGTCCGCCGGAATAAGCAAGAACAACTTTCTTGATTTTGGATTTATCTAACATGTCGCTTCAATCTCCTTTGTCAAATTGTGATACTTTTATAATACTTCGTCACTCATGAGCAGCGCCATAATGGCCTTCTGGACATGAAGACGATTTTCAGCTTCGTCAAATACGGCAGAATGAGGTCCTTCAATGACTTCGTCCGTAATTTCTTCGCCTCTGTGTGCGGGCAGGCAGTGCAGCACCATACAGTCAGGACGTGCTACTTCGAGCATTTCCTTATTGATCTGATAGCCCTGGAATGCCTTGCAACGAACTTCACGTTCTGCTTCTTCACCCATGGAAGCCCAGACATCCGTATAGAGAACGTCGGCACCTCTGGCTGCCTCCATCGGGTCTTCCATCACTTCAATCGTAGCACCGGTCAGTTTGGCATCTTCCTGAGCCTCGGCCACAATCTTCTCATTAGGCTTGTATCCTTTCGGGCTGGCGCAGACCATATTCATGCCGACCTTCGCGCAGGCGTACATCAAAGAATGAGCCATGTTGTTGCCGTCACCGATAAAGACAAGCTTACGGCCCTGGAGTACTTCCTTGTATTCCATGACTGTAAACATATCGGTCAGTGCCTGACAGGGATGAAGCAGATCCGTCAATCCGTTGATGACAGGAACTGTTGCATATTTAGCCAGTTCAATAACAGCATCATGGGAAAACGTACGGATCATGATGCCATCGACGAAACGCGACAAGACACGAGCCGTATCTCTGACCGGTTCCCCGCGGCCGATCTGAGAAGTCGATTCCGTCATATAAATCGGATGTCCACCCAGTTGATGGAATCCCGTTTCAAAGGAAACACGCGTACGCGTGGAGGCTTTAGAGAAAATCATTGCCAGGGTTTTCCCCTTCAGGTATTCATGGGGTTCACCCATCTTTTGTTTCTTTTTTAATTTCTTGCTGACATCCAAAATCGTGGCAACTTCGCCCACGGATAAATCATGAATGGAAATCAGATCCTTGTTTTTTAAAGCCATTTTATCCCTCTTTTTTCTTAGAATTCCGCCAAAATCTCATCTAATGCCTTAAGCAGTGCATCAATTTCCTTTTCACTGATAATGAGCGGCGGTACAAAACGCAGCACATTGCCAGCCGTGCAGTTGATGATGAAGCCTTTCTTGAGTGCTTCTGTCACAACGCTGCCGCCGGGACGATAAAGTTCAGCTCCGAGGAGCAGCCCTCTGCCGCGAACTTCCTTGATCTTATCCGGATGTTTCTTCTGAAGCGCCTCAAGCCCTTTCTTGAAGTAGTCGCCCGTCTTGGCAGCGACTTCATCCAGATGCATTTCCTTCATTGTGCTGATAGCTGCATAGCAGGCCGCGCAGGACAGTGGATTGCCGCCGAACGTAGAACCGTGGTCACCCGGTTTGAAGACGTGGGCCAAACGTTCCTGAACGAGGAAAGCCCCCATCGGGAATCCGCAGCCAATAGCCTTTGCCAGACTCATGGCATCAGGCTTAACGCCTTCATGCATATAAGCAAACCACTTGCCGGTGCGGCAAACACCGCTCTGTACTTCATCAAAGAGCAGCAGGGCATCATACTTTTTGCACAGGTCCTGTACGCCCTTCAGATAACCTGCCGGAGGCACATGAACGCCGCCTTCGCCCTGAATCGGTTCAAGCAGGACGCCGCAGACATCCTCGTCCATAACCTTTTCCACAGCGGAAAGATCGCCAAACGGCACATAAACGAAACCTTCCGGCAGCGGTTCCAGGCCTTCATGGTAATTTTCCTGTCCTGTAGCGGTCAGGGTTTCCATCGTACGGCCGTGGAAAGAATCGATTGCCGTAATGATTTTATATTTCTTCGGGCTCTTGGCACTGCCATATTTACGAGCCAGCTTAATCAGGCCTTCATTGGCTTCTGCACCGCTGTTAGCGAAGAACACGCGGTCCATCCGAGCCACTTCGCACAATTGCTTAGCAGCCTTTGCCTGGATCTCATAGTAGAAAATATTGGAGGCATGGGCAATTTTTGCTGCCTGGTCACTGATTGCCTTGACAATGGCCGGATGAGCGTAGCCCAAAGCATTTACGGCAATACCGGCGAGAAAATCCGTGTAGGCTTTGCCGTCTGCATCATAGAGCGTGCAGCCTTCCCCGTGGTCCAGCGCAATAGGCGGCCGGCCAAAAACAGGAAGGTAATATTTTTCAGTAGTATCTATGATTTCTTTTGTATTCATCATTCATCCCCCTCATGGTTCAAAGGCTTATTCAGCCCTTGACAACTTCCGTGCCGACGCCTTCATCCGAGAAGATTTCCTGCAGGATGGAGTGTTCGCGGCGCCCATCGATGATATGGGTCTTGACAGCACCGCCGGAAAGAGCCGTGATGCAGGCCTTGACTTTCGGAATCATGCCGCCGTCGATGCTGCCCTTCAGGATCAGTTCATGAGCTTTTTCAAAGGTCAGCGTAGAGATGAATGTCGATTCATCTTTATGATCTTCATAAATGCCCTTTACATCCGTCAGCATCAGCAGTTTTTCTGCTTTCAGCGCACCGGCCACTTCACCGGCTACACTGTCGGCATTGATGTTGTAGGTTTCACCGTTGGCGCCGATACCAATCGGAGCGATGACCGGAATGTATTCGTTATTAATGAGCAGATTCAGGAATTCCGTGTTGATTTTATCGACGGTTCCTACATAACCGATATCGACGAGATTGACCTGACCATTTTCGTAAACATCGGCAAGATGTTTCTTGGCTTCCAGCAGTTTGGCATCCTTACCATTCAGACCCACGGCCTTACCGCCGAGCATATTGAGGCGGCAGACTAGGTCCGTATTGGTACGGCCCACCAGTGCCAGTTCAGCAATTTTAACCGTTTCTTCATCCGTGACACGCAGTCCGCTGACAAAGTGAGAATGCTTGCCGGCCTGTTTCAGCATGGCAGTAATTTCCGGGCCGCCACCATGGACAACAACAGGCCGCATGCCAGCCAGCTGCAGGAAAACGATATCTTGAAGAACCTTGTTCTTCAAGTCATCATTCAGCATTGCATTGCCACCATATTTAACAACTACGGTCTTCCCTTTGAAAGCGCTTAAATACGGCAAAGCCTCAACTAGAATGTTCATTTCATTGCCTTTAATCTGCATCTCATTTCCTCCTCATGAGTGGTTTCCTGTGCATATATATTGGTTTTTACAGGAAACATAGCTTTGATAAAACGCTTTATCAGTAAAGTTTCGGATGACCGCCCGCTTATGTAATGTCATCTGCTTAAAACGGCTTCCCCTCATCGCTGTAAAGCGGCTGCCTTACGGTGCCTTATGTTGCAATATTATACATCTGTATGCATATTATTGCAACCTTTTCTTTTCAATTTCTCCTCTACTGATAGTCCTTTTATTATAGTACGAAAAACGCTAAATCTACTATATATTTTTGGAAAAAGTACGGAATTTTTCACGATTTTCTTTTGAGGAATGGTATTTTCGCCATATTTCGAGTAGAATGGGGATGTATCAGGAAGGAGGATGCCCATGAAAAAACTGCTGTTCATTCTCGTCCTTCTGTCTGCGGGGCTCTGCTGGTACGTAACCAGGCCGGAAACAATCAAGGCACCGGCGTCAGCTGCCTTCAAGGAATGGGAAACGATGACGGAAATACCTTCCTCCTCTTCTCTGGTGGCAAAAATTCCGCGTCCGCTTCGCCTCATCTATAAGGCGGCGTGCCTTAAAGAAATAGCCCAGGGAGCTATTCCGAAGGAAAACTGGACGCCCCTGTCCAAAATGCCACCTGCCCTGCCTAAAGCACTCGTCGCGATTGAAGACCGCCGTTTCTATTCCCATCACGGCATCGATCCGGATGGAATTATGCGGGCCATTCTGGTCAACATCCAGGAAAATGAAGTGGTAGAAGGCGGCAGTACCCTGACCCAGCAGCTCGTAAAAAATACACTGCTCACTTCGGAGCGTTCCATGGGCCGCAAACTCTGGGAGGCAGTCCTTGCTCTTATCGTGGAAGCAAGGTACACAAAAGAAGAAATTCTGGAAATGTATTTAAATACGACCTTCTTTGGAAATAATTCCGTCGGCGTCCGTCAGGCAGCGCGCGGCTACTTCGGTGTAGAACCGCTGCAGCTGTCGCTTGATGAATGTGCCGTTATTGCCGGACTTCCCAACGCACCGACAGCACTGAACCCCTACCTCGACCGGAAAGCCTGTAAGGAAAGACGGGATCTTGTCCTGACAAAAATGCAGGAAGAAGGATATATCGATAAAGGCCAGATGGAAAGAGCTCAGAAGAAAAAAATCGTCCTGGCGCATGAATGAAGGCCATGAGGCTAAAGCTGAAAATTTTTGGAGCCAAATAAACAACAGGGGCTGTGAAATATGCGTGTGCATTATTTCACAGCCCCTGTTTTACGCTTTCCGCAGCCCGCCGTCCGCTTTCCGCCCGTGGAAGCAAAATGACCAAAGCATTTTGCTTTGAACTTATAAAAATAAAACATGAAGTTTAGGTTACCTGCTAAATTTCAGCTTTTATATAAATTTATTTGAGTTAAAAGCCTTAACACACGGCTGCAGGCGAAGCTAAATGCCATAGGCCAAAAACCAAAAGCGCTTTCTTTATTTTTCTTAGTCCATTTTTCGGATTGTCACTCTCATAAACCTGAGTATGTCATCCGCTCTGAAAACGATAATGGCGAATCTGTTTACGATAACTTTTCCTACGATTATGGAAGTAAAAATTACAAATCTCTATAAATCAGAGAAAGTGTTTTAATTGTTAACCTATGTATTGTAACGGTGAGACAATTTAGACTAAAATACATCTGAATGTATGAGGAAAACACGGGACTTTTATAGAAGATTTGCTGCGTTAACTATTTATAACAAAGGAGGAACAAAAATGAGCGATGTCAAAACGGCCATGGAAAGAATTGCACCTTGTGGACTGCATTGCGGAAAATGCTTTGCCTTTACGAATGGAGATATTCACGAAGCAGCAGGAAAACTGCAGAAAAATCTGGGAGATTTCGCACCCTACGCAAAACGTTTCACAACCGCACTGGATCCTGTATTTGAAAAATATCCGGAGTTTGCACAGCTGCTCGATTATATCGCAAAGGCACAGTGTGGCGGATGCAGGAAAGAAAAATGCAAGTTCTATAAGAATTGCAAAGTTCGCTCTTGTGCTGAAGCAAAAGGTGTGGATTTCTGTTTCCAGTGCGATGAATTCCCTTGCAATCACACCGGTTTAGATCAAAATCTTTACAACCGTTCTGTTGAAATAAATCGGCGGATCAAAAAAATTGGCATTACTGCTTACTATGACGAGATTAAAGATAAACCAAGATATTGATTGCAGAAGATTTCCTGACTTGTTCTGTACTTTGTAACTTAATTTCTTAGTCAAAAAATCTGCAAGTGGCCCCCGCTACCGGCGGATTTTTAGTTACCATTTTTTATTGTCTTACCGACAAAGAACGTACTATAATTTCATGGTTTTTTGTTTTAATATCCATTATTTTCAGTGAATCATTAGCACAAAATCTATAAGGTTGCACTCTACATTCCTTAAGTAAAAATTTACAAATACCCTATCGTAACTTGCCTTCTCTTTTGCAAAAAAGTTAGATGATATCTGCTTCTTGAAACATAAACACTCAGTATGCACATACTATTTTTCTTTGTTTCTGGTGGACTCTGCTGCAAGACAGCCGCAAATACGCGAAAGGCGGGCGCGGGGCCCAGAAGATGTACACAAATAGTACCTCGATGGGTCACGCGTCCGCCTGACAAAGTAGATGCGGCAGGGAACCAATGATTCAATTAACGGCTTCAGATACATGCGGATGTGCCAGCTACGCAAGAAAACAATCCGGAGGGTTACCGGGTGTAACTCGAGGAATTGTTGACACAGCGTAACTGGCACAGACACATGTAGATGAAGTTGCGAACGAATCACTGGTTCCCTAATTCTGCAGAGGACATCAGAAACTCCCTTAGAAAAAACTCTGCCCCACGATGCGTGCGAGACTTGTCGAACACCATCGTGAGGCAGGTGCCTTTCAACTTTACCGGTTTACATTGACCTTACCCTTCATAATTCTCTTATACACTTCCACACCTGGCTGGTCGAAAGCATCCACATCAGCCAGTTCGCCTTCATAGGCAATGCTGAGCATCAGGAAGTAGAAAATCTGGCCGAGATAGTACTCGTCAAGCGACGGCAGCACGTAGAGAGCATTCATCCGGTGATCACCGGCAAGCGCTTCTTCATTGGCTTCCATAGCAGCATTCAGGGCCGTTCCAAGATCCAGGCCTTCATATCCATTAAGAGATGCCATCTGCGGGAATGGATTGTGAACGGTCATCTTGTTCAGACGATTCTTTACAAAGAGGAACTGTACAACCTTATCCCGGATGCCGTCTTGATGGAGCTGCGTCTGGGAGTGCATGTCCGTCGTTCCGATGGCAAGGACAGGCGTACGGCCGTAGAACACGGTGTTGCCTTCGCGGTCCTTGCGTTTGCCCAGCGATTCGGCAAGGAGCTGCACATACCATTCACCCAACGCTTTGAGGCGCATTGCATAAGGCATAAAGACTTCAATCGTGCAGCCGTGATTCTTGCGGGCCAGATATTTCAGCGTCGCATTTAACAGTGCCGGGTTCTTCCATACATCATCCCCCAGGCACGCTTTGTCCATATCACGGGCACCCGTAAGCAGTTTATCAATGTCCATACCCAATGCCGCGGCTACGATAAGGCCCGGCGTGGAAAGCACGCTGAACCGTCCGCCTACACCGTGCGGAACCTGGAAGACCGGCCAATTATACTGTGCAGCCAGCTGAATCAGCGGACAGGTCTTGAGCGTGCGGTCGGAAACTACGGTCACCCCTACATCAATCGACTTGCCTTCTTCTGTCAGTGTTCCGTAGAAATAGAGAAATGCGGACATGGCTTCAAGGGTCGTCCCGGATTTACTGATAGGAACCAGCATGACTTTAAGGTTCCGTTTTTCCTTTGCGCGCACGTCGGCCGCCATCTTCATAATGGCTTCTTCCGTCTCGCTGGCAGCTTCAGGATCGAGGTTGTTGCCTGCAAAGAAGATTTGAGGTCTCTTAGCCGCTGCATCCTTCGGCCAATACAGGCTTTCGAAGCAGTCATAGAGGACTTTGCCGCCGAGGAAAGATCCGCCGATACCGCAGAAAATAGCGGCATCATAATGGGAACGGACGTCCTCACCAAATTTTTTCAAATCTGCTATCACAGAAGGAGAGTTCGGATACCCTTCTTTGATATAAGGCAGTCTTGGGAAATAAACAGCTTCGGGAGCACCATCTTTGGACAGGTGATTTTTGGCTACACCATCCGTACGGATTTTCTGCACGGCCGCGGCAGCCGCAGCAATCTGCGGTGCAAAAGCCTCTACTTCTTCTTTTTGTACGGTTTCAGGTCCAACCACATTGTGGTAGTCGAAAGTAAACCCTGAATCAAGAGTTAATTTAAGCTCATCTTCCTTCATCTTGAATCCCTCTTTTACACTAAAATTTCAACAGAGTATTCACTCTATTCCCACTTTTGTTAACTTAATTATAGCATAATCTGTCCCGCCGTGAGGACATAATTTAATAAATTAGGTGAAACTTACTTCCATAAATTCGTACAAATTTTACAAATAGGGAAATATATGTCCGAAAATTTGTACTTTTTTTGAAAAAATTGTCCTATTTTTCAATATTTATGATATGCTAAAGATGTAAGATTGTGTATCCGGATGAAAGGGGAGGGATGTTCGTGGCAAACGGAGTAAACCAGAAGCTGAAAATGCTTTATCTTAAAAAGATCTTCGAAGAAGAAACGGACGACAAGCATAGCTTGACTCTGCAAAACATCATTGATCGCTTGAACAGTTATGGAGTGAATGCCGATCGTAAGACACTGTATCAGGATTTCAAGGAACTAAAGCGGTTCGGGCTTGATATCATTGCCCTCCAGGAAGGCAGGACCTGGACCTACCACATTGGTTCCCGTCTCTTCGAGCTTCCGGAGGTAAAACTTCTTGTAGACTCCGTGCAGGCTTCCAAATTTATCAACGATCATAAATCCCAGATGCTCATCAGCAAGCTCGAACGCCTCGTCAGCAAAAAAGAGGCTGAGCAGCTGTCTCGTCAGGTCTACATCTTTGGACGGAGTAAGACCAGCAACAAAAAAACCTATTACACAATCGACAGGATTTATGAAGCGCTCAATACCAATCGTCAGATTTCCTTCCATTACTTCCAGTGGAACATCAAGAAAGAAATGGAAAAGCGCAGAGATGGGGCTTCTTACACTGTCAGCCCCTGGTGCCTTATCTGGGATGATGAAAATTACTATCTCGTAGGTTACGACGCACCGGTCAAAAAACTGAAACATTATCGTGTGGACAAGATGCTGGACATCGAAGTCCTTGACAAGCAGCGTCTGGGGCGCGAGGAGTATCGCAAGTACGACATCCCTACTTATACACAATGCCACTTCGGCATGTACGACGGTGAGATTGAAGACGTAACGATTGAAGTAGAAAATGACCTGGTAGGCATCTTGATTGATCGTTTTGGCAAAAAGATTACCCTGACTCCTACCGATGAAAATCACGTGGCGACAACAGTAAAAGTGGCTGTCAGCCCTCAGTTCTTCGGGTGGATCATGGCACTGGGTTCCGGTGTCAGAATCACGTCGCCGCAGCAGGTTGTTTCTCAGATGAGAAAGGAAGCTGAACGTCTGCTGAAACAATATGATAGTTCAGCAGCTCAAAAAGCATAAAATGATTAAAAAGACCGCGAAATCATGTTTTCGCGGTCTTTTTTGCATGTTGCTGATTAAAGACCACCCGCGTTTTAACTTTTGCAAGGCAGAACACTGCTGCTTTCTTTATTTTTCCAGGAACTCGCAGATAACGCCTTTTTCCGTAATATAGGCCACACGCCCCGCTGCTTTCTTTTTGAATTTGTCATAAAGCCGCCCGGCGCTGTAGCTTTTACCAAGGACAGTGCGAACACTGTTTGCGACGTATCCGACAATTCCGAGTCCCGGAAGCTCCACGGCAATAGCCTCGTGGTCATATTCGTTGTGCTTGTCTTTTTTCAAGTATACTTTCTGGCGGCGTTTAAATACCTCCGCACCCAGGTGAAAGTCTGTGGCAGTAATGGTAAAGTAAATCTTTTTCATGATATTTCCTCCTCTCACCTACTAGTATACACGGTGAGCTGTCCAAAATGGCGCCCACTAAAAAATGTGGCTTTGAAGAAATGGAATATCATTTCTTCAAAGCCACATTTTTCGCGAGTCACCGGTCGCAGGCCGCACTGTAGGCAGCAAACCGGCAATTAGTTTGTACTGGATAAAAAACTCACTGCCATCCGTACTTTTTAGTAAGAGTCCGCTAAACATCTTCCCGCACGACTATATTAACCACTGAGTTTTACTTAGTCCTCACAATCCAAAATCTTCAACGCCTCATAAAGAACAATACCGGCATTCTTCACGTCCTGCGGTTCCGTCCATTCTGCCCCATTGTGACTGATACCGTCTTTACTCGGTACGAAGATCATGCCCATAGGCACGCGCCGGGCCATGGCATGGGCATCATGGCTCGCACCGGAAGGCATGACAACATGAGGAATCCCTGCTTTTTCGGCAGCTTGTTCAAAGACCTTCATAATCTCCGGACTGCTGTAAACGCCTGGTTTTTCCTCCAGCGCCGTAAATTCAAACTTCACACGGTCAATGCGGGATGCATAATCCTTTATTTCGTGTATGAGTGCGTCTGTCTTTGCCTTATCAAGGTGACGCATTTCAAAAGTGCATTCCACCTTACCCGGTACTACGTTGGCTGAATTGGGCCAGCAGGCAATCGTCCCGGCCGTAAAAACGAGATGGTCGTCTATGCGGCGGCAGGCCTCATCCCCAAAGACAATGAGTTTAGCCATGCCCACCATGGCATCATGACGACTCGGCATCATGGTCGTCCCGCCGTGATTGCTCTGTCCCATACAAGTCACGCGATAGCGATACACACCGGCAATCCCGCTGACAACGCCCAGCGGAATATGATGAGCATCCAGTTCCGGTCCCTGTTCGATATGAGCCTCCAGATAGCACTTTACATCCGAAAAATCTCTCCGGCAGCCCTTGATTTCTTCCGGCGTATGACCGTGAGAGGCCAGGGCCTCTTTCATTCCCGGCCGGTCCGGATCAAACAGTCCGGTCAGCACACGACTTCCGTAGAGCCCTCCCAGTGCGTTGAATTCCTCTCCGTTAAATCCATAGACTTCGACGGGGTGCCGCAGCCTGGTTCCGGATTCCTGCAAACGGTGCAGAGCAGCCAAAGCAGCGGATACGCCGAGGGCACCGTCAAACAGACCTCCCGAAGGCACAGTATCAAGATGTGAACCCATGACAATATGCTTCAGTCCCGGTTCTGTTCCCGGCAAAATTCCGTGAATGGAACCTGTGGCATCCTGGCTGACCGTCATTTTCAGTGCTTCCATTTCCTTCCGCACAATCGCTGCTGCGGCAAAAAATTCAGGACTGTAGCAGCGCCGAGTATAAGAACCATCCGGATTTTTCCCGGTTGTACCGATTTTCCGGAGAATCGTCCAGGCATCCTGCATCTTACATCCCTCCTTAATTCATTAAAAATGCCACTGGAATCCGGCGTTAAAGGACCAGCCTTTGACATCGGAGCCAAACGTTCTTTCTGCATCAAGGGACAGGGATGTCTGGTCACTAAGCCTGCATACTGTCCCTATACCGATATCATACCATGTACCGCGTCCTTTTACATCATAATTGACACGGTGCCCCATACGGTCCGTCAGAGACACATCCTGTCCACCAGCTCATTCATGCAGCGCATCCGCTTTGAAATAGACCTGACGGTAGGCATTTTCCTGCCCCAGCCGAAACCCGAGACGGCCTATCAGACTGTGGGTTCCATCTATCTGGCCGCGGTATCCGTTTTCCGTACGGTAGTCCGCACTGCCAAGTTTGGCGTACTGCAGCTGAACCTGAGGTTCAAAGAAGCTGCCGTTTTTCAAGTCAAAAGGATGCCCGTATTCGGCACTTACAGCAGCCATATGATTATCATATTCCCCGGAAAGATGCCGTCCGTCATCCCGATAGGCTTTGAAATCGTGGTTCAATTTGCCGCAGCGGGCCACCAGATCCACATAGGAACCGGCATCATCCAGGCGAATCGTATCATATAAAAGAACTTCACGCCGCCGGTTTTCACCATATCCGCCATGACCATCCAGGGTATAGTTTCCTTTTTTGTAGTCATAGGCCAGACCGAGACGGTGATGACCGCCGTCAAGCAGGTAATCGTACCCAATCTGTCCCATTGTGGAAGTGCCGTCAGTCAAATCATCCCGTTCGCTGCTGCTTCGTTCCAGACGGACCCAGAGGCCGTCTTTCCTCTCATCCAGATACTGGGCCTTCCCCTGCCGCTTATTCAGCCGGTCCATATCAAGAGCAAAATCATAGGCTCCGACAGCGGTTTTTGCCAACCGATGAACAACAGGTTTTACGGTATGTGTTGTACCATAAAGATACCAGTTCGTCCCGCCCGCAAAAGTCTCGTCCAATTTGGATAAAAAGCCCTGAAACCAAGAAGATGATTTAGTGTCCCCCGGATTACCGCTGCCGCCGACCTTACTGTTATAGATTGTATTCTCGCTGTCGTCGGCGCTGTAAGTACTCGTTCCTACAAGCGCCTGATAATCATACAGACTGTCATCAAAGGAAGGCGTGTCATAAACAAAGGAAACTCCGGACGCATTCGCTGCCGTTGTAGCAAAACGCAGCGTATTCGTACCGGAAAGCTGCGTGAGGTTTTCCTCCGAAAGCGGTGCGGAAATATGATGCGTACCGGGCTGCGTGGAATTTTCCACATAAATCATATCGCTGTCTTTTTTGTCCTGCACATTAAGATCCATCTTGAATACGCCGTTATCGCCGCGAAGATCCCCGATGGTGACAAAATCATGCTTGATTTCCTTAAGTTTGGGATAGACATCGGTCAAGCCCTCTACAGAAGAAAGTTTCTGCTGAATATCCGCATCCTGAAGATTTACAATCCCCCCATCTTCCAGGGTAATCGCAGAAATATACTTGGCCCGAGCCACAGGCATCGTCTGAAGTCCAAAGAAGGGCACCCTCTTTTCATAATAACAGTCATCTCCGAAATAAAACCATTCGGCTCCGTTGCGGAACGTAAAGTCAAGAGTTCCCAGTTGTTTCAAACCAGTAAGAAGACCAATAAAGCCCTCCTTCCAGAATGGCACATAATTTTGTTCATCGCCCCACCAGTACGAATCAGTTCCGTCAAAAACGGCTGTTACGGTACCGCCGTCAGCCAGCTTCAAGCCGCCCGGAGCATCAATAAAGCTTATATTGCCGACAACCTTATTTTCTTTGCTTTGTAACGTAATCGTACTCGCTCCCTTGGCCGTAATGGCATCGGGATTGCTTGCAATGGCATAGAGTTCTGTCGTGTCTCCATTTACCGTAATCGAGGCGCCGTTATTGGCATAGAGCACATTGGCACCGCTTGTCTCCCCTGTCACTTCTTCCGTCATTCGGTTATATAGGTACAGGTTTCCGTTTACGGTCACATTCGTATTTTTGCCGAAAGCTGTTATGAGCGACATCGAGCTGTCAGCTTTCTTCATTGTATTTTTCATCGTAAGGTCACCGGCAACCGTAAGAGCAGTCGCTGCCGTTCCGGATGAACTGCCAACGATAAGCAGATTGCCTGAATTTGTGCTGACTTCCGTATTATCCACATCATACGTAAGATTGCCGTTTACAGCTACTTTGCCGCGAATGCCATTTCCGCCATCCAAAAGATTCTTCCCTGCCACGTCAACGTTTCCGTTGACAACGGTTTCTCCGCCTGTAACTGCAAAAAGCACCAGTGTTGACGCTTCATTGGTAAGATGCAGCGTATTATCCGAATTCTTGATATCATATGTCCCCGCTGCCGCAATCACAGTTTTACCTGCAGGCACGGAAAGTATTCCTTCTTCGGTGTATTC
Organism: Acidaminococcus sp.; assembly: GCA_022482815.1. Classification (NCBI taxonomy): domain Bacteria; kingdom Bacillati; phylum Bacillota; class Negativicutes; order Acidaminococcales; family Acidaminococcaceae; genus Acidaminococcus; species Acidaminococcus sp. Next base: position 2,830,609 of record JAKVOM010000001.1, read on the forward strand.
ACCGGGAGCAAGCGGCAGCGAAGCTGCCAGAACAGGAACCGGTGCTGCAGCCGATAATGCCAGCGCAAGTAAGATTCGAGCAGCGAGATTTTTTCTCATCGCACACTTTCCTTTCATCACAAAGTAATTTCAGTTGATTTGAATCTATTAATAATAATTATTGTATCATATAAAGATGCATTTCTTAAATAAAGTTAACAGTAAATTTATTTAGAGTAAAAAGAAATATCGGTACCATCGTGAGGGAATTACCTTGACTAATTTTTACAGGCTGACAGCAGCGTGCAGCTAGCTCCCGTTAATAAGAAAAAATGCACAATCAACGGCTTGCGACAGTACGGCAGACCACATCTGTCAATACCAAAAAAGACCGCTGCCGAAGCAGTGGTCTTATAAAATCAAAAAACCGCCGGGATATTTCCCGACGGCTCAATTCACATGTTATGGTGCGGTTGGGGGGACTTGAACCCCCATGAGGTTGCCCTCACCAGCCCCTCAAGCTGACGCGTCTGCCATTCCGCCACAACCGCATGTATATCAATTCTGTGAAGTTTTATGGACAAAAAAATGGTGCGGCCAAGAGGAATTGAACCTCCACGGGGTTGCCCCCACTAGCTCCTGAAGCTAGCGCGTCTGCCAGTTCCGCCATGGCCGCGTTGTCATCAACAACAATGCTATTCTAGCACAGTGAAAATTCGGAGTCAACCCTTTTTTTAAATATTTTTAAAAGAGTTTTTATATAACCGCTCATAACTTTCCCTGTCGTTTAATACTTTGCGGACATAATTTCTTGTATCGTCAAAGGGAATCTGCGAAATATCGCTGAAGTCAAATCCCCATCCATATTCTTCCATCCAATCCTTTACAACACCGCGCCCGGCATTGTAAGCAGCCAGCATAAGAATTTCATTGCTGTGAAACTCTTCTTCCAGCTCTTTCAGGTACCAGCAGCCAAACTTGATATTCAGCTCCGGCAGATTCAGCATCTTCGCTTTAAAATTAGGAAAATCCGTTGATTTGGCAATCCACGCCCCTGTTTCGGGCATGATCTGCATGAGTCCCAAGGCCCCCGTTTTGGACTCTGCGTCCGGTTTAAAACCACTTTCGTTTTTAATCACGGCAACCGCCAAAAAAGGATCTACGCGATACTGGGCACTATACTGATGGATTTCCTTCGCATAGGGCCACGTATACACAAATCGCTTCTGAGCAAAATCCGTGCGCCAGAACAAGTAGCCGGCAACACAAAGTATAAGCAAAACGAAAATAAAGGGCAGGCAACCAGAACGTTTTTTCTGCTGTCTCTTTGTCACTTCTATCCCTCACTGTATATAGTCAACGCTCTGAAAAAATCAGAGCCAATCATTTCTATTCACTCTTTCATCTATTCTAACAAAAAATAGGAGCCTGTGACAACTTCCTTCTTTTGTTTTCAAGATATTCACAAAAATTCTCTGTATCATACTACATAATTAGAGATTTGTCCACTGCAGCTGCAGTGGACAATGGTAAACCTAAGACAGTTAGCTAAAGGACGCTTTCAGCGTTTTATCTGAAGTTCAAACACCGTTTTTATCAATTCACAGCAAAATCACTAAAGCAGTTTTGCTTTCTACGATGCGGCCAGTGACGTGCGCTCTAGAGGTCAGCGTCTTTACACCAGTCGTGCCAGAGCCTTATCGACCTGGCGATACAGCTCCTCCAGCGTACCGCTGTTATCGATCACTACCTGCGCATGCTTTTTCTTTTCGGAAAGCGGCATCTGGTGCTTCATCCGTGTTATGACTTCTTCCCTTGTCATCGGGGAACGGGCCATGGCGCGGCGAATCTGTTCTTCTTCGGGGATATAGACTACCCATACTTCGTCCACGTACTTGTCCCAGCCGCCTTCCAGAAGAAGCGGTGCGTCAATGACAGCTACCGGATCTTTTCCATGTTCTGCCAGAAACTGGTCACGAAGTTCAGAAATGGAAGTGCGTACCAAATGATTCAATACATCCAGTTTTTCAGGATTGGAGAAAACGAGAGACGCAACCTGGCGGCGGTCCATTCTTCCGTCCGGGGTCAGGATACCCGGACCAAATGCCTGTATCACCGCGTTCAGACAGGGCGTTCCGGGCTCTACTACATCATGGCAGGCCTGGTCCGAATCAAAAATCGGGATTCCCTTCGTCCGCAGGTAGCTGCTCACCGTACTTTTTCCCGAGGCAATGCCCCCCGTCAATCCGATTATCGTCATATCATCACCTACTTCTGGCAGTGCGGGCAGAACACGCTGCCCCGGCCGCCGACTTTAATTTGTTTCAAAGGCATACCGCAGCGTTTACACGGTTCGCCCTTGCGATGATACACATTGAGATACAAAAGATTGTCTCCCATATGTCCATCCGCATCCTGATAATTACGGAACGTTGTCCCATGATGCCGAAGTCCCTGGGCAATCACACGGTTGATGGCTTCCACCAGAACAGGCCAATCCTTCTTTCTCATACGGTTCACGCGCTTCTGCGGGCGCAGCCCTGCTTCAAAAAGAGCTTCGTCCGCGTAAATGTTGCCCAGTCCCGCAATGACGCTCTGGTCCAGAATAAAGGATTTCAGCTGACACGTCTTATGAGCAGCTTTCTCCCGCAGGTAATCCGCCGTCAGTGCTTCCGAGAGCGGTTCCGGTCCCAAAGCGGCATATCCAGGATCCGGGGTCTCGCCGGGATGGTACAGTCCTACCGTGCCAAACTTACGGATGTCACTCATCCACAAGTCTTCATCCCCGGAAAGAACCATGCCCCAGCGCGTATAAGGCGGTTTTTCACTGCCCTTGGCAGCGGCGAGAAGCGCTCCTGTCATGCGCAGATGAATCAGAAGATAATCGCCTGACTGCAAATTAACGCGCAGATACTTTCCGGTACGCCCCACGCTCACAATGGTCTGCCCTGCTGCCTCTTGGCAAAACACCTCAGGCCCCGGGTGTTTTACCATTTTGGGGACGTAGATTTCCACCTTTTCAATTTTCTTTCCTATTATATGGCGCTCCAGCGAGAGCCTTACTTGTTCAACTTCCGGAAGTTCCGGCACTTCCTTCACCCCGCTTATGCAATCATTTTGCTTCTGCCCACGTTTTTCCGACGGCAATATCGGCGACTAGCGGTACAGAAAGCTTTACGGCATTTTCCATGGCTCCCTTTACGATGGCGCTGACCTTTTCTTGTTCTTCCGCCGGTACTTCAAGCACGAGTTCATCGTGTATCTGAAGAAGCACCCGGCTCTTCACACCGGCAGCCTTCAGTTCATCGCGGACATGGAGCATGGCAATCTTGATGATATCGGCCGCTGTCCCCTGAATCGGAGTGTTAATAGCCGTCCGTTCTGCGAAATTATGCAGATTATGATTAGCGGAATTGATATCAGGCAGGTAACGACGTCTGCCAAAAAGCGTCTCCACATAACCTTGTTTCTGCGCCTTCTCTATCTCCCGTTTCATATAGGCCTTCACACCGGTGTAGCGGGCAAAATAACTGTTGATGTAGAGTTTAGCTTCATCTCGCGACACGCCAAGACGACTGCCGAGCCCATAATCGCTGATACCATAAATGATACCAAAGTTGACGGTCTTTGCTTTTCTTCTCATTGCAGGCGTCACATTTTCAAGAGGCACACCAAAAATTTCCGAAGCCGTGCGGGCGTGAATATCCTGTCCATGCTTAAAGGCGTCGATAAGAACTTCATCCTGGGACACACTTGCCATCACGCGCAGTTCCACCTGGGAATAGTCGCAGGACATCAGCATATCATAGCCTTCTCCCGGCACAAACATTTTGCGCATCTGCCGGCCGACTTTCGTCCGCGTCGGAATGTTCTGCAGGTTCGGGTCCGTACTGGAAAGCCGCCCTGTCACTGTAGCCATCTGATTGAAATGGGTATGAATCCGCCCCGTAACGGGATTAATCAGAGGATGCAGGGCAACAAGGTACGTTGAAAGCAGCTTGGAAAGCTGCCGGTATTCAAGAATTGCTTCAACAATGGGATGTGTTTCCCTGAGCTGTTCTAACGCGGATACATTAGTCGAATATCCGCCACTCTTCGTCTTTTTCGCATCTCTAGGGATAGGAAGCCCCAATTTTCCATAAAGAAGGTCGCTGAGCTGTTTAGGAGAATTGAGGTTGATGTCCTCGCCTGCGAGCTCTTTGGCCTCGGCCTCAATCTCGCTCACGGCAGCGCTCATGCTCTTTGTGACTTCTTCAAGCATGTCCTTATCGACAGTAATCCCCGTAAATTCCATTTCTGCCAGGACTTCCGTCAGCGGCAGCTCAATCTCACGGTAGAGTTTCGTCAGTTTCCGTTCTTCCAGTCTTTCAGTCAGTACCGGAACAAGTTCCTTCACATCCTGGGCATTGCCGCCATTAGAGGGCTGAAGGTACGTTTCGCTGATAGTTTTGAGGTCATAATGAGTAGAGCCGGGGTCATAGAGATACGCGGCCAGGGCAGGGTCTTCCTGAACCCCGCGAAGTTCGCGCTTCTGGCCCATCATATATTTGTAAAGTTCCTTCGGGTCGGCAATGGCCTTCGGAATTGCGGCGTTTTCAAGGAAGCCGAGCAGTGCCTCCTTGCCGGCCAGCTCGGGATGGCATTCATAGCATTGATGATCCCATACAATATCGAGTTCGGAGAGCTTCATCACAGGCAGGGGGCCCTCAACTTTGTAGGTCAGTGCCACAGGTTCCTTTGCAGCGGCAAGCTGCTCCGCCAGATGCTCCGCCTCACGCGTGTCGCTGATGATCACTTTTTTCAGTTCCGGTTTCACGGCAGGTTCTGCAAAAAGACTCATGGGATCATCATTATCCGAGCCCGATTCCATTCCCAGGACGGGCACGAAACGTTTCCACATATTCTTGAATTCCAGGTCATCCATCAGCTGCCGCCCCCGGTCACTCATACCTTTGAGGCGATAGTTATCGAGCGTCGTGTCTACCGGTGCTGTGAGGCAGATTGTGGCCAGATCCTTGGAAAGAAGTGCCTTATCTTTATTGGCAGTCAGTTTTTCCTTAAGGCTTTTTCCCTTGACTTCATCAATATGATCCAGCACATTCTCCACGCTTTGATACTGAAGAATCAGCTTCATTGCCGTTTTAGGGCCTACGCCGGGCACGCCGGGAATATTATCACTCGTATCCCCCATGAGCCCCTTCAAGTCAATAATCTGTTTGGGAACAAGGCCGCTGTATTCCTCGCCAAAAGCCTTTTCGTCATAGTCAGCAATCTGGGTAATCCCCTTTTTGGTGAAGTAGACGTGAACATTATCCTTAATCAGCTGGAATTCATCGCGGTCACCGGTCACGATAATGACGTCTGTCGTTTCCGGAGCTGCCTGCGACAGGGTTCCGATGATATCATCGGCTTCGTAATTGTCCAGCTCCAGCGTGGTAATTCCCATTGCCGAGAGCAGGTCAATGGCAAGAGGAAATTGTTCCTTCAATTCGGGCGGCGTTTCACTCCGCTGCCCTTTGTAATCCGCGAATTTTTCCGTGCGGAAGCTCTTTCTCGATTTATCAAAAGCAACAACCATATATGCAGGCTGCTCTTCGGTTAGTAACTTAAGAAGCATATTGCACAAGCCATAAACGGCGCCTGTGTTAATTCCTTTATGATTGGTAAATGAAGGCAGCGCAAAAAACGCCCGGTGAATCAGGCTGCTGCCGTCAATGATCAAGAATTTTTCTCTCATAAGAAACCCCTTTCTGCATGATTTCTTACCTATTATATCATCTTTATCTTTATTTTCGGGGAAGAAAGTACCACCCGGCATCAGACTTTCAGGTTAAGTTCATCCTGCATTAGTCAAAGTTTCATTATTTACAGAACTGTCTGAATTTTTCTTTTTGTTATTTCTTGTTTATGCATTTGGCATGTGCATTTGTCTTTTTCCAAAAAGACTTTTTAAAATTTATTATTCTGCTGCAATTCCGCCACGGGTAGTAATTTTTTATTAAATTTGTCGATTTTTTAACATTTTTTGTATTTTCCGTTACAGATTCAAGGTAAACTTTTGTAAAATCTTGACGATTGTACAGCAAGGTGATAGAGTATATTCACTATATTTAATGAGGGTGTAGACACAGTGTGTGTACATAAGTCCCGTATATATCAGGAGGTTGTCAAATTATGGAGTATCGTTTAGCCAATCGAATGAAAGGTATGCAGGCTTCTGCCGTAAGAGAAATTCTTAAAGTTACTCAACGTCCGGAAGTCATTTCTTTTGCCGGCGGTCTGCCTGCCCCTGAACTTTTCCCTGTAGATGAAATTGCCAAAGTCAGTCAGGAAGTCTGCGCTAAAGAAGGCCGCAAAGTCCTGCAGTATTCCACGACTGAAGGCCGTCCCACCCTGCGCCAGAAGATTGCTGACCGCATGAACCGCATTTATAAATCTTCCCTGACCAAGGACAACATTCTGATTACCACCGGTTCCCAGCAGAACCTTGATATGGCCGGTAAAGTTTTTCTGAACCCGGGCGATTACGTCCTGATGGAAGCTCCGACCTATCTGGCTGCTATCAACGCTTTCAAAGCTTATGAATGCCAGTTCAAGGAAGTACCGACCGATGATAAAGGCATGATTCCGGAAGAACTCGATAAGATTCTGGCTTCCACGCCGAATGCAAAACTGATTTACGTCATCACCGACTTCCAGAACCCGACCGGTATCTGCTGGAGCCTGGAACGCCGTAAACAGTTCATGGAAGTTGTAAAGAAATATGACGTAGCTGTACTGGAAGATAACCCTTACGGTGAACTGCGTTATGAAGGCACTACGCTGCCGTCCCTGCTCAGCATGGATAAGCGCGGTCAGGTCATGGGCATGGGCACTTTCTCCAAGACCTTCTGCCCTGGACTGCGTGTTGGCTGGCTGTCTGCCGATCCGAAGATCATGACCGAATTTGTCAAAGTAAAACAAAGTGCTGACCTGCACTCCTCTGCTTTTGACCAGGCCATCATTGATTATTACATGGATGAATTCAGCCTGGATGACCATGTAAAGCAAATCAACGACCTGTACAGACATCGCCGTGATGTCATCATCAAGGCTATGGAAAAAGAATTCACTGACGGCACCACCTGGACCCATCCTGAAGGCGGCCTGTTCCTGTGGCTGACCTTCCCGAAAGGTGTAAGTGCACGCAAGGTATTCGATAAGTGCATCGAACAGAACGTTGCCGGTGTACTGGGCGAATTCTTCTATCCGACCCAGAAGACCGACTCTCATATGAGAATCAACTTCTCCAACATGCCGGATGACCGCATCGAAGAAGGTATCCGCCGCATGGGCAAGGCTCTGAGAGAAGTTGCCGCAGGTAAGTAAAAATAAAAAAGACTGTGAAACAGTGCAATCATTGTTTCACAGTCTTTTTTTCGCGGGTCGCTGGCCGCAGGGCGCAGGTCGCACTGTAGGAAGCAAACCGGGAGGCGGTTTGCAGTGAATAAAACTACCTGCAGCTGTAATCTTTATCAAAATACGCTATGAATCTGCTCGCACGATTGAACTAGATACTAATCACTGTTTTCCGCTATTAGCTATCAACTTTGGGGACTGTGAAAAAACAAAAAGCGCTTTTGGCATTTGGCCTATAGCATTTAGCCTCGTCTGCAATAGTGTATTAAAGCTTTTGATTAAAGTAAAACATGATATAAAACCTGAAATTTTGCAGTTAACCTAAATTTCAGGTTTTATTTTTATAAGTTCAAAGAAAAATGCCCTGGCAATTTTTCTTCCACAGGCGACCCGCGGCCAGCGACCTGCGAAGGGGCTGTGAAAAAATGCACGTGCATATTTCACAGCCCCCTTCTTTATTCTAAAAAATTGTTTTACAATAAGAGCACATTCCATCATTGAGGTGCCTTTTATGCGTTATGCTCTCATCGATTCCCTTCGGGGATTTTCCCTGGTATCCATGGTACTGTACCATTACTGCTGGGATCTGGTCTATCTCAGCGGCCGCTATCTGCCGGGATATACGAGTACACCGGGGTACATCTGGCAGCAGAGTATCTGCTGGGCCTTTATCTTTATCAGCGGTTTTTCCCTGACCCTCGCTCAACGTGGTAAAAAAAGAACCGCAGCCCTCAAAAAGGCGCTGCTCCTGACGGCTCTTGGTATGATGATTACTGCGGTAACAACCCTCTTCATGCCTGAAGATCCGATTTGGTTCGGCGTGCTCTTTTTTCTGGGCGCAGCGACACTCATTATGCCTGCATTCGGAAACAGGACTTCTCTCTCTGCGGGAACTGCTTTTTTCCTGTCACTGCTTTTATTTGCCGTTTCAAGAAATGTTCCCTTCGGCCTTCTGGGCTTCGAACGCCTTACCGGCCCCGTTCTGCCGCCTTCTCTTTACACGCATGGACTTTGGGGAGCCTTCCTGGGATTTCCGTATAAAAACTTTATCTCGGCCGATTACTTTCCGCTGATTCCGTGGATTTTCTTATTCTCAGCCGGTTATTTTCTGGGACGGGCGCTCCTGAAAGAAAACGAACTGCCTGCCATTTTTACTGCGGACTGTCCTCCTCTCAGTGTAATCGGGAAACACTCCCTTCTCATTTATCTTATCCATCAGCCGGTATTATTACTAGTGGTACCCGGATATTCGCCATTTGTTTCGTAATGTAAAATAAGTGAAAAATACAGCAAAGGAGCCGTGAAGCAAAAACACATTGTTTCACGGCTCCTTTTTAATTTTTACAATCCGACCAAACTTCAAATAGGTTTCAGTCTGTCAAAATCTTACTTTTCCTTCGGCCAGCACGGCAACTCGCGTCCAATCAGCTTGCCGTCGAAAGGTTCTTCCGAACCGCTGACGAAATGTTCCTTCGCCTTCAGTACATACTTGAAGCCGAGGTACAGCAGCGGAATGTTGGCATAGCACATAATAATATTGGCCAAGTCGGAGAACGCCCACAGGTTGCCGAGGTCATAGCCTGCAATATTGACGAGAACACCGAAGACAGCGACCACGAGGCAGAGAATCCGGATAACCGTAATAAAAGCGGAACTCTTGCTGATACGAGCCGATGCGATTTCAGGGAAGGTAATCATACCGACAAGGCAGGTATAAGCAAAGAGGCAGAAGCAGAGTGTCAGCACGAAGTTGATGACTGCGTTCATAGTCGGATCCGGAGTCAGCTGAGACAGCGACATAATATATTTCGGCAATTTGCCGGCGGCTTTCCAGGCAGCCGGATCTACCGTCCAGACGTGAGCCATGACGACGATAAAGCCTGTCATCGTGCAGATGATGTGCGTATCCAGGAAAACGCCGAGGGCGGACAGCAGGCCCTGTTCACAAGGATGATCCGTATCGGCAGAAGCGGCGGACATCGTAATGGTGCCCTGACCAGCTTCGTTAGACATCAGGCCGCGCTTAACGCCCTGCACAATAGCAATCCCGATCAGGCCGCCGAAGACAGCGTCAGGATGAAATGCACCTTCAAATACAGCCTGGAAGAAATACGGTACGGTCTGTACGTTTAACGCAATAAGAACAACCGTAGCCGCCACATAAACAATGGCCATGACAGGCACCATCTTATCCGTGACAGCGGTGACCTTGCGAATACCGCCGAATGTCATGACAGCCGTAAACGTAAGAACGATAGCAGCAACCACATAGTAGAAAGCAGAGTTAGTGGCAATCTTGGAACCGGTGGCAATTTCAGCCATCATACCAATCGAGGAAACGACGTTGAAACCCTGTGCCGGCAGGCACCCCAGTGCATAGAAAATATACAGCAGGGACAGAAGGACACCGGCCACGTGGGTGGAATTGAGGATAGCGCCCCCGTAGAAAGGAAGACCGCCGACAAAGGTATTACCGTTCTTTTCCTTAAAGAGCTGAGCCAGCGTAGCTTCGACAAAGGCCGTTGCCATACCAAAAAAGCCGGAGACCCACATCCAGAATATGGCACCCGGGCCACCTACCGAGATAGCACCGGTTACTCCCAGGATATTGCCGGGACCTACACGCATAGCCGAGCTGAGCATGAAAGCAGCAAAAGGCGAAATCCCCGTTTTTGCCTTTCTTTTGTTCACCATAAGCGAAATGGCGTGCGGCAAATGCGTCAGCTGGATAAAATGCAGCCGCAGGGTAAAATAAATACCGCTGCCAATAAGCACAATAATTGCCAGGGAAAAGCTCCCCAGGATCGGAATGGACTTATAGGCGGGCACCATGGTAGGTACGTCCCAGAAGAAGTCTGAGAGTGGACCTACGAACTTCAGGATCGAGTTGATCCATGCAAATAAACTTTCCATCTCCTCATCACTTCCCAAAAAATAATAGTTAGTATAGATTTTCTATAAAATCTATATGAGAAAATAATAACAAATTTTTGAAGATTTTTCCAGAAAATATGGTAAAATGTACGCATATATGTGAATAAAGTCGTAAAAGTAAAGGAGTTTTGTTTATGAATGTACAACCTGTCGATGTTGGTATCCTATCTTTGGTCCCGCCTGTCATTGCAATTACCCTGGCACTCCTCACCAAAGAAGTCATTTCTTCACTGGTACTGGGAATTCTTTCCGGCGGATTGATATACTCCCTGGCAACCGGTGCCAGCCTTGTGGAAATTGCCGCCTTCCCTTTTGAAGTAATGGCTAAAACAGTAGGCACGCCTGACAAATTTAACATTATTCTGTTTCTCGCGCTTCTGGGCGCACTTGTCTGCGTCGTAACGCGTGCCGGCGGTTCCCAGGCTTACGGGCAATGGGCCACCAAGCACATTAAATCCAAACGTTCGGCTGAACTGGCAACAAGTTTTCTTGGCATCTTAATTTTCATCGATGATTATTTTAACTGCCTGACAGTCGGTACGGTCATGAAGCCGGTAACGGATAAATACAGAATTTCCCGGGCTAAGCTGGCTTATATCATTGATACGACGGCAGCGCCGGTCTGCATCATTGCCCCGGTTTCCAGCTGGGCTGCAGCTGTCGGCTCCACCCTTTATGAAACGGGTGCTTTCTCCAACGAACTGTCTGCTTTCTTTGCAACAATCCCTTACAACATGTATGCCATTCTTTCTATTTTCATGGTCATGGCGCTTTCTTTTACCGATCTGGAATTCGGTCCTATGGCTGACGCAGAATGGGAAGCCGAACAGACAGGGAATGTCGGTGCCGTGGATCAGGGTACAGATACAAAAAATCCGATGATTTCCTCCAAAGGTACGGTCTGGGATTTGATTATTCCAATCGGCGGTCTGATTGTCTTCACGATTCTCGCCATGATCTATAACGGCGGCTACTGGGCTAAAGACATCACACTGCAGGAAGCTATCGGCAACTGCAACTCTTCCGCCGCTCTCGTACTTGGCGGTTTCCTGGCACTGGTACTTGCTTTTCTGATGTTCGTACCGCGCAAACTGATTGGGTTCCGTGATTTCATGAGCAACATTGGGGCCGGTATCAACACGATGGTACCTGCTTATATCATTTTGTGCCTTGCCTGGACCATTGGTTCCCTCTGCCAGAATTACCTCGGTACCGGCAAATACATCGGTATGCTGGTTCAGACGAGCCATCTGCCGATTCAGCTCATCCCTGCCATCGTATTTCTGGTTGCTGCAGGACTTTCCTTCTCCATCGGAACAGCCTGGGGCACGTTCGGCATTTTCATTCCAATTGTTGTCTTCATCTGCAAGGCCGCTCCTGCTCAGATTATGACGGTTACCCTCGCTGCTACCCTGGCAGGTTCCGTATTCGGCGACCATTGTTCCCCGATTTCCGATACGACGATTCTTTCGTCTTCCGGAGCCGGATGTGAACATATCAAGCACGTCAGCACCCAGATTCCTTACGCTGTTGTCGTAGCCTTCTGCTGCCTTATCAGCTACCTCGTAGCCGGTTTCTCCGGCGGCAGCGCGGTTCTGACGATTGCTGCAGGCATCATCATGCTGCTTGTCACGCTGACCATTCTCCACAAGAGAGCACGCGCCCGTCTTGTAAAGAAATAATAATTAAAAAAGGGGCTGTGAAATAATGCACATGCATTATCTCACAGTCCCTTTTACGCAGGTCGCTGGCCGCGGGTCGCCCGTGGAAGCAAAATCGCTTCAGCAATTTTGCATAAAAAAGGAAACAAGACAGAAGCATGCTCCCGCACTTAAGGCCAAAAACTCGGAAAGCCGGTTCCCGGATGAATCTTGGGAACCGGCTTTCACTATGTAACCGTAAAATGGGAAGTACGCTTATGTACTCACCGTAAAGCCTTACTTCACGACTACAACAGGAACATCCGAATACTCTACGACCCTGCTGCTGACGCTGCCGAGCAGGAATTCTTCCACACCGGAAAGGCCGCGGCGGCCAATAACGATGACGGAAGCGTCTTTTTCTTTTGCTTTTTCAATGACCGTCTCAGCCGGGTTGCCAAATTCCATTTCGTATTCAACTTTCCCGGTAAATCCTGCCAGTTTGTCTTTAGCCGTATCGATAATCATCTTACCAATCTTGGAAGCACTGACGTTCGGACTTTCTGTCTGAATGGATGCGTTATTGGCGCTCAGAACAAGGCCCGTCATGCTCATTTTTTGAATAACGTGGAGCACAATCAAATCTCCATGATATGTTTTTGCCAGATCTTCTGCGGTTGCAAGTGCCCTCCAGGCAGGCTCAGAACCATCAACTGGAACAAGAATCTTTTTAAACATATACGACCCCTCCTTTTACGAAAAGCCGATATTATTTTACAATCAATACCGGCACTGCAGCATACTGAGATACTTTCGAGCTCACACTGCCGAGGAAGAATTCCGCAATACCTGACAGGCCGCGGCTGCCGATGACGATATCCGTCACGCCCTTTTCCTTGGCAACTTCGACAATCCGATCCGCCGGATGACCTACTTCCAGAGCAAAGTCAGCCTTCCCTGTAAATCCCTGCAATTTTGCTTTGGCCGTCTCCAAAATGCGGCTGCCAATCATCGTAATCTGATTATTTTCTGCTGAGAGCGTTCCCGCTTCCAGGCCGTTTACGTAGAGTTCAGCACTGTTATAGGTCTGGACCACGTGAACAACAAGCAGCTCACCCTTAAATGTCTGCGCCAATTTTTCCGCTGTTTCAAGCGCTTTCCAGGATGTTGCGGAACCATCTACAGGAACCAGGATCTTCTTAAACATACAATCCACCTCCGATTACTGACAAAAAGGGAGAAGCCGATACGGTACTCCAGTTCCGCTGCGACTTCCCCCTCCTTTCCAAAGGCGGCTCATCCCGCTTTTCAATTGTTCATTAATGCTCTTACTTCACAATCGTAACCGGGCAAGGTGCACTTTGGGAAACCTTTGTGCTGACACTGCCCAGGAAGAAACCGGCCAGCACGCCCATGCCGCGGTTACCCATCACAATCAGGTCCACATCGTTCTTTTGAGCGGCTTCCACGATTTTTTCCGCCGGGTCGATATCGACGTACTTCTTGAAGGAAATCCGGTCATATCCGCTCTTTTTAGCTCTCTTTTCAGCTGCTTCCAGCGGAGAAAGCTGTGCGGATTCCACTACGTTGCCGTCTTTATCCTTCAGCGGAGGTTTAATCCGGCTGAGATCGTACGGAATATCTACGTTGAGTACAATAATCTGGGAATTAAACTTACTGCCCATCTCAATTGCGAAATCCATGGCTCTCATTGCAATCTCAGAACCATCAATAGGAACCAAAATCTTGTTAATCATAGACACATACACCTCCTGCTTTCTCAGCCCGCACCTTTTACTTCACAATCAGGACTGGTACGGTTGCATACTGAGAAACCTTCGAGCTGACACTGCCTAAGAAGAACTCTGCTATGCCAGAAAGGCCGCGGCTGCCGATGACGATAGCCGTGCAGTTCTTGTCCTTGCTGACTGCGAGGATTCTCTCGGAAGGATGTCCCACTTCCAGGATAAATTCAACCTTGCCCTTGAAGTCCTTCATCTTTTCTTTTGCCGTTTCAAGCACACTGTTGCCCAGTTTGGTTAACTCGGCATTTCCCTGGCTGATTGTCGCCTGATCCAGAGGAACTACCAGCAGAGCTGCATTGTTATAGGGCTGAACTACGTTGATTACAACCAACTCGCCCTTAAAGGCTTCTGCCAGCTGTCTTGCTTCTTCCATGGCACGCCAGGAAGTTTCGGACCCATCAACCGGTACGAGAATCTTTTCGAACATATACAACCACCTCCCAAAATAGATTTACGGTCACATCTCGTTATTTTCTTTCTTCTCCATGACCCGCATAAAACCCTTTAATTTTTTATGAAAATTTTGAAAAAATTTTATAAAGTATTATTTTCGTTTCACAAGAGGCACTGCAACACATTGGAAACATAGCCAAAATCCCCGATAATCTGCCATTGTAAGCAAAATTTCAACGACTTTGGCTGTGCCGGTCAGAAATGGGTCAAAAAATTTTTATATCTGACAAAATTGAACCTTTTCAATTCTTTTTCTGTCGCTTTTCTATGCCCGACATGAACTGTCTCTTTTTCCGCGCCTAGTCCATCAGGGGCCCTAACGGCGTCAAAACACAAAAAGACCGAAACAGTGAAGCAAATCACCTCAGCTATTTCGGTCCTTCTCGTTTTTATTTTATGATAAATACAGGTACGTCTGCATACTGGGAAACTTTTGAGCTGACGCTGCCCAGGAAGAATTCTTCCACGCCGGACAGGCCGCGGCTGCCGATAACGACAGCATCGCACTTCTCGGCACTGACAATATCAAGGATGGTTTCGGCAGCATTACCGGATTCCTTTTCAAATGTCACATGGCCCTTGAAGTCCTGCATCTTCTCTCTGGCCGTCTGCAGAATCGCGTCGCCCGCCTCATCAATTCTCTCGTTGTTGCGGTCGATGACATCCTGGTCCATAGCGACCTGCAGCAGGCTGACACTGCTGTAAGGCACGGTCACAGTCAAAACAACCATTTCGCCGCTAAACTTATCTGCCAATACGCGGGCCGCTTCCAAAGCTTTCCAGGAAGTTTCAGATCCATCGACCGGTACCAGAATCTTTTTAAACATAATAACACCCCCGTCTTTTTTTCTTCCTCAGTGAATATTATTCGTGCTGCCTTCATACTTCCCTTTATTTCTTTGTTTTTTCAAGCCGCCGGGCAATTTCTTCCTGGCGTTTTGCTTCGCGCTGACGCACTTTTTCAGCGTGTTTCAGGGATTTTTTACTCACTTTCTTCTGGGCTGCCATTTCATGGGGTTCCAGAAGGTCATCACTGCCATGGGCTATTTTGTAATAAAGAACCAAACCGGCAACGGCAGCAACAGGAATAAGCGAAAGCACGATACGGGAAACACCCTGACGCGCAAGCAGCATAAAATCATAGCTGATGACGATTAGTGGGATCAGCACCCAGGGAGCAATCTTGCCAAAAAGAGTTCTCATGCCGAAAACTTTCAGGCAGAAACCATAGACAATAATTGCCAGGGCAAACGACGTCAGTGACAACATCAAAACAAGTACATAAAATTCCATAATTTCCTTCTCCAGCATTCCTTAGTTTAACGGAAACATTATAACATATCAGGTAGAAAGATGGTGAAAAATCAATTACAGCTGCAAATAAGCACAGGCCCACAAGCTGCTGACACTATTCATTCTACAAAAATAAATCCGTCAGAATTTCCATAGGAGATTCTGACGGATTACGCTGTCACCGCAAAATTCAGCGTGTCAGCCGATAATTACGGAGGCCAGCGGATAACCTACAAAGCTCATGACAAGAAGGGCCAGAATGGAAAATACGCCGCCCCAGACGAACATATCCCGGGCCGTTGTCCACCCCGAACTGATGGCTACCGTATTAATGGTAGATTGCCCTGCCGGAGTCATATTGCAGATTGCCGCACCAAAACCGATGAGACAGATGACTGCGCCGATGGCCACCGTTCCCGCAGGCAGTGCCTGCAGCACAGAAAGTGCCACGGCCGTAACGACTGTCGTCGTCACGATATTGGACGAGAAGTTCGTTTCGAGGATACACCAGGTAAAGAAGAACAGAATGACGCCCTGCACGGAAAGTCCCGCGGCTACAGGTCCCAGCATGGCGCTCAGCCAGGCTTTAATGCCCATCGTATTGTTGGTAAGGGCACTGCCCAGCATAGTAGCAGAGCCCGTCATCAGGATAGCAGCCCACAGGATGCCCTTGGAAACAGCTTCCTGGAAGTTCAGAATCGGTTTTCCGTCGTCTTTCAATACAAAGAATAAAATACAGCCCAAAAGCGGCGGCATAGCCGTCGTCCATTTACTTACCACTTTGTAAAAGCCGGGTGCGATACCCTTCACAAGGCTCGGGCCGACCCAGAGAAGTACTGTAAGTGCCAGCACGCTGAGCACCATGACCTCTTTCTTCGTCGTTTTCGGCACCATATCGCGCAGCGCCATTGCTTTCTTGAGGTCCATATCATGGATATCGGAAGGACGGTAAATCCACCTGAAAACGGCCAGGAGAAGAAGTACCAGCAGGATGCCCGTCGGAATGCCGACAGCCATATACTGGAACTGATTTACATCTATCCCGGTGGCAGCCTTGTAGTACCCGATGGCGAGGGTCGGCCACACATGTCCGATGGCCGTCATCCCGGAAGAAAGGCTGATGCAGAAAGCCGTGCCCAGCATCAGCATGTTGCCGGTCGGACTGCCCTTCTCTATCTCAAGAACTTTATAGATATCTTCGAGAAAAGGCATAAACGCCACAAACAGCACGGACGGGGAAATGAAAAGTCCCATGAACGTGACGGAAAACAGCAGAAATGCCACAAAATACCAGGGACCCCTCCGGGCTATGCTGTTCGTGATAAAGGCCACGGTACAGCGCCGGACAAAATTTGTCTTGGACAAAGGATACACCAGGACAAAAGTAAAGAGCAGAAACGCGACCGTAACGTTCCCGAAAGCACCTTTAAACACGGCAGGGAACCCGATATGCGGAAGAAATCCCAGAAGCAGCAGTGTGATAAGACTCGGCCAGCTGATGGAAATCGTGATCCACATCATGAGGGACGACAGGAAAATGCCCAGCACACACATACCTTCCTGCGTCAGCGGTGCCTGAGCCGGAATTTGTGAAACTGCAAACCCGGCGGCGAGGGAAATCAGCATCCATAAGGTATCTTTCTTCGACTTTGTCATGCCTCAGACCCCTCTTTTCTCTCGTTCGCCAGGATTTTAAATTCCTGACTTTCCCTGGAGAGCTGGAACATCAGTTTTTTCATGTGAGTCTCACTCAAATCACCCAATATGGTTAGGTCAAACGTCACTGTACGCTCATTATTATTGAAGCTCAAAAGCTCCATATACTGCATGTTATAGCCATAATCGCCCACCATACTGAGAATGCTGCTCATGGCGTTCGGCTGATTTGGACGGGTCAGACGGACTTTGACGCGGTATCCGCCCGGCGTTACATCGATTCCTTCGGCAAGCTCATCGAAAAGCCCCGGATTCCAATCAAAAAGCAGACCGTACTGATACATGCGGCTCGTTTCCATAATCTTTTTTACGACTGCCAGATATTCGGCAAGACGGTCTTCGGGAACGCCTTCGGACAAACGATCCAGGATGGCTTTTTCCCGATCAGCACGATAGATTGTAGTCTCCCCTTTTGCCTGTTTGGCTTTGGCTACTTCCAAAGAACAGTCCATGCGCTCCATAATGAGCTTTTTCAGCTGCGGGTCAATGGCATCGATCTTTTTTCTTGCTTCTTCCAAATTCATCATGCATTCTTCCTTTCTACCTTACTTCAATGCTTTTATAAAATAAGAGGCAGAAACAGGTTCAGCCCGTTTCTGCCTCTTTCAGTCAACAAAGATGCCATCAGAAATTCAGCTTTCCAGCTTTCTGACAGCTTCATCACCCACTTCGCAGGTAGAAGCCGTGCCGCCCAGATCCGGCGTCAATACGCGCTTCTCCACGAGCATTTCTTCAATCACATTCAGGAGCTTGCTGCCCCATTTCTTCTTGCCGAAGAAATCAAGCATCTGACTGGCCGACCAAATCGAAGCCAGCGGATTTGCCTTGCCCTGTCCGGCAATATCCGGCGCACTGCCATGAATCGGTTCAAACATGGACGGATACTTCCGTTCCGGATTCAGGTTTGCCCCGGCCGCAAGTCCCATTCCGCCGGAAATGGCAGCACCCAGGTCAGTCAGGATATCCCCGAACAAATTGGAGCAGACGACAATCTGGTACCGCTTAGGGTCCTTGACCATAAACATACTTGCTGCGTCTACAAGGTAAGAGTGCGTTTCCACATCAGGATACTGCTCGCCCAGTTCCTTGAAGATCTGATCCCAGAATACCATGGAATAGTTCAAGGCATTTCCCTTGCTGATACTCGTCAGCGTTTTATGTTCACGGCGTGCCATTTCATAGGCATACCGCATGATGCGTTCACATCCAAAGCGGGAGAACACGCTGTCCTGGATAACCGTTTCCCGCGGCGTTCCCGGGTACAGCCAGCTGCCGGCGCCTGCATATTCGCCTTCGCTGTTTTCACGGATAAAGACCATATCAATGTCGCCTTCCCTGACACCGGCAAGCGGGCAAGGAGCGCCCTTGAGGAGCTTCACCGGACGCAGGTTGACGTACTCGTCAAAGTCATGACGAATGCGGAGCAGCAGCCCGCGCAGGGAAATGTGATCCGGTACGCCGGGATACCCCACGGCACCCAGATAAATCGCATCGAAATGACTCAGCGTTTCAATACCATCATCGGGAAGCATCTTCCCCGTCTTCAGGTAATATTCACAGCCCCAGGGAAAATACGTAAAATCGAATTCAAACGTACCATCCAGCGCTGCAACTGCCTTGAGAACCTTGACACCTTCTGCCAGCACTTCGGGGCCAATCCCGTCACCGGCAATCACGGCAATCTTAAAACGTTCTTTTTCCATGATGCATTCCCTCCTTTGGAGAGTTTTTTTCGTCTCAGGATGCGGAGCAGGCAGCCCCTTCAAAGATAACGCTCTCTTCCGCTTCTTCCATCTGCTTTCTGGGGACTCTTTCGAGCCACTTCAGATCATACGGTTCGAAGGTAACATGAGCATACTTGTCGACATCCATGACAGTGCCATCCCAGTCGGAATCAATACGGCCGGTTTGTTTAATCAGGATATCATACAGAATGGCATACATCGTGCCATTTTCATCCTTTTCAAAAATCGTGCTGTACGGCAGTGTCTTGTGGTAAACCAGTTCCAGATCCTTATAGCGGAAATGGAAACCACAGCGCATACGGCAGCCGTCAAGGCCCGTATAATCGGCGACTTTCTTCAGGCTGTGCAGAATTTTGTCTCCTGCCTGATCATAGAGGTTATCCGGCGTAGTTTCCGTGTAGTCAAAACGGAACTGAATAGAAGGTGCATGCACCTTGCGGAACCGTTCCATAAACGGAATCAACTGATCTTCCGGATAGTTCTTGTACAGGACGCAGTTGATACGGAATTTAACCGGCAGCTTGGCCAGCAGGCTGTCGTTGGATTCCTGTACAAAATGCTGCATATGACGGGAAATATTGACACAGCTGATCTTGTGTGCATTCCGTCTCATAAAATCAAGAACCTCTTCTTCCGTCTGGTCCTTGGAAACCGGCAGCGTCGTATTGATGTAGATATGGTGCGTCTCAGGCACATGATCCAGCATCTTCTGCAGGCTCTTCAGATTGGCCAGCGGTTCGCCGCCTGTAAACACAAAATCACAGTACGGGGTCAGTGCATTCATGCGGTCAATACTCTTGCAGATAGCATCCAGAGAAAATCCGGTGCAGTCTGCATATTCTTCCTTATTCACGCAGAAGGGGCAATTGTTCTTGCAGTCATACGGCACAAACACCGTAACCGTAGCTCCGCCGGCGCGCGTCTTATAAGGAAAATTCTTAGAAGCTTCCATTAAGTCACGATCTGAATTTCTAACTATCATAAAATCCTCACACTCCAAGTTCCCTACCCTCAAGGAACAAAAAACAAAAAATTTAATCAACGTTTATTTTACCATGATGCTCCCGCAATAACAACAAAAAATCGTATCTTTTGCAGGTACATTCTAATACATTTTACGCCATTTTTAACCATTTCGCACGTAATTTTTTTACTTTTTTTAAAGATTTCAGGAAAACTGTCCGCAAGAACAAATTCAGCATGGCATTCCTTGTCATTTGCCCCATGAACCTGTAGTATAATGAAGCAAATATCCTAAAAGAGAGGTACGACTATGATTTCCATCATTCCCGACGGTTTTAATGACTTTGTATGCAAAGCCGGAAACTGCCGCCACACGTGCTGCCAGACCTGGGAAATCGATATCGACGATGACACGGCTGCTTATTATCTTTCCCTCAAGGGCGACTTGGGAAAACGTTTGAAAAAGGCCATCGGCAAAAACGAAGATGGCTGCTATTTTAAGCTGAATCGTGAAGGCTTCTGTCATTTTTTAAGAAAAGACGGCCTCTGCGAAATCATTTTGGAACTCGGCGAAGATAAGCTATGTGACATCTGCACAGTCCATCCTCGCTTTTTTACCTATGTGGAAGACTATATTCTCTGCGGCACCGGTCTTTGCTGTGAAGAAACCTGTGAAATCCTTGCCGGCTTAGAAGGCCCTCTGCAGTTTACCGAAGAAGATACGGGACGCCGCCTTTCCTTCGAAGCGCTGCTCCAAGATATGGATCTGGACCTATCGCCGGAAAGCTGTCATTATATACCGGAAATCGGCACGGACTACTATAAGGCACTGCTTTCCCGCCTTGCCGCCACGGAACCGATTGACACGGCCTGGACAGAGGAAATGAAATCGCTGCCCCAAATGGGAGCTCAGCTAACGGACAAAGCGAAAAAGTATAAGACATCCTATGATAAGAGTCTTTTTGACCGGCTCTACCAATTTATTCTGTACCGCCAACTCGATAAATGTTTGGTTTACGAGCCCGAAGATGTCGCCCGGTATGCTAAGGAAAGCACGGACTATATCTTCCTGAAAGCTGCCTTGACAGGAAATCCGCTGGAAGCCATGCGCCGCTGGTCCGAGCAGATTGAGTATGATACGGAGAACGTGGATATACTCCTGCAGGCACTGGAGAATAATAAAATGGATAGCGATTAGTGAACAGCGGATAGTACAATCGTGCGGGTATCCGTCTTGATTCAAACAATAAAAGGGACTGTGAAAAATAAAAAGCGCTTTTGGCATTTGGCTTATGGCATTTAGCCTCGCCTGCAAGAGTGTGTTAAAGCTTTTGATTCAAATAAAATATGATATAAAGGCTGAAATTTAGCAGGTACCCTAAATTTTTATAAGTTTGTAGAAAAAAGCTTTGTCATTTTTCGTCCACAGGCGGAATGCGGGCTGCAGACGGCGGAAATAGGAAAGCGACAAGGGGCTGTGAAATAATGTGTGTGCATTATTTCACAGCCCCTTGTTACTATTTCTTATTTTCCTTGGGAGTGAAGATTTCCAATTTCAGCTGCTTGTCACTTGCCAGCATTTCCTGAGCCAGCTTGTCCGGATACGGATGCGCATAGACAATCCGCTTGATTCCTGCGTTAATCAGGATTTTTGAACAAACTACGCAGGGCTGGTGCGTACAGTACAGCGTGGCACCGAGCGTCGATACTCCGTTCACAGCAGCCTGGATGACAGCATTCTGTTCCGCATGGATGCCGCGGCAGAGTTCGTGGTTCTGCCCGCTGGGCACATGCAGCTTTTCCCGCAGGCACCCGACTTCCTCGCAGTGAGGCAGCCCTTTCGGTGTCCCGTTATAACCGGTAGCCAGAATCTGACGATCCTTGACCAGCACGGCACCGACTTTGCGCCGCAGACAGGTGGAACGCTTGGAAACGACTTCGGCAATTTCCATAAAATATGAGTCCCAGTCAGGTCTATCCATAAATTTTACTCCAATGTACCAAATACCCGGTCACCGGCATCGCCCAGTCCCGGTACGATGTAGCCATCTTCATTCAGATGATCATCAAGGGCAGCCGTATAGATCGGCACTTCCGGATGTTTTTTATTGACGAGTTCCACACCTTCTGGAGCTGCTACGAGGCACATGAAACGGAAATGCTTGTAGCCTTCCTGCTTCAGCATCGTAATAGCTGCTTCGGCACTGCCGCCCGTCGCAAGCATCGGGTCAATGAGGATGATTTCAGCATCCTTGTCCTTCGGAATCTTGCAGTAATACTTAATCGGTTCCAGGGTCTTCTCATCACGGGTCAGACCGATATGCCCCACTTTTGCTTCCGGGATAAGGTCCATCACGGCATCCAGGAAACCAAGACCGGCACGTAAAATCGGCACCACCGTGATGCCGGATACGGCCAGTTCATACCCGGTCGTTTCGGCGAGAGGAGTCTCTACTTTCGTACGGCGGACAGGAATGTCCTTCGTCACTTCAAAAAGCAGCAGCTGTGCAATCTGGTCAAGCAGCTGACGAAAGTCTTTCGGGGCGGTATTCTTATCACGCAGACGGGTCATTTTTTCCTTGATGAGCGGGTGATCTACAACGCGAATTTGCATTTTCGTTTTCTCCTTTATGCTTATCTCGAACTATACTGCATCAAAATATGATTGGAATTTTATTTTTCTTTCTTATCAGGATATACGGCACGGGCACCGCCAATCAGAGGCGGACGCGTATAAGCAGCCGTCAGTACAGCCTTTCCAAGTGTTTTGCGGGAAAGGCGCACCGGTACCGCTACCCGCTTCAGGTGCATCCCAATCAAGGTCTGGCCGATATCAAGGCCCAAATCAGCTTTGATTTCTTCCACGACGACCGGATGGGACAGCTGTTCATAGGCCTGTGTTGCCCAGGCACCGCCGGCGTGTTCCACCGGACGCACTGTCACTTGCTGCCAGCCGAATTTCTCCATGGCCTTTTCTTCCACGACAAGGGCCCGGTTCAGATGTTCGCAGCACTGCGCTGCCAGAATGATCTTGTGTTTTTTGGTTACTTTGCGAACCACGGAATATAATTCATGGGCCAGCTTCATGGAACCGCCGGTCCCGATACGGTTCCCCAGAATTTCACTGGTCGAGCACCCAACAACAAGAACCATGCCGGCCTTCCCATTTCCTCTGCGGATCAGCTCTTCCACCGATTCTTCTAATTCCTGAGCGATTTCTTCCAGTTCCATTACACAATCTCTCCTTTATTTTTCGAGTGCCATAATCTTGCGTACTCTTTCGGCGTGATAGCTGCCGAGGAAAGAAGCACCCAGATAGGCATCCACAATCTGTTCTGCCAGACCGCTGCCGAGTACACGGCCGCCGAGGCAGAGAACATTGGCATTATTATGTTCACGGGCTTTAGCTGCCGAGTAGCAGTCGCAGCAAAGCGCGGCACGGACTCCCTTGACCTTGTTGGCCGCAATAGACATACCGATACCGGTACCGCAGACCAGGATGCCCTGATCGGCTTTGCCGGCGGCAACAGCCTCGCCCACTTTCTGGGCATAGTCAGGATAGTCCACCCGTTCGTATTGATGAATCCCGTAGTCTTCTACTTCATAACCTTTGTCGGTCAAATACTTCTTCAGGATTTCTTTAAGTTCAAAACCGCCGTGATCACAGCCGATGATGATTTTCATGATACTCCTCCTATCTTTTACTCTGTTTTTTATTGTATCACAAAGTTCTGCAAATATTCAGGAACCTGCCCACTTTTTCTCCGCAAAAGGCCGCCTTCGGCCCAGATAATATTGTGTCCGGCCGATTTTCGCATCCGGTTCATGATGGCAAGGCCCAGATTTTCGTCGCCCACGCCCTCGCCGATGATGGCATCGACATTTTCACGGTCAAACATGCGAAGTTCACGGAACAGATTTTCGGCCAGTTCTTCCTGACTTTTACCGCCATTATGAACCACAAGATGTTCGGATTTCGGCAGGTGCTTCACCGTCTCATCCAGTGCAAGGACACCGATTTTAAGTCCCGAAGCCTCTGCCATGATGGCTGCGCGGATAACACCCTGGGAAGCTTCCGGTCCCTCGATAAGCACCATCGGGGCCTTCGGTGCATAATGACGATATTTCATGCCCGGTGCTTTCGGCGTTTCGTTAGCCTTCACAAGACCCGGGTCAATTTCTACTTTGCCCATGACATCGGCAATCATTTCGCGGGTAATGCCGCCCGGGCGCAGGATGACAGCTTCTTCTCCGGTCGTATCAATAATGGTCGACTCCACACCGATATTGCAGTCACCGCCGTCCACAATGCCGGCGATGACGCCTTCCATATCCTGCAGCACATCCTGGGCATTGGTCGGGCTGGGTTTGCCGGATTTATTGGCCGAAGGAGCAGCGATAGGCGTGCCGGCAAGCCGAATCAGCTCCCGTGCCACTTTGTGCACCGGGAAACGAACAGCCACCGTATCAAGACCGGCAGTCACCACATCCGGAATAATGTCGGATTTATGGACGATGAGCGTCATCGGTCCCGGCCAGAAGGCCTCCATCAGCTTCTTGGCAATCGGAGTCAGCCCGCTTGTCAGCTGAAGGATCTGGTCCATTTCACAAATATGAAGAATCAAGGGATTATCAGCCGGACGACCCTTAGCCGCAAAAATCTTCCGGCAGGCATCCGGATTCAGTCCGTCTGCCCCGAGCCCGTAGACCGTTTCCGTCGGAAATGCCACAACCTGCCCTTTGGCAAGCAGCGCGGCCGCTTCCGTCAGCTGCGGCTTCAGCGGTTCATTCGGATTTAATTTCCATAACTTTGTTTCCATAATCTGTCCCTTCCTTAGCTGCAAATACCATACGTTCTATATGACCATAATCACGGCAGATCCGCACGCAGTTAAACCCAATCTGCCGGCATAAAGCTGATACAGCTTCCGCTTCACCGATACCAATTTCAAAAGCAAACATGCCATCTTCTTCCAGATACTTTGTGCCGTCCCGAAGAATCCGGCGGTAAAAATCCAGGCCGTCACTGCCGCCGTCCAGTGCCTGCCGCGGCTCCATCTGTACTTCTTTCTGCAGTCCTGCCAAATCTCTCGTTGGGATATAGGGAGGATTGGAAACGATGACGTTAAACCGGGAGCCTTCAGGAACGGCCGCAAACAGGTCAGAAACGAAAAGCTGACACCGGTCAGCCACGCCGATGCTCTCAGCATTTTCACGAGCTACAGCGACCGCGCCGCTGCTGATATCGACGCCCATACCCTCCGCTGCCGGAAGGCCGTCCAGAAGTGAAAGTAAAATGGCTCCGCTCCCGCACCCGATATCAAGAATCCGGCACGGGGCCTGGCCGGCGCAGATTTTGAGGAGATTTTCCACCAGAAGTTCCGTCTCCGGCCGCGGTACAAGGGTATCCTTCGTAACCTTGAAATCATGGTTCATGAATCCCTTTTTGCCCAGGATATAGGCAACCGGTTCCCGATTGGCACGACGCGCCACATACTCCCGGTAAGCTGCCAGTTCTGCCGGTTCAAGCGGTTTGTCAAAATTTGTATAAAGCTGGATGCGCTCGCACTTTAAAACAGCACAAAGCAGCACTTCCGCATCAAGGCGCGGATTTTCCACGCCTTTTTTGCTGAAGTACTGCTTTGTCCAGTTCAGGATTTTTAAAATTGTCCATATATTCTGCTGCATTATTTCACCTGCTGTAACCGTTTGCTCTGTTCTTCTGTCATCAGGGCATCAAGCAGTTCGTCCAGATGACCATCCAGCACGTCACTTAATTTATGGAGGGTGAGACCGATGCGGTGGTCTGTCACTCTTCCCTGCGGGAAATTATAGGTCCGGATGCGCTCACTGCGGTCACCGGTTCCTACCTGACTGCGCCGTTCCGACGCTTCGGCTGCACGTTGTTTCTCCTGGGCCGCTTCATAGATACGGGCACGGAGAACACGCATACATTTTTCGCGGTTCTTTGCCTGAGACTTTTCGTCCTGGCACTGCGCCACGATGCCCGTCGGAATATGGGTCATACGCACAGCGGATTCTGTCTTATTGACATACTGTCCTCCGGCCCCGCCGGCGCGGTAGGTATCAATACGAATGTCGGCAGGATTGATTTCCACGTCCACTTCCTGCGCTTCCGGCATAACGGCAACCGTCGCCGTAGAAGTATGGATCCGGCCCTGCGCCTCCGTTTCCGGAACACGCTGTACGCGATGCACACCACTTTCAAATTTCATGTGACTGTATACATCTTCCCCGGACACCATAAAAACAACTTCCTTAAAGCCACCCAGCCCGGTCGGACTGGAATCCATCAGTTCTACTTTCCAGCCTTTGGATTCGGCGTAACGGGTGTACATACGGAAAAGATCGCCGGCAAAGAGGGCCGCTTCATCGCCGCCGGCACCGGCACGGATTTCCATGATGATATTGCGTTCATCATTGGGATCTTTAGGCAGCAGCAGGATTGTCAATTTTTTCTCGTAATCTTCGAGCTGCGGCTTCAGTTCCTTGAGCTCGGCCTCCGCCATGGCGGAAAGCTCGGCGTCTTCCTTGTCTTCAGCCAGCTTCTCATCGTCCTTGTAAGTCTCAGCCAGCGCTTTATATTCTCTAAAAACGGTTACCACTTCCGTCAGTTTGGCGTGGGCCCGTGTATATTTCTGCCATTCGTCCTGTTTTGCAATCACGGAAGGATCGCTGATTTTCGCTTCCAGGTCCAGATAGCGGTCTTCCAGGGCCTGAAGCTTATCCATATTTTCAAACATGTTACTGCTCCTCTTCCGTCGTTTTAATTTCTTCCGGCGGCAGCACTGCTTTTAAGGAAGCAATCGCCACCTCAATCTGATCATCATCCGGCTCCCGTGTTGTCAGTTTCTGCAGGAGCAGTCCGGGCAAGATTGCCTTTCTGACCCAGGGATGGTCGATATGCTGCCCTGCATAACGAATCACTTCATAACTGATTCCGGCAACAACCGGCATCAGAAGTACACGGCTCAAAATTCTGAGCCAGAAATTCGGCCAGCCCAGAAAAGCGAAAATAAAGATACTGATGATCATGACAATCATCAGGAAATTCGTGCCGCAGCGGGGATGCAGCGTCGAAAAAGGACGCACATTCTCCACCACGAGCGGCAAATCATGCTCATAGGTATAGATAGTCTTATGTTCCGCTCCATGATACTGAAACACGCGCTGAATATCCTTCTGCATGGAAATCACCGCAATATAAGTCAGAAAAATGGCAAGACGAAGCAGACCTTCGGCAAGGTTCAAGAAGAGCGAACTCATACCGAGCATCTGAAAAAGCTTCATCGCACCCGTAGGAATGACGATAAAAAGGCCGACAGCAAGCAAAACAGAAACAGCAATAGAACCTGCCATTTCCTTATTGGAGAGCTGTTCGTCGTCATCCCCGGAGGCCTGGGCTGAATAGGCCAGTGCCTTCATCCCATAAGCCAGAGACTCAATCAGGGACACCACACCGCGTAAAAAAGGCAGCTTGAGGATGGGATACTTATCACTGATGCTTGAAACAGGATTGCAGTCTACAGAAATCTGCCCATCAGGCTGGCGCACCGCTACCGCAATTTTCCCCGGTCCCCTCATCATCACACCTTCAATGACGGCTTGTCCGCCGACACTTAGTTTCTTACGCATCATACTTTTCTCCATATAGCAATACAGCAGAGCCAAGGCTCTGCTGTGTAATCGCTTTGCTTTTTATTTGGAATCCTTGCCGTATCTCTTGTTGAACTTTTCAATGCGGCCTCTAGCGGACATATCGCGCTGCTTGCCCGTAAAGAACGGATGGCACTTGGAGCAAACATCAACGCGGAGTTCCTTCTTTACGCTGCCGGTCTTGAAAGTATTGCCACAGGCACAAATAACGGTGCATTCACCGTAGTTAGGATGAATTCCTTTTTTCATTTGTAAGACACCTCTTTCTAAATTACATCAATATATCCAGACATTAATGCCTGACTATTGTACCACATACAGAAAGAGCGTGCAAGGGAAAACTCGAAACGGCAGGCACTACGGCCCGCTCAGACGATACCCTTATCGACAAGTCCCAGAAAGGCTTTCATCCCCGACGTCAGCCACTTATTCTTATGATAGAAAAGCTGACGGTACATGGACATGTGGAAATTCGGTACATTGACAATCTTCAGTTTGGACCGGTACATTGAATTTTCGACTACATATTTAGGAAGGAAAGAGAACCCCAGATTCTTCTGAACCATTTTCAGAATGAATCCCGTATCGCTGACTTCAAGGAAAGGATTAATTTCCTTACCAATAGAAGCCAGATACTGGTCGAGACTGTGCCGGTAGTTATCCTCTTTTTCCGTCATGAAGAACGGCTGCTGAAGCAGTTCATCCATCGAAACTTCATTTCTATACACCAGTGGAGAGTCCACAGATCCGACGAAAACAATATCTTCCTTTTTCTCCAGGACTTTTTCCCATTTCGTATCGTAAATGGGTTCATCCAGAATGTACACAATATCTACCAGATTATGGTCCATCTTATCCAGCAGGACACCGGGAGAATCAATCGTAATTGTAATCTTGATGTCGGGATAATACTTCCGGAAATATTCAATGACAGCCGGCATCTTCGCCTTGCAGAGTGACTCGATCATGCCCAGATTGAGCGTCTCTGCCGGCGGATTCTCCTGCATGACACGACGAATTTCCTTCAATTGATTGAGGACGGGAACAATCCTGTGATACAATTCCTGTCCCGGCTGCGTCATAGCTACCTGTTTCCCCATCCGGTCAAAAAGACGCACACCCAGTTCTTGTTCGAGGCTATGAATTTGTACACTCAGGGCGGACTGTGAGTATCCTAAGTCCTTCGCCGCTTTTGAAAAACTTTGCATTTCTACTATTTTCAGAAAGCTTCTAAGCTGTCTTAATTCCATTCTCCCTGCCTCCTCGCCTATTTTTTATATTTTTTCATCAAATTGTTCTATTTTATTAATTTGCTTTATATCTATCCATATAGTATATTGAATGTACAGAAAAGTCAAACAGAATGTTCGCTGCGTGACGGACAGTTTGACACGATTTTAAGGGGAGGTTTTTTCTATGAAACTTGGTCTCGTGCCAAAAATTATCATCGGTATTATCCTCGGTATTCTGATTGGACAATACCTGCCGACAGACGTCTGCCGCTTCGTGGTTACCTTGTCCGGCATCTTCAGTAATTTCCTGAAGTTTGTTATCCCTCTGATGATCCTTGCCTATGTTACCATGGGTATTGCTGATCTGACCCAGGGCGCCGGCAAACTCCTGCTGATTACTGCTCTTATTGCCTATGGTTCCACCCTGGTCGGCGGCACATTCTCTTTCACTGTTGCTGAAGCACTGTTCCCGTCTTTCATCAGCTCCAACGTAACTGAACAGCTTGCAAAAGTTGCCGGTGTTTCGCTGAAGCCCTTCATTTCCATCGCAATTCCGCCTATTCTTGATACCATTTCTGCAGTGGTTCTGGCATTCGTCCTTGGCCTGTGCCTGTCCGCTCTGAGAGGCAAGACAATCGGCGACACCCTGTACAATGGCCTGAAAGATTTCTCCGGTGTCATCGATGCCGTACTGAAACATGCTATCATTCCTTTCCTTCCGCTGTACGTCTGCGGTACGTTCGTAGATATGACGAAATCCGGTAAGACTTTCGTTATCCTCGGCGTTCTCTGGAAAGTATTCCTCGTTGTTATCGCTATGCACTTCATCCTGCTCTTTGTTCAGTTCATGGTTGCAGGTTCCATCAGCGGCAAGAACCCCTTCACTCTGATGAAGAACCAGATTCCTGGTTACACCACGGCTCTTGGTACCCAGTCTTCCGCAGCTACCATTCCTGTAAACCTGGAATGCTCTAAAGCAGATGGCGTCAGCGAACAGATCAGAAACTTCGTTATTCCTCTGTGCGCAAACATCCATATGTGCGGTTCCATGATTACCATCACGGCCTGCGCAACGGCTGTCTGCATGATGAACCAGATTCCTATCACGCTGGGCACGGTAATTCCTTTCATCATGACCCTCGGTGTTGCCATGGTTGCTTCTCCGGGTGCTCCTGGTGGTTCCATCATGACGGCTCTGCCTTTCCTGTGGATGATTTTCGGTAAGGAAGCCGGCGATCCGAACGGCCCGATCTGTGCACTGATGGTTGCCCTGTATATTACTCAGGACTCCTTCGGTACCGCCTGCAACGTATCCGGCGATAACGCTATTGCCGTTGTAGTCGACAAGATCTACAAGACTTGGATTGCCAAATAATACATACTATACTTGTCAATTCTAAAAGGGTGTCGGGAGATTTCTATAACGGGAAGGAATTTCTTACGACGCCCTTCCTTTATCAGGAGGCACAAAAATGAACGTATTTGACATCATTGGACCTGTCATGATTGGTCCGTCCAGCTCCCACACAGCCGGTGCTGTTCGTCTCGGCCGCGTAGCAAACAAGGTACTGAATCAGGAAGAACCCAAAGACATTATGGTTGAACTTTCCGGTTCCTTTGCCACTACCTACAAAGGTCATGGTACCGACAAAGCACTGCTCGCCGGAATCATGGGATATCACAGCTATTCCGAAGAAATCCGCGATATTTTCAATATTGCCGACAAACGGGGCATCACGTATAAATTCGTGCCGACGGAAATTCCGAATTCCCATCCGAACACGGCCCGCATCCATGTAACCGGTGTAAAAGGCACCCCTGTCACGGTTCAGGGCGCCAGCATCGGCGGCGGCAATATCCGCGTTGACTATATCAATGGCATGAAAGTGGACTTCAACGGGGAACACAACACAATCCTTGTTCCGCACTATGACCGTCCGGGCTGCATCGCCGAAGTTACGAACATCATGTGGCAGAAATACAAGAAAGTCAATATCGGTAACTTCAAGCTGTCTCGTCCAGTCAAGGGCGGCGTTGCCATGATGACGATCGAAATCGACGGTATGCCTCCGGAAGGCATGATTGAAGATATCCGCACCGTCAAAAACGTGCTTAATGTATTCCTGATTCGTGCCATTTAATAAAGGAGAACTGCTATGCTAAGTTATCAATCCATTGCGGAACTTGTAGAAGCCGCAGAAAAAGAACATAAAAAGATCAGTGAGATTGTCCTGCCGGATCAGGCCCAAAATATGGGGAAAACCGAGCAGGAAGTCTATGATCAGATGAATCACGACATTGATGTCATGCTCGAAGCTGTCGAATACGGCAAGCGTAAGGATCAGAAATCCACGTCCGGCCTGACGGGCGGTGAAGGATTCCGTATGGAAACCTACAGCCAGAAGACCAAAGGCGGTCTTTCCGGGGATACGGTTTCCCACGCCATGATGCGCGCCCTTGCCGTAGCCGGCTGCAATGCTTCCATGGGCCGTATTGTTGCGTCCCCGACGGCAGGAAGCTGTGGCATTATGCCGGGCTGCCTGCTGACGCTCATGCAGGAAAAAGGTTATGACCGCAAAGATGTCGTCATGAGCATGTTCACGGCTGCTGCTTTTGGTATCGTCATTGCCACCAACGCATCCATTGCCGGTGCCCAGGGTGGCTGCCAGGCAGAATGCGGCAGTGCTTCCGGCATGACCGCTGCTGCCATGGTTGAACTGGCCGGCGGTACACCGCAGCAGTGCGCTGACGCCTGCGCCATTGCTATTGCCAACCAGCTCGGCCTTGTCTGCGACCCTGTAGCCGGACTCGTTGAAATTCCCTGCATCAAGAGAAACGCCAGCGGTGTTGTCATCGCTTTCTCCTCTGCCGATATGGCGCTGGCAGGCATCAAAGCCTACGTGCCTATTGACGAATGCATCGCTGCCATGAACAGTGTCGGAAACTCCATGCCTACGGCGCTGCGCGAAACGGCAAAAGGCGGACTTGCCGTAACTCCGACCGGTCTTGCCTTAAAGGAAAAAGTCTTCGGAAAAGAATAAATCGAAAAAGTAAAAAAGGGACTGTGAAATATGCGCGTGCATTATTTCACAGCCCCTTTTTTACGCTTTCCGCAGCCCGCTGTCCGCATCCCGCCCGTGGAAGAAAAATGCTCTTTCATTAAACCAAACCGTCAGGTTGGGTATTATTCCTTTGGGGCCTCCTTCCACGCAGTCGGAAGGAGGCCACGAAGTGACGGAAAATAGTACCAATCTGTCGAAGGCCATGGCTATATGCCATATGCCAAAAGCCAAAGGCGCCTTTTATTTTTTCACATCCTCTTTTACTACTGCCAGACAACCTCACAGCGTCTCTTTATTCTCTGTCTGAGCCGTTTTCTTCGGTGCCTTTACATTATATTTAGAGGCTAATTCATTGACCGTACTGCCGTGCATCCAGTCCTCTACGACATCCGCCGCCTTCCTGACAAGGTTTTCTATCGTTTCCTTATCCTCGCCTTCGAACCGGTGAAGCACGTGAGAAATGACGGCCTGCTCTTCGTGAACCGGATGTCCGATGCCGATTTTGATACGGGGATACTCCTGGCTGCCCAAAGCCCTTTCGATGGATTTAAGGCCATTATGACCACCGCTCGTCCCCTTACGGCGGATACGCAGCGTCCCTACGGGCAAATCCATATCATCCTGGATGACCAGGACATCTTCCGGCACAATATGGTAGAAGCTGACAAAATCCCATACAGCTCCGCCGCTGCGGTTCATGTATGTCGTCGGTTTGATGAGAAAGACCTTTTCCGGGGCACGCTGCTCCAGATACCAGGCATTATCAGCCTTTCTCCAGTCTTCCGAAGCATTCCACCGGCGTGCCAGTTCATCGGCCACCATGAAGCCGATATTATGGCGTGTGCCCTCGTATTCGGGACCGATATTACCGAGTCCAACAACTAGTTTCAATGCTTTCACTCCTCGTTTATTCTGCCTCAAAAGAAATGGGCTGCAACAGAGCAAAATCTGTTCCAGCCCATTTTGTTTACTAATGGAATTACTCTTCAAACAGCTGGCTGATGGACAGCTGGTTGTGAATACGCAGAATCGTTTCTGCCAGAATCGGAGCCACGGACAGCACCGTGATCTTCGGATGCTTCTTGTTAGGAGGCAGCGGAATCGTGTTCGTAACAATCAATTCCTTGATGCTGGATTTTGCAATCCGGCTCAGTGCTGGATTCGTCAGAATCGGATGCGTGCAGCAAGCATAGATTTCCTTGGCACCGAACTTTTCCAGAGCCTTGGCACCTTCGGTCAGGGAACCAGCCGTATCGACAATATCGTCTACCATGATAGCAATCTTGCCTTCGACGTTGCCGATGAGGTTCATGACTTCGGCAACACCCGGTTCAGGACGGCGCTTATCAATGATAGCAATACCGCAGTCCAGACGGGTAGCAATCTTACGGGCACGGCTTACACCACCCAGGTCAGGAGAAACGACAATCATATCTTTCGGGTCGAAGCCTTTTTCCTTGACATAGTCTGCCAGGATAGGGCCGCCAGGCATATGATCCACAGGAATATCGAAGAAGCCCTGAATCTGAGCCGCATGCAGGTCGATGGTGACCAGTCTGGTAATACCGGCCGTTTCCATCAAATCGGCCATCAGTTTTGCCGTAATCGGTTCACGGCCGCGGGCCTTGCGGTCCTGACGAGCATACCCGTAGAACGGAACTACAGCCGTAATATGTCTTGCGCTGGCGCGTTTGAAGGCGTCGCACATGATCAGGAGCTCCATGACGTTATCGTTAACGGCAGGGCCGCAGGTCGGTTGGATGACAAATACATCCTTACCACGTACACTCTCATTGATCATAACCTGAACTTCACCATTGTTGAAGCGGTTGATGACAGCGTCGCCTACCTGCGTTCCCAAATAAGCGGCAATTTCACGGGCCAGATCCGGATTGGCGTTTCCGGAAAAGATGATCATATCTTCGCCTGTCTTTTCACCCAGCATTTTTATACCCCCACAAATTCTTGAAAATTAAAACACCATAACAATATGAGTATACAACTCAAAACACGTTGTGACAACCTTTATTTTTCGCGGTGCTTCTTCGCCCATCCCGCGAGGTTGATCTGCTTGCTCCGGCCGACTGCCAGTGCGTCTTCCGGCACATTCTTGGTAATAGTGGATCCGGCAGCTACATAACTGCCCTTGCCAATCGTCACAGGAGCCACGAGGTTGCTGTTGCAGCCGACGAAAGCGTTATCCTCAATGGTCGTGCGGTGTTTCGTCTTGCCGTCGTAATTGACAGTAATCGTGCCGCAGCCCATGTTGACGCCGCTGCCGATATCGCTGTCGCCGATATACTGCAGATGCGGCAGCTTCGTTCCTTCACCGACGTTGGAATTTTTCACTTCGACAAAGTTGCCGACCTTTACGCCGTCATGAATGACCGTATTGGGACGGAGATGATCATAAGGTCCCATCTTGACATCATTACCCACTTTGGCATCGTGAGCATACACAAACTGGATATGCGTTCCGTCTCCCACTGTTACATTGGTGAAACGAACTTCCGGTCCGATTTCGCAGTCTTCCCCGATAACCGTATTTCCTTCCAGCATCGTAAAAGGCTGGATAATGGTATCACGGCCAATCTTGACACCCTTTTCGATAAAGGTACTGGCGGGATCGATGATGGTCACGCCTTCATCCATCAGATGGCCCAGGATTCGTTCGTTCATAACTTTCTGCGCCACAGCGAGCTGACGGCGGGAATTAACACCCATGACCATATCAAAGTCCTGGGTTTTGATGCCGGCCACAGCACGGCCCTTGTGCAGGCATTCCGTCAGAATATCTGTCAGATAGTACTCATGCTGGGCATTATCATCAGAAAGATTTTCAAGCAGTTCGAACAAGAGCGGCATCTCTACACAATAGATGCCGGTGTTGATTTCATGGATGTGACGCTGCTCTTCCGTAGCATCCTTTTCCTCTACAATACCCGTTACGCGTCCTGCCGTATCACGCAGGATACGTCCGTACCCGAAAGGATTGGGGGCATCGGCCGTGAGGACACTCACGCCGGCACCGCTCTGAAGATGCCTCTCGTAGAATTTCTTCAGTTCGGAGCCTTCCAGGAGCGGAGTATCTCCGCAGAGAATCAAAGCGGTTCCGGACTGACCGCCTAACAGGTCACGAGCCTGCAGTACAGCATGACCCGTACCGAGCTGTTCTTTTTGAATCGCAACTCTTGCCCGTTCTCCTAAAAATTCCGTCACTTTTTCGGAACCAAAACCAACGATGACAATCTCGTCATCGGCTCCCGCTTCATCCGCCGCATCAAGCACATGTTCGAGCATGGGCTTGCCGGAAAGTTTATGAAGCACCTTAGGGAGTTTGGATTTCATCCGTGTTCCCTTTCCGGCTGCTAAGATGATGGCAGCTAATTCAGACATATTATGGACGCCTCCTATTTTTCTTACCACTCAGTTGCAAACTTTATTTCTGCCGCAGCAGAACAAAACAATAGCTCTGCCCTGTCTCCGGCGCTAGTTTTTTGAGTTTACCACGTCTGTCCGTTCATATCAAGTTTTTCTTTGCGGGCTGCTATTGTTTTTCCACCGCCATACCTATCTGAAAATGGCAGATGGAAAGCCTTTCGCACCGGTTCCCATCAAAGGACTTCCGGCACAATATCAATGGCCTTTGTCACTTCATCCACGCCCTTCAGGGTAAGCAGCGAAGCGTAATCCTTTACGAGCTTCTTCGCAGGCTCTTTGGCGGCAATGAAGAGGTATACACCGACGACCTTGGCACCCACTTCTTCTGCCAGTTCGCACAATCCGCTGACTGTTCCGCCGGCACGCATAAAATCGTCTACGACAAGGACTCTTGCACCGTCCGGCAGAGCCTTCTTAGGCAGGGACATGGACTGGATTTTCTTCGTAGAACCACTGAGGTAGCTGATGCTGACAGCCGGGCCTTCGGTGATCCGGGCTTCCTTGCGGGCCATGACCATCGGAATATTAAAAGCCTTTGCCGTACTGAGAGCCAAAGGAATTCCCTTGGTTTCAACCGTCATGACGTACTCCGGTTTCAGCTCAATGGAGCGCTGCATAATGATTTCCCCCAGTCTTGAAACAATCTGAGGGTTCAGGATGATATCATTCATATAAATCATACCGCCCGGCAGCACTCTTTCCGGCACGTTAAGCCGCTCAGCCAGGTCTGTCAGAAACTGGGTATCGGACTTTGCCGTATGATAAGGAATGAAGCGAACGCCGCCGCTTGCGCCGGCTACCGTTTCGATAATACCCAGATCGTACGCGGCAAGACCGTTCCTCACGGTCTGCACATCTTCACTCAGCGTGGACTTTGCCACGGTAAACTTCTCACAGAAATAGGAAAAGGGAAAAAGCTGAAAAGGCTTATCCGTCAATTCCTTGGTTAATGCGACTATACGTTCCAACCTCTTTATTCTTGCCATATCCTTCACTCTTTCCCGTTTACTTTGGCCTTCTTATCAGGGCTCTTATATTGCTCCTCAATAATTCGTAATACCGTTCTTTCCGCATTTTCCATATGAGTCCGGACCGCGCGCTGTGCTTTTTCTACATCCCGCTGTGCAATTGCATCTACAATAGCCCGATGCTCCAGCAGCATTTCGTCCAGACGGCCGGGGTACGGCAGCGAACGGGCACGGATGCTCGTGATCTGCTGACGCAGGGTACTGATGATATTCATGCACCGCTTGTTGCGGCTGGCTTTATAAATCACGTCGTGGAACTGCGTATCCAGTTCTACGATTTTCTGGTAATCGAGTTTTGCCACGGCATCTTTCATGGCAATGAGATACTTGTCCATTTCCTCAATTTCCGGTTTCTCGATACGCTCTGCCGCGAGACCTGCCGCCAGTGCCTCCAGGGCTGAACGGATCTCGTACACCTCGTTGATATCCTGGATAGAAATATCCGCTACATAAGCGCCGCGGCGCGGAATCATAACCACAAGCCCCTCCTGCTCGAGGTTACGGATAGCTTCCCGAATCGGTGTCCGGCTGACGCCCAGTTCCGATGCCAGATGGGATTCCATCAGCCGCATGCCGGCTGGGAAATCCCCTTTCAAAATTGCTTCCCGAATGTTTTCTATTACTACATCCCGCAGAGGCTTATACGTATCCAAGGGAATCTGCCTCAACTGCTTAACCATAGTATTCCTCCTCCGTATGTGCTGTTTCCACCTGTGCTCCAGGATATTCTTTACTCAGGATTTGTTTGATACCCTCCGCTGCTTTTTCCGATTCGGCCAGTCCGAATAAAGTCGGGCCGCTGCCGCTCATCAGCACTTTTTCGCAGCCTGCTGCCAGAAGAGATTCCTTCATTTGCTGCAGGATACCGTACTTTCTGAGTGTTACATCTTCCAAATCATTTTGCAGTGCTTCTACAAGTGCCCTACGGGAATGCTTCCCGATAGCCTCCACGCAGGCCTCTACGTCCGTCTGCCTGCGATTCGGCACACTGTCTATGGCCTTGTAGACCGCGGCCGTCGAAACCGCCAGGTCAGCCGGCTTGACAAGCGTCAGCCAAAGTTGCGGTGCAGCAGGGAGAACTTCCATCTTCTCTCCCCTGCCTCTGGCACGCTGGGTACCTCCCGCAATGCAGAACGGCACGTCGCTGCCAATTTCCGCAGCTGCTTCTTCCAATGCTTTCCGCGATAAAGGACAATCAAACATACGATTCAGTCCCCGCAGGGCAGCTGCCGCGTCCGTACTGCCCCCGGCAAGACCAGCTGCCACAAAGATTTTCTTATCCAAAGCAATCTTTACATCAGGCTTGATTCCTGTCCGCTCCCGGAAAACGACAGCTGCTTTATAAATCAGGTTGTCTTTGCCGCAGGAAAGTACCGTATCATTCGAAGTCAGTTCAAAATGGTCCGCCGGTTCGAATGTGAGCACATCTGCCAGGGAAATGCTCTGCATGACCATATCGACTTCATGAAACCCATCACTGCGGCGATTCATTACACGCAGGGCCAAATTGATTTTGCCGCGGGCAATTTCCTTCATCATGAGCCTCCAGCGCTGATACACTGCCCATGTCCCGTTTTTCATAAGAAACAGACCGCACCCCCTGCAGCCTGTTCTTTTTTAAACAAATACTTTTGAATTTTCAAACAGGTTCGTATGAACAGTCAGCACATCCTTAATTGTATTATGTATTCATTGTACATTGAAAATGACTGCTTAGCAAGAGAAAACTGAACAATTATTGAATTTTTTCATCCAATTGTTCAATTCATTTTGTCCACCTGTCATAGTACAAAAAATATGATACAATGAGGAGAACATCTCGAAAGCTGGTGATAGCAATGAAGAACAATTTTATTAAGTATTTCAACCTGGTGCTCGGCTGTTTCCTCATGGCAATTTCCATTAACTGCTTTCTCATACAAGATCATTTTCTATCCGGAGGTCTGGCGGGATTATGCATGATTTTCTATTATCTCTTCGGCTGGCCCGTCGGTATTTTAAGCTTGGTTTTAAATATTCCGCTCTTTCTCCTTGCGTATCGTTTCATGAGCAAGCGGTTTCTTGTGGACAGCTTCATTGGAACTGTCTTCTTTTCTGTCATACTGGATGCAACTGCCTTTCTCTCCCAAACTACCTACGTCGATAATCCCCTGCTTGCCTGCATTGCCGGCGGCGTGACCGAAGGGATTGGTGCAGCCCTCATTTACCGTGTGGACGGGTCGACGGGCGGTATCGATATTCTGGGATTTCTTTTTAAAAAATATAAGAATATCAGTATCAGTACGACTGTCTTTATTTTCAATGCCATTGTCGTTGCCGCAGCCATTGTCTTTGTAGGGCTGGAACCTGTTCTCTACAGTATGGTCATCTTCTATATATCCTTTAAAGCGACGAACTTTGTCATGGTCGGCTTTGATTACAAAAAGAGTGTGATTATCATCAGTCAGCATAATGATGTCATCGGGCAGCGCATCATGGATGAAGTCAACCGCGGCATCACGCTGCTGCACGGTCAGGGCGGTTATACAAAAAGACATACGAGGATTATCCTTGTTGTAGTCAAGCTGACACAGCTGAACCGTCTCACACGTATTGTGAATGAAGTGGATCCGGCGGCCTTTGTGCTCGTGCAGGATGCCAACGATGTTTTCGGGCGCGGCTTTACGCAGCCTGATTTGATTCTCCCCATGCCGGAAGAAAAGGAAAAATAAATAAAAGTGGCTGTGAAATCATGCGTACACATTATTTCACAGCCACTTTTACGCAGGTCGCCGGTTGATATGGCCGCGGGTCGCCTAAGAGAACAAAATCGTTATGGCAATTTTGAAAAATAAAAGCTTAACTTGCCTGACAAATAATAAAAAGAAAAACAGGAGCTCTGAAGAAATACATAGTGAAATTTCTTCATAGCTCCCGTTTTATTTTCTCAGCGCATTGCTTGAGGGCCTAAAAAAAGCTGCCGCATGCCGCGGCAGCTTTTTGCCCGATTTATTATTTGAAGATGTTTACGAAGACCATGATGATACTGGAGTTTACGAAATCGATGAACATAGCCCCGACCAGTGGCACACAGAAAAATGCGCGGGTAGAAGGACCAAACACGCTCGTAACAGCACTCATGTTGGCCATAGCGTTCGGCGTAGCGCCCATACCGAAACCGCAGACTGCGGAAACTTCAACGGCGGCATCGTAGTTGCGGCCCATGGCGTTGAAGACCACGTAGTACGTGAAGAGAGCCATCAGTACAATCTGAGCTACGGCAATCATGGAGAGGGCACCGGCAATATCGAACAGTTCCCAAATTCTCATACTCATGAGAGCCATGGACAGGAAAATGTTCAGCCCGACGTCACCGACAGTCTGGATTTCAGGAAGCGGTACTTCGATGTTTTTATTGATATCGGAGAGGTTACGAATAATTGCTGCAATAATCATGGAGCTGATGTACCCAGGGAATACCAGACCTACACTCTTAAAGAAGTTAGCCAAAATTGTTCCGACACCCATGGCCAGCAGGATTTCGCCGGTAGCTGCCATGAATTTTTCCGGAACCATCGGGATGACGGCTTTTTCTTCCATACTGGAAGCCTGTTCCTGAACTTCCACGACTTCTTCTTCGTGACTCTTCAGGTTGTACTTACGAATCAGTTTCGTAGCAATCGGCCCGCCCATGAGAGATCCGGCAATCAGGCCGAACGTTGCCATAGCAATAGCCACCGTGTTGGCACGGGCCACACCCATGGATTCAAACAAAGGTCCGAAAGCCCCGGAAGTACCATGACCGCCGACCAGTGGAATAGAACCGGCGCACAAGCCAAGCAGCGGATGCAGTCCGAATACCTTGGCAAGAGAGGTACCGATGATATCCTGGCAAATAATCAGAATGGCACAGATGATTGTCAGAATCAATACGTCACGCCCGCCTTTTTTCAGGAGTGCAATACTTGCCGTAAAGCCGATGCTCGTAAAGAACATATTCATAAAAAAGCTTTGCTGAGCCGTGTCGAGCTTCACCACGCCGATGCCGGATTGATGCAGGGCGAGGTTAAGCAACGCAAAAATGAGACCACCAATAACAGGGTTAGGAATGCAATAAGTCCGAAATGGTTTGATACGTGCTTTTAAATATTTTCCGAGATAGTACAGGAAAATACCTACAGCCATTGTTTGGTACGAATTTAACGCAAGTGTCATGTTGGAAAAATCCTCCCTTTCCTTCGGGAACTTTTGTTTCAGTAAACTGTTTCGAATTCATTCAAATCAGTGTCTTTCCCAGCATGGGACCACTGAAACAAGAATGTGTTTCCTTAAATCTTAAGATTTTCCTACAAGACAGATGAGAATCTCCTCCAGGCGTTCCCAGTCTCTTCCGTTCTTCCGGGAATCCATCTGCATATGAGCAAGATCCACCAGCCACTTTTCCAATGCCTCCGGCTGATACCGCCGCGTGTCTTCAATAGCAAGTTTTGCTACGTAAGGGTTCAGTTTAAGACGCGAAGCAATCGTATCCTGCCGGGCTCCCTGGCTCATCATTTCCCTCACTTGAAGCAGCCGCTTCACTTCGTTGTAGACTAGACCTACACTCAGTGGGAAAAGCGCTCTGCCGTGACTCCGCACTTTTTTCTGCTGTACCGTCAATGCTTCCAGCACCTGAGGCAGATTTCTCTTACCCACCGCGTTGCTCAGGGCAAAATTAGAAATCTCAGGAAGCTGCGAGAACATCTGATTGACATCGTCAGCTGTCCAGATTTTACGTTTTCCTGCATACAGGGCTATCTTCCCAATTTCCTGCTGCAGAAAAAGGAGAGGCACGTCACCGGAAAGTGCAGCATACTGTTCTATGAGGTCCTGTGCCTGGGCGTCAAACCGGGCTCCATAGCGGTCAGCCTGCTCCGCAAGCCACGGGCGAAGGCGGTACGATTTGAGTGAGGCGCACTCAACCGTCACTGCGGTTTTGCTCATGTTTTTGTAGAAAGCAGACCGCTTATCCAGTTTGGCACACTGACAAAGGACGTAAGAATAGGCCGGCACATCCGTCAAAAGAGAGACGAATTCCTGTAGTTCTTTGGAGCTGCGCTTATGAGGCGCCTCCTTATCCGTCTTGATCTCAGCCTTTTTCTTCTCTAAAATTTTTGGACTATCTATCACAATCCAGTTCAAACCGCCAAAAAAAGAAGAGGAATTGACTGCCTCCCGTAAGTCCGTTACATTAAAAGCCCCCTGAAATGGCCACGAATTCAGTTCCTCGCCTTCGTGTTCGGCGAGAATCTTCTCCTTCATCGCTGTTTCGATGGCTTTTTTGTAATATTCCTCATCCCCCCAGGCCACCACGACATGTGGACAGGGAGTTTTTTTATGCAGTTCTTTTAAGAATTGTTCTGCTGTGATATTCATCCAAATAACTCCTAAGAAGAAATAGCTTGCCGTTGATAATTATACCATGCTAAAGTACTCGTGTCAAAGACTATTTTTACGGCTCCTTTACAATCTGTCCTTTCCACGTGGACATTTAAGCTATTTAATCGGTCCAGCACCTCCTTATGAGGATGCCCGAAACGATTATATCTGCCAACGGAAATGACAGCCAGAGAGGGGCTTGCTTTTCGAAGAAAAGCCATTTCTGAAGAGGTCCCTGATCCATGGTGAGAAATTTTCAGCACATCACAACGAATATCCTCCATAGCTGCCTGTAATTCGATTTCACTTGTCGCGTCCCCCGTAAAAAGTACTCTATTTTTTGGGGTGCTGACCATGACGACAGCGGAGCTTTCGTTGCCGTCCTCGCCTATTCCTTCGCTGCGCGGGGCACAGATGACTGTAAGTTTCGCTCCGTTAAGATGCAGAGTACTGTGCGGCCGCATAGTCTCTACGGAACAAGACCTATCATTGTAAGAAAGCTGACGGAGCAGCCTCTCTACATCAGGGCTCGGCGGTTCATTGGGGAGCAGTATTTTTTTAATGGGCATACAGGCTGCCACACCGGCAGCCCCTCCGGCATGATCGTGATGACCGTGACTTAAGAGCAGTACGTCGACATGGGAAAATCCCAGTCCCCGCAGTACCGGAACAAGGATTCTCTCACCGGTATCGAAACGTCCCGGCAGACCGCCCGTATCAATCAATATGGTCTCTCGTTCCGGCGTTACGACAAGGGCACAGTCCCCCTGCCCCACATCCAGGAAATAAACGGTAAAAGGCTGCGGACGAAAATGAGGCCAGAGAAAAGCTGCGGCAAGCCCAAGAAGAGCCGCTGCAAGAATGCGCTGCCGGTACTTCCTGTCAGTAAAAGGTCCGAAATACGGATAGAAAAATAAAAAAAGCAGGATGCCATAACAGGGCAGCGCCCAAAAA
Source organism: Acidaminococcus sp. (assembly GCA_022482815.1). Lineage (NCBI taxonomy): Bacteria > Bacillati > Bacillota > Negativicutes > Acidaminococcales > Acidaminococcaceae > Acidaminococcus > Acidaminococcus sp. The sequence goes on from JAKVOM010000001.1 coordinate 2,873,326, forward strand.
GCCGGCTGGCCCGTTATCCAGAGGCCTCCGGGAATGGCGGCCAGTTTTTCCGCGCCCCACATGGCAGCGCCGGAAAGCTGTGCCACGAGAGCAAGTACAATCTGTCCTGCAGCAGTACTCACCAAAGAAATAACCGTGCCAAGCATTGTTCCGACAAGACAAAGACCCAGAAGCGGCGTAATGAGGAGATTAGCCAGAAGAGACGTCAGGGACAGCAGGTGAAAATTCCGAATCAATATGGGCATTGTCAGCACCTGGGCCGAGAGCGTTACAGAAAAAGCAGCAGCCAGTTTCTCCGGCATGAAGCGACAAAGCCGTCCGGCGATTGGCTTCCGACAAAGCATGAGCCCGGCAGCCGCCCCAAAGGAAAGCTGCATCCCGAGGTCAAGAATCCAGTAAGGGTTCACCGTAAGAAGAACCAGGCCCGCCAGTCCTAAAAAGGACGTACCCCCGGCACGGCGGCGTAGCACCTGTCCCCAGGCCGCACCGCAGCCCAGCATGGCTGCGCGGCATACGGGTGCCCGCAGTCCGCAGATGACGGCATAAGCAATCAGTCCGGCGCAGACAAGAACAGCCATAAGAGGTTTCGGCATTCTACCAACCTTAAAAAGGAAAAAGAAAATACCGAGAAGGAGCGCCACGTGGCTCCCGGATACGGAAAGCATATGGGACAGTCCGCACTCGGAAAAAATTCGTACTGTCTGGGGCGGCATTCCCTGCTGCCCGCCAAAGAGCATGCCTTCCAGAATTGCTCTGTCTGTTTCCGGTACAGCCTTTCGCAGTGGTTTGCGGCAAGCCATCCCCCAGTCATGAATGCGTTCCCACAGCGTAAGCTTTGAAGGTATTTTTTTCGCCAGCCATCCCTCCGTCCGGATCATACCGCCGATGCCTGCGGAGGCCGCCTTTGCCTCGGGAGGAGGCATACCCGGATTATAAAAACCGGAAGGTTCCAGCAAGGTTCCCTGCACCTGCACTTTACCGTAAGGTATGCTCCAGGCTGCTGCCTTAAGCAGATTGACACGAATTTTGCCATGCGATGTGTCAAGCAAAAACGCGGCATACCGCGTATCGGAATCGTACATGTAACTGCCCGGTACAATACGCCCGGTGACCGTGATTTTCTTCCCGAAATAGGGTCTCATTTGCCGAGGGGCACTTTCACGCAGCCGGGGAACAATACCTCCCAAAAAGAAAAAGCTAAGGCAAAAACAGGCAATAAGCATTTTTCTGTCCTTCCGGACGTAAAAGCAGAAGCAAAGAGCAGCCGCTGCCAAAGTAAGAAGCAATATCCAATAAATAAGACCAATACGCAGATAAATCCCTGCAAAAATACCCAAGGCATAAAAGAGACCGGCTCCAAAAAGCGGCGTCATGTCACACTCCGGCACGGCCGCGAAAACGGCTCAGCGTAGCAGGACCGATGCCCTTTACTTCCAGCAGATCATCCAGACTTTGGAATGTACGCTGCTGACGAGCCTCCACGATTCTGCGGGCCAGGGCCGGTCCGACACCGGGCAGCCGAGTCAGTTCTGTTTCATCCGCCGTGTTGACATTGATGATACCCTGCTGCGCAGTCTCCTGTACCGCAGTTTCCCGGGCAGGCATTTCACCCGATGTGTCAGCAGGACTTACTGCGGCAGTCCGGCTGCTTCGTGTGTTTTTCGTTTTGTTGCGTTTTGAAGCTTTGACAAACGGAACATTGACATGGCTTCCGTCTTTGCACTTGCGAGCCAGGTTGACCCGGTTCCTGTCAGCGTCTTCCGTAAAACCGCCTGCCTTCTGGATAGCATAGGAAAAACGTTCTCCCGGCGGAATATAGTAGATACCCGGTGCCGCTACGGCTCCGCTCACATAGACACATAATCCGGCGTTTTCTTTTGTTTTCTTCGGTGACAGAGCCGCATCCACGGTCTTAAGGGTACCCTCTTCTGTCGGTGTCGGCTGTGAAATCCAAAAACTGACACCAACACAGAAAATCGTGATAATCGCAGCGGCAATCCATTTTTTCTTTTCCCATAAATTCATAAGGAACCTCCTGACTGATAATATAAAAAGGCAGATTCCCTCCTACGTTCTGCAGGAGAAAATCTGCCTTACAGAAGCAGCACGCTGCTTCCATAGCATCAAATTGTAGTGAAATTGGGGTGTGATGAGAAAAGTGTTTCTATGAAATTATTTTTTGACCACGACGTTGACCAGGCGGCCCGGAACAGCAATGACCTTGACGACCTTGCCGTCGCCGATGGCGGCCTTTACAGCTTCCTGTTCAAGAGCAAGTTTACCGAGTTCATCCTTGGACAGTTCCGTGGAAACCATCATGCGGACTTTTGCCTTACCGTTGACCTGTACCAGGACTTCGGCTTCTGCCACCTTGACAGCTTCCGGATCGTACGTCGGCCACGGTTCATGATGGATACTCTTCGTCATATCCGAATCAATGACACCATGCCAGAGTTCTTCCGTGATGTGCGGCACAAACGGAGCCATCACGAGGAGGAGCTTGGAAATCGTTTCGTAAATCAGGCCGTCGTTGATGTTATCCTTGTCCTTTTCGCTGTACAGATACAGGGCATTGACAAGTTCCATCATCGTGCTGATAGCCGTGTTGAAGTTGAAGCGCTTATCGATGTCTTCGGTAATCTTCTTGACACTGCTGTGCAGGACATGGCGGAGCTCCTTACCTTGTTCATCCAGCGTGGCCGGATCATAGGACGTAACTTTCTTTGCCAGGACATCCTGGAAGTGATAAACGATACGCCATACACGGCCGAGGAAGCGGAAGGAACCTTCGACGCCCTGGTCGCTCCATTCCAGTTCACGTTCTACAGGAGCTGCGAACATAATGAAGAGACGAGCCGTATCAGCGCCATATTTGCCGATAATTTCTTCCGGGGAAACAACGTTGCCGATGGATTTACTCATCTTGGCACCGTCTTTGATGACCATGCCCTGGGTCAGGAGGTTCGTGAACGGTTCATCTACCTTCACGAGGCCGGCATCACGCAGGACCTTGATGAAGAAACGGGAATACAGCAGGTGAAGGATAGCGTGTTCGATACCACCGATATACTGATCGACCGGCATCCACTGATCAGCGGCTTCATGGCTGAACGGAGCCTTGTCATTGTGGGGATCCGTATAACGCAGGTAGTACCAGGAAGAGCAGATGAACGTATCCATCGTGTCGAGTTCACGCGTAGCGTCGGCACCGCACTTCGGGCACTTGCAGTGAACGAAGCTTTCGCTCGTAGCCAGCGGGGAGCTGGCACCGGCCGTAAACTTCACGTCCGTCGGCAGCATAACAGGCAGATCCTTTTCCGGTACGAGGACTTCGCCGCAGTGCGGGCAGTAAATGACAGGAATCGGAGCGCCCCAGTAACGCTGACGACTGATAAGCCAGTCGCGCAGACGGTAGTTGACGCGGCGTTTGCCCAGGCCCTTTTCTTCCATGTAGTCCATAATGGCTTTCATGGCCTTATGCATTTCCATGCCGGTGAACTGAGCGGAGTTAACGAGGACGCCGTCCTTTTCCGTGTAAGCGTCGGTCATCTCTTCCAGTTTCAGCTGTTTGTCCTTCGGCTGCAGGGTCAGGATTTTCTTGATGCCGTACTTGGTAGCAAACATCCAGTCACGATGGTCGCCGCTCGGTACGCCCATGACGGCGCCGGTACCATAATCGTACAGGACGTAGTTGGTAATCCAGATCTGAACCTTATCACCGGTCAGCGGATGGATGCAGTCTACACCGGTATACATACCGAGTTTTTCGGATTCGGTAGACGTTCTTTCAATATCGGAGGTATTCCGAACTTTGTCGCAGAAAGCTTCCAGTTCTGCTTTTTTCGGGTTATCCTTCAGGAGCTTAGCCACCAGCGGATGTTCCGGAGGAATCACGACGAAGGTGACGCCATAAATGGTATCGGGACGAGTCGTATAGACAGCGAGCTTTTCACCAAGGGAAGGAATATCAAAGCTGAATTCCAGACCTTCGCTGCGGCCGATCCAGTTGCGCTGCATCGTCTTGACGCGTTCCGGCCAGCCTTTCAGCAGATCCAGGTCTTTCAGCAGTTCGTCAGCGTAATCCGTGATCTTAAAGAACCACTGAGAAAGGTTCTTTTTCTCTACGACGGAATCGCAGCGCCAGCACTTACCATCGATAACCTGTTCGTTGGCAAGTACCGTGTTGCACTTCGGGCACCAGTTGACGGCGGCCTCTTTCTTAACGGCAAGGCCGCGCTTGTACATCAATTCGAAGAACCACTGGGTCCATTTATAATAGTCAGGCATGCAGGTTTTGACTTCGCGGTCCCAGTCGTAGGACAGCCCCATCCGTTTCTGCTGCTTTTCCATGTTGGCAATGTTGTCCAGGGTCCATTTAGCAGGAGGAATGTTATGTTTAATTGCTGCGTTTTCTGCAGGCATACCGAAGGAATCGAACCCCATTGGATGCAGTACGTTGTAGCCCTTCATCGTGCGGAAACGAGCAACGACATCACCGATGGAATAGTTCCGTACATGGCCCATATGCAGGTTGCCGGACGGATACGGGAACATTTCCAGTACGTAGTACTTCGGTCTCGGATCGTCATTGCTGACTTTGTAGGTTTTATGGTCTTCCCAGTACTTTTGCCACCGCGCTTCAATCTCATGCGGTTCATACTTCTCTTTAATCATTCATAACCCTCCTATAAGAAATCACGCCTCAATGCTTGCAATCATTGGCGTGATTCAGTAACATAATAAGGAAATACTGGCAAGAATGCCGTATGAGATTTATTATATAGTTGACTACTAATAAAGTCAACGCAGGAAGGGGACACTATCATGGCAATCTACGCAATTGGAGACCTGCACCTGTCGGGCGCTGTTCCCTCCAAACCTATGGATGTTTTTGGTCCTCAGTGGCTCAATCACCGGCAGAAAATTGCCGACGGCTGGCGCGAAGTTGTTTCCGAATCCGATACCGTAATCTTGTGCGGAGACATCTCCTGGTCCATGACCCTGGAAGACGCCATTGAAAAGGACTTCAATTTTCTGGCAGAGCTGCCGGGGCAAAAAGTCGTATTAAAAGGCAATCATGACTACTGGTGGTCTTCTGCTGCCAAACTGAAAGCGGCCATGCCGGAAGGCTTTCATTTTTTGCATAATTCCTGTTACCTTACGGGCGATACGGCTATCTGCGGGACGCGGGGCTGGAACCTCCCATCGCTTCCCAATTTCGGGGAGCATGATAAACTCATCTATAACCGGGAAGTCCAGCGGCTGGAACGTTCCCTCCTGGAAGCCGAAAAAGCAGGCTGCAGCCATAAAATTGCAGCACTGCACTATCCGCCCCTCTTCCATGCGGACGAGGTGACAGGTTTTACCGAACTGTGCCGGACGCACCATGTCGACATCTGCGTCTACGGTCACGTTCACGGCGACGCGGCTCATTTCCTGAATCTTTTCCAGGGAGTCCGGGACGGCACGCAGTACCGTCTCATCGCCTCCGACTACATCGATTTCAAACCGGTCAAACTCATGGATTGATCGGGGAAAGGAGCTTCCGTGCATCAATATTTATTTTTTATCGGAAATTTTCCTATCCGCATGTATGGTCTCATGCTTTGCACCGCTATTTTTCTGGCCACTGCCGTCGCCTATTTTCTCGTCTGGAAAGACGGACGCGGCTGGGAAAAGTACGTGCCAGACCTTGGAATCTACGGCGGTTTTGCCGGTCTCGTCGGAGCCCGGCTGTGGGATGTTTTTTTCTTTGACTGGGAATATTACAGCCATCACTTGCTTGAAATTCCTTTCGTATGGCAGGGCGGCATGGCTGTTCAGGGCGGCATCCTCGGCGGCATTCTTGCCGGTATCGTATACTGCCATCGGCATCACATCGATTGGGTTCATTTTCTCGATGTTGTTACCCCGGCGCTTTTCATCGGACAGTCTATCGGCCGCATGGCCAACCTTCTGAACGGGGATGCTTTTGGAGCACCAACGGGCGGAGATTTCGGTATTCTCTATCCCGAAGGAACCCTGGCCCGCGCCACCTACGGATCAGCCCCCTTGTGGCCTGCTGAAGTCTGGGAAGGGCAGATTGACATTATCCTTTTCGCCCTGCTGCTGTTCTTCCAGACTACGCACTACAAAAAAGGACAGTGCTGCTTCCTGTATGTCATGATGTATTCCGTGCTGCGCTTCTTTTTGGAATTTCTCCGCGGCGACTATACCGAACCCTTCCTCTTCGGACTTAAATCCGCTCAGGCCACGAGCCTCATCTTCTTCGTTATCGCCCTCTGCGGCTTCGTATATTGCGGACTAAGGAAACAAGAAGATAAGAAAGTGCAAAGCGGGCAAAACAACAAAGCTGAGAAAAAGAAAAAGTAATAGACTAAAAAAGACTGTGAAACAACGATTTCAATTGTTTCACAGTCTTTTTCATATGTTCAGTTTGAACGATTTACGCTCTCTGCGTGCTTCTTCCCCCACAAGGAAGTCAAGATACACCAAACCGGCAGCAGGTAGAGATACGATGCGTAAAGGATGCTGCTGTTCGGGGCTTCGATGAAGGCGAGCGGTGCGGCACAGGCAATGGACCAGGGGATCAGGCCGGAAATGACAACTACAGTATCTTCGAGAGTGAGTGCCAGTTTTTCCTTACTGATCGGCATGTGCTCGCAGAGGCTCTTCGTCATCATGATGGCGAGGGTCTGGTTGCAGGCAATCATGGAACTGATAATGCCGGCACCACAGATACCGACAGCGGGCGTAAATTTCTGACCGATATTTTCAAAAACGCCCTGCAGATTCCGCAGGAGGCCTGTCTTATCAAAGATGCCCGAGTAGCAGGCCCCGGTCATGACGATAGCACCGGTCCGGAACATGGAAACAAGTCCGCCGCCTGCCAGCATGCTGCGCAGCTCGGGCTGCGTCGTCTGAAAGCCGAAAATCATCGTATGAACAATTTCCGCGGCCCCCATTTTTTGGAAAACGGCGGCGCATATGATACTGAGAACTATGCTGACGGAAAGGGTTTTCTTCACCGGTACGCGGAAGAGGGCAAGAATCAGGATACCTGCGGCCGGAACCAGCATAGGCCAGGATACGTCAAAATAACTGGCGAATAACTTCTGCACCGACAGGGACGAAGTGTCCCCTTCCCCTCCCGAAGCGATGAAGAAATAGATGACACAGCAAGCGAGCACTGGCACTGCCGCACTTTTTATCATCCGTTTGATATTATCGTAGAGGTTAGTGCCCGTAATTTCGGCCGTAAGCAGTGCGCTCGTTGATACGGGAGAGCAGCGGTCACCGAAATAAATTCCCGAAAGGACGGCTCCGCCTGTAATGGCCGGGCTGACGCCCATTGTCTTGGCAATGGTCATACAGATAAGGCCCATTGTAGCGGCCGTTCCGAAAGAGGTTCCCATCAGAAACGACAGCAGGCAGTTGAGCAGGAACGTCAGGAAGATAATCAGTGATGGACGAATCAGGCTGGCAGCATAATAGACAATAGCCGGAATCGTTCCGCCGGCCCGCCATAGTCCGGTCAGAAATCCGATCAGGCAGAAGGTCAGCAGAATGTTTTTCGCCGTCATCACGCCGTCGCGCCACATTCCCAGCGTCTCTTTGACCGTAAATCCCCGTTTCAGGGAATAGGCACTGAAAATCATGAGACCGATGAGAAGGGCCAGAAGCAGCGGCCAGCCATTGAGTAAGAAAATCAGCAGTACAGCTGCAAATAATAATAAAACAATGTTTTCCATAATCTTCTACTTCCTCATTGGTGAACGGATTCGTAAGTCGTCTGAGCAGTTTTAATAAAATCGCGCAGCATTTTCCACCGGCTCCGCTCCCGGAGACTGGCAAAGCGAATCTTATATTTCGCGCCTTCGGCAAAATGGACCTGCACCATATGCTCCATTTGCTCTTTTGTAAAAACAGCTTCAGCAAGGTTAGCCGGGGTAATGCAGGCACCGGCACCGCGCAGGCACAATTCCAGGAGCGTCTCGATATTGGAAGATTCTACCCGGATTTCGGGAGACATGCCGTTCATGCGAAAGAGCCTGCGGGCAAACCGGCCGGAGATATCTCCTTCCGGGTTCAGGAGCAGCGGACAGCCGTCAAAAAGAGCAAACTCATGATTATCTTTTAAATGTATACATCGAGAATCAAAGTACCGGGACGGAAACTGCGCTGCATAAAGGTCAGGCTGCATCAGGAGAATGAGTTCTTCCGTATAGAAATCTGTAAGCACCAGAGGATCTCCGGTATCTTCCGCAAAATTAGCAATAGCCAGATCGACTTCTCCCGTATGGACAAGTTCCGATGCCACTTCGTTATCCGTTTCCCGAATCACGATAGAAATATGGGGCCGGCTTTTTTGATAGGCAGCAATATATCCGGCAAAATGGCACGTCCCCGCGTGGAAGCGATGCCGATGGTCAGGCGTCCTCTCCGCTCCTGCTGGATTTCCAGCATGGTCTGGCGCAAATCTGTATCATCGCGATGTATACGCCGGGCATGTTCCAGAAAGACTTCTCCGGCGTAGGTCAGTTCCAGCGGAACATGACGGACGAAAAGACGGCATCCCAATTCTTTTTCCACGCCGGCAATATGCCCCGAAAGCGTTTGCTGCGTAATGTTCAGTTTCTCCGCAGCCCGGCTGAAACTGCGTTCATGCTCGAGCATCAGAAAGTATTCTATGGATGTGAAGTTCATGGTTCTCCTCGCTGCAAAAGCGCTGTTACAGGATTTTTAAGTATTATTTCAGGATAAAGTCATTCTTTTCTGTAAGTGTACGATACCATAATTAAAATACAAAGTAAAACAGTAATTTTGTGTAATTTTTACAATAGTTTCCCGATATATAGGCTAAAAAAAAAAATAAAAAGGCGCTTTTGGCCTATGACATATAGCCTCGTCTGCACTATAACCTAAATTTCAGGTTTTATTTTTATAAGTTCGTAGAAAAATGCCTTTGCAATTTTTCTTCCACAGGCGACCCGCGGCCAGCACACCAACCTGCGACCTGCGTAAAAAGGGGCTGTGAAATATGCGTATACATTATTTCACAGCCCCTTTTTCTTATAAAAACTTTTCAATATGACGATAATGCAGGAAATCGCCGGCTGCTCCGAGACGCTTTAATTCCTCACCGGAAGCAAGCTTATAGGAGGCAACTTCATCGGCCTGCACATGAACGTCAGCCGCTTCAAAAGGAACTTTGAATTCATAGATGTCGACAAAATAATTATTCTGTTCCTCCGGCGAATCGTTCCGGTAAGTATGGATCAACTTACCCTGAGATGCCGTAAGCATCAGTCCCGTCTCTTCCCTCACTTCGCGCAGCACGGCTTCCTGCGAGCTTTCTCCGGCCCGCACGCCGCCTCCCGGGATTTCCCATTTACCGGCGGCCCATTCCTTGTCAAGCTGACGCTGCGTAATAAGCACCCGGCCCTGCAGGTCCTTCACAAGAGCCAGCACGGTCAGATGGTAATCGCCCGGTTTCATATGCCAGTCATTGCGGACCATGGTACGACCCGTTTTCTGTTTATTCACATCGTAAATATCCCAAAGTTCCATCAATTGCCTCCTGCGGTATTTTCCTTGTACAGTGCCAGCGCTTCCCGCATTTCCGGGGTAAAAAGAAGTTCCGCCCATGCCAGGATCCGTTCCGGAATACCGAAGAAAGGTTCTGCAATACTTCCTGCCATAGCGGCCAGGGTATCACTGTCCCCGCCCAGCGAAACGGCGTTTCTGACCGCTTCTTCATAGTCTTTTGCGGAGAGGAAACACAGCAGCGCATCCGGCACAGTGCCATCACAGGTTGCATCCTTCGGTTCCTTGTTTCTCGCCGCTTCCAGGCTTTCCGGCAGTTTGTAAAACCGCTTCATGTAGTCCTCGAGTTCGGCTTTTGTAGCTTTCTGCCGTGCCAGGAAAATCGATCCGGCCACGCATTCCGCCGCTTTTTCAGAACTCGGATGATTATGGGAAACGCTCGCCGAAATAAGGGCCAGCTTCTTTGTTTCCTCCATGTTCCGCCCGTACCATGCCGCCGGTGACACCCGCATAGGAGCACCGTTGCCGAAGCTACCGTAAGGACCGGCGTCATCACTTAAAAGCCACTTTTTAAAAATATGACCGAAACCGGCATGGATATGGCGGCGCCCGATTGTACGCATTTCCCTGCAGAGTATCGGCGCCAGCACTTCCTGTGTTTCCGGCATGCCGGCCTTCCTTGCTTTACCGAAAGCCAGAGCCACGGCAGCGGTCATAAAAGAATCATCCGTCGCATGGGAAGCAGGCACATGAAGAGGGAATACAGTCGACTTCATGCCCGACCATTCGTAGGCCGATCCGATAATATCTCCGACAAAAGCACCTTTCATCACGTATGCCTCCTCACACCTGTTAAAAACAACTTTATTACCTGCCAAATTCAAGCAGGACCGGACAATGATCACTGCCCATGACGTCAGAGCAGATTGTCACGTCACGAATCATGTCCCGGCCGTTTTCAGACACCAGAAAATAGTCAATCCGCCATCCGGCGTTCCGGGAGCGGGCCTTGAACATATAGGACCACCACGTGTAAGCCCCTGTCTTATCCGGATACAACATTCTGAAAGCGTCAATGAACCCATGTTTCAAAAACTGCTGGAATTTAGCTCTTTCCTCATCAGAAAAACCGGCATTGCCGCGGTTGGAATCCGGATTTTTAAGGTCGATGGGCTGCGCAGCCACATTGAGGTCGCCACAGACGACGACCGGCTTTTTTTCAGCAAGTCGTGCTGCATAATCTTGAAAAACATCTTCCCACTTCATACGGTAATCCAAACGTGCCAGCTCTTTCTGCGAATTCGGGGTATACACCGTGATCAAGATAAATTCCGGGTACTCTGCCGTAATGACGCGTCCTTCTTTATCATGCTCAGGCATTCCCAGACCGTAAGTCACGTCAAGAGGCTCCTCCTTGGAAAAAAGAGCTGTCCCGGAATAACCCTTACGCTCCGCACTGTTCCAGTATTCATGATAACCCGGGAACTCAAAATTGGCCTGCTCACGCTGCATTTTAGTTTCCTGAATGCAGAAAATATCTGCGTCAGCCTGCTTCATAAAATCGGCAAAACCCTTATTCATGCAGGCACGCAGTCCATTGACGTTCCAGGTAATAATTTTTTTCATGATGAGCTCCTTCTCAATTTGATAGTAAAGGAAATACCTTATAACATACGATGAGGAAGAAAACGACGATGGGCAGATACACCGGATCCGGCCAAACCCAAAGGTAGGCCAGCAGTGTCACAGCAAAAGCCGCAAAAAACGTCCCAAGGCCTGCCATAAATATTTTGCGGTTTCTGTGGGAAATTCCCCAGGCCGCCGACCGTATACCGGCTGCCATCCAGATAAGCTGAAGTCCGAAAGGAGCTCCCAGCGGGCCATAATCAATATCCATCACGGCCCAGTAATATCCGCCCAAAAGAAGCCAGGGAAAAAGCAGCCAGAAAAGGCAGGCAGCTTTTTTCAGGCACTTCACACCGCGTTCATGCAGCCACAGACATTCCAGAGCGGCAACAATCAGGTAAAAAGCAGCAAAAAGCCCTTTATTTTCCGTCTTAAGCGGCCAGAACCAGATAAAAAGCAGTGGAAAATGAAGCCACAGAGCCACAAGAAAACTAAAAGGAAACCTGTAAAACAGTTCTGTCTTTCCTTTAAATAAGGGAACAAATCCCAGGCCCAGCCAGACAAGCCCTAAGATGCGAAACAAGGTATAGTAGTCATAACGAGGGCCGAATAGCCCGTACAGCACCATGATCCAGCCGGCTCCCAAAAGACAGGCCGCAGCCTGGAACAAACGGGAAGAGGCAATACGAGAGCTCATTTCCTTCATGCTTTCACACTTTCAAGCTGTGCCAGAAAATTAAGGCTCTTCAGCGGCCGGTCCGTCTGATACATCAAAAAGCGATAAAGTATCTTTTCAACCTGCATCAAATCCCCGCCGCGTACCACAAAATGATCCGGCTCATTAAAATCAAGATGCAGCAGCTTCTCCATCAGATTCCTCTGACTGACTGAGAGAGTCAGCTCATCACCCATAGCACAGTCCTTACAAAGAAATCCGCCCTGGACAAGACTGAAATACCCGTCTTCCGCTGCAGGTTTACCGCAGGTCGTGCAGGAATCCAAATAGGGTTCAAAACCGCAGAGCGTCAATAATTTCAAAATGGTGCTGTCAGTCACAATGCGTTTATTCCGCTCCAGCAGCAGTTTGTATGCACTGCTTAGAAGGTCAAAGACGCCTTCCTGAGGCTGATCATCCTCCAGGAGCTGAATAGCCACTTCGCTGATGATAGCTCCGTAGGCCATGGCTTCCACATCCATCGCCTTCGGCATTTCCACAAACTCACAGGATTTGAGCGTCGCCACGCGCCGCCCCCGGGCCAGCGTCAGCCGCACATGAGCAAAAGGCTGCACCAACCTTCCGCTGACACTTTTGGGATAAGCAGCTCCGTAAGCAATGAAAGGCACTTTTCCGTGGTCACGACAAAAGCAGACTGCATACTTATCTGCAGTCTGCCAATTGCGTACTTCCAAAATCATTGCTTCGTCCTGAATTGATTCAGTGTTCATCGCCTTTCGCAGCCCCTCTGTCTTTTTTCAGGGGAATGACCCGAACCTTCAGCACTCTGAATCCGGAGCAGTCCAGTACTTCAAAACGATATCCTCGTTCATCCACACTGTCTCCTACTTCCGGCTGACGGCCGATCAGTCCGAAAACGTAGCCGCCAATCGTATCTTCTTCAGGATCGTCAAACTGGATGCCCATCGTTTCCGACACTTCATCAAGCAGCACCAGACCATCAAAAATATACGAACCGTCCGGCATTTTGTTGATTTCAGGCATTTCCGAATCATGCTCGTCCTGGATATCCCCGACAATTTCCTCAAGCAGGTCTTCCATCGTCACAAGTCCGGCCGTACCGCCGTACTCATCGGCTACAGCTGCCATCTGCACATGTTTGTGCTGCATCAGCTGCAGAATTTTGACAATGGACATACTCTCCGGTACGACGTCGATTTCCCGCATAATCGTGCGTAAATCCGCCTTGGGATTTTTCACATCAAAATTCATCAGTTCGCGAATATGGATCATGCCCAGAATATGGTCACGGTCTTCTTCACAAAGAGGATACCGTGTATGTCCCGAATCATGAACGACCTTGAGGTTTTCCTCCAGCGGATCATCCACAAAAAGGCACACCATGTCCTGACGAGGCACCATCACTTCCCGGGCAACCCGGTCGGCAAAGTCAAAGACGTTGTCAATCAGCCGACTTTCCACCGGATCGATGCCGCCGCCCTTTTCACTGTCGCTGACCATTTTCCGGATATCATCCTCGGAATGGCTGACATCAGAAGAATGAGGTTCTGCTCCAATGAAATGATAAAGGCCCCGGCCCAGGTGCCAAAATAAATAAGCAAACGGATATATGATTGGCTTCAATAAGCGGCCAATCGCAGGTCCCGCGTCGATAAGTCATCTCTCCTTATAGTTAACAAGTTTCAAGATTTTATAAAATCAAATATGTATAAATCGATAATCATTATACACTACTCAAGTGGTAAGGGTCAACTGAGAGAAACGCTCACAGTGACCGCCTCGTATTGCCGCCTGCGGCACTGCGGCTTACTTTTCCGCAAGGCCGAGCTGTTTTAAGTCGGATTCCTTCTCCCGCCATTTCGGGCGGACTTTGACCCAGAGTTCCAGGTAGACATGGCTGCCTACGAGGTCTTCTATATCTTTCCGGGCTTCGGAGCTGATTTGTTTCAGCATACTGCCCTTGCGCCCGATGAGGATTGCCTTCTGGGAATCGCGTTCCACAAAGATATCACCCCGCACATAGACGGTTCCGTTGTCGCGCGTCTTCATTTCGTTGACCTGAACGGCCACCGCGTGCGGCACTTCGTCGCGCGTCAGATGAAGAATTTTTTCCCGGATGATTTCCGCAGCCATGACGCGTTCGGTCTGGTCGGTGTACATGTCTTCCGGATAGAAATCGGGTCCTTCGGGAAGCGCGCCGATAATGGCGTTCATGAGTTCCGAAAAATCCTTGTCCTCCAGTGCGGACAGGGGAAAAACATCCCGGAACGGATATGCCTTGCGGAAAGCATCAATTTTGGGCAGCAGCACCGTTTCGTCAGGAATCTGGTCTACTTTATTAAGGATCAGGAAAACCGGCACCTTCACATTCTGCAGGCGCTCAATGATGTACTTTTCAGCCTTCATGGATTTTTCCGTGATATCGACCAGATACAGGACGGCATCCACATCCTTCAGAGAATCTTCCGCCGCCTTGACCATATGCTCACCGAGCTTATCCATCGGCTTATGAAGTCCCGGCGTATCGAGGAAGATAATCTGTGCTTCCGGCACCGACACAATAGATAAAATCCGGGTCCGCGTTGTCTGGGGGCGGTCGGAAATAATAGCGACCTTTTCCCCGACAAGCTTATTGATCAGCGTCGACTTGCCCGCATTCGGACGGCCGACGACGGCTACGAATCCGGAGCGATGCTGCGTTTTTGTTGCTTCATTCGTCATTATGATTTATTTTTCCTCCAAATCAAACGCATAAGGAAGCAGAGCTTCCAGCGTCACCTTTTTTTCTTCACCTTTCAGGTTGGTCAGGGAAATCTCGGGAATCCGGAATTCTGCCATGACCTGCCGGCAGGCCCCGCACGGGGAAACCGGCTGCGGTGTATCCGCAGTTACGCAGAGGCACGTAAATTCGCGTACACCTTCCTTGACCGCCGCAAAAATCGCGTTGCGCTCCGCACAGACGGTGAGCCCGTAAGAACTGTTCTCAATATTGCATCCCGTAAAAATTCTCCCGTCTTTGGCACGCACGGCCGCTCCCACGGCAAAATGGGAATAAGGGGAATAAGAATGTTCCCGAGCCTTGACGGCGGCTTCAAATAATTCCCGATCCATGTCAGCCTCCAAACTTTTCCTCAGCAAGGTCCAGCTCGCGCATAATAGCTTCTTCGTGAGCCCGCATGACCTTTTTATCTTCCGGTTCCATATGGTCATAGCCCAAAAGATGCAGGATGCCGTGAACAGCAAGATAAGTCATTTCCCGCGTCAGGCCATGGCCAAATTCTTCACCCTGTTCCACGGCCTTCGGAGCGGAAATGATGATACCTCCCAAAAGATGCTCTGCCGTGTCATCTTCCTCTTCCGGTTCCTCTCCTTCGTCAAGGGCGAAGGAAAGCACATCGGTCGGGCGGTCAATGCCGCGGTAGGTTTTATTCAGTTCATGAATCTCGTCATTATCCACGATAGTAATATCCACTTCGGTCCGGTCAGACACATGTTCCAGGCGGGCAGCCGCATTCATGGCTTCCGTCAGGATGGTTTCCAGTTTCTCCGGAATCTTAACTACGTCTTGATTGTTTGCCAGCGTTACGATCATGGCGCTCGTCCCTCCGTTCTTTCCGTTCCTTCCGTTCTTTCCGATCTTTTCTTTCTCTGGTGCGCTCGTCATCATATTTCTGGTACGCTTTGATGATAGCTGCCACAATTTCATGACGGATGACATCTTTTTCGGTGAAATAGACAATCCCGATACCGGGGATATTCTGCAGGACTTCTGCCGCATTCGTGAGACCGGACTGTTTTCCGGCCGGCAGGTCAACCTGGGTATCGTCCCCTGTGACAACGAGCTTGGAGCCGAAGCCAAACCGGGTCAGCGCCATCCGCATCTGTTCCGGCGTCGTATTCTGCGCTTCATCCAGAATAATGAACGCGTCGTTTAAGGTACGGCCGCGCATATAAGCAAGCGGAGCCACCTCGATGGTTCCCCGTGTCAGATACTTCTGGAAGGATTCCATGCCCAGCATTTCATACAGCGCATCGTACAGAGGACGCAGGTAAGGGTCGACTTTTTCCTGCAGGTCGCCGGGCAGGAAGCCCAGCTTTTCACCCGCTTCCACGGCCGGCCGCGTCAGGATGATGCGCTCCACTTCGCGGTTTTTCAAAGCTTTGACAGCCATGGCTACAGCCAGGTACGTTTTACCCGTACCGGCAGGGCCCACAGCGATAGTAATATGATTTGCCGCGATTGTCCGCAGGTAATTCAGCTGCCCCAGTGTTTTCGCCTTAACCTGCTTGCCGCGGTACGTTGTGAGTACCGTATCGGTGTACAGCCGGTGCAGTGCTTCTTCCTGTCCGCTTTGCATCAGCTGCAGGCTGTATTTTACATCGTGCGCTGTAATGGGAAGGCCCTGACGGTAAAGATAAAGAAGCTCGCCGACTTCTCTTTCTATCAGTTCCGCGTCTTTTTCCGTTCCCTTGATGATCAGCTCATTGCCGCGAGCAATAATCTGACAGGGCATTTCCTGCATAATTTTGAGAAATTCATCATTGTGACCAAGTACCGCGACCATTTCCCGCGAATCCTGGAAAGTCACACGTTTTTCAATCGTATCCGGCAAACCTACCCCTCCTGTAATTAATAATATTTCAGCTTTCCAAAAAAGTCCGTTTATAGGAAGCACGGAGCACTAGGCGGCTCCGTGACTTTTCCCTCAGCATGTAATTTAGATGACACCGCAAAAATACTGCTTTACTGCGTTATTTTCCGCGGACAATGGTGATTTTCTTGATTGTCACCGGTGTCAGCGGTTTATCCTGGCTGTCCGTTTTGACCTTGCCGATTTTCTGAACGACGTCAAGGCCCTTGACGACGCGGCCAAAAACAGCATGATGCCCATCCAGCCAGGGCGTTGCGGCAAGTGTAATGAAGAACTGACTGCCGCCCGTATTAGGACCGGCATTAGCCATCGAAAGAATACCAGGACCATCGTGTTTCAGGGACGGGGAAAATTCATCTTTAATCGTATAGCCCGGACCGCCCGTACCATTGCCGTTAGGGTCGCCGCCCTGAATCATGAATCCGTCAATGACGCGGTGAAAAATCAATCCATCGTAGAATCCGGACTCAGCCAATTTTACAAAGTTGGCGCAGGTATTGGGAGCCTGTTCGACGGCAAGGCGCACGTCAAAATTTCCCATGGAAGTTTCAAATTGAGCCGTTACCGGCCCTTTCAGCGCTTCTGCCTTGGCAGATGCCTGTTTATTACTGTTACCGCACGCAGTGACCATCACCGCACAGACGAGCAGCAAAACACTTGCTAACTTTTTCAGCATGCCTATTCCTCCTTATACGCTCACTATTATACATTTTCCCCGAAAAAAAGAAAATAGCACGAAGAAATGGCGGGCTGTAACTACCGAAACGCAGGAGAAAATTTTCAGATTGCCAGAATACCTAACTGATCCTGCATCGCAGATTTCTCTGTTTTTACATGTAGCCTGCTCCCTATTTCTTTTTATGCCTCTTGACATTATTTTTACTTTCGAGTAAGATATAAGAGCTGTCGGAACTATAGCTCAGATGGTTAGAGTACCACGTTGACATCGTGGGGGTCACTGGTTCGAGTCCAGTTAGTTCCACCATTTTAAAACTTACGGCTGCGGATTGCAGCCGTTTTTTATTTTGTTTTTCATACGGGAAAATCAATCTACAAAGCAGCTTGACACTCCCCGAGTCCCCTGCTATAATCCGAAGTACACAATTGAAAACTGCAGTACAGGACTGACGGATAAGTGGAAATGACCACGTGCCTTGTACTGTGAAGGAATGCCGGCCGTCTGGGCAGAGAGGAACTTGCCCGGAGGGTCTTTTCTATTCCCTGGGCAGCCCGATCTGCAGCTTTTTTGCTGCAGTCTGTCCAGGGCCTTTTTGTTTCCTCTCCTTTTCTGGGGGACCGCCTGGGTCCCGGAAAGGAAGATAAGGTATGAGAAATCGTTGGCTTATCGCTCTGGCTGCCGTAGGCATCCACATCTCCATCGGCAGTGTCTATGCATTCAGTGTGCTGGTAAAGCCTATCATGGAAGCACTGGGAGCCAGCATGGCGGACGTGACCTGGACATTTTCCCTGGCCATCCTGTTTCTGGGTACATCGGCCGGGCTTCTTGGCAGGACCGTTGAAAAAATGGGCCCCCGTAATTCCGGTACGCTCGCTGCCTGCCTCTTTGGAGCCGGCATGATTGGTACTTCCTACGCAGTCACGGTAAAGAGCCTGCCTCTGCTCTACCTCTTTTACGGAGTCATCGGCGGCATGGGCCTTGGCACAGGCTATATCACCCCGGTTTCTACCCTCGTCAAATATTTCCCGAAGCATCGCGGTTTTGCAACCGGCCTTGCCATTATGGGATTCGGTTTTGCCGCCCTTATTGCCGCACCTGTCATGCAGTATTTATATTCCCGGTACGGACTGGCGGCTACTTTCCGGGATCTTGGCATTGTCTATTTTGCAGTCATGCTCGCCTGCTCCCTGTATCTGAAACCTCCGACAGTACAAACTGCTGAGGGCACCCAGGCAGCACCTGCAGTTTCCGGATTTACGGCGGCCCAGGCCATGCGTACCTGGCAGTTTGCCTCTCTTTGGTGGGTCTTTTTCATCAATATCACCTGCGGTATCGGTCTTCTCGCCGTACTGAGCCCCATGGCGCAGCAGGTCATCGGCATGTCGGCCGTTGAGGCCGCCTCCTTTGTCGGAATCATCGGCATCATGAACGGCGGGGGCCGCATCCTCTGGTCTACGATTTCTGACCGGATTGGCCGTCCGATTACGTATGTTCTCTTCTTTGCGCTTGAAATTGCCGCCTTTGCCCTGCTGGCCGGAACGACAGCAGAAGGCATGTTTAAGTTCCTCGTACTGCTCATCATCAGCTGCTACGGCGGTGGATTTTCCTGCATGCCGGCCTATTTGAGCGATCTTTTCGGAACAAAGCAATTAAGCGCCATCCACGGCCGCGTCCTGACGGCCTGGGGGATTGCCGGTGTTGTCGGTCCGACGCTTGTCTCCTGGTTCTATAAGTCGACCGGAACTTATTCGTCCGTTCTTATTTTCTTTGCTGGCTGTTTCATTCCTAACCTGCTGATTGCTCTCTATTTAAGGAAGAAAGGTCATCAGCTTCCGCAGATTGCTGCTGATTAAGCATACACTCTCTTATATCCTCCATACAGAGAACGGGGTACTGCCGCCACGCAGTACTCCGTTTTCTCTTTAGTGGCAAATGGAGATGAAGTTAGAACAGAAAGGCACTTTTGGCTTTTGGAATATGGCATTTAGCTTCGTCTTCAGCAGTGTAGTAAGACTTTTAAGCAAAATAAAAGCCTAAAATTTAGCAGATAACCTAAATATTTAGGTTCTTCACGGTTTTTTCGGGAGTATACCCCTTACGGTCGGAATTGAGAGGTAGCGAATTAACGTGAAAAAGTACTCATCATCTCTGTATCCGTACGCTCTTCTTTTGGCCACTTTAATCTTGTTGTTGAAGCCTTCAAGCTTCCCTGTGTTTATCGGGTACAGGGCATGGTTCACCAGACCGTCTATCCTTGGCAGCTTAATCTTAGCAAACCTAACCAGGGCCGGAATCCCGCTGCCTAGTGCAGCTTTAAACCAGCGCTTCCATCCTGCAAGAGCCTTGTCATAGTCCCTTAATTCATAGAGGGCTACCATCTCTTCCTTCATGGAATAACATATTGCCAGATCCTCGTGCTCTGCAAAGATGGCCTGCAACGCTTCTTTGCTCTTAGGATTCAGCCTATCTTCATTGGTGAGTAACGGCCAGCGGACTTTCTTCAATGTGCGGTAGTTCTTCTTTTCCTCGGATATCCGCTCTTTCAAAGCCGGCTTGTCTTCAGCACTTGCGTCTTTTAATGCTTCTTGCATGTCGTTGGCTTTATCCCTATGCATTCTGGCCTCATCAAGTCTTACTACACCTAATACTTCCTTCCCGAATTGAGCCTGCATGTGGTAACGATCATACACGACCTTAGCTTGCGGCAGATGTTCTTGTACCAGCTTGTTGTAGGAAGCGTTCATATCCATGGCGACTGCCTTGACCTCTGTCAGCTTTGTCTGATCATATTCCTTGAAGAAATGCTCGAAGTCAGCTATCGCCCGACCTCTGCCAACCCAGAGAATATAACCTGTCGCTAAATCCATGACGCAAGTGGCATAGGTGTGTCCCTTATGGATAGCAAACTCATCGATGGCCAGGAAACGGGGCTTGTAAGAGGTCAGCTCCAATTCCATTTCATATTTATCGAGAGATTCGTCCATGAGCTGTTTGTGGACATAGCGAACCGTGCTCCAGTGAATTCCTGACATCTTGGCAATTGCATTGGCAGGGATTCCATTACGAAGCAGCGTCTCAATCCAGAGAGAAGCTCTCATGGTAATGCGAGTTCCTGGATATTTAAAGGGAATAGGCTCAGTGATGGTTGCATGGCAGCAGGAGCAACGGAAGCGATGCCCTTCAAAGCGGATCATCCTGGTATGCTCAGGATACGCAGGAAAACTTTTCAAGTAGGTGGAAAATGGCTCGTAAGAATACATTTTCTGACCACATTTAGGACAACGGAAGTCGGTATATTTCTTTTCACTGCAAATAACAATCTCCTGGCTGTCATCAAAAGGGTCTTCCGGCATGAAGACATTGTAAAAGACATCTTGACATTCTGCATTATTTTGAATAGTGTAATTAGTAAAGGACATTTTCTCCTCCCAAGGTATGGTTTCGACGATTATATTTTGGAGGAGTTAATGTCCTTTTTCAATAGTCAAATGTCTTTTAGTCCACAAATTTCCGTGAAGAACCAATATTTAGACTTTATTTTTATAAGTTCGTAGAAAAATGCCCTGGCAATTTTTCTTCCACGGGCGACCCGCGGCCAGCGACCGGCGACCAGCGTAAAAGGGGCTGTCGCATTTTGCGACGGCCCCTTTTGTATCAAAAACAAGGTAAAAGCAAGGCGCGGCCTCATTGAATGAGACCGCGCCTTGGTGTAGAATTTAAATATGCCAAAAAACAAACCTACACAAAAGGATTATACAAAAATTGGCAGTTCTTATCAACTTTTTCTTCCTCTAAATTTTGAAGTACAAATCCCTAATGACGATCCTGTTCGCTTGGTGCGTGCCATGGTAGAAGGGATGGATGTAAAGGCATTGTATGACACGTATTCTCATGTCGAGAATAAATTAACGTCACCAATTCAGCTGCTGGAGATCGTCATTTATGCATGTATGGAAGGAATTCGTGGTTCGCGTAAGATAGAGCAATCCTGTAAAAGAGACACTCATTTCATGTTCCTCTTAGATGGGAAAAAAGCTCCGGATAATGCAACCATTGCAAGATTTTGTTCCCTCCATCTAAAACCATGTATCAAGGAGCTCATGATTCAGATGGATAAATGGCTGCTGGCTCGCGGTTTCATCACGCTGGATAGCCTGTTCATCGATGGGACAAAAATTGAATCTGTGGCAAACAAATACAAATTTGTTTGGAAAAACAGAGTCTTAGGCAGCCAGAACAAACTCATAGAGAAACTGGAGCAACTGGTTCCCGAAATCGAGGAACGTTTCGGAATCAAGGTCTGTTACGGAAACACTTTCCACATCCGTCATTTAAAGAAGCTCCTAAAAAAACTGCTTGTCATAAAGCGGGCTGAAGGGATCGAGTTTGTTCACGGATGTGGGAAAAGAAAGACCATTCTACAGAAGTACTATGAGATTTTAGCTAACTATCTCAAACGGCTTAAGGTGTATACGAAGCAGCTTCACATCTGTGGGGAACGGAACAGCTTTGCCAAAACAGACCCGGATGCTACCTTTATGAGGATGAAAGAAGACGCCATGCTTAATGGCGCCTTAAAGCCGGGATACAATGTCCAATATGCCAACAATTCCGGTTTTACCTTGTTTGCAGATGTGAGTGCACATCCAACAGATATGCGGACACTCATTCCTTTTCTTGAAGGATTTGAAGCCCACTTCGGTCAGAAATTTGCAAACATTGTAGCCGATGCAGGCTATGAAAGCGAAGAGAACTTGGTCTGGCTGAAGAAGAATCAGTATACTTCATATATCAAGCCTAACAATTATGAAAGAAGCAAGAGGAAAAAGTATAAGAACGACATCGGCAAAGCAGAAAACATGACATATTTGCCTGATCAAGACATGTATATCTGTAAAGGTAGGAGACTGCTGAAAGTCAGTAAAGTAACCCAGGTAAAGAACCGGTCAGGATATGTGTCAGAGAAAACATATTACGAATGTAAGGACTGCAGCGGTTGTCCCTACAAGGAACAGTGCATCCATGGGAACAATTGCAGGACACCCATGGAGAAAAGAAACAAGAAATTAGTGGTCTCGAAGAATTTTGCTGCATTGAGGGCAGAATCCCTGAAGAACATTACTTCCGAATATGGTAAGGAACTGAGGATGAACCGCAGTATACAGGCAGAAGGAGCCTTTGCGGATCTCAAGGATTCATTAAACGTCAGAAGACTAGAAACCCGAGGCAAAGGAAATGCCCTGGTAACAGTGGGAATATGTGCCATGGCACGGAATGTCCTGAAGGTCCATCACAAAGTTCAAGACGGCAAAGAGGATTTGCACTTATATCCGCTGAAAAAAGAGGCCTAAAAGATACAAAAAGAGCGCACGAAAAAAAGCAACTTAGAGTTGCTTAATTTCGTGCGCCCTTTTTTCATCTCAAAACATATTCAACTAAAAAGTAAGGCAATTTGGGGTCTTTAGCAAGTTATTTCAGGGATTAAAAATCGGTCACTTGCGACAGCCCCTCGTTTTATTCACAACTTCAGTTCCTTTTCCAATGCTTCCGCAACTTCAAAAATCAGCCCATCGCAGTGAACTTTTTTAGGAATTCCCCGGGCATGAGACTTGGTAAGCAGTGCGGCACACTGCGTCGACTCATGACGGCTGCGAAACTCCTGCAGGAACCTGCCGGCTTCAAGGCCCGATGCGCCCCCTGCGCCGAGGATCATCAAAGCGGCACTTACAGCTCCGCACACCGAACCGTGACTCATTCCACCGCCATAAAAGACGCTCATTTTGGCCGCCTGTGCTTCCGATACACCCAGCACATCATGAAATCCCATCATCAATACTTGTGCACAATTATATTCATGCGGATCCGAGGGATCCCGCAATGCTTTAATATGATCAATTCTTGCTGACATTTTATACCCCCCTAAGGTTTATATGATTCTCTATTGTAGTCAATTTTTCCGAATTTGCAAGAACGAACTTTTTAGATACTGCCCTTATTGAACACTTCGGATAATTTTGCAGTCCGGCTGCCCGAAAAGACCACTTATTTTTTCCCTTCAGGCAGCCTTTTGCTTTCTGCGTTCCGTGTCATCATGCTATAATGGAGAAAAACAAGAAAAGGGGCCTTCCTTATATGGTTACGTTTAAAGAGATCACACTTCCTTACGGGAAGACGACACAGTCGATTTCCCTTCCGGAATCGCATATCGCGCAGGTCATCGAACCGATTACGGTGCCGGCTGTTGATGTAAAAACCGCCTTCAGGGAAGCAATGGAGCATCCGATTGGTTCCAAAAAGCTTTCCGAAATCGTGAAACCTGGTGACAAGGTGTGCCTCGTTACCGCCGATATTACGCGTGCCTGGAGCGGTTCGGGCCGCTTTATGATTGAAATCGTAAATGCCCTTAATGAGGCCGGCATCCCTGACGAAGATATGTACATTGTATTTGCCCAGGGCACCCATCGTGCTCATACGGACGAAGAAAATGAGACTGTAGTCGGCAAGGAAGTAGCCCGCCGCATCAAGATGTATCAGCATGACTGCCATGATGATCAGAATCTGACCTATGTCGGAACAACCAGTTTCGGGACACCGGTCTATCTCAACAAAAAAGTAGTCGAAGCCGATAAAACCATCATTATCAATGGACTGGCACCGCATCTGTTTGCAGGTTTCGGCGGCGGCCGCAAAATGATTCTTCCCGGCGTTGCCGGCTGGGACACAATCCAGAAGAATCACTGCCATGCACTTTCCCAGGTTCATGGTGAAGGTATCAATCCTGCCACAGCGCACCGTGCCCTGAAGGGCAATCCGGTCAACGAAGATATGGTAGAAGGCATGGAAATGTGCCGTCCTGATTTTTTGATTCATTCCCTCATCAACGGAGACGGGGAAATCTGCGGTTTTGTAGCCGGCGACCCCTATGAGGCCTGGCTGGAAGGCACCAGGAGAGTCCTGCAGAATACCGAAGTCGCTGTCAAGCAAAAAACAGACGTAACCATCGTAAGTGCCGGCGGCTATCCCAAGGACTTGTCCTTCTATCAAGGTGTCAAGTGTTTTGAACCGGCTGCCGATGTAACGAAAGACCACGGCATCATCATCGCCCTTGTTGACTCTCCCGATATCAAAGAACCAAAAATTTTCTGGGACAGTTTCCGTTTCCAGACGCTGCCCGACATGGAACAAGGACTGCGTGACTGTTTCACAATTCCGTTCTTTATCGCCTTTTATGTCTTTACCCTGGCCCACAATTATACGATGTATCTTGTCACGCGCAAAGAGAATTTCGAAGCCGTCAAAAAGACTCATATCATTCCGTGTGAGACCCTTACAGAAGCTTGGGACAGAGCTTCGGAAGAACTTGCCCGGTTAGGAAATAAAAACTATACGATTAATCTGATGCATCATGGTGGGGCTGTTATCCCGAAGTTGGAATGAAACCAGCTAGTGCATTTTAAAGGCACCTCAGACAATCTGGTGCTCGGCTGGCCTCGCACGCATCTTGTCTGAGAGCTTTTTCTAAGGAAAC
This sequence comes from Acidaminococcus sp., assembly GCA_022482815.1. Lineage (NCBI taxonomy): Bacteria > Bacillati > Bacillota > Negativicutes > Acidaminococcales > Acidaminococcaceae > Acidaminococcus > Acidaminococcus sp. Next base: position 2,898,054 of record JAKVOM010000001.1, read on the forward strand.
TTTTTCTGTCCAGCGCAGTAGGGAGTCACTGATTCACTCGCGACTTCATCTACATACGTCTGTACCAGCTACGCTGTGTCGACAATTCCTCGAGATACGCCCGGTAACCCTCCGGATTGTCTTCTTGCGTAGCTGGCGCATCCGCACGTATCTGAAGCCGTTCATTGAATCAGTGATTCCCATGGGCGCATCTACTTTGTCAGGCGGACTTAGGAACCACTCGATATACTATTTTTGTATTATCTCGGGTTCCTAAGCCCGCCTTCCTTGTATCTGCGTCCATCTTCTGTGCCGTCCACAAAAAGAAAATGAAAAAACAGGTGTGAGATAAAGTAAAGGAATAAAAACGGTACTTTTTTCATGATGGGTACCTTATGACCCAATCTGGTCTTTCGCGCATTTGCAGCTATCTTTCAAAAGTGTCTACCAAAAACTAAAAATAAAAGTGGTTTAATGTTGAAATACAAAAACGGAACTGTGAAAAAATACACTACGTACTTTCTTCACAGTTCCTATCTTTTCTTGGAAAAACAAAAAAGCTATTTTCGGCGATAGATAACTATCTTTTTATGTTGTTCCTGCCTTATTTAAAGTTTTTCTCCGCATTGCGAATGGAGTACATCACCATGGGCAGGACAAAGGCCGTGGCCGCAAACCATGCCACCTGGTCGGCCCACGTAATGGCGTCGTACCCGAAAGAGCCCACAAAAAAGACAGAGACTATAGTGCGGGCAATCATTTCCAGAACACCGCTCATCATGGCCTTCCGGGCATTGCCCAGCCCCTGGATGCTCATGCGGCATACATTGAGGATGCCAAGTACCCAGAGGCAGTAACCCATACGGCGCAGATAAAGGGCAGCCAGATCAAGTTCAACGGTATTTTCCGCATCCAAAAAGAGCAGGCACAGCTCCCTCCCGCCGAGCACCATGGCAAAAAGGCCAAAGACGGCTCCGTAGAGAACACTTACAAGAGTCCCTTTGAAGATGCCCTCTCGGATCCGGTCCGTGCGGCGCGCGCCAAAATTCTGGGCAACAAAGGTTGATACGGCTGTAGCGAAGGCATCAAAAGGCGACAAAAGGAACTGCTTGAGCTTTGTCCCGGCCGTAAAAGCCGAGACATACTCCGTTCCCAGGGAATTGTTGGCACTCTGCATAACCATGGAGCCGATGGCCGTAATGGAGTACTGGAGTCCCATAGGGATACCGATTCCCATCATGCTGCGTCCTTCCCGGGCTCCATAGTGCCGCTCGGCGGGTTCTACATGAAGTACCTCGTAGCGGTGAGTCACGGAATAAAGACAGAGGAAGGCAGACAAAGCCTGCGAAAGAACCGTAGCAATAGCCGCCCCGGCAACGTCCCAGTGAAAAGACATGATAAAAAGACAGTCGAGGACAATGTTGAGGACAGAGGCCACGGCAAGATACAGGAACGGGGTGCGGGAGTCCCCGATAGCACGCATGAGGCCTGCCAGGTAGTTATACATGATAGTAAAAGGGATCTCGCAAAAAATGATAATAAGGTAAATCCAGGCATCATGAAAGATTTCGTCCGGCACTTGCAGGATTCTTAGAATGTGACTGCAGAGGATTGTCGTAAGGAGTGTGATTGTAAGCGCAAAAACAGCGGACAGGATACCGCCCGAATATTCATAGCGGTGCATCCCGGCGTAGTCATGGGCCCCAAAACGCTGCCCTACAGGGATAGTAAAACCCAGGCTGATACCGATACAAAAGCCCATGACGAGAAACTGAATGCTCGTTGACGAACCAACGGCCGCCAGTGCCCTGGCTCCAAGCGTACGGCCCACAATTGCCGTATCAACAAGGTTATAAGTTTGTTGGAACAGATTACCCAAAAGCAGTGGAACACTGAACTTCATAATCTGAGGGAGAATACTCCCTGTTGTCATATCCTTGACACCTGCTGCCACAGCTTATCCCCTCATTTCTCTTATATATTGATAAAAATAAGACCTCTATACCATTTTTATAAAGGCCATCAAAAAAAGAACAGAGGCCGTGAAGAAACGTGCTGTCAGCTCTCCACGGCCCACTCGTTATTCGTAATGCTTCAAAATATTCCGGACGCGTTCCTTTTTACTTTTAGGAACCTTTTCTTCAAAATTCCTAAAGTTGTTTTCTCTATGATCAGTGGAATAATCGGCATAGTCCACATCATAATCCCGCTCGTAGCTGCGGTTATAATCCCCATGTCCGTCATCCAGATAATAAAATGGCTGCAGCATATGCTCTCTCCCTCTTTCCATTTTTGCTGACATTGTCTGACGTATTATACCACAAGAACAGGAAAAGCGCTCAAGCAATTATCATTTATTTCTTTATTTGCCGTACAAAATCATAAAACGATAAAAAGACAGACAATTATATGTTCCTTCTAAATAATTTATTGCAAAAAACCTAATTTTCAGATAAATTTCTAGTAATTTACAGCAAAACAGTGTAAAATAAGAAGATAAAATGGAAAAGGAGTGGTTCCTTTGAAAATTGTAACCATGCTGTATGACGGTCAGCAACAAGTAGGGGTATTATCTGAAGATGGGCAATATGTGATTCCTGCCAATAAATACGCGAGCGTAACTGATTTAATGGCCCGCACAAATTTTGATGAACTACTTGCCATCACGCGGATGGGACTCGCCGCGGTTCCTCTTTCGAAAGTAAAGCTGCTGGCACCGATTCCCGAACCAGCTAATGATATTATCTGCCTGGGAATTAACTATCGTTCCCACGATGAAGAGCTGCCCAAAGACTACAGCGAAGAAAAAATTGTAAAACGGAATGTACCGGTATATTTTTCCAAGCGCGCCAGCCACTGCACCGAGCCGGAAGGTCTGATTGACGGGCATTTTGAAGTCGTTAAAAAACTGGATTACGAGTGTGAACTGGCGGTCATCATCGGAAAAACTGCAAAAAATGTAGCTCCCGAAGATGCCCAGGATTATATTTTCGGTTATACGATTATCAATGATGTGACCGCACGTGATGTTCAGGTTGCCCACAAGCAGTGGTATTTTGGAAAGAGCCTCGACTCTTTTGCTCCCATGGGTCCCTGGATCGTCACGGCAGAAGAGTTCCCCTTCCCTCCTGAACTGGAACTCATCACCCGTGTCAACGGCGAAGAACGCCAGCACAGCAACACGAAAAACCTGGTGCACAGCATTCCTTATATCATTAGTGAATTGTCGCACGGCATGACGCTGAAATGCGGCACGATTATTGCAACGGGCACCCCGGCAGGCACCGGTGTGGGCATGAATCCGCCTCAGTACCTGAAGAGCGGTGACGTGATTGAATGCGAAATCGAAGGCATCGGCGTATTAAGGAATACGGTGAAATAATCAACAAAATAAATAGTTAATTAAAGATCTGCAAAAGGGGCTGTACAATGATGCACACGCATTATTGCACAGCCCTTTTACTTTCTTTTTAAACTTTTCTTCCAATATATAGACAAAACTAAAGACCCGGAAAGAGCTGTGAGTTATCACAGCCTTTCCGGGCCTTCTGCGTTGCTTTACTTCCTAAAATGTGCCATCCAAGCCGGCACAACAAGGATACTGTTTATTTTTTCCAGATTGCCTCTGCCTTTTTGATATTGGCACGAATCGTAGCGCAGCATTTCTTGAATTCAGCCATTTCATCTTCCGGCAGGTTGTATTCCATGACCTGTTCAACACCGTCGGCCCCTACCACAGCCGGGCAGCCGGCGAAGATACCCTTTTCACCATATTCGCCGTCCAGCGGGCAGCTCGTAGCCATAATGCGTTTTTCATCATGGAGAACAGTGTTAGCCAGCGTAACCGCCGTAGCGCAGATACCATATTCAGTGCAGCCCTTGCCTACGTATGTTACCCAGCCGGCCTTGATGGTCTTTTCCTTGATTTCATCCTTATTAAATACAAGGCTATGTCACAACAAACAGTTGATAAATAGCCATTTTTATAGGGGAGTATCAGAACTCCCCTACAAACTGTTATTTGCAGTTATCTATACTCATTTGGAATTTCGATATGAAGTGTCTCACACAATAACTTCACATCATGTGCATCATTTTCATCAAACTCGTATCCCAGATGGAACATTACTTGACTATATGGTTCAATACAGGAAACCTCTATTTCCTCAATTCTTCCTTTACCCGAAAAAGTTTCTACCGGAAAACAATCCCCATCATAAAGAATTTCACCTTCGTCCGTATATTCAAAACAATGCAAATCAATAATTCTGTTTTTCAAATCTTCCCATACAGTATGGTTCAATGTTGTATATTCCATCTTAATCTCATAAAAGCCATTAGCTTTCATTATTTCTATAAAGTTCTGATAATCGTTCTTTTCTACAAAAATGTCAATATCATTATGGGCTCTTGACTGATATCCAAGAAGAGCATCTACACCCCAGCCACCATCAAGAAAGACTTTAATCTCCGCATCTATTGCAAATTGAAGAATCTGTTTTACATCTGTTATATTGACCATCTTATCATCTCCACAAATTCTAATTAGGCGACCAGAGGAACTGCTGGTCTGTTTGATAAATCTCTGCATTTAGCAGTTTTCAATGTTGCCAAAACAAAAGTTAAGAAGATGTTCCTTTTCTCCATGTCGCTTTCTTTGGCGTAATTTACAAGGTTATTCCACACAAGATAGTTGTTCAGATACTTGGTAGAAACACCGTTAAAGCCACGCATAAACCTCTTTAGCTGGCTATGGTAGCTATTGATATGTTGGATATTATAAATGCCTTTCTTGGCTTTGCCAGTCTTTAACTGCACAAGGTCAATGCCATTGGCATTTGTAAATCTCACATAGGAGTTCATCTTGTCCGTAACAAGAGTGGAATTGGTCTTAATCCTACCATCATAAATATGATGTAAATCTCTTGTAGAAACTCTACCAGTATTCGTAATCTTGGAGATAGACAAGCCATTCCTATTAACCGCACAAGGAACACATACCTTTTCTTGGGACAAGCCTCTGATATGTGTAGAATGACCACGCTTATGAGCCTTGCGTGGCATAGCAAATGTCTTACTCTTGCTATGATTGCCCTTGTACGAGATGGCGAAAAAAGTTTCGTCAGCCTCAATAATGCCGTCAAGGGTAACATCGTCTGCCATATTCTGAAGTGCATCCAAAATCTTGTGTCTCCAAAGGAATGCGGTGTTTCTGTGAATCCCACAAGCAACAGCAGTCTTACGAATGGATAAGCCATTCATCATACAATCAATGTACTGCTCCCACACGGACAAGTCTTTTCTTGTACCAGACACAATGGAGTTCGTAGCAATCACGAAGGACTTGCCACAATCCTTACATACATATCGCTGTGTGCCATCTTTACGATGACCATTGCGAACCACATGGATACAGCCACAAAGAGGGCATACACGACCATTTGCAAAGCGTTCCTTTGCTACGAAATCTTCAATATTCAAAGACTTTACAAAGGCAGGACTTAAAAGCATTGTTTTAAGGCTTTCCTGCTCTGCGACAGTCAACTTACCGATAATATCTAATGCGTCTTTGATAGTAGGCATATCCAATTACCTCCTTCGGTGGTACTGTTTCTTACTATTATTATACGCTATTTCTCGTCAAAAATCAACCATTTGTTGTGACAGAGCCAAATACAAAACGGGGATCCCCTTCCAGTTCGCTCAGCGGTTTTCCGCCAAATTTAATGATGGACCAGGGAACCATCTGGGCATTGCCGTGTTCACCCATCATGTACGCTGTAATAGACTTATGGTCCAGACCGGTTTGCTGAGCAATAGCGCTGACCAGACGGGAAGAATCAAGGCCCGTACCGGTACCAAAAACATGCCCCTTCGGCAGTCCGCTCAGTTTATAAATCAGGTCAGTTACAACATCACAGGGATTCGTGATATTGATAAAGATGCCTTTGAAACCGCCGGCCATCACCTTAGGAATGAAATCAGCCACCTGGGCTACAGTGAAGTTCATTTCCGTGTCGCGGTTATGGGTGACAAGCAGTTCAATTTTGCCGATGGCGTTAATAATCACATCGCAGTCAGCCAGTTCTTCATATTTAGCAATCACATAATTGACGCGGTGAGGCATGAACATGACAGCATCCATCAGATCCTGCCGTTCACTGATCAACTTCTGTTCGTTGGTATCGCACAGTTTTACGACATCGGCCACACCTGTCATACCCAGTGTATACGCCACATGAGCACCCACATGTCCAATACCGATTACCCCTACAATTCTCTTTTTCGTCATTTCAAAGCATCTCCTCTGCGAAAATAAAAATTGATTCTCCATCGAGCCATAATAAAGAAACGCTTTGCCTCAGCCAAGAGACAAAGCGTTTACACTCTGCGGTACCACTCTTTTTGCCGCCTGCGCGGCCCCTCCTCAGACATCAGAAGCTACAGGCAGCTTTTTAATGCCTGGCAGAATAACGGCTGCCACCCGTTCCCGACTATTCCTCTTTTCCCCGGGACGGCTCCTGGGCCAGATTCATGATGCGCTTCCTTCCTGCCTCGCACCGGCCGGCAGGTCTCTGTCCATTCCACGGCATCACTACTATTCCCACTCAATGCCATTTAAGTTTATGAATTTAACTGTTACTATACTATTGTTCCGCCCTTCTGTCAACACCAGTCCACCAAATTTCCTACTATTTTTTATTTATATAACACTTTATCATTTACAATATGGGGATATCAAACGAAACTGCTCATTTCGCCGTAATTTTGTCACAAAAAGTCCTTAAATAGTAACAATTCACTAATGACAGATAGCAAAATAACGTACAAAGATTTAGCTAAGTCTATTGTAAGTGTACATATCTGATAATTTTCTCGCTATGCGGAGTATAAAATAACACTTTTAATGATTTTTAAAAAATTATTTAAAAAACTGTTGACAATTTTGTATACAAGTGATAGATTATGTCACTGTCAAACGCATCCGTAAAGACTTAACAGTTTAGCTGCCGGGTTGTAGGCCGGCAGTATTGTTTGAAAGGAGTGGACTACATGAACGGATTAACTCTTGTTTGTATTGCTATCATCGTTTTTGCGTGTGGTTATCTGTTCTACGGCCGCTGGCTCGTTAAGACATGGGGAATTGATCCGGATGCGAAGACCCCTGCTTATCGATTCGAGGATGGCCGCGATTTTGCCCCCGCATCTCGTTTTACGGTTTTTGCCCACCAGTTTTCTTCTATTACCGGTGCAGGCCCTGTAACCGGTCCTATCATTGCCTGCATGTTTGGCTGGCTGCCTGCTTTCCTGTGGCTGCTGGTCGGCGGCATTTTCTTCGGTGCTGTACAGGACTTTACGGCTCTGTATGCATCTGTGAAGAATGACGGCAAGTCCATGGGTAAAATTATTGAACAATATGTCGGCCATACGGGCTGCAAGATGTTCCTGATTTTTGCCTGGCTGTTCTCCCTGCTGGTTATCGCTGCTTTCTCCGATATCATGGCAAGCACGTTCAACGGTTTTTCCAAGACCGGTGCAGAACTTGGTCCTAACGCGGCAGCCGGTTCTATTTCTACGCTTTATGTTTTCGTCGCTATGATCTTCGGGGTCATTACCCGCCGTTTCCACATTACCGGCGCAAAGGAAATTGTTCTTGCTATCATCTGCATGGTTGCTATGATTGCCGGCGGTATTGCGCATCCTATCTTTGCTACGCGTACTTCCTGGCTGTATGCAACTTACGCTTACTGCTTTATCGCTTCCGTACTTCCCATGTGGCTCCTCATTCAGCCGCGTGACTATCTGAGTGTATTCCTGCTGCTCGGCATGATCTTTGCCGGTGTCGTTGGAATCATTGTCGGCAACCCGACCCTGAACATGCCTGCTTTCAAGGGCTTCGTCGTCGGCAACAAGCCGCTGTTCCCGATTCTGTTTGTAACGATTGCCTGCGGTGCCGTTTCCGGTTTCCACAGCCTCGTTTCTTCCGGAACTTCTTCCAAGACCATTTCCAACGAAAAGGATATGCTTCCTGTTGGTTACGGCTCCATGCTGATTGAATCCGTCCTGGGTGTTGTTTCCCTCGTAATTGCCTGCTCTGTAGCCGTCAACGGATCTCTGCCGAAAGCTACTCCGTTCGCCATCTTCGGTTCTGCTATCGGTCAATACTTCTCCATCTTTGGTATTTCTCCGTATGTCAGCAACTGCATCGTAACGATGTGCATTTCCGCACTGGCCATGACCACGATCGATGCCGTAACGCGTATCGGCCGTATGGTGATGCAGGAATTCCTGTCCGAATATGACAATTCGGTTTCCCGCTTCCTGAGCAACACTTATGTAGCCACGATTGTAACCCTGATTCCGAGCTATCTGCTCTGCCTCGGCGGTTACCTGAACATCTGGCCGCTCTTCGGTGCAGCCAACCAGCTGCTCTCTTCCCTGGTACTCATCGGCCTTGCCGTATTCCTGCGTACCACCGGTCGTAAGAGCTGGATGCTGTACATCCCGATGTGCTTTATGTTCGTCGTCACCATGAGCGCTCTGTGCATGTCCGTCTATGGAATCTATACCAAGGTTCTGGCCGGCAAGTTCGTCATGATGGTAGATGGCCTGCAGCTCGTCGTAGCCATTGCCCTGATGGCACTGGCCCTGATGGTTGTCAAGCACTGCGGCAAAGAACTTGTTGCTGCCGGTGACAACGACAAGGATGCCAATGTGCAGTCTCAAAATTAATTGATCATTAAAAAAGCTGTGAAGCAATGCCAAGCCATTGTTTCACAGCTTTTTTGCATTCCGTCGTCCGTCTTAATTAAACTAAACCGTCAGGTTTGACATTCTTCTATAACCTTCTTCCACGTAGTCGAAAGAAGGAAAACTACTTTGCAGGGAATGAGCAGCCACATTTTTATTCTGTTGACGGCTCTACCTTGCTTCCAAGGCCTGTCTAAAAGCCAGATGCTAAAGGCCAAAAGCGCCTTTTTCATCCCGCCTGCAGGTCACCGAATAAATTTCTTCTCACTGTCCAAAAATTTTCTTTGGAAAACTTCCAGTTTTCGGCTATAATAAAGAATCCGGCAGCTTCCACTTGCCGGAAATCCACACATCTGAAAGGAGACAGCTATGGAACCTTATTCTGCCTCTTTATTTGATATGCCGGAACCTCAAAACACGCAGGAACACCGGCGTAAAAAAGGCAAGGGAACGATGCACCTCCCCTTGTCCTATATTGTCATCGATATTGAAACTACGGGGCTTAATCCTCGCCGTGACGCCATCATCGAGATCGGAGGTCTCGCAGTACGTAACGGGACTATTTTTGACCGCTTTCAAAGTTTCGTGCGTCCGGAGCCTTTTAAAAAGCTGACTCCCTTCATCACAAACCTTACGGGAATCCGCGACGAAGACGTGGCAAGAGCGCCAAAATTTGCTGATATTCTCCCCTCCCTCTGCAATTTCATCGGTGGTTATACTATTGTAGGGCACAACATCAATTTTGATATTGACTTCCTGTATGACCGCATCTACAAGCTTACGGGAGAACACCTCAATAATCCCTGGATTGATACGCGGAAACTGGCCAAGACCCTGCTTCCCGGACTGCCCCATTACGGTCTGGAATTTCTCTGCCAGTATTTCGGCATTGAAGGCAATCATCACCGCGCCGTTGATGACTGCGAGCTGACGGAACGGGTGCTGGAAAAACTTTACGCGATTAAAGAACAGAAGGGTCGGCAAGGCTAAGATGTCTTTACCAAAGTGGCTGGTGGATAGTGGACAGTGGTTAGTACACCCGAATAGACTTCTACCTTGGCTGAATCTTAAGAAATTGAGCAGATAACAGTTAGTTTTTTATGGTACGCTGCAAATCGCAAAAAAAGAGCTATGAAGGAATGATGATTTGTTCCTTCATAGCTCCTTTTGATTTTATTCAGCGATTGCTGTTTAACAGTCTGCGGAATTCCGCTTCGTCGATAATCGTTACGCCAAGCTGCTGGGCTTTCGTATATTTGCTGCCCGGTTCCGCTCCGGCTACCACATAGTCCGTCTTTTTGCTGACGGAACTTGTAACCTTGGCCCCGACCTCCTGAGCCATGGTCTGTGCCGTTGCCCGGTCGAGCGTCGGCAGCGTTCCCGTGAAGACCATCGTCTTGCCAAAGAAGGGATGATTTTCGTTGGCGGCTGCCGTCCCCAGCATCTTCATATTGAGGCCCAGTTCTTTCAGGCGTTCAATATAATCCTGATTGCCCGGATCTCCAAAGTACGTCACGACACTTTCGGCAATGACGTGGCCGATATCCGGGATCTGTGCCAGTTCGGCCTGAGAAGCATTCATCAATGCGTCCATGGTACCGTATTTTAGTGCCAGGATACGCGCCACCTTCGCTCCTACGTGGCGAATGCCCAGGGCAAAGAGCAATTTATCGAGACTCTGCTCCTTACTGGCTGCAATGGCCTGAATCAGGTTATGAGCCGATTTTTCTCCCATCCGGTCCAGTTCCATGACTTGTTCTTCCGTGAGCAGGTACAGGTCACTCGGATCTTTAATCAGACCTTTGTCCTGCAGCTGTCCCAGAACGGAAGGACCGCAGCCGTCGATATTCATCGCGTCGCGGGACGTAAAGTGAATGAGCCCTTCGCGGCGCAGTGCAGGACAATGAGGGTTCGTACAGCGAACAGCCGCTTCCCCTTCCTTGCGTTTGACCGGCCAGCCGCATTCCGGACAGGTTTCCGGCATATGGAAGACCTTTTCCTCGCCGGTACGCTTCTCCGGCACAACATGGAGCACTTCCGGAATAATTTCAGCTGCCTTATTGATGACGACACGGTCTCCGATGCGGATATCTTTTTCCTTGATAAAATCCTCATTATGCAGTGTCGCACGGCTGATGGTACTACCCGAAAGCTTTACCGGATCAAGTACGGCAGTCGGCGTCAGAACGCCCGTACGACCGACCTGGATGACTATATCCCGCAAGGTCGTTTCGGCCTGTTCAGGCGGGAATTTGTAGGCCATAGCCCAACGCGGATCCTTACCTGTGGCACCGAGAATATTCTGCTGCCATACGGCGTTTACCTTAACGACGACACCGTCCGTATCATATCCCAGGCTGGCGCGGCGTTCGCCGTGTTTTTTAATGAGCTCGTTGGCTTCCTGAATGGTCTTGACCTTCGTCCGGCCTTCCGTCGTCGTAAAGCCAAACTGCTGCAGCCGGTCCATGGATTCATTATGAGTCGGCAGCGCGCCTGTCCCGATACCATAAGCAAAGAAAGCAAGGGAACGTTTAGCCGTTACGCGCGGGTCGAGCTGTCGCAGGGACCCTGCCGCCGCGTTGCGCGGATTGGCAAACTCGGTCTCCCCTCTTTCCTGACGTTCCTCGTTGAGCTCCAGGAACGCGTGGCGGGGCATGTAGACTTCTCCGCGCACATCGAGCAGTTCGGGTACAGGGACGCCCGGAACGGACTTCAGCACCTTCGGTACATTCTGAATGGTCCTCACGTTCTCCGTCACATTTTCGCCGACATTACCGTCACCGCGGGTAGCGGCCCGGACAAAACGGCCGTTTTCGTAAATGATGCTGCAGGCAAGACCGTCGATTTTCGGTTCTACGACGTATTCTACTTCCGTACCTTTCGGCAGTCCTTCGTGAACGCGGCGGTCAAATTCTTCCATTTCCTCCGGTGAAAAAGCATTGGCCAGACTCAGGAGAGGGGTAATATGATGGACTTCCGTAAAGCCCGGCTTGGCATACCCGCCGACATGCTGCGTCGGGGAATCCGGCGTAATGAGATCAGGATACTCTGCTTCAATGGCGCGCAGTTCCCGCATCATATTGTCGTACTCGGCATCCGTAATCGTCGGATTGTCCTGCACGTAATACAAATAGGAATTTTTGGCAATTTCCGCTTTGAGCTCGTCAGCTCTCTGCTTTGCTTGTTCCTTTGTCATTTCACTCATGATGTTCGCCTCTTATGCTTTCTGCAAAACTTTATATTTCGTAAGAATCGTTTTGATGCCCGCGCCCGGGAAGGCCACTTTGACAACCTGTCCGTCGGGATCCGGTTTGGCGGAGATGATGGTTCCTACGCCCCACGCCTTGTGCCGCACTTTATCGCCCGGCACAAAATCTGTCGGCGCGTCGCCTTCCGGTACGAATCCACCGCGTTTGGGCGGCGGATTTCCTAAAATCCCACCGCTGCGTCTTTGGACAATGTTGCGCAGTCCCGACTGGAACCGGTCACGGTGAACGCTTTCTCCGCCTCCCCAACGGCTCTGACCCTCATAGGAGCTGTGCGTCGTCGGCACGGCATTTTCGATAAGGTTCCGCGGAATTTCCTGAAGGAAACGGGACGGCGGATACATGACGGTCCGTCCGTACACCATGCGGCTGCGGCAGCTTGTCAGGAAAAGGCGCTTTTTGGCCCGCGTAATTCCGACGTAGCAAAGACGCCGCTCTTCTTCCAGTTTTTCGTCATCGTCCAGCGAGCGCTGGCTCGGGAACAGACCTTCTTCCATGCCTGCCATAAAGACGACCGGAAATTCCAGTCCCTTAGCTGAGTGCAATGTCATGAGCGTAACGCTGTCCTGGCTCAGTTTGGCATCATCAATATCCGAAACCAGGGCGACATGATTCAGGAAGTCTTCCAATGTCTTACTGGTTTCATCGCTGTCATCATTCACAAATTCATCGGCAATCCGCATGAGTTCCTGAAGGTTTTCGATTCTTCCTTTGGACTGCTCCGAATTTTCCGTTTCCAGTGCCTCCAGATACCCCGTCTTCTTAAGCACTTCATCCATCAATTCCTTTACGGAAAGAACGTCTTTTTTGGCCCGGAGCTCGTCCATCATCTGACTGAAAGCGGTAATTTTCCCGTAAGCTCGTCCCAGGACAGGCTGCACGGCAGGATTCGCCACGATTTCACCGAGCGTCAGCGGCGTCTGGCTCAAAAAGCCTTTGAGCTTCACGACGGAAGCCGCGCCGATACCCCGCTTCGGTTCGTTAATAATGCGTTCCATGGCCTGGATATCGTGTCCGTTGACCAGAACGCGCAGATAAGACAAGGTATCCTTGATTTCCTTACGGTCGTAGAATTTAAGACTCCCGACCATGATATAAGGCACGCCGTTTTTGATCAGCGTCTCTTCAAACATACGGGACTGCGCGTTGGTCCGGTACAGCACGGCCATATCGCCGTATTTGAACCCTTCGCCGCGCAGGCTACGGATATTATGGACGACAAAATCTGCCTCGTTGCGGTCGTTGAAGGCCTGAAAATAGACGATGGGTTTCCCGTTGCCGTTATCCGTCCAGAGATTCTTCGGGCGGCGGGCCGAATTGTGTTTAATGACTTCGTTTGCCGCGTCCAGAATGACCTGCGTAGAGCGATAATTCTGTTCCAATTTGAAGATTCTGGCGTTCGGATAGTCCTTTTCAAAATCAAGGATATTGCTGATATCAGCGCCGCGCCAGCCATAAATACTCTGATCAATATCGCCGACAGCACAGAGATTATTTTCCGGTGCGCTCAGAAGCTTGGCGAGCATGTACTGGACGTGGTTCGTGTCCTGATATTCGTCAATCATGACATAATGGAACCGCTGCTGGTACTTCTCCCGGACTTCCTTGTCGCGCTGCAGCAGGTTGACCGTAAGCAAAAGCAGATCATCAAAGTCCACCGCGTTGCTGGCGACGAGACGTTTTGTATATTCCTGATATACTTCGGCAACCTTCTTCTGATGAAAATCATCGGCCAGCCGTTCGAACTGGTTGGCGTCAATGCGGGCATTCTTGGCATTTGAAATAGTCGACATCAGACTGTTGATGGGATAAAATTTCTCATCCAGGTTGAGTGCTTTCAAGGATTCTTTCAGCACATTCTTGCAGTCCGTCGTATCATAAATGGAAAATCCACTGGAGTAAGGGCTGAGGTGCTTGACTTCCCTGCGCAGCACCTGGTTGCAGAAACCGTGAAAAGTATACAGCCATACATCCTTCGCAGCCGGCCCGACAAGCGCATCGACGCGCTGCCGCATTTCCTTTGCCGCCTTATTCGTAAAGGTAATCGCGAGAATATTGTAGGGAGCGACGCCATGCTGTAGCAGATAAGCGATTCGCGTCGTCAGTACCTTGGTCTTGCCGCTGCCGGCTCCGGCCAAAATTAAAAGAGGCCCGGCTATTTGTTTCACAGCCTTCGCCTGTTGTTCGTTCAAAGAAGCTAATAAATCTTCCATTTTTTCCTCGATTCTTCTATTTTGTCCCTAACATTCTAACAGATTCACTCAATTTTTGCTATAATGGAAGAATCCGTTAAGAATAGTCAAGAGGATAGTGGGTAATGGATAGGACACGCCCGCTGCTTATGACTGTTTTTTCCGTAATTTTTTTGTCAGAGGTTATAAGATGTCCGGAAAAGCATATGTTCCTGCCGATTTTTTGAATAAAATGTGGCGGGCTATCATCGAATTCAATATGATTGAAGAGGGCGACCGGATTTTAATCGGTCTTTCCGGCGGCAAGGACAGCATGTTCCTGACTGCGGCCCTCGCCGAAATCCAGAGGCACAGTCCGCGTCATTTTGAGCTCATGTGTTACACCATGGACGGCATGTTTGCCCCGGATTTTCCCAAAAAGGAACTGGAAGCCTTCTGCAGCCAGTTTCATCTGAAGCATTATTCCGAACAGGTCAATGTGGAAGAAGTCTGGGGACACCGCGGCAACACACCGTGTTTCTCCTGTGCCTATTTCCGCCGCGCCGCCATGAACCGCAAAGCAAAAGAGCTGCACTGCAATAAAGTAGCCCTGGCTCACCATAATGACGATGCCGTAGAAACGCTCATGCTGAATCTGTTCCAGTCCGGTCAGAACAAAACATTTCTGCCGGTTACGTACCTCACCAAAACAGGGATTACGGTCATCCGTCCGCTTCTTTTTTACAGAGAATCCGAAATTATCGCGAACGGGAAAGCAATCGGATTGAAACCGCTCAAGAATCCCTGTCCCTACGACGGCCATACGGAACGTCAGGACATGAAGGAGCTGGCCGTCGAATTGGAAAAGAAGATTCCGCATTTTTACGATCACATGGCTTCGGCCCTCCGCCATTCCGATGAGGAAGAACTGTGGCCGGCACGCCTCAGCCAGAAAGAAATGCTCGCCAGATTCCGTACGTTCTGGAACAAGCAAAAACGCTGAAAGCGTTAATATAGATGTGTTACCCCCAGTTGAAACACGAAGATGCTGACGTGTTTCCCAGAAGAAAGGAAGATCATCCATGGAAGAAATGTTAGACCGTGTTTTCCATCTAAAGGAAAACCACACTTCCGCACGAACGGAAATCGTTGCCGGAATTACTACCTTCATGACGATGGCTTACATTCTCATCGTCAACCCGTCCATTCTGAGTGCCACCGGTATGGACAAAGGAGCCCTGCTCACGACGACAGCGCTCGCTTCTGCCCTGGGCACTCTCTTCATGGCCATCTTTGCCAATTATCCCTTTGCACTGGCGCCCGGCATGGGGCTTAATGCCTACTTTGCCTACACCGTAGTACTGCAGATGGGCTACTCCTGGCAAATGGCACTGGCTGCTGTCTTTGTCGAAGGTGTTGTCTTCATCCTGCTGTCCTTGACCAACATTCGCGAAGCTATCTTCAATGCAATTCCGCTGACGCTTAAAAAAGCGATTTCCGTCGGCATTGGTTTGTTTATTGCTTTCATCGGTCTGTTAAATGCAAAGATTGTCGTCGCGAACCCCGCCACCAAAGTTTCCCTGTTTTCCTTTACAAAATCCATGGCTGACGGTTCCTTCCACAGTGTCGGCATCACCGTCGTCATCGCCCTTATCGGCATCCTTTTTACGGCCTATCTCATGATTAAAAATGTCCGCGGCAATATTCTTTTTGGTATTCTCGGTACCTGGGTCCTCGGCATGATCTGCCAGGCCACCGGCTTGTATGTACCAAATCCGAAGCTGGGCGCTTTCAGCGTATTTCCCGATTTTTCCGGCGGGGCTGCTGCTTTTGTTCCTTTGAATCCCATGCCGGTCTGGGGACAGCTCGATTTTACCCGCGTCTTCTCCCTTGATTTCTTTGCCGTTATCTTTGCTTTCCTCTTTGTCGATCTGTTTGATACCCTGGGTACGCTCATCGGCGTAGCTTCCAAGAGCAACATGCTTGACAAAGACGGCCGTCTGCCGCATATCAAGGGCGCCCTGATGGCTGACTCCTGTGCTACGTGCGCCGGTGCTCTCATGGGAACCAGTACGGTTACAACCTTCGTGGAAAGCGCCGCCGGTGTAGCTGAAGGCGGCCGCACGGGACTGACTGCAGTCACTGTATCAGTGCTCTTCGTACTTTCCCTGTTCCTCTCCCCGTTCTTTATGGCTATCCCGTCCTTTGCAACGGCTCCGGCTCTGATTGTTGTCGGCTTCCTGATGTTCTCTTCCATCACAAAAATTGATATGACGGATCTGTCCGAAGCCATTCCTGCCTACATCGCTATTATTGCGATGCCGTTCTGCTACAGTATTTCCGAAGGTATTTCCTTTGGTGTCATTTCCTACACGATCTTGAACCTCCTGACAGGGCATGGATATAAGATCAGTCCGCTGATGTATGTTTTGACGCTGCTTTTTATTGGCAAGTACATTATGTTGTAAAAAGCACCTGCAGTTACAAGTAAAGGGGCTGTGAAATAATGAAATCATTTTTCACAGCCCCTTTTTCACGCTTTCCGCAGCCCGCCGTCCGTATCTCGCCCGTGGAAGAAAAATGACAAAACATTTTTCTACGAACTTATAAAAATAAGACCTGAAATTTAGGTTATCTGCTAAATTTTAGGTCTTTATTCCTTTATTTGAATCAAAAGCTTTACCACACTGCTGCAAACAAGGCTATATGCCATAGGCCAAAAGCCAAAGGCGCCTTTCATTTCCAAAAAAATCTGGTCCAATAGACGCCCGAAACTCGAGGGCTCTATTGGACCAGATGCTTTTTTTAAGCCGACAATCATGCGTGCTGCATACTACCACAATCCCATCACATGCTGCATAAACAGACTCATGACTGTAATGCCCAGCCAGCAGCAAGCTCCCAGGAAAATAGGCTTGCCGCCTTTTTTGATGAGCGTCACAAGGTTTGTATTGAGACCGATAGCAGCCATAGCGAGGACAATGAAAAATTTGCTCAGCGTTTTGAGCGGTGCAAAGAACGAGGCAGGCACTCCCATGCCGGAACAAACCGTCGTAATGATGGAAGCGATAACAAAGTAAAGAATAAACATCGGGAATACACTCTTTACGGAGACGCCTTCAGAACCCGTCTGCGCCTTGCGGGAACGATACCAGGCAAGAATGACTGTAATCGGGATAATTGCGAGCGTACGAGTCAATTTCACCGTCACAGCCTTATCAAGCGTCTGTGTGCCCAGGTTCCACATGCTGTCCCAGGTTGCTGCCGTCGCCGTCACTGAAGAAGTATCATTGACTGCCGTTCCGGCAAAAATTCCGAATCCTTCCCCGGAGAGCGTATCCATGCCGAGCGCTGTCCCCAGCATGGGAAAGAAAATGGCGGCCAGTACATTGAAGAAGAAAATGGTGGACATGGCCTGTGCGACTTCCTCATCGTTGGCATGGATGACGGGTGCGGTAGCTGCAATAGCAGAACCACCGCAGATGGAAGAACCGACGCCGATCAGGATGGCTTTATTGGAATCCACATCCATGGCCTTCTGAAGCACATAGGCAATAATCAGCGAAGTTGAAATTGTGCAGACAATAATGGGAAGAGACTGCCGGCCGGTTGCCAGGACAATGCCGAGATTCAGGCCAACCCCCAGCAGCACGACTGCCGTCTGCAGGATATATTTTGACGTAAAAGAAATACCGGCACCGACGCGCTCCCTATTTTTAATCAGAGGAGCTGCGATCATGCCAAAGATGATGGCAATAATAGGACCGCCGATAATAGGAAAAAGCTTTCCGAGCAGCCAGGCTGGAACAGCGATCACAAGACAGAGAAGAATACCGGGGAATTTAGCGTTCACGAAAAAGCACCTTCCTTACGAGATAAAATCTTTGCTTATTGTAGCCCATTTTTCTAATAAATAAAAACAATGTTTTATTATCATTACATAAGATAGTCTTATGTATTTATTTTGTGAATCACCCGGCAGCACAATAGTACTGGTACCTCCCCAGGAAGCAGTGATATAATATGAAAAATAAACTATGAAACTATCCGTGAGGGTGAATGAATATATGAATTACTATGAACTTTTAGAGGTATCGGAAACGGCTTCTCCGGAAGTTATCCGGGCCGCTTACCGGGCTCTGGCCAAAAAATATCATCCCGATGTCTATAAAGGTGCCGACCGGCAGCAGATGATGTCAACCGTAAACGCTGCCTATGGCGTGCTTTCCGATCCGGTAAAACGTGCGGAATATGACCGGAGGCTTGCCCGTGAAAAAGGTCCCGGTATGAGGGAAAATTTCCGGAGCCATCCGGAGCGCCAGGGATCCACTTCCATTTTCGGGAAAATCTTTCACGGCATTACGAATGCCGTGGAAAATGGTATGAAGGAAAAGCAGAATGCCTATCTTAAGGGACTTACAATGGAACCTCTGACACTGGTACAAAGCTACATGGCTTCAAAAGGGTTCACACGTCTCGGATGCCGAAAAGCTATGCTGGATAAAGGTCTGCTTTTTGTAAATGATGAAGGCGACTGGCATGCGACTAAGGAGTGCCGGAGGTATGTGGAAATGATTGTCAAAGGACAGGTATAAGAAAAGCACCTCAGATAATCTGGTGCTCGGCTGGCCTCGCACGCATCTTATCTGAGAGCTTTTTTAGGGAAACTTTTTCCGTCCGGCGCAAAAATATGGGTGCATCTGCTGTGTCAGGCTGACTTAGGAACCACTCGATATACTATTTTTGTATTATCTCGAGTTCCTAAGTCAGCCTTCCTTGCATCTACACCCATCTTTTGTGCCGTCCATAAAAAGAGAATGAAAAAACAGGTGTGAGATGGAGTTAGGCTGTGAGAAGGGTACCTTTTACGACTATCTTGCATCAGCGCCGTCAGAAACAAATAGCCGCCAAAGGCGGCCGATGGATAGCGGAAAGTGAAAAAGGGACTGTGAAATAACGCACACGCATTATTTCACAGTCCCTTAATTTCGTTACATAAACTTCGTCAGAAAATCAAAGATTTTTCCGAGACGAACGAGTTCGTTTTGATATTTATTGATTTGTTCCTGCAAAGCAGCATCTGCCTGACCGCTGTCAACAGCTTTGGACAGTTCATCCAGTTTGGCCATAATTTCATCCTGATGTTCTACCAGAAGGCCTGCCAGTTTGCCGAAAACAGGATGGTTCAGAATTTTTTGCAGTGCCTGCTGCTGTTCTTCCAGCGAAGGTGTTCCGCCATTTGCGGAAGGTTTCTGCTCTTGCTGACCGCCCTGCTTCCCGTTTTGGGTTTCTCCCTGAGACTTGGACGAATCTTCTTCAAGGATTTTTTCCTTGATAATTTCATAGATAGGCCCTACCGGTGTTTTCTTCATATCCTCAAAAGTCTGCTGGGCTTTGTCAATAATCGGATCACCGGTCTTTTTCTTGTCCTTTACAGTGCGCTGGAGAATCTTCGTGTAATACCACTTGAGATTCATGATTTCAACGAGCTGCCAGTCACCCTTGGGGTTCTTTTTCATGCGGAGGACCAAAGTGTCTGTCCCGACGTCCGGATTATCCAGACGAATATTGACGAGGGCTTCATCCCCATGTTCCTTGTCAGAAGAAACATCTTTTAGTGTCAGGCTGCCCCAGTCAACGTGCAGGGCCTTATCCGGGTTGGTCTTCTTATAGGAATCGGTCCAGTCTCCCGTCATGACGCCATTCATGATGACCTGCTCCATGTGCTTGGTATATTCAGGTTTGTCTTCTTCTGTATAGGCATCGGTCACACCACTGTCCCATTCTGCTTCACGAACGGCACTGAATCCCTTGGAGAGCACATCAGGCATGGCGACATGTTCCTGGAAAGTCACAGCATCATGTTGATTAATAGATTTTTGGATGAGCTTGACCGCATAGGAAGGGGTCTTTGTATAGTAAAGGAAATACCAGCCGAGTATGGCACCGATAATGACAGCCAGGACAGCCAGCTTAGTCATCCGTTTTCTTTTCTTTTTACGGCGCTCTGCTTCTGCCTTTTCTTTAGCCTCGGCTTCCTTTTGTGCCTTGATGCGTGCCATAGCGGCAGCCTGGGCCTGCGCTTCCGGGCTCATTCCGTTAGGATTCGGCTGGCCATAGCCATGATACCCATTTGTTCCATAACCGGGCAGACCGGGATTGTTGCCACCATTGGGATATCCGCCGGGGTCTTGCTGCCTGCCATATTCATTATGGGCATTTCCGCCGCCATTTTGGCGGGCCCCTGAATATTGTCCATAGGGCTGACCGCCGTTATAATTCTGTCCCTGACTTCCGGCAGGATGCTGCTGACGCGGTACTTCGTCGCCATGCATTCCGTACGGATAGCCGGGGGATTGCTGATTATCCATAAATCAATCTCCTATCTCTTTATTACTTAGCGCTTAAAAGATTCGCCGCGTCCTATTATAGCAAACCTGAAACGTGAGAGAACGACAAAAGTGTGAAAAAGGCGTTCAATTCCATAATAATTCTTAAAATGAAAGAACACAGTAAAACAAAAGGCCGCCGCAAACCGCGGCAGCCTTTTGGACAAAACAGTATTAAATTCCGGACGTCTCAGTTATCACTGCGGAAGGGCTTTGCTATGTCGACCATTTCACAGCCGATGGCTTTCAGTTTATCTTCCACCCAGTCCTGATTGCAGGTACCGGTTTCTTCCAGCTCCTTCAGATTCTTCCGGTCACGGGTCGTAATCTTGACAGACTGCGCCAGTACTTCCTCGGCATTGGCAGGATTGATGAACACGATACCGTCGGAATCGGCAACAACAATATCACCGGGGCAGACAATCTGTCCGCCGACGACAATCGGTACATTGACTTCGCCCGGGCCGTTAAAATACGGACCGTTCGGGCTGATAGCACGAACAAAGACAGGGAAGTTTTCCATTTCGGAAAGCACAGCGGAATCGCGGGTAGCCCCATCGATAATAAGTCCCTTTGCACCGCGGGCGCGGCAGTATTTAGCCGTGACTTCACCGGCAACAGCACGGTCTTCAAAACCACCGGCGTCGATGACGACAACGTCACCCCGTTTTATATACTGGATTGCCGCACGGAACATCAGGTTATCCCCGTGAGGCAGACGAATCGTGAAAGCCGTTCCTACCATGGAACGGTTGTATTTACGCATGGGCTGAATGCGGTGATCGACAGCCCCGAATTTACTCATCGTATCATCAAGGTCAGAAACAGCCAGATCATAGAAACGTCTGACAAGTTCTTTTGGCGGACGCTCGAAATCCTTAATAATTCTGCAGCCAATATTCATTTCTATTCCTCCTTATACATGGTTCCATTATAGGCACGATTTTTACCGGATGTAAAATTCGAATTTAATTAAGAACCCTATAAGAAAAGAGGAAAGAACCCTCTTGCTTTAGATGCAAGGTCATGAACAACAGGTCAGGCATCACGAAAAACCACTCAGCTTATTTTCCTTCCCAAGAGCCAGCCGATCATGACCCCAACCGCACAAAGTCCTACGCTCAATACCACATAGAGCGCTCCCATGCCGCTTTTTCCATGACGGAACAGATTCATCGTCTCCAGGGAAAAAGTGGAGAAAGTAGTGAATCCTCCGCACACACCGGTCTTCCAAAAAAGCATACCCCGCGCCGATACGCCGCGGCTTTCGGCAAGACCTGTCAAGAAGCCGATCAGTACAGCACCCAGGAAATTTGTAATGAGCGTGAGTACCGGAAAATCACCGCCAAATGGCAGCAGAGTGATAGCGTAACGAGCAGCCGCCCCCACAGCGCCGCCGCAGCCCACCATCAGAAAATCCATCTTTGACCCCTTCCTTATTCTTTCTTTGCTTCTACCTCCGCCAAATGGCGCCGCACTGCATCCGTAAAACGTCCCAATGTCGGAGAAAGGTACAAGTTTTTCTTCCAGACAAGAAAAGCTCCGTTGCTGATTTCCGGTTTCATCGGTATCATGACCATATTGTCCGGTACATAACTGAAATCAAGGCCCAGCGCTAAACCGAGACCTTTTTCCACCAGCACACACTTATTAAAGAGGGAAAGATTCATAAATGCAGCCGGTTTCAATTGGTCGGCATACGGTCCGAACCAGTGCTCCAATTGGTTATTGACGCTGCGGCGTCCCGAAAGGATCAAATCTTCATGGATTAAATCTTCCGGCGTGACGAATTCTTTCTTCGCCAACGGGTGCGTCTTGAGCATCAGTACGGTCCACTTATCGGCTTCCGGCATCCG
Source organism: Acidaminococcus sp. (assembly GCA_022482815.1). Classification (NCBI taxonomy): domain Bacteria; kingdom Bacillati; phylum Bacillota; class Negativicutes; order Acidaminococcales; family Acidaminococcaceae; genus Acidaminococcus; species Acidaminococcus sp. Next base: position 2,920,466 of record JAKVOM010000001.1, read on the forward strand.
GATAAACTGGAACCGGCTGATATCGACCGGTTCGATGAGCACGCCGAAATCAAGCAGCCCCTTGTCCATTCGTGCGATGACATCATCGGCATTACCCGTATAAATCGTAAAATAAACTTCGGGGTACATACTACGGAATTGTTCCATCACTTCCGTCAAAAACTCAAGATTCCGCGTTTCGCCGCAGCCGATGGATATTTCCCCGGAAATAATAGCATCTTTCTGCAGCATTTCTTCTTTTGTCCGTTCCGCCAGATCCACCAGATCCTGAGCCCGAAGCTTGAGCCGCATTCCGGCTTCTGTCAGCACAATCCGGTGCTTAGCCCGCTGAAAGAGCTGCACTTTGAGTTCTACTTCCAGCTGCTGAATCTGCCTCGACAGCGTCGGCTGTGTTATGTGCAGGATCTGTGCAGCCCGTGTAATATTTTCTTCTTTTGCTATCGTCAGAAAATAACGCAGTACGCGAAGTTCCATGGTTGCTCCTTTCCAGCCTATCGCCTCTATGCGGCCGCACGGCTGTCTACCATTACTTGAGTTTCATTTTATCATAATAGAGAAGCAAAAATGATAAAATGCGTATTTTTTCACAATTAAGACCAGTACATAAGAGTGATTAGTGGCCAGTGGCTAGTACAATTGTGCAAACTACCACCTTGGCAAAGCTTGAGATAGATTACAAATGACAACTACTTTTTTCATTGTAAGCTGCCTGTCTATTTGCTTCCTATGGAAAGATTGGCAACTTACGGCCTGTGACAAGCGAATGCCGGAACTCCGGTTACTTAAAAATCTTAAAAAGGTCAGACAGACCAAATGTGGTCTTGTGATACACTTTATTATATAGTGCTTTTTTAGGGTGAAGAATGCCCATGCCCTTCTTTCCGTAACCGGGAATGACGGCTCTCTTAATGGAACGTTTCAGCCGTCCCGTTGTCCGGGCACTGATTGATCTTTTGAGACTGGGCGTACGAAAACCAAATTTCATGATAATCACCTTTGGAAAAAAATTGTATACTCACCAGTATCATACAACTTTGGCGTGAACTTGACGAATTTATCAACAGGCGTGCAAAATTATTCTTAGTTTGCAGCCAGGCAAATTTTCTTTTTTACACTACTGTTTTACTTTAAAATAGTGTCAGACAGTTGACAATCGAGAATTCTCTTTTTATCATGATGACATAATAGTCCAGAGAAGGTGAAATGGTTATGCACTGGAAGTCTCACCAAGAACGACTTCAAAAACTAAGACGTCTCATTCGCCGCCTGCAGCTGCGTATTGCAACAGATCCCCGGCGCTTTCTGATTTATTCCGTACTGCGTTTTCTCGTCATCGTGACGATGGTTATCTCCTTCTTCCTGGGACAATATGAGAACGTGGCGCTCTGCCTTCTCGCTCTTATTTTGTTCATCATTCCAGCCTTTGCCGAAGAAAACTTTAAGATTGAGATTCCTGTTCTGTTTGAGTCTACAATCTATATTTTCATCTATGCGGCAGCTATTCTCGGAGAGATTCAGCGCTTTTACGTACTGATTCCCGGCTGGGACACGATGCTGCACACCATGAACGGATTCCTTTGTGCCGCTGTCGGTTTTTCCCTCATTGATCTGCTTAACAAAAATAGTTCCAAGATTCATCTTTCTCCCACCTATGTAGTGGTTGCTGCTTTTTGTTTTTCAATGACAGTCGGTGTTCTTTGGGAATTCTGCGAATTCTTCGTCGATATACTCTTTTACGCGGATATGCAGAATGATACCATTGTCCAAACAATCGGCACGCTGGCCGTCAACACTGACAGTGCCCAGAAAGCAACGGTAATTCCCGACATCGTACGTACCGTCATCTATACGAAAAGCGGAAGCACCTACGTCATAAATGGTGGGTACCTTGATATCGGGATTATCGACACGATGAAAGATCTCTTTGTGAATATGATTGGAGCCATTGCTTTTTCCGTCATCGGTTATAACTACATTGTCCGCCATCCGGAAAATAGTCTGGCCCCTCAGCTTGAAATTCGTCCGGAAACGCCGGAAGAAGCAAAGCTCATGGAAATCCACGTAGATACGCTGGAAAAACTTTCCAAAGAGAAAAAGCACGTAGACCTTTCCGTCATCCGCAAAGAAGTGCTCAAACGTTTTGCCCGCCGCTGGCCGCGTACGGCCCGGCGTCTCGAAGTGATTCTGGATCATCAGCAAGCCGAAAGCGGTGTAGCCGTTACAGCGTGGGCTGCCTTTCTCTTTGCGGCAGCGAGCTTCATCCTGCTTTATCCCTTCGGCAGCATCTTTATGAACGTTTTTCTGGTGGCCGTCATTTTTGGTATGATGGCAAGTCTCCTGATTTTCCTTTTCGGACCCGAGACTGTGCAGCGGCGTCAGGGTCTGTGGCTTTGGACTTATCTTTCCGTGGCAGCCTGCCTGTTATCCGTATATAAATGGCTGTCGAAACCGGTTATCTCCTATGCCGATATTAAATTATGCATCGTATCGATTCTGATTGATTTGGGTCTCCCGCTGCTGCTATGGCACCAGGTAAAAAAGAACATGAAGTAAATTCAAAAGGGCTGTGAAACAATAACCACTCATGTTTCACAGCCCCTTTTTTATTCCGTTCGAAGGCCGTACTACCCTGCCGAAAATCGGGACAAAAACTATAGTTTAAAATCAATGACAGCGGATACGCCGACACCTTCCACACGGTTGACGTCAGAGATGGCAAGCCTGTCAATCGGAATCAGCCCTTTGATACGCGCTATATCACTAAATCCAAACTCGAGCTGTCCTACCGCTTTTACCTTATCGACTTGTGACTGAGGCCCTACCACCTGTACAGCTCCGATATAGCTCCCGCTGCCAAGGCTCAGGATAGGCACTACCTTAGTCGCATATTCAGTATCTACTTCCTTCTGGGAAAAGATTTTGTTAATGAACGTATTGATTTCATCCCCATAACGGGTCACCAGATAAGAGATGCCGCCCAATTTCAATATCGATCCGATATCAAAAGCCTGTGCTGTCATCATCCCGCCGCCAAAACCAAAAAGAGAGGCGGCCAGTATACCGGCAATAAACTGTTTTTTCACGGCTGACGCTCCTTTCTAAAAATCCTTCATGATTCTATTCTACCGAAAAATCATGACTAAACCGTGACGAAAGAGAAATAAGTTTAGGACTGGTGACTTTTGGGGTAAGAGTTACATAAGTTTTGAAAAAGCGGCCACTCTGCAGCAGCTTGTGAATAACAGATTACTGATATAACTTAAAAGGGGCTGTAAAGCAATGATTACGCATTGTTTCACAGCTCCTTCATTACATTACTTCATATTCTTCAAATCGCCAATCTCGACACAAATGGCGCGATACCGGTCTCCATAGATACTGCCCTTTTCCCAGATAAAGGTGAAGTCATGCAGCACAGAAAAATCCTGCAGCTGAATCCGTTTCAATTTTCCTTCGCTGATCAGGCTGGCTGCAGCGGCTTCATACAAGAAGGAAACTCCCACATCCTCTTCCAGAAGCTGAAGGATGGCATGCATCCCCCCTACTTCAATCACGCTGGAAAAGTCGGAAATTTTGCATCCCATCATAGCCAGGTGATTTTCCAGGACGCGGCGCGTGCCGCTCCCCGGTTCCCGCACAATGAGTCTTTCCTTAAAAAGATCAGCCATAAAATGCGGTTCTTTTTGGAATTGGTGAGCTGCAGAACAAACAGGAACAAAGGATACGGTCTGATACCTCATAGAATCAAATTCCATAGGGTCGAAGTATCCTTCCACCAGAGCAAACTGGATTTTTCCCTCCTTGATTTCCTGCACAAGCTCTTCCGTGTTGGCAATGCGCATCGTAATAGAAGCGTCAGGATGCTTGCGGATAAACCGTGCGAGCGGAGAGGCAATGACATATTCCCCGATTGTCTTTGTCACTCCGAATTCGATTTTGAGTTTTTCCGGATGATCCTGCATCCGACGCCATAATTCTGCTTCGTCATTCATCATAGCGGTTCCCGCTTTACGAAGCAGCTCTCCTTTGGGAGTCAAGTGAAGTTTTCTTCCCTTGTAAGTAAATAATTTAACTTTGTAATAATCTTCCAGATAATGGATATGCTGGGAAACGGCAGGCTGCGTAATATGCAGTTTATGGGCCGCCGCCGTGAAATTCATGGTCGTGCATACCGTTAGAAACGTCTGCATCCGTGTATCCAACATGGTGTGTCCTCCTGTCATCTTTGAACTTCTAACAATCCCGAGCCTCCTTCATGCCCCCTTAGCCCTGATTATTTCTGATAACATCGTTCTGTGATTGAAAAAATTCAAAAATTATCAAAGATTTTGCAGAACTTTCGGGCTTATTATAACACAAATCAGTTAATTTGTTATTAAATTTTAATAATTATATATATATTCAGCTTATTTTTATCCAAGGATTTATATTTTTGGTTTAAATATAACACTTTTACTGCAATAAGCTAAAGCGGTTAACAAATATAATTTTACAAATTGTATATTTTATTACAAAGAAAGTATGCTTAGTCCGCAATACCCTGATATTGTATTGTTTTGTCAACCATATATTGACTACCAGTTAATATAAATGAGCAAAAGTATGAAGGAACAAGTTCTCCCCCTTCGCATTTTTCTATGCTTTAAATAAAATACCTGCGGCTTCCAAATTGTCCCGAATCTCATCCAGCGCATCCATACTGGGTGCTTCCACCGTATGGTAATGGACCCCGTCTGCCATGTTCATAAGAGAAGCTTCCGGATGTGCCGCAATTTTTTTCATGAACTGACGGACATCACGCCGGCTCGACAGGTTCAGTTTACCTTCAAGTACCCCGTAAACAGGATGTTCCACAATTACATTGCGCACCTTGGCACCGGCATCCACAAAAATATTAAGTTCCGTTTCCATTTGCTCAAACGTATGGTGCACCTTAAAACGACGTACGCGGCGTTCGTCTTCCGCTTTGATAAGATAACCCCGCGGTGTAGAAAGAATAGGCTCGTCCGAAGCGCGAAGCAGAGCGATATCCTGCACAATGACCTGGCGGCTCACGTGCAGCCGCCTCGCTAATTCAGAGCCCGAAATCGGCTTCTTGGTTTCCTTCAGTTTTTCCTTTATTTTCTCACGTCTTTTTGACCCTTCGCTGCCGTTCATACTTACTGCCCCCTTCTCCAGCTTAAAACCAAAACGGATAAATCATGGTTCAATTTAAGATCCGGTTCCCATTGTTTCCCGCTAATTTCCTTCACTTCTGCATGATTTATATCATCTCAATGCCGTATGGTAGATCGACGTTCTTTCGTTTGTCATATCATATGTCAATTTAGGTGTCTTGTCAATTAGAAATTACTGCCCTAAATACGGAATCATTTAACTACTGTTAAAACAGCCCGTACCTTTATATCCGAATGTGACTCATAGGAAAGGTTAAAGAATCAGCTGCTAATTTCCGAACTTTATTATACAATTATTATATTTTTGCGCTTTTTATTGTATTATTTACGTAAGATTTTTCTATTTATATTGAAATTGTTCGTATTTTGTAGTAAATTAGTACCATATTTTAATTCCATACACAAAATTGCTGAGGCAATTACAGAGAGCAAAGGGAGGTTACCAAAGTGCGTACAGAACATGATTTTTTGGGGGAAATGCAAGTTCCTGATGAATGCTACTATGGTGTACAGACCATGCGGGCCATGGAGAATTTCCAAATTACCGGGCTCAAGGTAGACCCTGATTTTATCAAGGCCATGGCTGTTGTAAAGAAGGCTGCCGCCTTGACAAATATGGCCACCCATCGCCTGCCTCATGAAATCGGCGATTATCTTGTCGCCGCAGCCGATGAGATTCTGGAAGGGAAAATGCTCGACCAGTTTCCGCTTGATCCCATCCAGGGCGGCGCCGGTACTTCCCTTAACATGAATATGAACGAGGTACTCTGCAACAGAGCGCTCGAAATGAAAGGCCTCCCCAAAGGCCGCTATGACCTGATTTCTCCGAATAACCACGCCAATATGGCGCAGTCTACCAACGATTCCTTCCCGACAAGCATCAAAGTGTGCGTCTTCACCAAAGCCGAAATTTTGACAAAAGCATTGGAGCAAATGGCCGATGAATTTGCTGCCAAAGGCAAAGAATTTAAAGACGTCATCAAGATGGGACGTACCCACCTGCAGGACGCGGTTCCCATTACCCTGGGCGAGGAAATGGATGCTTATGCCTCCATCGTCCGGCGCTGTATAGCGCGTATCGACCGTTCTCTCGATGCCATTCGTGCCATTAACATGGGCGGGACGGCTGTCGGGACGGGACTCAACTCCGAAGTGGAATACATCGCTGAATTTCCGGAGATTCTGACAAAGCTCGTCGGCCATCGTTTCGAAACTTCCAGCAATCTCGTTGATGCCACAAACAGTACCGATTCCTATGCCGAAATTTCCGGTGCGCTCAAAGTATCGGCCCTTTCCCTCATCAAGATTGCCAACGATATCCGTCTCATGGCTTCGGGCCCTCGCTGCGGGCTCAATGAAATCACCCTGCCGGCGCGGCAGCCCGGTTCTTCCATCATGCCGGGCAAGGTAAACCCGGTCATTGCAGAGGTGCTGGACCAGACGTGCTATCACGTCATTGGCAACGATCTTGCTATTACTCTCGCTGTGGAAAACGGTCAGCTCGAACTTAACGTTATGGAACCGGTCGTCGCTTTTAATCTGTTCAATTCCTTCCGCTATCTCACGAACGCCGTCAACACCTTTACGGATAAACTTCTGAAAGGGCTGAAGGCTAACCGTGAGCAGTGCCAGAGCTGGGTTGATAACAGCGTGGGCATCATTACAGCGCTGCTTCCTCACATTGGGTACGAAAAATGCTCTGCCATTGCAAGAGAAGCTTACGTAACGCATACGCCGGTGCGGACGATTTTGGAAAGAGAAAACATTCTCAGTAAGGAGCGTCTCGATGAGATTCTTTCCCCGCTCGAGATGACACAGCCGGGCATTGCCGGCGTTCCCAGTTCCCACATGAGGAAAAAGTAAATACAACAGGACATTCATAAATAAGAAGAATCCACTCCTGCAGATTATAAAGTGAGACCCTGAATTATATATTTTTTGAAATTCAAAAAGAGGCTGCAAAAAAATAATAAGGTGCTTTTGGCTTTTAGTCTTATCTTCAGCAGTGTGATAAGGCTTTTGATGCAAACAAAAAAATAAAACCTGAAATTTAGCTGATACCCTAAATTTCAGGTTTTGTTTTTATAAGTTCGACGAAAAATGCCTTGTCATTTTTCGTCCATTGGCGGAATACGGGCTGCGGACAGCGGACGGCGAAACTAAAAAGACCGCGAAACAATGATACCTCATTGCTTCACGGTCCTTTTGACATTTTTTGTCACTAATTTTAAGTCCAGTTTAAGGATTTGTTAAGTGCTTACCCTACTATATAGGAAAGGCGGATTACAAATACTTAACCAGTTCTTCCATCGGTCTTCTTTGTTCGTGCAGATGGGAAGCGTGAACGCCTTCTTCCGGATAACCCATAGGCATCAGAAGTACAGGCATTTCGTTACGCGGGATGTCAAATACTTCGGCCGTCTTGGTCGGTGGGAAATGAGCCACCCAGCAGGAACCGATTCCCAGTTCCCAGGCTTCCAGCATCATATGAGTAGCAACGATAGCGCAGTCCACCTCGCCCATAAGGAATCCCTTTTCCATATCGTTGACCCACTGTTCATCGCGGCAGCGCGTAACCATGAGTACGGTCGGAGCATTAAAAGCACACGGTGTAAGGGCACGAATCTTCTCGATGGCGTCTTTACTTTGCAGCACATAGACGCGGTACGGCTGAAAGTTATGAGCGGTCGGTGCAATCCGGCCGGCTTCCAGAATCTGATCCAGCTTTTCCTTTTCAATTTGTTTGCCGCTGAATTTCCGTACAGAATAGCGGGCTTTGGCAAGTTCCATAAAAGACATGATTAACAACCCTCCCAATTAAGTATCAGTGAGACAAAATTTCCGGTTCTCCTTCCGTGATGAGGAGCGTGTATTCCCACTGTGCTGACGCTTTTCCATCGACGGTACGTACCGTCCAGTTATCCACGGAATCAATATACAGGTCCGGATGACCCTGGTTAATCATCGGTTCAATCGTAATCACCATGCCCGGTACAAGCAGCATGCCGGTGCCCCTCTTCCCTACATGGGAAACGAAAGGATCCTCATGCATGGAAAGACCTACACCGTGACCGCCGAATTCACGCACGACAGAATAGCCGTGCTTATGAGCAAAAGCTTGAATGGAAGCGCCGATATCACCGATGGTATTCACCCATCCTTTGGCAGAAAGCGTCCCGCGGCGCAGACATTCCTTCGTAATGCCGACAAGGTTTTTCCGTTCGGCCGACACATTCCCGATCATAAACATACGGGACGCGTCGCCGACATAGCCCTTATAAATAGTGGTAGCATCGACATTAACAATATCCCCGCTCTTTAATACGTCGTCAGGGCTCGGGATGCCGTGGCAAATAACGTCATTGATGGATGTGCAGACGCTTTTCGGGAATCCCTCATAGTTCAGGCAGGCCGGCGTACCATTGTGGCTCACCGTGTAATCATATACAATCTTATCGATTTCATCCGTAGTCATACCGACTTTGATTTCTTTTTCAACGGCATCGAGCACTTCCGTATTGAGCTTCCCTGCCTCGCGGATTCCGGCAATTTGTTCCGGAGTCTTGATCATGTCCATGCGAGGTACTTCATAGCCCTTTGCCGCATATTCCAAAAGTTTTCTTTTGATTTCTCCTCTATCCAAATTAAAAGCTCCTTTCTCTATTCTCAACAGGCTGAAAATACGGTATAATAATCAAGTTTAGTGCCGGAATGAACTTCTCCGAGCATCAAGCTGTATCATTATACCACATTTTGAACCATCCGCTGAGAAGGAATGGCAGCAAGCATTCCTTGCCCCTGCAGCGAAGGCTGCAAAAAGGCTGTGGCCGCCGATTTACTTCTTAAGTGTGCGAATTAGGTTATCAATTTTTTAGTCCCAAGAAAGGATGACAAGTATGGAACTAATCTTAAATATGATCCGTGGCTTCTGTATGGCCCTTGCCGACAGCGTTCCCGGTGTTTCGGGAGGCACGATTGCCTTTGTCCTCGGGTTCTACGATGAGTTCATCGGTTCCCTCTTTTTCCTGACCCACGGTAACTTCGAGCAAAAACGCGAAGCTGTTATTTTTCTGGCAAAGCTCGGTCTCGGCTGGATCATCGGGATGGGTTCTTCCGTCATGGTTCTGGGCAGCCTTTTCACCGTCCATATCTATGAACTGAGTTCCCTTTTCCTGGGGCTTTCCATCTTCTCGCTTCCCCTTGTGGCCAAAGACGAAAAAGAAGCGCTGAAACGTCATAGCCGCATGATCTACATGATACTCGGCATTATCCTGGTTCTTATCATTTCGTACTTCAATCCGGTCGGCGGCAAAGGCGTGAGCGTAGAAGTAGCCCATCTGACACCAACGCTTGCTGCTTACATCTTTGTCTGCGCGATGATTGCCATCTGTGCCATGGTACTTCCCGGTATTTCCGGATCGACCATGCTGCTGATTTTTGGTCTCTACATGCCGATTATCAGTGCGGTTCGTGAGTTCATGCATTTCAATCTCTCCTACCTGCCGGTACTTGCCCTCTTTGGTCTCGGCGTCATAGCCGGTATCATCGGTATTATCAAGCTTGTGAAAAACGCGCTTGAGAACCACCGCTCGGCCATGGTTTATTTCATTCTCGGGTTGATGATCGGTTCACTCTATGCCATCGTCGTCGGGCCGACAACACTGAAGGTCCCTCAGCCCGCTATGACCCTCGATACTTTCAGTCCGCTCTGCTTTATTCTGGGCGGCGTAGTTCTCTACGGCCTCGACTGGCTCCGCCGCTTCTCTGAGCGTAAGCTCCATCCGGAAGAATTCCGGGGGAGCGAAGAAGAAGACACTGCCAGATAATATGATGAATACCAATGTCAATCCCTCATAAAAATCAGGTACCGCAAAAAAATTGCGGTACCTGATTTTTTGTGGCTAAAATTGTTGACATTTTGATTAGTCTGTGCTAACTTTATATTGCTATTGAGTATTAATGCTAATTACATAGAAAGGAAGTCTTTGACCTATGCCATTATCATTTGCCAAAGCAGGAGATGTATGCACGGTCATCCGGGTCGGCGGGGCAGCCAGGGTTCGTTCCCATCTGGAAAACCTCGGTGTGACCCTGGGTGCCGCCATTACCGTAGTGCAAAATACAGCCTCCGGCCTTATCGTAAATATCCGGGATTCCCGTGTAGCCATCAGTACGGAGATGGCCTCTAAAATTTTTGTGAAGTAAAGGAGCGCTCTATTATGCTGACACTAAAAGATGCCCAGACAGGACATGATTACGAAGTCGTAAAGCTTCACGGCGCTGGTGCCATGAAGCGTCATATTATGGATATGGGCCTCACTAAAGGCATCCGCGTCCACATCCTGAGGGTTGCACCGCTCGGAGATCCCGTCGAAATGACCGTCCGTGGTTACGAGCTTTCCCTGCGCAAAGGCGATGCAGAAATTGTAGAAATTAAAGAAGTTTAATTTTTGTATATTGGTTAGTTTTATATAATAAAATGAAAGGAAGGTTTGCCATGCAATTTAAGATTGCGCTTGCCGGTAACCCCAATACCGGTAAGACGACGCTATTCAATGCGCTGACCGGTTCCAACCAGTTCGTAGGTAACTGGCCCGGCGTTACCGTAGAAAAAAAAGAAGGTACCTTGATTGGTCATCCTGATGTTTTGCTCCAGGATCTGCCAGGTATCTATTCCCTCTCCCCTTATACATTGGAAGAAGTCGTTTCTCGTACGTACCTCGTAAAGGAACGTCCCGATGCAATTTTGAACATCGTCGACGGAACCAACCTGGAGCGTAACCTTTACCTGACGACTCAGCTGATGGAACTGGGCATTCCCGTCATCATGGCTGTCAACATGATGGACGTCGTCAAGGCAAACGGCGATATTATCCATACGGACGTCCTTTCCCAAAAAATGGGCTGCCCTGTCATGGAAATTTCCGCCCGCACCGGCAAGGGCATCAAAGAGCTGGCAGATTTTGCGGCCAGAACGGCCAAACATCAGCCCGTCACCGAACCTAAGCATGAATTCAGCGGTCCGGTGGAGCATGCCCTCGCCCACATCGAAGAAGCTATGCAGGGGCGTCTTCCGACCCACCAGGAACGCTGGTATGCCGTCAAATTGTTCGAACGGGACAGCGAAGTCCAAAAAGCCCTCAAACTTCCGCAGAACCTGCTTGCCCATATTGATGAAGACATCAAATCCGTTGAAAATGAATTGGATGACGATGCCGAAAGTATCATCACGAATGAGCGTTACACCTTCGTTTCAAATCTGATTGCACAATGCTTTGTAAAAAAGGATCGGCACAGACTGACCACCTCCGATAAAATCGACCGGATTGTCACGAACCGTTTCCTGGCACTGCCTATTTTTGCTGTAATCATGTTCCTCGTATATTACGTCAGTGTCACGACAATCGGTACGGATGCTACGGACTGGGTCAATGATACGCTCTTTGGTGAAATCATCGTCCCGGGTGCCGGCGCTTTGATGGAATCCTGGGGTGTCGCCGATTGGCTGAAAGGCCTCGTCGTAGATGGTATCATTTCCGGTGTCGGTGCCGTCCTCGGCTTCGTACCGCAGATGGTTGTCCTCTTCATTTTCCTGGCCTTCCTCGAAGCCTGCGGCTATATGGCCCGCATTGCCTTCATTCTGGACCGTGCGTTCCGTAAGTTCGGTCTTTCCGGCAAATCCTTCATTCCGATGCTGATTGGTTCCGGCTGCGGCGTCCCCGGCATTATGGCTTCCCGTACGATTGAAAACCAGGCTGACCGCCGCATGACTATCATGACGACGACCATGATTCCGTGCAGCGCCAAGATGCCGATTATCGCGCTGATTGCCGGAGCCTATTTCCACGGTGAATGGTGGGTAGCGCCTTCCGCTTATTTTGTCGGCGTCGCTGCTATTATCGTTTCCGGTATCATCCTGAAGAAAACAAAGATGTTTGCCGGTGACCCCGCGCCTTTCATTATGGAACTTCCTGCTTACCACATGCCGACCGTCAGCAACGTTGCCCGCAGCGTCTGGGAACGTTCCTCCAGTTTCATCAAGAAAGCCGGTACGGTGATCCTGCTTTCCACGATTCTGGTCTGGTTCCTCTCCAGCTTCGGGTTTGGAGATGAAGGTTTCGGCATGGTCGAAGACCTGAATGACAGTGTCCTGTCCGCTATCGGGCAAAAGATTGCCTGGATCTTCACCCCGCTCGGCTGGGGCGACTGGAAAGCTGCTGTGGCTACGTTTACCGGTCTCATCGCCAAAGAGAACCTGGTGGGTACTTTTGGTATCCTCTACGGGCTGGCAGAAGTCTCCGAAGAAGGCGAAGAATTCTGGGGTACTTTTGCCCAGGAATTCAGCGTGATTTCCGCTTACTCCTTCCTTATCTTCAACCTGCTCTGCGCTCCGTGCGTGGCCGCTATGGGTGCTATCAAACGTGAAATGAACAGCACAAAATGGTGGCTCGGTGCCATCGGTTACCAGTGCGGTTTTGCGTACTGCATTGCCCTCTGCTTCTATCAATTTGCTCAGTTCCTGACCACCGGCGTATTTAGCATCGGAACGGGTGCCGCCTGCATTATCACGGCCTTCCTTCTGTACCTGCTCTTCCGTCCGGCTCCCAAGTATGACAATACCGTTGTTAAACTCGATCCTTCTGCGATGAAGGAATAACGAGAAGGAGGCCTGAAATGGGAACACTGATTGTCGGACTGATCGTCCTTGCCGCTGTCGTCGCTGCCATTCGTAAAATAAGGAAAGACCGCAAAAATGGTATCGGTGCCTGCGGCGGCAATTGTGCAGGCTGTCAGGCCTGCCGACAAGCTTTTAAGTCATCTGCTTTGAAGAAAAATTAAAGTCCCACAAACTTACCTCTGCCCGCTGTGCAGCTCCCTTTGTGCAGCGGGTATTTTTCTTGAATAAGGGATATGATTTTTAACTGTAATGTCTTGCAATACAGTATGATTTATGCTATACTTCAGCCAGGATTGGGAGAAGATTCCGAATGCCCATTTTCCCTGATTTGACAATTTGTAGTATAATAGTAGGAAATAAGAACATAAGGAGATGATAACTATGATGGGTACGTTACTTGTAGGCGGCATTGTCCTCCTTTTCATCGTAGTTTCCGTATATGCGATTACGCATGGTGATAATAGTGTGCTGCACGGCTGCAACGGCAACTGTGCTTCCTGCGGGGCCTGCGCTGTTAAAAAGGAACCCGAGAAAAAATAATCTTGCCTTGTTCACACGGCATTGCCCTTTCCGGATTATCCGGAGATGCGGCAATGTCGTTTTTTTGTGCCATCTGATACTTTTACCGTAAATTTTTCAGCCCGTCGTCAATTTTTTCGTGAAATTTTAGAAATTTGTGAGACTTTTCTTCCATTTCAAGGTAAAATATAAGTACGTGTATTGTCTTATTTTTAAGTCGATTTGTTTTGCTTATAATGCTTTACCGGGGCAATAGAATAATTGGACAAAATATAGCTGAGATGATGAGTATTTCTTCGCTGCCATTCTGTGGGAACAGAGGGATTACACTTCACCTCCCTGCCATCCTCTTTTTCTTTTTCAAAAAAGACACAAATTGCTTTCAGATAATTATGGAAAGTTCTTGACATCTGTAATTTATTGATTTACAATTGATTCAGCTAAAGATAATTATCAACAAATATTATTTATCTTTTTAATTCTCAGTCAGAGGAGGTCGGACACATGTTATTTTCCACTACGAAAGACCATGAAGAATTTCGCGCTACCATCCGCGGTTTTGCGGAAACCAAGGTAAAGCCCATCGCATTTGCGCTGGACAAAGGGAATGAATTCCCGCGTGAAATCGTAAAAGAGATGGGTGAAAACGGCTGGCTTGGGATTCCTTATCCGAAAGAATACGGCGGCGCAGGCCTGGACTATGTAAGTTATGCCATCGCTGTTGAAGAGCTGGCCCGTGTGGATGCCGGTACCGGCGTTATTCTGTCGGCTCACGTTTCCCTCGGATCCTATCCGATTTTTGCATTTGGTACGGAAGCTCAGAAGAAAAAGTACCTTGTACCCCTGGCTTCGGGCAAAAAACTCGGTGCTTTCGGCCTGACTGAACCGAACGCGGGCAGTGATGCCGGCGGTACGGAAACAACGGCCGTATTTGATGGTAAGAACTGGATCCTGAACGGCAATAAGATTTTCATCACCAACGGCGGCGAAGCTGATACCTATGTTGTCTTTGCAGTCACGGATCCGGAAGCAGGTACCCGAGGCATCAGCGCCTTCATTGTCGAAAAAGGCATGCCGGGATTCACTTTCGGCGACCACTACGACAAGATGGGTATTCGTTCTTCCGCCACGGCAGAACTGATTTTCAACAATGTTAAAGTACCGCAGGAAAACCTGCTGGGACGTCTTGGCCAGGGCTTCAAGATTGCTATGGCTACCCTCGACGGCGGCCGTATCGGTATCGCTGCACAGGCCCTCGGTATCGCCCAGGGTGCCTATGAAGCAGCCCTCAATTATTCCAAGGAACGTATCCAGTTTGGTCAGCCGATTTGCGCTCAGCAAGGCGTTTCCTTCAAACTGGCTGATATGGCAACAAGAATCCGTGCAGCCCGCTTCCTCGTGTACAGCGCAGCTGAAATGAAGACGGAGCACATGGATTACGGCATGCAGTCCGCCATGGCTAAGATGTACGCTTCCGACGCAGCTGTTTCCATTACTAACGACGCCGTACAGATTTTCGGCGGCAACGGCTACCTCAAAGGTATGGACGTGGAACGTATGTACCGCGATGCCAAGATTACGACGATTTACGAAGGCACCAACGAAATTCAGCGTGTCGTCATCGCTTCTCACATTACGGACAAGCTTTCTTCTCCGAAACATGCCGGCGGCTTTGCCAAGGAAAAGGCCATTACCGGTACGCGTAAGAAGATGATTTTCAAAGACGGTACTCCGGAAGAACAAGTGGCTTCCCTGGTAGAAGCCCTGAAGGGTGACGGTTATGACTTCACGGTCGGCATTCCTATCGATACGCCGATTGTCGACGCAGAGCGCGTAGTCAGTGCCGGTAAGGGTATCGGCGAAAAGGCCAACATGAAACTGATTGAAGACCTGGCTAAGCAGGCCGGTGCCGCTGTCGGTTCCTCCCGTCCTGTGGCTGAAACGCTGCAGTACGTACCGATTGACCGCTATGTCGGTATGTCCGGTCAGAAATTCCGCGGCAACCTGTACATCGCCTGCGGCATTTCCGGAGCTGTGCAGCACCTCAAGGGCATCAAGGATGCTACCACGATTGTAGCCATCAACACCAACGCCGGCGCTCCGATCTTCAAGAACTGCGACTACGGTATTGTCGGTGACGTCAAAGTCATCCTGCCGCTTCTCACCAAGGCACTGGATAACGGCGCACCGAAGAAACCGGCTCCTCCTATGGTCAAGATGAAGAGACCTCTCATCAAGAAAGAACTGCCGCCCGGCCTGTACGTATGCAACGGCTGCGGCTATGAGTATGATCCTGACAAGGGCGATCCTGTTGCCGACGTAAAACCGGGAACGAAATTCGAAAACCTGCCGGAAGACTGGACTTGCCCTGAATGCGGCGAACCAAAGACAGGTTTCGTCAAAGAATCCTGATAAACTGACTGCGGTAACTTTGTGATGATAAGGGGAGAAACCTCTTCTCCCCTTCTGCCCGAGAAGGAGAATCTATATGGAATGCGTAAGAAAACTGACTAAAGATTTATATTGGGTAGGTGCTGATGACCGCCGTCTGGAACTGTTTGAAAATATTCACCCCATTCCCCGCGGTGTTTCCTACAACTCCTATCTGCTGCTGGACAAAAAGACTGTTCTTTTTGATACGGCTGACTGGTCCGTCTGCCGCCAATATCTGGAAAACGTGACTGCTGTCCTGAATGGCCGTCCCCTGGATTACCTGATTATCAACCACGTGGAGCCTGACCATGCAGCCAGCCTTGAAGAAGTGCTGATTCGTCACCCCGAAACAAAAGTCATCAGCAATGAAAAAGCTTTCACCCTGATGGCCCAATTCGGTTATGAAGTGACGGACCGTGCCATCGTCGTCAAAGAAGGCGATACGATGGACTTCGGCACCCATAAGATTGCCTTTGTAGCAGCTCCGATGGTGCACTGGCCGGAAGCTATGGTATCTTTTGATACAACAACGGGAACCCTCTTCTCCGCTGATGCTTTCGGTACTTTTGGTGCCCTGGGCGGCCGGATTTTTGCTGATGAAGTCAACTTTGAACGCGACTGGCTTGACGATGCCAGACGGTACTACACCAACATTGTTGGTAAGTACGGCCCTCACGTCATGGATCTCTTGAACAAAGCTTCCAAGCTTGATATCAAGATGATTTGCCCTCTCCATGGTCCGGTCTGGAGAAAAAACATCGCCTGGTTCCTGGATAAATATATCCACTGGGCTTCCTATGAACCGGAAGAAAAAGGCGTGCTCCTGCTCTATGCTTCCATGTACGGCAACACTGAAAGCGCAGCCTCTGTCTTTGCGGCCGGTCTGGCTGAAAAAGGCATGACGAACATCGCCATGTACGATGTGTCCAAGACAGATACCTCCTATCTGATTTCCGATGCCTTCAAGTACAGCCACATCGTCCTCGCTTCGGTAACCTATAACCTGAACATCTATCCGAAGATGATGACTTTCCTGGATCACATGCGTATCCTCAACTTGCAGAACAGAATCGTCGGTATCATCGAAAACGGTTCCTGGGCCTGCACGGTTGGCACGCTGATGCATGATTACCTGGAAGACAAGATGAAAGGCATTACCATCCTGCAGGATGGCGTTACCATCAACTCCCGCATGACGGCCGGTCAGAACAGAACCATGAGCGACATGATCGATGCAGTTATCGACTCCATGAAAGAGCCTGATAAGAAGTAAACTCATTCAATAAACTCAAAAAGTAACCTCCGTTAAAACGGGGCTGTGAAACAATGATTGCCCATTGTTTCGCAGCCCCGTTTTTTGAAAAAAGACGCTATCCTCCACCGCACTTGTCAGCCCTTCCTACCGTCAGTGCTGACTGCGGTTCCCCTCTCCTTTCGAAGCCGCAAAGCGGCTTGAAAGGAGGTCCCACCTAATTGGAGTTTTAGTTTGGATTTAACAGCGTTTCTATTGAACCAATTCCTGTTATCCTACTGAACACCCACCGCAAGCGGTTCCCCCTCTTATTTTCCGAAGGAAAACAAGAGGGCTGGTACAACTATTTTCCTTTTGTGGGAAAATAAAAGCCTTAAGACCAAAATAAAAACAAGAGCTGTGAAGAAAGTTCGTAATGAAAACTTCTTCACAGCTCTCTTTGATTTTGGCATCAAGACCCACTCTTTGCGATATTTTCTTTTCTCACAACTCATAACTCAAAACTCATAACTTCTTAGGTAGGACAACCTTCTACTAAGAAGACTATACCCTCATCCCACACCTCTTTTTTGGTTCTTCACGGAAATTTGTGGACTAAAAGACATTTGACTATTGAAAAAGGACATTAACTCCTCCAAAATATAATCGTCGAAACCATACCTTGGGAGGAGAAAATGTCCTTTACTAATTACACTATTCAAAATAATGCAGAATGTCAAGATGTCTTTTACAATGTCTTCATGCCGGAAGACCCTTTTGATGACAGCCAGGAGATTGTTATTTGCAGTGAAAAGAAATATACCGACTTCCGTTGTCCTAAATGTGGTCAGAAAATGTATTCTTACGAGCCATTTTCCACCTACTTGAAAAGTTTTCCTGCGTATCCTGAGCATACCAGGATGATCCGCTTTGAAGGGCATCGCTTCCGTTGCTCCTGCTGCCATGCAACCATCACTGAGCCTATTCCCTTTAAATATCCAGGAACTCGCATTACCATGAGAGCTTCTCTCTGGATTGAGACGCTGCTTCGTAATGGAATCCCTGCCAATGCAATTGCCAAGATGTCAGGAATTCACTGGAGCACGGTTCGCTATGTCCACAAACAGCTCATGGACGAATCTCTCGATAAATATGAAATGGAATTGGAGCTGACCTCTTACAAGCCCCGTTTCCTGGCCATCGATGAGTTTGCTATCCATAAGGGACACACCTATGCCACTTGCGTCATGGATTTAGCGACAGGTTATATTCTCTGGGTTGGCAGAGGTCGGGCGATAGCTGACTTCGAGCATTTCTTCAAGGAATATGATCAGACAAAGCTGACAGAGGTCAAGGCAGTCGCCATGGATATGAACGCTTCCTACAACAAGCTGGTACAAGAACATCTGCCGCAAGCTAAGGTCGTGTATGATCGTTACCACATGCAGGCTCAATTCGGGAAGGAAGTATTAGGTGTAGTAAGACTTGATGAGGCCAGAATGCATAGGGATAAAGCCAACGACATGCAAGAAGCATTAAAAGACGCAAGTGCTGAAGACAAGCCGGCTTTGAAAGAGCGGATATCCGAGGAAAAGAAGAACTACCGCACATTGAAGAAAGTCCGCTGGCCGTTACTCACCAATGAAGATAGGCTGAATCCTAAGAGCAAAGAAGCGTTGCAGGCCATCTTTGCAGAGCACGAGGATCTGGCAATATGTTATTCCATGAAGGAAGAGATGGTAGCCCTCTATGAATTAAGGGACTATGACAAGGCTCTTGCAGGATGGAAGCGCTGGTTTAAAGCTGCACTAGGCAGCGGGATTCCGGCCCTGGTTAGGTTTGCTAAGATTAAGCTGCCAAGGATAGACGGTCTGGTGAACCATGCCCTGTACCCGATAAACACAGGGAAGCTTGAAGGCTTCAACAACAAGATTAAAGTGGCCAAAAGAAGAGCGTACGGATACAGAGATGATGAGTACTTTTTCACGTTAATTCGCTACCTCTCAATTCCGACCGTAAGGGGTATACTCCCGAAAAAACCGTGAAGAACCTCTTTTTTAATTGTTTCTGATAGACTCTGCTGCAAGACGGCCTCAGATACGCGAAAGGTAGGCGTGGGGCCCGGAAGATGTACACAAATAGTACCTCGACGGGTCACACGCCTACCTGACAAAGTAGATGAGGTCGGATTCTGCAGAGGATGTCGGAAACTTCCTTAGAAAAAGCTCTGGGCAAAGCGGCGTCGGAGACATGTCGACGACCCGATTTGCCCAGGTGCCTTTAATCAAGAATCAGACCTGGCATAAGCATTCTTCATCCCACAACTAGCCTCATACAACACCTTCCCCAGACAATCATCCGTCTCCTTCTGCGCCATGGCGGCAATGGTGTCATTGCACTTTTCAAGGAAGGTCTGGACAGAACCTTGATAAGAGGCCTTATCAAATTGCTCAAGAAGTGCATGCGCCTGCGCTCCGACACTATTCTGGTAGCGTTCGATAATGGAGGCACAGCGCCCGTAGTGGGCGTCGGCAAGGGCGGCAATGAGACGATTAGCCCAATAGAATTGGTGCGTATCCGGTTCCTTGCCCGTTTCGGCAAAGTAGGCCGGCGTCTTTGTCACATTGGCATAGAATGGGACAAAAGCGTTAAAGACGTTGGAACTTTCGGCAATCCATTCGATAGCCATCCGCTCTTTATCCACATCCGGACGCAGCTGCGTCAGCGCAAGGAAATTATTCCGGTTGATACCGATAGCGCGATATTTTCCTCTGAGGCTGCTGTCTCCATACCGTCCGTAACAATCGTAGGGTGTGCCTTGATAATGGCCGCTAAGGGCATATTTGACGTCCTCAGGCGTTATCTTTCTTTCGGGGATGAGCGACCAGGGAAGGTCATCATCCTCCGGAGTAAAATCGGCGTCCGGTCCGTCCCAGAGATAAGTCCGGGGATTCAGGTAGCGCAGCATGAACCAGGCACGCGGCGTGTTGTACGTATGGTCGGCGTCATCGTGGCTGCCAAAGGCAAGCCGTGCATTAAAGGCTCTGTCTTTCTTTAGGGAAGATGCACGCCCCGCTGCCGATGGCATAAGATCCAGATGGTGATCACGGATAAATTCTGCAAGGTCCGGAGAGCACATGTGCTCCTTTTGCTTACCCAGAGCGTCCTCCATATCAAAGCTGTCGATTCCCTGCTGATTCGGCATGACGACATAGCGGTCATCGGGCACTTTTCTGGCAATCCAGTGATGCCCGCCGATGGTTTCAAGCCACCAGACTTCCTGTGCATCCTGAAATCCGATACCATTCATTTCATAGGTCCCGTACCGTGCAAGAAGATCCCCCAGCCGCTTTACGCCTTCGCGGGCACTGTGAATATACGGCAGGACGAGAAGCAGCATATCCTCTTCACCGATACCCTCTTTGACGAGCGGATCGGCACCGAGCACGCGGTAATTAGAAGTAATCGTTTCCGTTTCGGACATAGCCACATTCGCTTCGTTGATGCCGGCTTCACCCCAGAAACCTTCATCTGGCAAAGCATTCGGCATCGCCGTGTAGCGCATCGGTTCCTCTTTCAAATCGATGGAGAATTTGGAAAGTACGGACTGATAATGGCGGGGCTGATCCTTGGGATTCACAACGATGAATTTTTTGGGAGTAAACTGTCCGGACGGAGAGTCCTCGTTGCGTGCCATCATCGTAGAACCGTCATATGTTGCTTTTCTTCCCACCAATAACGTTGTACAAGGCATAAAAATCAAATCCTCCTCTGTCCTTTTTCAGGCACAATTTCTATAGGTCTCGACGAGTTCTTTCAAAACAGCGGCAAGCTGGGGTGTCAAAACACCCTCCTTCATCTGCCAGTGCCAGTTGCCAGACGCCGTTCCGGGAAGATTCATGCGGCAGGATGACGGCAGTCCGAGGATATCCTGCATGGGCACAATCACGGTACGCGCCCGGCGGGAATAGAGATACCCCAGGAACCGGCGCCGCAGCGTGTCTTCCTCATCGCTGCCGAATTCCCTGATGGAGCTTACCATGCGCTTCATTCTCTCTCTTCCGGCGTCGTCAAGTTCTTCTTCGAACCATCCTTTCAGCGTGTTATTATCATGCGTACCCGTATAGGCGATGCAGTTTGGCTCCGTATCAAAGCTCGTTTCGCCGTCAGACCGCGTGCGGCAGTGAAATTCGAGGATGCGCATGCCGGGAAAACCGAAAGCATCTTTCAGCTGATACACATCATCGGTGATGATGCCGAGGTCTTCGGCCACGAGCCGCAGTTCCGGCACCGTTTCCCGGATAGCTTTAAAAAGAGCTGCACCCGGCCCCGGTGTCCAGTGGCCTTTTCTGGCATCCCGTGTTTTGGCATCGACAGTCCAAACGGCGGCAAAGCCGCGGAAGTGATCGATACGGACGATATCAGCCTGTTCGGCGAGCGTACGGAAACGTTCCCGCCACCAGCGCCAGTCATCTTCCTGCAGGGCGTCCCACTTGTACAGCGGGTTGCCCCATACCTGGCCATCCGCACTGAAGTAATCAGGCGGCACACCGGCGACAGCCGTGGGATATCCTGCCTTATCAAGTTCAAAAAATTCCCGGTGAGCCCAGGTATCCGCACTGTCCGGGGCCACAAAAATCGGCATATCCCCAAACAGCTTGATTCCCTTCTGATGAGCATACTCCTTGATGCCCTGCCAGGCTTTATAAAACCGGTACTGGCCGATCTTATATTTGCGGATTTCCTTTTCCAGCAAACGGCTGTACTGCTCCATAGCCAGTTTCTGACGGTTTCTGATGGGTGCCGGCCACTCCTGCCAGGGTCTCCCGTAGAAATAATCCCTGAGGGCCCGGAAGAGGGCATAATCATCCAGCCAGTAACTATGGGTACTGCAAAACGTCTCGAAATCGCGGGTTTCCTCTTCTGCCAGTTCTCCTTCTTCTGCAAAGAGCTCTTCATTACCGGCAAAGGCAGAAAGCGACAAGTAAGGAGAATCCCCAAGTCCCGGGGGATTAAGCGGCAGAATCTGCCAGACATTCTGCCCGGCCGCTTCCAGAAAATCAAGAAAAGCTCTTGCTGCTGCTTCCTTGTTCTTGCTGCCGGGAAGCGAAGTCGGATGCAGCAGCACGCCCGTTTCAAAAGGTGTACCCGGTTCCGGCAGCCGGTTATTTCTTTCCACGCAGTGGTAAATGATAGCTCCGTAGGGCGGAAGCGTCAGCGTAAAGCGTCCGTTCAGAACGGGTACCATTTCATCGGTCTGCGTTTCAGTCCCTTCGGTTTCATCATAAGGACCGAAGATACGATCCACGGACCACAGGGTTTCCAGTTCCCCGTACGCGAGCCCCTGCGTATCGATAGTCACCGTCTGCGACTTAGCACTCCTGTTAAGAGCAGTAAAGAAGACGCCATCTTCCGCAGTATCTCCGAATACGTCTCTGCAGCCCTCGATGAAGCGGGCAAAAACGTAGACATCGCCGTGCGCATAGACTGTACTGAAACGGCCTGTCTGCAGGGCGGGATACGTGTTCCGCAGCTGGTTCAGCGTGCGGCAGCACGTGGTAAGGCGCTTATTTTCATGTCCCCAGGGAAACGGCTTGCGATTCTGCGGATCCTTGCCGCCCGTAAGACCTGCTTCGTCCCCATAATACAAAGTCGGAGCCCCGGGAAGCGAAAGCTGCCAGGCCCGCAGGAGCCCATCCATACGTTCTGCCACTTCTTCCGGATATTTGCCGGCAAGCACAGTCAGGATGCGCTCCACGTCGTGACTTCCCAGGAGGTTCATCATCGCGTACATGTGCTCGCGGGGATAATTTTCCATTTGCTGCCAGTACCGCTTGTCCGTATCTTCCGCACTATCATTACCCAAAGCAAAGTCTACCATCAGGGCACGCAGCACATAGTTCATGACGCTGTCAAGTTTACCGCCGGACAGGTACTGACGCTGCACACCGTAGCTGACCTTGCGGGAGGCATCTTCCCAGACCTCACCGATGAGGGCCGCATCCGGATCTGTTTTTTTGAGTTCCTGATAAAAAGGTTCCAGGAAACCGTCCGGCAATTCGTCGGCCACATCGAGACGCCAGCCGCTGATGCCGGCTTTCATCCAGTGCTTCATGACACTGTCCTCATCGCGGACAATAAAGTCCAGATAGGACGGTTCTATTTCCTTGACTTCGGGGAGCGTCTTGTCACCCCACCAGCACTGATAATCGTTCGGATAGGTGCGGAACTGATACCATTTGTAATAAGGCGATTTCTCACTCTGGGCAGCCCCGACACTATGATAGTTGCCATACCGGTTAAAATAGCGGCTGTCCGCCCCGGTATGACTAAAGACGCCGTCCAGAATAATCCGTATACCCCGCTTACGTGCTTCCGCACACAGCTTTTTGAAAGTAGCTTCATCCCCGAGGAACGGATCGATAACTTTGTAATCACCGGTATCATACCGATGGTTGCTGCGCGCCTTAAAAATCGGGTTGAGGTACAGGCAGGTCACACCCAGATCCGCGATATAGTCCAGTTTCTCAATGATGCCTTCCAGCGTTCCGCCATAAAAATCATAATACAGGACATTACCCCTGCTGTCCCTGCCGTAAGCCGGCTCACCATCCCAGGCGCTGTGCACGACGGCGCCCGACTTGCCGAGAAAACGTTCCGCCGGAACATCGCCTCGGTTAAAGCGGTCCGGGAAAATCTGGTAGATAATGGCATGCTTCAGCCAGTCCGGCGTCACAGCATCCGCGTCATAGACAGTAATCTGAAACGACGGCGGAGCTTCCCGTGAAAGATCTCCGACGCCTCCGAGCTGTGCCTTGTTATTGCCGTAATAAGTGACGGTATTGTCCGTCTGTACGACGAAGTAATACCAGACAAGGCAGCCTTTGTCCGGGACGCGGAACGTCACTTCATAGCGGCGATTCCGGACGGAATCAGTTTCTTTTTCTTCTGTATCGGAATCACGGCATTCCGTTTTCTGCTCGTCAAGGGGACGCGCCGGATCAACAGGCGGCTCATCAGGGCAGGTCATGGGATACCGTACTTCTTTGTCGTCAATCCATAAACGCAAAAAAACAGCTTCCGTTCCGTCACCCTGCACATCAAGGCGCAGGGTGACGGCAGTGCCCGCAGGTACTGCCCCGAAAGGGAAACGGTAAGCTGTATTGCGTGAATCATGATATAACAGTGTCTTCACGATAGATGTTCCTTATTTCTTTGTGCTTTCAGCGGCTTTTGGAGCCTTGGCACGAGTTGCGGTCTTGCGGGTCGATTTCGTTTTAGCGGCAGAAGCCGACTTTTTGCGGGGAGCCCGCTTATGGACGGTCTTCTTAGCAGCCGCTTTCTTGGCCGGTGCCATCTGAGGTTCGGCTTTCTCAGCGGTGTCTTTCGGAGCAGCAGCCGGTGCAGCCGTCTTCTCTGCGGCTTTCGGTGCAGCGGGTTCTGCTTTTTCTGCTGCCGGAGCCGTTTCTGCTTTAGCAGCAGTTTCCGCAGCCGGTTCAGCCTTCTTTTCGGCCGAAGTCTTTTTCAGAAGAGTTTCATACAGCGCTTCATAAGCCTGAGCCGATTTCGTCCAGCTGTTGTCAGTCATCATAGCGTTCTTCACGAGTTTTTCCCAAAGCTGGTCTTCTTCATAGAATCCGAGGCCCTTCTTGGCCGTGAAGAGCAGTTCATGGGCATTGAAGTTCGTAAACTTCAGGCCGTTACCCTCGCCACTGAACTTATCATAGTTCTGTACCGTATCTTTCAGTCCGCCAATATCGCGAACCACCGGCACCGTACCATATTTCATGGCAATCATCTGGCTGAGGCCGCAGGCTTCATAGCGAGACGGCATGAGGAACATATCCGCGGCGGCATAGACCTTGTGGGCCAGTTCTTCGCTGAAGCGGATATTGACCGAGACCTTGTCCGGATAACGGTTGTCCAGAGCCTGCAGGGCCTGTTCATACTTCTGGTCGCCCGTGCCGACGACGACAAACTGTACATCTTCCTGCATGAGTTCGTCCATGATGAAGGTCACAAGATCCAGTCCCTTGGCTTCCACCAGGCGGGAAATCATGGCAAACATCGGTTTACGGCGGTCCTGGGGCAGACCCAGTTCCTTCTGCAGGGCCTCCTTATCAAGCGGTTTCTGCGTAAAGACGTTAGAAACATCATACTTGTAAGGAATATACGGGTCGGTAGCCGGATTATAGGTGTTTTCATCCATTCCGTTCACGATGCCGCTGAGTTTGCCGGCACACATCCGGACAAACCCATCAAGGCCCTCGCCAAAATAAGGATACCGGATTTCTCCGGCATACGTCGGACTTACGGTCGTGATGTGATCCGCGTAATTCATGCCTGCTTTCAGGAAGTTCACGCAGCCGCTGTTTTCGATACGGCCGTCATCGAACAATTCCATCGGAAGTCCCAGTACATCTGCCACGACCTCGCGGCCGAAGATGCCCTGATATTTAATATTATGAATGGTAAATACACTCTTCATATCCGCATAGAACGGATCCTTCTGATAGACTTCCTTGAGGTAAACGCCGACAAGACCGGTATGCCAGTCATTACTGTGAATAATATCCGGCTTGAAACCGATATGAGGCAGCATTTCCACGATTGCCTTGCTGAAGTAAGCAAAGCGTTCTGCATCATCATAATACCCATAGAGTCCCGAGCGTTTGAAATAATACTCATTGTCAATAAAGTAGACCGGCACGTCGTTTACGACGATTTTCTGAACGCCCAGGTACTGCTTACGCCAAGCCAGATCCACTTCACCGGTATAGACCGTTTCCATCTGGTCATCGTACTTTTCAGCAATCGCCTCATACTTAGGGATTACCAGTGCGGTCTCCACGCCCTGTCTGCGCAGCTGCGCCGGCAGTGCACCCATTACATCGGCCAGCCCTCCCGTTTTGATGAAGGGCGCGGCTTCAGAAGCTGCAAACAACACTTTCATAAAACTCAACCTCACTTTCCTTCATCTGCACAATGCCATTGAGGCCATTGTTGATCATTGGTAGTTTTACAGTGTCTTTAAAAACGTTGATTCATTCGCCTTGCGAAGGAAATGACTGACTCACTTCTCCTTCGCGGCAGCTTGTTTCGGTGCTGCCTTCTTTCGCGCTCCGGTCTTGCGGCGCGTTCCGGTTTTCCGTGCAGCTTTCGTCTTACGGACGACAGCTGCAGATTCTATATGCTCAGCCTTAGATGCGACCGGAGCTTTTTCGGCGTTTTCAGGCTGTAATTGTTTGAGGTAAATCACGGCAAGCGGCGGCAGCGTCAGCACCAGTGACTGCTCACGCCCGTGCATAGCCACGTGCTCACTCTCTATCAGGACTTCTCCGTCTTTCTCAGTGCCCGAGCGAACTCCGCTTCCGCCGAATTCCTTGGCATCACTGTTCCAGACTTCGCGGTACGTACCGGGCTTATCGACACCGATGCGGTAGTCGTAGCGCACGACCGGCGTGAAGTTGCAGACAACAATCGTCCGCTCGTCCGGATTTTTGCCGCGGCGGATAAAGGCGATAACGCTGTTATCCGTGTCATCGCAGCTGATCCATTCGAAGCCCTTCCAGTCATAATCGACTTCATAGAATTCCGGATGGTCCAGATAGTATTGGTTCAGCGCCTTCACATACTGCTGCATCTGCGCATGCATCGGATAATCGAGGAGCAGCCAGTCAAGGCCCTCGGCAAAGCGCCATTCAATGAACTGCCCGAATTCACCGCCCATAAAGAGCAGCTTCTTGCCGGGATGGCTCATCCAATACGCATAGAAGGCACGCAGACCGGCGAACTTTTTCCAGTAATCTCCCGGCATCTTATCGAGCAGCGACTTTTTGCCGTGCACGACTTCGTCGTGAGAAAGCGGAAGGATAAAATTCTCCGAGAACGCGTAATACAGCGAGAACGTAATCAGGTTTTGGTTGTATTTACGATAAACCGGATCCATGGACATGTAACGCAGCATATCGTTCATCCAGCCCATGTTCCATTTGTAGTTGAAGCCCAGTCCGCCATCGCTGACCGGATGGGAAACGAGCGGCCAGGTTGTAGATTCTTCGGCTACCATGAGGGCCTGCGGTTCTTCTGCAAACACAGCCGTATTGAGCTGCTGCAGGAAAGCAACGGCCTCAAGATTTTCGCGGCCGCCGTTCTTATTCGGCTGCCACTCGCCGTCCTTACGCCCGTAGTCGAGGTACAGCATATTGGCCACGGCATCGATGCGCAGACCGTCCATATGGAATTCCCTGAGCCAGAAGAGTGCACTCGAAATCAGGAAACTCCGCACTTCGGAGCGTCCGTAGTCAAAGTTCATCGTATCCCAGTCTTTGTTTTCCGCCAGCATCGGATTACCCGATTCATAAAGCGGCTCCCCGTCAAAATAACGGAGGCCGTGGGCATCGCGGCAGAAGTGACCGGGTACCCAGTCAAGCAGTACGCCGATGCCGTTCTGGTGGCATTTGTCGACAAGATACATCAAATCTTCCGGTGCCCCGTACCGGCTCGTAGCGGCAAAATAGCCCGTTGCCTGATAACCCCAGGAGCCATCGTAGGGATATTCGCACAGCGGCATGAATTCCACATGGGTATAATGCATATCCACCAAATACGGTACGAGTTCATCCGCAAGCTCCCGGTACGTAAGAAGCGTGCCATCCTTATGGCGGCGCCAGGAACCGGCATGAACTTCATAGATGTTCATAGGCCCCGAATAGGAGCTCTTTGCGGCCTTCGCCTTACGCCACTTGCTGTCCTTCCATTTGTAACTCATGGATGCCACAACAGAAGCTGTGTTCGGCCGAACTTCGGCCTGGAACGCGTACGGATCGGCTTTCAGGATGGTTTCTCCTCCTGCCGTCTTGATGGCGTATTTATAGATTGTACCTTCCTTAAGACCCGGAATGAACGTTTTCCAGATACCGTTATCATCGGCGCGCTCCATGGGATTTTTGGAAGCATCCCAGTCGTTAAAATCGCCGACGACACTGACTGCCTGAGCATGCGGTGCCCACACGGCGAAACGAACGCAGGACTTGTGCTGCCACACAGTCTTATGAGCCCCGAACAAACGGTAACTGTTGTAATTCGTTCCGTTATGGAACAGGTACATGCTGTATGTATCTATGGCATTCAGATGCATAACTGTTTCACTCCTTTTACGAATCAGATTTTCACAGGTTTGATATGCCAGATATCTTCGGCATATTTGGTCACCGTGCGGTCACTGGAGAAATATCCCGACTGAGCGATGTTGACCGTGCTGGATTTGAGCCAGTTCATATGGTCAGCATAGCGCCGCAGGACCTCTTCATGAGCCGCGCAGTAGGACTTGAAATCCTTGAGGACGAAGAATTCGTCGTTTCTTGCGAGCAGTGCTTCATAGAGCTGTCCATACATCGGTTCTTCCTTGAGGACGTCCATGATCATGCGGATATCGGCATCATTCCGGTACAAATCCCAGGAAGAATAACCGCCCTCATTGTAGTATTTCTGCACTTCATTTGCCCGCAGGCCAAAGATTACACAGTTCTCATCGCCTACACGGTTATAGATTTCCACGTTGGCTCCGTCCAGCGTACCCAGGGTAATAGCGCCGTTCATCATGAACTTCATATTACCCGTGCCGGAAGCTTCCTTGCCGGCCGTAGAAATCTGTTCACTGACATCGGCTGCCGGGAAAAGACGCTGTCCGAGGGAAACATTGTAGTTTTCAAGGAAGATGACCTTCAGTTTGGCTCTGGCATTCGGTTCCCGGTCGATAAGCCGTGCCACCGTATGGATCAGGCGAATGACAATCTTTGCTTCGCCGTAAGAAGCAGCTGCTTTGCCGCCGAAGATAAACGTCTGCGGCGTTTCGATGAAATTAGGATCATCAAGCAAATGACGATACAAATAGTACACATGAAGGATATTCAAGAGCTGACGCTTGTACATGTGGAACCGCTTGACCTGGATGTCAAACACAGAAAGCGGATCGACCTTGATATCCTTTGTCTTAAAGAGCCATTCGGCCAGTGCATTTTTGCGGCCCTGCTTCACAAGACCCAGCTTTTCAAGAAAGACCGGATCATCACGGAAATCCATCAATTCTTCCAAGCGGGACGGTTTTTTGATCCAGCTGGAGCCAATGGCATCCGAAATCAGGGAAGCCAGCGGCGGGTTCGATTCAAGGAGCCAGCGGCGGTGTGTAACCCCGTTCGTTTTATTACTGAAGCGCTCCGGATAGATTTCATAGAACTGCTTCAGCGTGCTTGTTTCAAGAATCTTTGTATGCAGTTTGGCCACGCCGTTCACACTATGGCTGCCGATAACAGCGAGGTTAGCCATGCGAACCTGTCCGCCCCACAAAATGGCTACAGAGGCCGCTTTGTCCTCGCGATTCGGAAACTTCTCACGGTATTTTTCAAGGAAGCGACGGTTCAGCTCATCCAGGATGAGATAGATTCGCGGCAGCAGCGGCTGAAACATCGAAATCGGCCACTGTTCGAGAGCTTCCGGCATGACTGTATGGTTTGTATACGCCACAGAATTTTTGGTAATGGTCCAGGCTTCATCCCAGGAAAGGCCTTCCTCATCCATCAGGATACGCATCAGTTCCGGAATGACCAGAGCCGGATGTGTATCGTTGATGTGAATGGCATTGTATTTGTCAAATTCGCGGGGATCTCCGTGATGACTCTTAAAGTGCCGCATGATGCTCTGCACGCCTGCGGAAACGAGGAAATATTCCTGCAAAAGGCGCAGTCTGCGTCCCTCTATAGTAGAATCATCCGGATACAGGAACCGGGAAATCTGCTGCGTCACATCCTTGTAACGAAGGGCACGGCGGTAATCGCCATAGCGCAGCTGACTGTAGATACCTTCTGTCGTATACTCGGCTTTCCAGAGACGCAGGTTGTTGACCGTATGGTTGTGATACCCCGGAACGGGTACGTCATAGGGAACAGCCCGTACGGAATCAAACTTTTCATAGATGCATTCCAGATTGCCATCGCGGCCCGGGCGCATATACGCATTGCCGCCAAAGCGGACATAGACCGCCTTGTCGGAGCGCTTGGTTTCCCAAGGGAAACCGTCACGCAGCCAGGCATCCGGCAGTTCTACCTGCTGGCCGTCGATGATACGCTGGTCGAACAGGCCGTACTGATAGCGGATGCTGCAGCCGTTCCCCGGGAGCTGCAGCGCAGCCATGGAATCGATGAAGCAGGCGGCAAGGCGGCCCAGGCCACCGTTGCCAAGCCCCGGGTCGGTTTCCATCGGCATGATTTCATCAAGGTCAAACCCCAGATCCTTCAGGGCACTGCGGGCCAGATCTTCCATGCCGCAGTTCAATAAATTGGCGTCCAGAAGACGCCCCAGCAGGAACTCGATGCAGAAGTAATAGACCTGACGCGTACCTTCGGCATCATAACGGCGTTCCGTCGCCATCCAGTCATCAAACATCAAATCTTTCAGCATGTTAGCAAGAACGATGTACACATCCTTCTTGTCAAGTTCCTTGACTTCCTTATCAAACAAAACTTTTGCCTTTTGTATAAATAAGGTTTTAAACTCTCTCTTGCTCTTCCACTTTTTCGTAATAAACCCTACTTTCCATCCAAAAAAGACGCTCATTCATACAGGTACATACTTTTGCACCCGTTTTTTCTTCCTATCATTCGCATTGGTTCATAAGGCAGCCCGGATTTGCGCCACGTTCTCTTAAATCCGGGCTCCCGGATAAATCAAATCACTATGATGGGAAGGAGGACTGCCGAAGGCAGCCCTCCTCATCTATCCAGCTTACACAACTTCATACTTGGTAATGCAGACAGGAGCTTCCTTTGTTCCCCGCAGGCAGGCTTCCGGCTGCACTTCCTGGTTTTTATCGCAGATGACACCATCCACCCTGGCTTCTTCCCCGATTACAGAATTTTGCATGATGATGGAATTCCGGACGACTGCATTTCTCCCGACACGCACGCGGCGGAAGAGAATGGAATTTTCGACCGTTCCTTCAATGATGCAGCCATCACCGATCAGAGAGTTGGTCACACGGGCATCGGCTTTGAACTTGGCCGGAGCCTCATCCTTGACCTTCGTGTAAATCTTGCGTTCCTGACGGAATACGGCTTTCCAGTTTTCGAGTTTCAGCATATCCATATTCGCTGCGAAGTAGCTCTTCAGCGAATTGATGCGTTTCGCATACCCCTTGTATTCATATCCGTAGACCCGGAGATGACCCACGTTACGGCTCAGCACATCATTCAGATACTGATTCGGATTTTGCGCAAAAGCGCGCCGTACGAGGGCGATGAAGAGATCGCCGTCCATGAGCATACTGTCAAGATAGAGCTTATCGCCCTTCTTGGCATCCTGCACCTTGGAGAGTTTGGTTACATGATCGCCGCCGTCGACGTTCATGATATACCCTTCTCCGGGACTGTCTTCATCAAGCGTCTTATAGACCAGCGTCACATCGGCGTTATGGGCACGATGATAATGCAAAACTTCGTCATAGTCAATATTATGAACCACATTACAGCTCGAAAGGAGCAGATAATGGTTCATTTCACGCTGCACAAACTGCAGGTTCTTGTAATAAGTTCTCACATCGCCCGGCTGAGGATTCGTGATTTCCTTTTCCTCATCGACCGGCAGATAGAACAGACCATGCTGTTTGCGAGCAAGGTTCCATTCCTTACCGGAACGAACGTGATCCAGCACGGAACGGCTGTGGAACGGAAGGATCAGTCCCACCGTATCCACTCCGGCGTTCACCATTGTAGAAAGGGCGAAATCAATCAGACGGAATTTGCCAGCAAACGGCTGGGAAGCCATCGGGCGGGATTGGCTGAGTTCGGTCATAAAATTGGGATCGCGCAGATTGATGAGCCCAATGATATTGTTATCCATTGACAACCTCTCCCTTCTCTTTATCAGATTTAGCGCCCTTCAGAAGAGTTTCCGTCTTTTGCATGAATTCCGGTCCCGGAATAATGGCATCGTTGCCAAAGACTTTGATGGCACCGGCCTTTCCATGAATCTCGCATCCGGATTCCACGAGACACCGCTCGCCTAAGATGCAGTGATCCACGACAGCGCCCTTCTTGACGACCGTGCCCGGCATCAGGACGGAATCAATGACTTCTGCGCCTTCCTCGATGACAACACTGTAGAAGACTACAGAATGATAGACTTTTCCTTCAATGACAGAACCTTCACCGGCAAGAGAACTGATAACCGATGCCTTCGGGCCTACATAGTGAGGCGGCAGGGCCTGACTGCCCGAATAAATACGCCATTTCGGATTGTTCAGGCTGATTGGCGGGTTATCCGACAAGAGGTCCATATTGGCCTGCCACAGGCTTTCAAATGTTCCCACGTCCTTCCAGTACCCTTCAAACGGATAGGCATAGACCGGGACATTGTCCTGCAGCAGACGCGGAATGATGTTCTTCCCAAAATCGTGATCCGAATCTTCACGGGCAGCATCCTCGACAAGATATTTTTTGAGGACATCTTTATCGAAGATATAAATCCCCATGGAAGCCAGGTCGCTCTTCGGGTGAGCCGGCTTTTCCTCAAATTCTTTGATGCGCATATTGTCACCGGCATTCATGATGCCGAAACGAGTGGCTTCGGACAATGGCACGCGCAGCGTGCTGACCGTCACTTTTGCCTTGTGTTTCTTGTGGAAGGCCAGCATCGTCCCATAGTCCATCGTATAAATATGGTCGCCTGAAAGAATAAGTACATACTTCGGATTGATCATGTCAAGAAAATTCAGGTTCTGGTAAATTGCATCAGCGGTGCCCTGATACCAGTTGGAAGAATCCTTATCATTCATGTACGGTGGAAGCACAAACGTACCGCCATTGTCACTGTCAAGGTCCCAACTACTGCCGTTACCAATGTACCAATTGAGTTCGAGGGGCTGATACTGGGTCAGAATACCCACCGTATCAATCCCGGAATTGCGGCAGTTACTAAGGGTAAAGTCAATGATGCGGTACTTGGCCCCAAACTGAACCGCCGGTTTTGCCATATTCTTTGTCAACACACCGAGTCGACTGCCTTTTCCCCCGGCAAGGATCATGGCAAGACATTCAATCTTTCTCAAAAGTAATCGCCTCCTGTTTTGGGTATGCTTATTGAAATAATCCGCGCTGCCATCTGCGAAAGGAACCGAGAACCTGCAGCAAAGCCACCTGCTGCCTGTATTCCCGTTTTCTTTCTAAGACTGGACTTATGACGCTGAGCGATAACCTGAGTATGAAAAATTCTCGGCAAGGATCCGGAAACTCCGGACCGAATCCAGCACTCCGTTTCTTTTCGTGTTATTTCGCCGTAAAAGGCAAAATTCCTTCTGTCCAAAACAGCTTATGCAATTATTTTATCACATTTATACTTGAATTAAATAAAATAAAGACAAAAAAAGGAAAAGTAAAATTCAGTTGTTTATATTTGTTACGAGTGTAATGTTCTGTAGTGGGGAAAGTGGTGGTCAGTAAGTGATGAGTGGCCGCAATGAGGTCAGTACCCAGAAAAAGGAGCTATCTTCCACCGCAATCGTCAGCGCTTCCTACCGTCAGTGCTGACTGCGGTCCCCTTGAATTTCTATGCTAAAGTAGCCGTTCTATCGAAGCCAATTCCTGTTATCCGACTGAATACCCACCGCAAGCGGTCCCCCCTCTTATTTTTTATCAAAAAAACAAGAGGGCTGAGGGCTGGTGCAGCCACTTTTGATTCTACAAAAGCGAAGCGTCGGTGAAAAGAAAAAGGGGTTGTGAAAGATAAATATTTCCCCCACACCCCCTTTTTTGATTATTTTTCTGCAGCGGCTTTATAAATGGCATACATATCCGCTTCGTGCAGCACTTTGGCAGACCCCAGATGATCATGGGCCGTCACACTGCAGCGGTGTGCCAGTTCGCGCAGCTGCTCTTCCGTCGGATGAATGCCGAGTTCATGGAAATTCAGCGGCATATCCATCGATTTAAAGAAATCTTCCATGGCACTGATGCCTTTAAGGGCAATCTCTTCATCCGTGCCATTTTCCGGAACGTCCATCACTTTCAGAGCAAAACGCTTAAAGCGCGGCAGACAGTCTTTGTAGACGTAACGGGCCCAGCTGCCCCACAGAGAAGTCAGGCCGGCGCCGTGCGCCACATCAAAAAGTCCGCTCACTTCATGTTCCAGGCGATGCGTCGCAAAATCCCGATTCGTATGGCCGCAGCCCGTAAGGTCATTATGGGACAAACTGCCGGCCCACATGACTTCAGCACGGGCATCGTAATCGTCAGGATGTTCCTTCAAAATATGGCTTTCCTTCATGACAGTCCTCAGCAGTGCCTCTGCAATCGAATCAGTCAGTTCCATTTGCCCGCCGTTGGTAAAATACCGTTCCAGCGTATGCATAATAATATCGCAGCAGCCGCAGGCCGTCTGATAAGCCGGCAGCGTCATCGTCAGTTCCGGGTTCATCACAGCAAACACAGGACGCCCCAGATCATTGTTATAGCTTCGTTTATCCAGAGTCTTGTCGTTAGTGATTACAGAGGAATCACTCATTTCACTGCCCGTTGCCGCAATAGTCAGCACCACACCGACCGGCAGGCAGGCCTTGGCCTTCCGTTTGAAATCATAAAAATCCCATACGTCGCCTGCATTGGCAAGGCCATAGCCGATAGCCTTGGAAGCATCAATGACACTGCCGCCGCCCACGGCAAGCAGCATCTCTATACCTTCAGCCCGGCCTTTTTCAATGCCTTTATACACAAAGGAAAGACGCGGATTCGGCGTTACTCCGCCTAGTTCCGTGTACTCAATTCCGGACGCGTCAAGCGACGCCCTCACGCGGTCCACGAGGCCGCTCCGGATGGCGCTGCCGCCTCCGTAAATAATCATCACCTTATGGATGCCCAATGCCTTAACGAGTTCCCCGGTGCGTTTTTCCGTATCGCGTCCGAAGACCACCCGTGTCGGGGTATGAAATTCAAAGTTCTCTACCATGGTTTTCTTCTCCTTTGCGCTTTGGACAGTCGCTAGCTGCCGCTGCATTTAATGAGGCGCAGCGCCTCGGCACCTTTCTCTTAATCCCGCTGGAAGAGGTCACGCGTATAGACTTTATCCTTCACATCATCCAGTACGTGTTCGAAGCGGTTGGCAATAATCACTTTGCTCCGCTTCTTGAATTCTGCCAAATCGTTGACAACAAGGCTGTTATAGAACCTGCTTCCGTCAGGAAGTGTAGGTTCATAGACAATGACCGGCACACCCTTTGCCTTGATACGTTTCATGATGCCCTGGATAGAGCTCTGCCGGAAGTTATCGCTGTGAGATTTCATGGTCAGTCGAAAGACTCCGACGATATTGTCGCGGCTGTCCTTCATGGGGTCGTACCCAGCCTTTTTGAGTACCTGACTGGCGACATGATCCTTACGGGTCCTGTTCGAACGAACGATAGCTTCAATCAAGTTCTCCGGTACTTCGGAATAATTAGCGAGGAGCTGCTTTGTATCCTTGGGCAGACAATATCCGCCATACCCGAAAGACGGGTTATTGTAGTGCGTCCCGATACGCGGGTCAAGGCATACGCCTTCGATAATAGACCGCGTATCAAGGCCTTTTAATTCGGCGTACGTATCGAGCTCGTTGAAGTAAGCAACACGCAGTGCCAGATAGGTATTGGCAAAAAGTTTGACCGCTTCGGCTTCGGTCGTACCCATAATACGAACAGGCACATCCTGCTTGATAGCCCCTTCCTGCAGCAGTGAGGCAAACAGCTCTGCATCGGCTTTTCGTTCGGCGTTATTCATATTGGTACCAACAATAATCCGGCTGGGATACAGGTTGTCATAAAGGGCTTTGCCTTCCCGCAGGAATTCCGGGCTGAAGAGAATGCGCTCGTAACCGGTCTTTTCCCGCAGCTGGCGGGTGTATCCTACAGGCACCGTGGATTTAATGATGATGAGTGCCTTGTCATTATACTTTCTGACCAGATCCACAACTGTTTCGACGGCTGACGTATCAAAGAAATTCCGTTCGGAATCATAGTCCGTCGGCACGGCAATCACAACGATATCTGCCTTGCCGTATGCTTCGGCGGCATCCGTGGTAGCCGTCAGCTTCAGCGGTTTTTCAGCCAGATAGTCTTCGATTTCCTTATCGACAATGGGCGAAACATGATGATTAATCTTGTCGACTTTTTCAGGATTGATGTCGACAGCATATACAGGATGATGCTGTGCCAGGATAATGGACACGGATAATCCTACGTAGCCCGTTCCTGCCACTGCGATTGTTATTTTCTCTTTATCTTTCATGATTCTGTTCCCCCACTATAATAAAAAGCCTGATAAAAGACAGATCATCAATCAGATTGAACTGTTACTGTCTTATAGTATAACAAAAAACGACATCCGTTCACAGGATACAGGATATCGTAAAAAAAGTGAACAAAGGAGCCAGGAGCCGGAGGCAATACGAAAACAGCCGCCAGCGGCAAGCCTCCGGCAATCAGCAGCCAAAGCAGCACGATTCCACAGCTTGGCAGCCTCAGAAAGAGTAACCCGTAAGAGCTGCCAAAGCAGCACGTTTTCACAGTCTGGCAGCTTTGAAGCCAGTGGCCGGCAGCCGGCGGCTGACAATCAGCCACCGCAGCATAAAAGCCGGCAGTCAGCAGTCAATAAGCAAATTCACACAGCCGGTCAGCCCCTTTTTCCCAAGTGTATGGGAAATGAGGCTGAAGCTGTAAATTCATCAGTAAGCGCCCTTATGATGTAAAACGACACTGAATGTCTTCCACAATAAAGACAAATCCAGCCAGACGGACCAGTTCCTGACATACCAGGAATCCATCTGCACACGTTCTTCATACGTCGTGTCGCTGCGGCCATTTACCTGCCACATGCCTGTAATGCCAGGGCGAACCATATAAAAATCGGCAATGTAGTTGCCGTAGCGGGGAATTTCCGCCGTTACAATGGGGCGCGGCCCGACAAGACTCATTTCCCCCTTGAGCACGTTAAAGAGCTGCGGCAGCTCGTCAAGACTCGTTCTGCGCAGAACGCGGCCTACCCGCGTCACACGGGGATCATCCTTGAGTTTGAAATCCCGTTCCCATTCCTCCCGGGCTTCCGGATTGGCGGCCAGATATTCCTTTAATTTAACGTCAGCATCGACGCACATGGTCCTGAACTTATAGCAGGGAAATTCCTTGCCGTTTTGACCGATACGCCTGTGCGCAAAAATAATCGGTCCCGGCGAATCAAGACGAATCAAAATCGCAAGCAGCAATAAAATCGGGCTGATACAGATCACACCTATGGTCGTCAGCACCATATCAAAGATATACTTGGCAATTTTGTTATAACGGCGAGCCAGATTATTGCGAAGTCCCATTAAAAGGAGACGCTCATTAAACATACTTTCTACGGTAACGCCGTTCACAGGAAGACCGATGAGGTCCGGGACAAACGCCAGATTGCGGACAAGCGGCTGAATCCGGTAAATCAAGGAATCCAGCTTGTCCGGCGTCAGACCGGGTGTGGCAATAATGACATCGTTGACCCGCGTATCGGCAATTACCTGCTCGATATTGTCAAAGGTGCCCAGATAGGGCAGCTCACCGACGTATTCTTTCCGTTCTCCGGCATCATCGACGTATCCGACAAAATGGAAGTTCAGACCAATATCTTCCCTTACGCCGCGCAGCAGAAGCTGAGCAGTCTTGCCGGCACCCACAAGCAGCACCGGATAATTTCCAACGCCCGCCCAGTTAAGGATTTTAGCGATAATAACACGGGACAGACAGAGGAACAAGAAGGCGAAAAAGGCCAGAAAGACGATAAAAAGACGTGATGTCGAATTAGCAATATGGGTTGCGTACACAAGAAAGACAATCAGGATCATCGCATAGACGGAACTCCAGAAAATCCGTTCCATCTTGATCCAGATTCCCATCGGTTTCTGGTAAACGCCGGAATGACGCAAAAACGCGATGAAAATCAAAGGAAATGCCAGGTACTGATTCGCCCATGCAATGTGAAGTGAAGTGTTTCCCGTCAGACAATTCCGAAGCACAATGGAAATATGTTCTGCCAACAGAATAAAAAGCCAGTCGGTAATCATGTAGATAGCCGGCAGAAAATAACTCATATGATGTTCGATAAATCGCTTTTGATGATGCAGCGATGATCTGTTCGATATGTCAGATTGCATAAATAAACGCTCCTTGATGCAACGTAAGATAGATGGGTAGACTCAGCAGCTGAATGACAAGTCAATTATTGATATTATACATAATCTTATGGTCAGAAACAATGAAAAAAGAAGGAACAAAATAGAAAAAACGGGAAAGGCGATTAAAAGCGGCGGCGCTTCGCGCGAAAAGAAAGCTGTGACGCTGTGGCCGCCTTCGGCGGCGAAGAAGAAAAAACAGTGGGTAGTGGATGGTGGTTAGTACAATCGTGCGGGCAGCTGCCTTGGCGGATTCTTGAGGAAGAAAGGACCTGGCAGTTAGTCACAGCCTTCGGCAGAGTGGTCCATCACCCATCGCAAAGCAGGCTGCGTTTTTTCGTCCCAGCCGCTCGATAAAATCTTTTCTATTTTTTCTCCGGTAATTCCTTATACGTTTCAATCTTGCTTCCATCACTAAAGACAACTTTGGTGATTTTTCCTTCCCACGTCAGGTTTTTAGCCTGCATAACGGTAAGATCAGACTGCACGAAGGGGCTGAGCTCACGGGCCATATCCCATTTTACCGTCCCATTCGTCAGGCCCTCCATATGCTGCTCAAAGGAGGCCGCCACCGAAACACCCTCAGGGGTACTGGCCTTGACGTATCCGTCAATTTCTACGACCGGCTTATCACTTTTGACAGTACCGGAGATGGCAAACCGCAGCTGCTGCGTAATTCCCAGTGCATCCGCCGGCTCAACCCGTCCGTTCAGGCTGTCGATTTTGACGAGCTGAGACAGTTGATCTTCAATCGGTGCATTAAGGGAGGCCAGCGCCGTCTGTTCGGCTTCATGCCAC
This sequence comes from Acidaminococcus sp., assembly GCA_022482815.1. Taxonomy (NCBI): domain Bacteria; kingdom Bacillati; phylum Bacillota; class Negativicutes; order Acidaminococcales; family Acidaminococcaceae; genus Acidaminococcus; species Acidaminococcus sp. The sequence continues at coordinate 2,959,524 of JAKVOM010000001.1, forward strand.
TGCCTCATAAAATCACCGGCATTCTCCCAGGAGACGGCTTTCCAGAAACCATCATCATTTTTCTTCATACGGATGACAATGGGAAAATCAGCGCCCACACGATCATCATGGATGGAGGTAGTCACAGTGGCGCCGTCGGCATCTTCTTTGGTTTCGAGTTTCCCCGTAAGGTGTGCCAGGCCGCCCAGCATCCGGTAAGGAATCGGATTGACGAGTGAGCCTTCCTGCTTGGGAACCACAGCTTCATTCACACTGCCCTGCTCCACATAGGTGCGCACCAGGTAATTCAAACTGTCAATGATGCGTGGTTTCAGCGAATCGGCCATCTGCAGGGCCACGCCCTGCATGGCCGGCGAAAAATCAGATTCACGCAGCGTCTCTTTGATGGCATCATAATAAAAATGATCCAGCACACTTGCCGTATCCACGTACTTTTGAAAAGTATCCCAGTCATGTTTCTCCACAGCTTCGGCAGCCATCGTCAGGGAATAAGCCGGCGATTTGCGATAATGCAGGTACCAGCCGCCCAAAGCGCAGCAAATCACTACCACGACTGCCGCCACAATGGCGACTGCTTTCTTTCCTTTTGTCATATGTCCCTCCTGCAAGAAAAAGAGTTCCTTCCCTTTTCAGAAGGAACTCCGAATTGATATGTGTTCTTCCCGATTTCTCCGAAAAACCACTTACTTATTGAACCCCCAATTTCAAGTTCGGGTCGGCATTCAGCGTAAGCTCGGCAAAATCATGGTTGAGGTACTGATAGTACCCGCGCACAGCGACCATCACCGCATTATCCGTGCAAAGAATCGGCGTCGGATGAACAAGCTCCGCGCCCACGGCCTTCGCTCCTTCTGCCAGTGCTTCCTGCAGCCGCTTATTGGCAGAAACACCGCCGGCAAGAACAATTTTCTTAAGGCCCGTTGTCTTAAGCGCCTCTTTGCACTTGGTCACGAGCACATCTACGATGGCCTGCTGGAACGAAGCGGCGACATCGGCCCGATTCAGCTCAGCACCGCGCTGCTCTTCCGTGTGAACATAATTGATGACGGCAGATTTGAGCCCGCTGAAGCTGAAGTCAAAGCTATCAGGCAAGAGCGGACGCGGAAAATCAATAGCCTGTGCATTCCCGTTAAGAGCCAGCTTTTCGATTTCAGGTCCGCCCGGATACGGCAGTCCCATAAAGCGGGCAATCTTGTCAAAAGCCTCTCCCGCAGCATCATCCCGCGTCTGTCCAAGCGGACGGAACGTGTTGTAATCTTCTACCACAAGAAGTGAAGTATGCCCGCCTGAAACGACAAGCGCCAAGAATGGCGGCTTCAGCTCCTTATCGGCAAGAAAATTGGCAAACACGTGCCCTTCCAGGTGATTGACGCCGATAAGCGGCTTTCCCGTCCCGAAAGCAAGTCCCTTGGCGGCGCTCAGTCCTACAAGAAGCGCGCCCACAAGGCCGGGTCCATAGGTTACGGCAATGGCGTCGATATCATCCAGGGAAAGCTTGGCATCCTTCAACGCCTTGTCAATGACGGGCATGACATGCTCGATATGTTTGCGTGATGCAATTTCCGGCACAACTCCGCCAAACTTACGGTGAATGGCAATCTGTGTGGAAACCACATTGGAAAGCACATCCGTCCCGTTTCTCACGACGGAAGCGGCCGTTTCATCACAGCTGCTTTCAATTCCCAAAATGTTGATTTCTTTTTCCATAGTATCCTTTCGTTCTTAAAGGGAACAGCGCATCAAAATAGCGTTTTCCCCTGTATCTTCATAGTAATGAGGCCGCATCCCGCATTCCGTAAGTCCCAGATGAAGATAGGTGCGGCGTGCCGGCGTATTGTGTTCGCGTACTTCAAGCGTAAGTTCCGCAGCTCCCAGTGCCTTAGCCTTCTGCATGAGCGTTTCCATGAGATAAATTCCCAGTCCCTCGCCTCTCCGCGTGGGAGAAACGGCAAGGCGCATAATCTGCGCTTCTCCTGCGACCAGCCAGAAACCACCGTAGGCAAAAGGCACATCTTCTTCCAAAAGAGCATAATAATGAGCCAGGCGTCCATGGAGCTCTTCCTGCCATACTGCTTTCGACCAGACTGTGGGAAAACTTGCTTCATCCATCGGCAGCAGCCAGGGAAGGTCACTTTCCGTCAGCGTCCGGACTGTTTTGGATGTCTCTTTTCCCATAATTCCTCTGCCTCGCTGCGCCGGATATAATACGGTTCCATTCCGAAATAATCATGCAGGTCCCCTGCTTCATAAGACTGAGAAGCAAGAATAGCAGCCGAACTGCCGCGCGGCATGCGGGCACTTTCCGGAGCCATCGCCACAAGCAGTCCTTCATGTTTCGGTACGCGCTGGCATTCGCCCATGAGGATGGAAGGCCACGGCTTCTTTTCAAGTTCCGCAATGAGCGTCTTCCCCGGTACAATGCTGACCGGTGCCGCTTCTTCAAGTCTTCCGTTCTCCCACAAATATTGCCCCAGATACAGGTTTCCCTTCTGCGCGTCTAGCACCGGTGCGAGCAGCACCCCGGCAACCGGCAGATTGTAGGCAATGACCTTGAGTGTATCCACCGCACGCAGAGGAATGTTCAGACTGTATGCCAATGCTTCAGCAGTGGCCATACCGATGCGCAGGCCTGTGAAGGAACCCGGTCCGCGGCTTACGGCGATCAGTTCCAAATCCTTTTTATCCACCCGGGACAACTTCAGCAGCGTATCCAGCTGCGGCACCAGCCCTTCCGAATGGGTGAGCCCCACATTGATTTCCAGGGAGCCCAATATTTTTTCTCCGTCGCAGACTGCCACGGAACATACTTTTGTTGATGTATCAATCCCTAATGTCAGCACTCTTTCTGCACCTTTCTGCATAGTTCTTCATAATGACTGCCGTGAGGAATAAACGTCATCTTGCGTCCGTCCCCCACTCTCTCGATTTTGATTTCCAGAGATTCTTCCGGCATATATTCCGTAAAAAGTTCTGCCCACTCGATAAACGTAATCCCATCATGGCCGGCATATTCCGAAAAACCGATATCTTCCAGTTCCTCGGGCCAGTTGATGCGGTACAAATCGAAATGTTTGATTTCGACTCCTTGGCCATGATACATATTAAGCAGGGAAAACGTCGGAGACGTCACTTCCTTCGGGTCGATTCCCAACGCGGAAGCGGCTGCTATCACAAGTGAAGTCTTACCGGTTCCCAGGTCGCCGTTCAAAAGAACCACGTCACCGTCTGAAAGAACACCGGCAAGCACTTTTCCCACTCGTGCCGTATCCGCTTCGGTCGGACAGTTAATCGTAAACATTACTGTTACCTCCAGTCCATTGAAAATTTATTATACCACAGGAAGGAAATTGATAGAAGGGATGAGAGTGGTGAGTGGTTAGTTCATAGTGGTTAGTACACCCGTACGGGCAAATAGTCGGGTAAAATCCCAAGGCAGACAGCCGTTAGCAGTTGGCAGATAGCAGCAGATAGCGGAGAGGCGATAAAAAGACGCTTTCGGCCTTTAGTTTCAAGCATTTAGCCTCCGTTCTGAATTCAAGAAACTGTTTTTATAATTTCAAAGCCAAATTGCCATGGCAATTTGGCCTCCACGGGCGGACAACGGGCTGCGGGCGGCGGAAAGCGATTTTTAGGCTACCATCCACTGCAAAGCGGTTCCCCTTCCTCCGTCGCCGCATAGCGGCGAGGAAGAAGGTCCCAAGAAAAGGCACACAAAAAAACCGCCTGCCAGATGGCAGACGGTTTTTAACACTCAAATTAGTCCAGTTTAGGGCCGGCGGATGCGATATCGTCGGTGACTTTCCCGGCAAACTTCTTGAAGTTTTCGTTAAAGAGAACGGCCAGTTTGCGGGCGGTCTTGTCATAAGCGTCCTTATCTTCCCAGGTGTTTCTCGGGTTCAGGACATTGCTCGGTACGTTCGGGCAGGATTTCGGCACGGACAGGCCAAAGATGGACATCGTCGTCCAGCCTTCTTCACCCAGTTCGTTGTCCAGGGCGGCATGAATCATAGCACGGGTATAATCCAGCTTCATACGCTTGCCGACACCATAAGGGCCGCCGCTCCAGCCGGTGTTTACAAGGTATACGTTCGTATCATGCTTAGCAATGCGTTCGCCCAGCAGCTTTGCATAAACCAGAGGCTGCAGCGGCAGGAACGGTGCTCCGAAGGCCGTGGAGAATGTAGCCTGCGGTTCGGTGATACCGCGTTCCGTACCGGCGACTTTACTGGTATAACCGGTCAGGTAATGGTACATAGCCTGTTCTTTCGTCAGTTTGGAAATCGGAGGCAGAACCCCGAAAGCATCAGCCGTCAGGAGAATGATATTCTTCGGATGGCCTGCACGGCTCGGAATCTTGGCATTCGGAATATAGTTCAGCGGATAAGCCACACGGGTATTTTCCGTCAGCGTGCTGTCGGAAAAATCAGGTACGCCGGTCTTCGGGTCAACAATGACGTTTTCCATAACAGCGCCGAATTTGATAGCGCCATAAATTTCCGGCTGGCTTTCTTCGGTCAGGTCAATGCACTTAGCGTAGCAGCCGCCTTCCACGTTAAAGACGCCGCTGTCGCCCCAGCCGTGTTCGTCGTCACCGATCAGGGCACGTTTCGGGTCGGCGGACAAGGTCGTCTTGCCTGTACCGGACAGACCGAAGAACAAGGCTACATCGCCCTTAGGTCCTTCGTTGCAGGAGCAGTGCATGCTGAGGACGCCCTTCTGCGGCAGCAGATAGTTCATGACGGAGAAGATAGATTTCTTCAGTTCGCCGGCATAACGGCCGCCGCCAATCAGAATCAGGTTCTTATCGAAGTTCAGCAGGATGAACGTTTCGGAATTGGTATGATCCAGTGCAGGGTCGGCTTCGACATCCGGCAGGGAAATAACGGTAAAGTTTTCCTGTACTGTGCTCGGTTCATCCGTCTTGATGAAGAGCTGGCTGACAAAGAGGCTCTGCCAGGCCATCTGGTTAATGAATTTAACACGGATCTGGTTGTCAGGATCGGCACCAGCCAGCACGTTATTCACGTAAACCTTATGCGTCTTGATATAGGCTTCGCATTTTGCATAAATGCGGTCAAAGGTTTCTTCCGTGCAGGGCTGGTTGTTGTCCCAGTTTACAATATCGTGGGTCAGCGGCGTATCAACGATGAACTTATCTTTCGGGGAGCGGCCCGTATGAGTTCCCGTCGTTACGCGCAGGGCGCCGCGGTCGGAGAAAGTCCCTTCGTGGTTGCGAATGGCTTCTTCGATGAGTTCCCGCACGCTTAAATCGCGTACTACTTCTTTTGCTTCTGCCAATAATTTCTCGCTGTTCATCTTGGTTCTTACACTCCTATTTTAAAATTAGAGACACGTTTCTCACCATACCCTGAGAGCAGAAAAACGCTGTCTCACTTATCAATATCCTTAAAAAATATTATATGACAGAAATTCCCCCTCCGCAACCGGGAAAAGACGCAATTTTCTTGCAAGAGTCTAATCAGACGGGCAATTCAGGCGCATGAGGAATATGAAACAGGCTATGGTCGACTGCGTCGACAAGCCTGCGGCAGCATGGTAGAAAAAGTGGATAGTGGATAGTGTGTAGTGGCTAGTACAATCGTGCAGGCAGTTACCTTGTGGATTCTAGAAATAGAAAATAGCTGGCAGTTAGTTCAGGCCTTCGGCAGAGAGGTCCATCTCCCACCACAAGCGGTTCCCCCTCTGACTTGGCATATTAAAGTAACGCTTTATCGAACCAATTCCTGTTATCCTACTGACCACCCACCGCAGAGAGGTCCCCCCCTCTAACTTACTTTCCTCCCCCCACTTCGTGGTCCTTCCTTCCTAAAGGACGGAGGTGGCAGAGGAATTCCAAACCTTACGGTTTGGCTTAACTAAGCAAATAAGAGGGCTGAGGGCTGGTACTGTTATTTTTGTTTATTCAAAGCAAAATTGCGGAAGCAATTTTGCCTCCACGGGCGGACGGCGACCTGCGTATAAAAAAACAGGCCATCGCCGAAGCGATGACCTGCGTTTTTATTTTTAGTAGAGAATCTTGTTTGCAATGACCATGCGCTGTACCTGGTTTGTGCCTTCGTAGATTTGGAGGATCTTGGCATCGCGCATTTTCTTTTCCAGAGGATAATCTTTCATGTAGCCGTAGCCGCCCATGATCTGGACAGCATCCGTTGCGACCTGCATGGCAACGTCAGAAGCAAAGCACTTACTCATCGCTGCTTCCTTGCCGAACTCCATGCCCTGATCACGCATCCAGCAAGCCTGCTGAACCATCAGACGTGCAGCGTTCACTTTCATAGCCATATCGGCTACCATTGCCTGAATCATTTCGAAGGAAGCAATAGGCTGACCAAACTGTCTTCTTTCACGTGCATAATGCGCTGCAATGTCAAGGCAGGACTGCGCCAGACCCACAGAAACTGCCGCCACAAACGGACGAGCCGAATCCAGAGTCTTCATAGCGATACGGAAGCCGCCGCCTTCACGGCCGACACGGTTCTTTTCCGGAACGACGACGTCTTCCAGAATCAGTTCGCACGTATTGGAAGGACGGATACCCATCTTGTCTTCCTTACGGCCAACACGGAAACCAGGCGTGCCTTTCGGAACGATAAATGCCGTCAGACCGCGGATACCGCCGGTCTTACGGGTATTAGCAAAGATAAGGTAGCTGTCGGCAATACCACCGTTAGTGATAAAGACCTTGCTGCCGTTCAGTACGTAATGATCGCCGTCTTTCACAGCCTTCGTAGCTACGGCGCCTGCATCAGAACCGGCATTCGGTTCGGTCAGGGCAAACGCAGCGAGGCCGCCGCGGTTCAGCAGATCGCACTGATATTTTTTCTGTTCTTCATTGCCGGCAATCAAAATAGGATAAGAAGCCAGGGCGTTAGCAGCAATGGAGGTAGCCACACCGGCACAACCCTTAGCAAGTTCTTCGTAAATCATTGCTACGGTAATGCTGTCGAGTCCGGGGCCGCCGTACTCTTCCGGTACGACCAGGTTCAGAAGACCCATATCTGCAGCCTTCTTAAAGATCTCCGGTCTGGTCTCATTCGCTTTATCCATTTCGTCGGTATAGGGAACAATCTCCTTATTTACGAAATCTCTCACCAGTGCCTGCAATTCGAGTTGTTCATCGGTCAATGCAAAATCCATAACATCCTCCTGGGTTTGGAATTTTTAATGACTTTAGGAATCCAAATTCAAAGAGCGCAAATATTCTGACTCAAGAGACGAATGTCCATCTCTCTGGACATCCTCCCGGCCACATAGCAAACTAATTTTACCACTTTTGAGGAATCTCGTCAAAATGACCCAGGACAAACATGGTACCTGTTACTTCAACCATCTTGCGTCCATCAGGTCCAAAGATTTCCACCCGGCAGACTATTGTAGACTTTCCGGCATGGACAAGACTTGCCTTGGCAAGAAGCTGTTCTTTTTCCTTCGTATTGCGAATGAAATTGATGGAAGCCGACAGCGTTACGACTTTAGCACCAATACTGTAGCAGACAGCGCCCATGGCTGTATCCGCCATGGTAAAAAGAGCTCCGCCATGTACGGCACCATAGCGATTACCGTGTTTTTTGGGATCCACATCCATCGTAAACTCAACATAGCCGCATTCTACTTTAGAAAGTTTAATATCGGCAAGTTTCATAAAAGGATTTTCTTCAAAACGATTGTACATCCATTCCCGGATTTCTTTTGCGGTTAACATAACTTCACTCCTTACAAGATATAGACACGTACGCGCCGGCGGCCCCACTGAAGGGCTTCTCTCCGGCTCATAAACGCCAGGTCAATATGGTTGCCTTTGATGGCGCTGCCCACATCAGCAGCCACACCTTCCCCGTATCCCATAATGTAAAGTCGTGTCCCCAGGGGAATGATATACGGATCCACAGCAACAATGCCCCGTCGCATTACCCTTCCTGTCGACGTGATACCTGTCACGCCCGGGTCTGATGGACTGTAGCCGGTTGCTTCCATGGTCCATATCTTGCGATACTGACCGAAGCTAAGGCCGCTTTTCTTGCTCATCAGATTATACAAGGGCCAATCTACGGAGCCAGTAATTTTCTTTTTATTCTTTTTTTGGAACAAACTTACAGCTTTTCGGGTCTGTTTGCCATACTCCCCGTCAATCTCGCCGCGGTAATATTTCAACTTATACAGCATCGACTGTACTTCTTCCACGCGGCGCCCCTTGGACCCGTACTTGGCCACCAGCTTGGCAGCAGATACGGTAAGGGGCGTGCACAGAAGAATGAGGAGTGCCAGCACAAGACTCAATGTCTTTCGGTGCACAGCCTCTCTACCTCCCTAAGCGGAAGGATTAGATGATGTTGTCGGTATAGTCCGCATACAATGCTTCTAATTCTTCCATTTTTGCATTCAGCGTTACCTGGAGATCAGAAGCCTTGTCGAGATCGCCGTCGGCAAATGCCTTTTTAATCTGCGTGAACAGAGACGTGCTCGTATCAGTATCCTTGGCAATCATGACACGCAGTTCTTCCACTCTCTGCCACATGCCGTCATCCCAGGCAGTGGAGGTTCCTTCAGCCGGTTTCATGGCCTTGATAGCCTTACGGTCTTTCGGAATGATGTGGGTCAGGAGCTCGGTCTTCCATCTGAGCAGGGCACCTTCCTTGAAGGATTCCAGGTAAACTGGCTTTAAGATGTCACTTGCGGTCAGAACGGCTACCTTTTCAGGATACTTTTCCAGTGCTTTCATGTTCTCCCAAACAGTCGCCGGCGGTTTGCCAAAGTATGCGTCTCTTTCTTCCGGAGTAAAGTCTTCAAAGACGTCGACTTCAGAGCGGTAGGCTCTGTCTTTTTCCAGATAGGAAGCATCTTCGCCCGGCTTCTTGGAAATCTCCGCTTCCAGTTCCTTCGTGGATTTACCGGACGCGAGGACAGCCTTGACGCCGTCGAGAGCAGCCAGATAGAACCCTGCCAATGCCATGTAGGTGTTGGTGAAGGGGTTCGGGGCACGCATCTCGATACGCGTTGCCATCGGGTTATCAACGTCACGAATGAGGCCGGCCAGGACGGTTCTGTTACGCGTAGGTACAGCACTCGTCTTGCCAAGACTCGTTACGATGCAGACAGGAGCTTCAAAACCAGGTCTCAGACGGTTGAAAGCATCGGTCGTGCAGGACACAATCGGATTCAGCACTTCATAGTTCTTCAGGATACCCATCAGTACGCCATAACCGACGGCGGATAAATAGTCGTTCTTCATATCCGCAGGGGACATGATATTTACTATTTTACCATCTTTCATTTTTGCTGCAAGACCTACGTGGGTATGTTCACCACTTCCTGCTACACCAAAGATCGGTTTTGCCAGGAAGGAAACTTCGAGGCCGTTGCTGCGGAAGATTTCCTTTACAAGAGAACGTACCAGGATTTCATTATCAGCTGCCTGGAGGGATTCATCGAATCTCCAGTCGATTTCAAGCTGTTCATTGACATGGGTCATATTGCCGTTGGCATCGAGCTGGCCGCGGACACCGCCGACTTCCTTGTGCCCCATTTCCGGATGCAGACCATACAGGCCAAGCACTTCAACGGCTTGTTCCAGAGAAGTACGGACATTGCCGCGCGTGCGCTGCCAATACTGTTCCTGCATAACCTGAGAAGAGGACAGGTCAGTTCTGGACACGTTTTCACGCGGGGTCTTGACCCAGAATTCCAGTTCCGTAGCACTGGTGAAAACAATCTTTTCGATATCTTTCGGATCAACGGCAAGACCGGGAACCGTACCGGCGCTCTTCATAGCTGCCAGGCATTCCTTGGCAAAATATTCCAGCGTGGATTTCAGGATGTAACGGGAGTCCACGAATTCATTATTGTGCTTCAGGAAGCACGGAATACGCAGGGTGCCGATCATTTTGCCCGATTCTTCATCAAAGTTTTCATGGTTGTAATCGACAAACCAGTTGACGCTGCGGTCAGCTACCATGTCGACACGCGCATCAGAAAGCGATGCTACGCCCGGCAGTACAACGGAAGAACCGTCGGTCTGTGCCGTATGGTCGTAGAGCATCTTATCCATATCGTCCAGCAGGGCGCTGATAGGAACTTTTTCATCCGTGTCATTGCCGGCAAAGTCAATACCCATAAAGGACACAAATTGTACTTCCGGATGCTGAAGCAGCAGGGCACGCAGAGTGTCCGGCGTCAGCTGGCTGGGTTTAATAACGTAAAGCAGGTCCTTTTCATACATGATAATTACCCCTTTCCTATCTATCGCCTTTTACTATCTTTACTATGAACCGCAGCAGCGAAACTGCCGGATTCATTAGCTGCCCTATTTGTTTTATAAATAGGGGTCATTTAAATTACATGGCTTATTATAGCACAACCTTTTCATGTCGGCTAGTGTTTTTTATCATTTTTACGAACAATTTATTTTTTATATTTTTATCTGTTCGATTTTTAACCATTTTTTAAATGATTTACGGGATTTTTACATTAATAAAGCGGGAAGTTTCGAGTTTCGTCCGAACATTGGAGTGGTGGCTAGGTGATAGTGGATAGTACTGTAGTGCGGGCAACTACATTGGCGGATTCTTGAGATAGATTATTGCTGGCAGTTAGTCTCAGCCTTCGGCAGAGTTGTCCATCACCCACCGCTTTCCGGAAGGCCCGATACTATCGGGCCTTCCTGCGGTCCTCCCTCTTCAATGTCGCGCAGCGACGTCGAAGAGGGTCACTACTGCCCCGATTGGGGTGTTAGTGTAGATTTAACAGCGTTTCTATCGGACCAATTCTTGTTGTCTGACTGACCACCCACCGCAAGCGGTCCCCCTTAACTTACTTTCCTCCCCCACTTCGTGGTCCTTCCTTCCTAAAGGACGGAGGTGGCAGAGGAATTCCAAACCTTACGGTTTGGCTTAACTAGCAAATAAGAGGGCTGAGGGCTGGTGCTGTTATTTTTGCTTCCACGTGCGGATAATGGCATGCGACACGCGGCCAGCGGTTTTATAATCCCAATTGTTTGTAACGCTGCAGAGCATCATGATAGGCGGCAATGATGGCTTTAGATGAAGTTCCGAAATAACGGGCATTGATATCTGCTTCAATCTGGGCGTTTTCCGTAAATTTATGGGCCATAAAAAGTTTCTTGATGAAATTACGCGTCAGCGAAAGGGTCGCATTGCAGTCGACATCCACGATTTCCCCATCCTTGGTAAGCTCGAAGGCAATATAGAATATGCCATAGATTCGAGTGATGGCATTATCCAGGCTGGTACGCGCCTCACCGGTCAAATAAATTGTCCTCTTGTCCATTCACATTCACCCTTTCATCACTTGCTGATAAACCAGAAGGGAAAGTTTCCCGATAATTTCTTTTCCCGCAGCCGGAGAAGGCTGATTGCTTGTGAGCGCCACGAGAATGTAAGGATGGTCCGGAAAAAGAAAAATTCCCGCATCATTTTCAACACCCGTAAGATCCCCGCATTTATGAGCAAGCGGCACATCTTCCGGCAAATAGCGCTGCAGCCTGTCGCCCTGCTGCTGGCGTTTCAAAATATCCAGCATCAGAGCCGAAGCTTCCTTACTGACCAGGCTGCCCTCGTAGACTTTCTGCAGAATCTGCGCCGCATCATCCGAACTGATAAAATTATCCCGCCCTTCCTGCAGCGCTTTTGCGTCCATCATCCGGCGTCCCAGTCGGGCAGCTTTGAGACCGAGACGGCGGCCCATCCGGTTAATGTTATCCATGCCCAATAGACCAATGAGAAGGTTCGCTGCTTCATTATCGCTCACAATGATCATGAGCGTGGCCAGTTCTTTCAGGGTAAACGTATGCCCGGGAGCCAGCTCCTTAAGCACGCCGTCCCCGCCGGTCCAGTCTTTTTCCGTAACCGTAACTCTCTTATTGAGGGACATTTCGCCTGCGTCCACTCTGCGCAGCAATTCGGCCAGGATCAGCAATTTGATGATGCTGGCTGAAGGTACAGTCTTGTCACCGAACACGGAAAAATGAATTCCTGTTTTTAGATCTATAAAAGAAAGGCAAACATTCCCTTGTCCGTTTTCTTCTATCATTTGTTCAACCCGATGCTGCAGTTCCATGTTGTTCTAACCCCTTCTTTTTTTGATGCGCTAAATTTCCAAAAACATGATAGCACAAAAGGCATGAGAATCGCATCAAAGAATTAAGAACCAGCAGAGTGGCTAGTGAGTAGTGGATAGTACTGTAGTGCGGGCAGATTGTTGGGAGAAATTAAAAGTCAGATAGCAGATGGCAGTTAGCAGATAGCTTCAGATAGTAAAGCCTTCGGCAGAGGGGTATGCCTACGGCTTTTGATTAAACTTTCCTCTGACCTGAATTCAAGAAACTGCTTTTATAATTTGGCTTTCACAGACGGATGGCGGGCAGCAATATTTTTCTATTATAAAAAATGAATATGATAAATATAATAATTCTTTACAGTTTTTCATTGTTTCTTCATTTTTCATTGCTATACTGTGTTCAACATCTCAAGGAGGGATACACCATGAAATATAGTGTGGATACCATTTTAAAGTCTATGAAAAAAACTGCTGCTGTGCTGGGCGTTTTCACGCTGATGACCGGTATTTGCGGAGCAACCCTGTCTCAAACGGAAGCCGCAGACCGTAAGGACGGCCGTCCGCCTATTGTGGAAAACAAGAAGAAACCGGACGCTCCTAAGAAAATCAAGGAAAAGAAGCCGGCTCCTCCCAAGAAGGTAAAGAAACAAGCTCCTCCCAAAAAGGCAAAGAAGCAGGCCCCTCCCAAAACGGAGGAGAAGAAACCGGCTCCTCGCATCAATTTTGATAAATAAAAATACCGCGCCGGAGCGCTATGATTTAGATTAAAAAAACAGATGTTCCGGATTCCGCCGCCTTATGGTCCTGTTTGGTGCCATTTGGCGGCGGTTTTATTTTATGAAGTCGTTTGCAGGAACCGGCTGAAAGGTTAAAAGGGAGAATATAATTCGGGAACAATGAAGACATGATAGTTCTTTCTTTAATGCTCCTTTTTTCACTTACAAGCTGCCAACCACCACAATGGAGCTCTTCTCCTCTCAATGCCACAAGGCGGTGTAGAAGGAAGCTGATGAAGAATGCCAAACCTAACGGTTTGGTTTCATTAAGGCGACACGCGGCCAGCGTTTTTCCCAGACATAAAAAATAACTATGGAAAATATAATGATTATTTACAAATCTTCATTTTTTCTTCATTTTACATTGCTATACTGTGCTCAACATTTCAAGGAGGGATACACCATGAAATATGAAATGGACAAAATCTGGAGTTCTCTGAAGAAAACAGCTGCCGTGCTGGGCGTTTTCACGCTGATGACCGGCGTCTGCGGAGCAACTCTGTCTCAGACGGAAGCTGCAGACCGTAAGGACGGTCGTCCTCCTATCGTAGAAAACAAGAAGAAACCGGACGCACCTAAGAAAATCAAAGAGAAGAAACCGGCTCCTCCCAAGAAGGTAAAGAAACAGGCTCCTCCCAAGAAAGCCAAGAAGCCGGCTCCTCCCAAGAAGAAGATCAAGAGAGACGAAAACCGCCGCGGTAACAAGAATGTAAAGCCGCCAATGGCGCCTCGCTTCAATTTTGATAAATAAGAATACTGACCGCGCTGGAGCGGTATAGTTTAACTTAAAAATCAGATACTCCAGATTCCGCCGCCTTGATACATTCAGTCCTCGTTGGTGCTGAGTGTGTTAGGAGTGGCGGTTTTATTTATGCAGCGACCGGCGTAAAAGGGGCCGTGACAAAATAAAAAGCGCTTTTGGCCTATGGCATATAGCCTCGTCTGCAGCAGTGTAGTAAGACTTTTAAGCAAAATAAAAACCTGAAATTTAGCAGATAACCCAAATTTTAGGTTTTATTTTTATAAGTTCGTAGAAAAATGCCCTGGCAATTTTTCTTCCACGGGCGACCGGCGTAAAAAGGGGCTGTGAAATAATGCGCAAGTATTATTTCACAGCCCCTTTTTTAATTATGAGCGCAATTTTTAGTTACATCTATGCTTACAAATTGCTCAGCACAGCGCCGCAGATCATACCTGCGAAGTTACCGATAGCCGCACCCAAAACGCCCATCAGTACACCGATACCGGCGTAAGAGGCATCATAAGCAGAAGCCACAATCGGTGCAGAAGCAGCGCCGCCGATATTGGCGAGGGATGCCGTGGAAACCATGCACAGATCCCAATGGAAGATCTTCGACAGGATGAACATAAGAACGACGTGAACGGCCAGAATGAAGAAGCCGTAAACAACCCACATCGGTGCAGACAGCAGATCCGTGACGGATGCCGTAGAAGCCAGGAGGGAAACAACGGCGTACAGATATACGCTGGAAAGTTCTTCCACAGCCGGCACTTTGCCAAGCGGGGTCATGGCGCAAATCAGGCCAAGAATCGTAACAAACAAGGTCGTCATGGAACCTTTATCAAACATAGCAAGGCCCACAGATTTCAGCATGGTGTTCAAAGAAGCACCGACGCTCTGGGAAATTGCAGAAACAACGAGAGAAATACCAATCAGGAAGATCCAGTCGGTACCCGTAGCCTTTTTCTTTTCCTTGGCTACTTCGGCAGCAGCAGCATCAGCTACAGCCTGCAGTTTGGAAGTATCGGCTTTCGTCGCGTTATTCCATTTGGAAGCATAGCGCACCATGAGGAGCAGCAGGGCAATCCATACAGAATAGCAAACCGTATCGAGGGCCAGGGCGCAGCTGTAAGCACCGGCATCTACCGGCAGTGCAGCCTGCATAGCGGCCATGTTGGCGGAACCGCCGACCCAGGAAGCATAGAGGGCAGCCACGGCACCCCAGGTATCTTTCCCGAGGAAACCTTTGAAAATCGGATAACCGACTACAAAGCCGACGAACAAGGTCAGTGAACAGCCGAGGAAGATAGCTACCATGCGTCCGCCCAATTTAGCAAGTTTGCGGAAGTCGCAGCGCAGCAGCATAACAAAAATCATGGCATAAAGCAGATTGTTCTTCAACGCTTTATAAGCTGCCGAAACTTCCTTGGAATGATACAGGCCCATAGTGCAGAAGACCATGTTCAGCACGTAAATCCACACCAGAGGCGGAACAATATTGAAGATTTTCCACTTCGTGTACTTTTCCAGAGCCAGCAAGATACCGGCAAGGCACATCAAGAAAGCGATGTACGTAAAACCATTGGTAATAACCATAATACCACTCCCCTTTTTCGCTCGAACCTTTCCTATTCATCCAGATATTTAATACCGCGGACACCCGTGACACCAAGGCCCGGTGCATCAGAAACCGTGATTTCCTTTTCATTGAAGACAGCGCCGCCTTCGACCGGATCTTCCGTGCAAAGTACCGGACCATCGAGGTCGACGCGGGTAATGACTTTGCGGGCACAAGCCAGATGAACGGCCGCGTTGACACTGACTTTAGCTTCCAGCATGCAGCCAATCATGCACTCGACACCGCAGACATCGGCCAGCGTAGCAATTTTCAGTGCGTTTGTCAGGCCGCCGCATTTCATCAATTTGATATTGATGAGGTCTGCCGCCTTCATTTCAACGACTTTAAGAGCATCTTCCACACTGAATACGCTTTCGTCGGCAAGTACCGGTACATAGGAGCGTTCCGTAACATATTTCAGACCTTCCAGATCGTGCGCTTTAACCGGCTGTTCAACGAGTTCGATATCAAGGCCCTGTTCCTGCATCTGGTTCAGCAGCCGAACCGCCTGTTTCGGGCTCCAGGCCTGGTTGGCATCAATACGGATGCGCGGCTTATCGCCGACAGCCTTACGGATAGCGACGAGCCGGGCCACGTCAAGCGTCGGATCAATACCGACTTTGACTTTCAGCGTATCATAACCGCGTTCAATGGCATTGATGGCATCGCGGGCCATCTCTTCCGGCGGATTCACGCTGATGGTAATATCCGTCACAATCTGATGGCGGGCACCGCCGAGCATCTTATACACAGGAATGCCGTATTTCTTACCGTACAAATCCCACAGGGCAATATCGGCAGCCGCCTTGGCGCTCGTATTCTTGACGATACATTTCTGCAGATCCTTGGTCAGATCTTCAAAATCATCGACATCGCGGCCGACCAGTGTCTTGCTGATATGGT
Source organism: Acidaminococcus sp. (assembly GCA_022482815.1). NCBI lineage: Bacteria > Bacillati > Bacillota > Negativicutes > Acidaminococcales > Acidaminococcaceae > Acidaminococcus > Acidaminococcus sp. Next base: position 2,975,656 of record JAKVOM010000001.1, read on the forward strand.
CCTGAAAGGCACCGATGATGGCGCCCGTCGTATCACCCGTAATGGCACCCGTAGGAGGCGCTTCACCAAAACCGACTTCTCCCGTGTCGGTGTGAATTTCGACAATAATGTCCTCCACGCTGTCCACGCTTCTGAGTGCTGTCTTGAAGGGAACCCGGAGCGGGACCGAAATTCTTCCCAGTCTGACCTTTGTAATTTTCATTTTCACCCTTCCTCTCTGCTACCTGGAAAATAAAAAAGCCCCAGCAGGACACACGTCGCCGTGTACCAGCTGGGACTCATCATGCTCCTTGAACTGTGGTGCAGTCCACACAAAATGAAGCAGCTCTTTATTACAGGATAGTACGAAATTGTTTCCATGTCAATCAAATTATCAAATTATTTAGCATATTGTGTATTTTGTATACAGGATGTATGGTAAAGTGTTTCAGTATCATAAAAAAGCTGTGGCGCTTCGCGCAGAAAGAAGAAAGTGGGTAGTGGATAGTGGAGAGTGGTTAGTACACCCGTGCGGACAGCTGCTTTGGCGGATTCTTGAGATAGAATGCGAATAGCAGGAAGTTTTTTCTTTACTGCAAACTGCTTGTCAGTTTGCCTCCTCCAGTGGCGACCTGCAACCAGCGACGCGCGACCGGCGGTTTTAAATGGCAGATAGCCGATAGCAGTTAGCAACAGTTAGCGAAGCCTTCAGCATTGACAATTTTATTCTGGCCATATAAAAGTAGTTTCCTAAATTTCCCTTACACCTGCCTTTTAGCCGGCCGCCAACGGTGGCCGAAGCCTCACCGCCGGTTGCCGAAGGCAACCTCAGCAAGCCGCCATGGGCGGCTCAAGCCGAAGGGCGCAGTCGACCAAAGCCTTCCCATCAAACCGCTCGTCGGTTTGTTTCCTCCATTGCGACCGGCGACACGCGACACGCGACCTGCGTTTTCTCTCTTGACAAGCACTTTTTTCGCAAGCTACGATAAGAGCAATATTTAAAATGGGGGTAAGGAACATGGAATTACTGCTGGCAAGGACGCTGCTGCACCAGGTCATCATTATGTTTCTGCTTGTCGGAGTCGGCTATCTGCTGACAAAGGCTGGTAAAATCACAGATGCCGGCAGCAAAACGCTGGGAAATATCCTAATCTACATTTCTCTCCCCTGCGCTATCATCCGGGGATTCCAGGTACCTTATTCAGAGCAGACACTCTTCCATCTCGTGCTGAGTACGGTACTCGCGGCAGTCATTCTGGCGCTCTCCATGATCATTGCCCGCCTGACGGCTCGCGGGGATGCCATTGCGGCATTTGCCGGTGCTTTTTCCAATCCCGGCTTTTTCGGGATTCCCATTATCACGGCGAGCTTTGCCGAAAGTACCGTATTTTATATAGCGCCTTTCATCGCCCTCCTCAATATGTGCCAGTGGACGTACGGAGTGAGTCTCCTTGTCGGAGAAAAAACCTCCCTCACGCCGAAGAAAATTCTGACGGCGCCCTTTATGATTGCCATCATCATCGGTTTATTTTTCCTTTTCACGGGGCTGCCCATGCCCAGTCTTGCAAAGCAATGCGTCGGCTATCTTGCCGGCATCAATACACCGCTTGCCATGTTTACTATCGGTGTCTATATGACCAAGGTGAATTTTCTCAGCATGTTCCGCCGCGTTCGGCTCTATCTGATTTCACTGACCCGTCTCATCTTGATTCCGGTATGCTCCTTCGTGATTCTTTCCCTCCTCCCGCAGTGCCCGCTTGAGATGCGCCTTGCTCTCCTTATCGCATCAGCCTGCCCGGTAGGTTCCAACATTGCGGTCTACGCCGATCTGCACAATAAGGATTATCCCTATTCTGTCCAGACGGTTGTGATTTCCACGCTGCTGTCTATCATAACAATACCTATTATCGTGCAAATTGCCGAAAATCTATGGAAATGAGAGAGTGATTAGTGGGTAGTGGGAAGTGGTTAGTACACCCGTGCGGACAGGTTGTTGGGTAAAGCCCGAGGCAGATAGCAGATAGCATTTAGCCGATAGCAGCAGTTAGCGAAGCCTTCGGCATTGACAATTTTATTCTGACCATAAAAAAGTAGTTTTCTAAATTTTAATTACACCTGCCTTTCAGCCGGCCGCCATTGGCGGCCGAAGCCTCACCGCCGGTTGCCGAAGGCAACCCGAGCAAGCCGCCAAAGGCGGCGCACGCCGGGCGACGCAGTCGCCCCAAAGCCTTCCCGTCAAAGCGGCAAGCGCTTTGACGGGGTCCATTTTGCTTTCTTTTTTCAAATCGGTATAATAGAGGGCAGATATGAACGAAGGAGGATTTTCTTTTATGTTTCATTCCAGCTTGACCCGCGGCGTTCTTATTGCCGCGTTATCTTTTGCATTTGCGCTGCCGGCGTTTGGGCCTTCCATTTCTGCGGAAGCAGCCACCAAGGCCGCAGCCACTACGACCGCCAAAAAGACAGTAAAGTCGACGGCTAAGAAAACCACTAAAAAGACTGCCAGAAAAACAACAAAGGCTAAAAAGACGACCAAAAAGCCGGTGAGTGCCGTCAGCCCCATTAAAGGCGGCGTACCTTCCCAGGCTTCCAAGGCAGCCCTCACCAAAGAACTCAACGCCATGATTGGCAATACGGGCACCCACGTACCGGGGCTCGGCGTCATCGCCTTCAAGGACGGCAAAGAAGTCTACAGCCATTTTGCCGGACGCCGTCATATCGGAGCCAGTTCCGGCGGCAGCGACCTGCCGATTACGCGGGATACGCGCTTCCGGGTAGCATCCGTCTCGAAGATGTTCACGGGCTTTACGATCATGCAGCTCGTCGACCAGGGCAAGATTGACCTTGACGAAGATATCAGTCATTACCTCGGCTATACACTGCGCAACCCGAATTTCCCAAACACCCCGATTACGGTACGGATGCTCCTTTCCCACACGTCGTCCCTGCGTGACGGCAGCTACTATTCTTTGCCGCCTTCCGTCTCCATTCGGGAATATTTCCGTCCCGGCAGCGACTACTACAGCAGTAACCACTTCGGTTCCAAATGGCAGGCACCGGGAAAGTATTTCGTCTATGCCAATATCAACTTCGGTGTCCTCGGCACCATCATTGAACGCGTCACGGGACAGCGTTTCGATAAATACCTGAAGTCCCATATCCTGACCGACCTCGACACGGAAGCCAGCTTCTTTACGGCAACGCTGTCGCCGCACGCTTTCTCTAACCTCGGCACCATCTACCGCAAGAACAAAGGCTCCTACTGGAATGAAACGGGTCCCTGGATTCCGCAGTGCGATGACTTCCGCGGCAAGCAGCCCACGCCCTGGACTTCCCCCAGCGGTTACAGCCTGAGTAACTACCGCGTCGGTACGAACGGCACGATTTTCGCGCCGCAGGGCGGTCTCCGTATTTCCTACGAAGAATTGAGCCATGCGCTGCGCCTCCTCATCAACAAAGGTGTCTTCAACGGCCGCACCGTCGTTCGTCCCGATCTCATGAAAGAAATGATGACGGAACAATGGCGCTATACGCCGGCCCATAAGAACGGCGATACCTACGGCGGTTCCATCGAAGGCTACGGTCTTTCCCTCTACCCGATTTACGGCAAAGGCACAAGCCGCGTCGTCAAAGACCATGTGCTCAACCTGTGGGGACACACCGGTGAAGCCTATGGCCTCCTCTCCGGCGTCTTCGTTATCCCCGGCACGAAGGACGGCTTCATCTACATCATGAATGGCGAAGCTGTTGCCGAAGATACGGATTCCCGCAGCGCCGGTAAATTCAGCGGCAACTATATTTGGGAAGAGAATATTATGAATGCGATTTGCAGGCATTTGTATTTCGGTGAATAAAGAAAAGCTGTAGTTAAAGGCACCTGGCCAAATAGAGTCCTCGACTTGTCTCGGACGTCTATTTGGCCAGAGTTTTTTCTAAGGAAGTTTCCGCCGTCCTCTGCAGAATCCAACTCCATCTGCTTTGTCAGACCGGATTGTGACCACTCGACGTACGTCTTTTGTACGACTTCGTGGCCCCAATCCAGTCTTTCGCGCATATGGAGCTGTCTTGCAGCAGAGTCCATCAGAAACAAAAGTAAAAAGACAACGTGAAATCTAAGCGTATGCTCCAAAAGAAAAAGGCTACCATCCATCGCAGCGATTCTAATTTTATCAATGCTGTTTGCAGTGAATGGTAGCTTTTATTTATTTTTCTATTTTGTTTCGTATTTATACAGCCAGTAGATATGTTGTCTTTAGTCAGGCGAGATGCTTTAGCCAGGCGAAACACCTTGGCCAGGTGCCTTTATACTTCTTCGGTCTTCACAGTATGAAAAATACCGTTTTTACTTCTCACCCAATCATTCTGGTTTTCAAACTTCACCCAACCTTCAACTCCGTTGGCATTTCTTACGCAGAGCCAAAGATCAGAGTGTGTATAAATCTGGTTTGAATTCGTCCGGAGGAGACCGATCCGTCCGCCTTCCGCGATGACGGAATAGACGCCTTCGCCCCGATAAGCGAGGAATCCATAGAGTTTACCTTCATAGGAGTAGAGATATCTGCGCGGATATGTATGAAGTTCGTAATCCACAATCCGGGCTGAGAAGCCCGCACTGATGACGCCAAGAGGATAACTGTCACTGCGCGGTTCGGCGAGAATGACCTTATCCTGCCGCGGAATCACGCTGCACTCCAGCGGACTGACGGGCAGTTCTCCGTTCACGGCGTGGTGCAGTACATAAACGGGCGGGAAACTGCCATAAGGATAGTACCCATCTGCTGTTCTTTTCTCAGCGCCCAGTCTTTCCACGGCCGCCGTTCCGACCTGGGCAAGGACCTGCCCCTTGGCCGAATGAAGCAGTTCGTCTTCTTCGATTTTTTCGCCGTCATAGTAGATATCAAAGGTAAGCTGACGGTCCCCCTGCCGCTTTTTCAGGTACAGACCGTGATACTCAAACGGTGTCTGCGCCGGCATTTCGGCACGATCTGCCTGTACGTCACTTTCGGAAAGGGTATATGTTTTAAACTGTACTGTAATTCCCTCGCTATCTACGTCAATGGCACGGGCCGAGCTGAGATCGGCAAAGGTTCCCTGCTGCGCATTCCGGGATAAATAAGGATAATTCGAGTTATTATGCCACCGCAGCACTTCTTCCGTTGCGGCAGCAGCCGGCTGAGCGTTTGTACTGACCGGTGCCGCCCCGGCCGCAAGGGGCATTCCCAGCACGGCAAAAAGAATCAGATAGCGTGTGAATGTATGAATGAACATAACAATCTCCTTTGGGTTTGATAGGAACATTGTACCATATTGCCGCCCATTTTGACGAAATGACGTGAAGGGCAGGTCAAAAGCGCTTTTATTCTTCTCTATAGCTGGAGTACAATGGTAGTATCAATGCTAAAGGCGGTGGCTGTATGTTAAATCGTGAAAAGTGGGATGCTTATCTGGCATCCGGCGGCAAGGGGCTGGCGGCACTTTTTGAAAAAAGCCTGACCGGGTTGTGCGAAAAGCGTTATGCCAAGAAAATTCTCGCGCTGTATAAGCGTTTTTGTCCCAGTGAAGCCTTACAAGAGCTGATTTACGAGCAGCTTATTGATTTTATAGATGACGCTGGCTATGAAGAAACTTTCGAAGAAGTCGACGAACTCTGCGTCGCGGCGGATCCGAAAACCGATTTTATGGAGATGCTGAGTCTTTTCATATATGGCGAAGACGGTGAGCCGGCAAGTGACCGGGAATTTTTCAAAGAATTTGAAGACGCTCTTGCCTATACGACAACGTACCTGGCTTCGCGTGCGCCGGAGCGTTTTATTCCCTATTATTTTTACTGCACATTTAATATTCTTACTTCCATTGCAGCGCACTTTGAGATTTCCCTGCCTCCCCTGCCGGAAGAAACAGATTTCCGCGGCCGCATTCGCTACTATGAAGCCCTTTCTGCCGCGCTGCTCAAGTTCGGCAGGGAAAACGGCATGACGCCTTATGAACTCCACGCCTTTCTCTATGACTATGCGCCCAAAACCTGCAGTGCCCGCAAAAAGAATTTCAAGTGGCAGGCAGCAAAATCGCAGACCATTTACCTGATGAGCATGGAACGGTACGATGATTTCTTCAGTGACAAATCGGATGCGGTCATTCCCTGGCACTGTGCGCCTGAAACCCATCCCGGCGACAGTGTACTTCTCTATCTGAGAACACCCGACAACGCGCTTCATTCTCTCTGGAGCTGCCTGTCAGACCCCTTTATCGACCCCTTTTATTATCCCTGGTACTGCGCCTATGCCGGAAAGCCCGAGCTTATCAAAACCATTTCTCTCCGCTGGCTGCAGAAGGATAAAATCATGTGCCATAATCCCCTCGTTCACCGGAATATGGAAGGGTGTGACGGCAAAGCTTTGACGGAGGAAGAGGTCGAGCGGTTGAGAGAGATGGAGGAGGAGAAAGAGAAGTAAGCTGTGGCGCTGACGCGCGCAAAGAAAGCTGTGACGCTGTGGCCGACTTTGTCGGCGGGCCTGCGGCAGCAGGGAAGAAAAAATAATAAGTGGCTAGTGGGAAGTGGCTAGTACACCCGTGCGGGCAGATTGCTAGGCTGAAGCCTAAGGCAGATAGCCGATAGCAGTTAGCAGATAGCGGAAAAGAAAAGCACTTTTGGCTTATAGTATTCAACCTCGTTTGCAGTAGTGTGGTACGGCCTGATGACCGGAATGGAATGAAAAGCGTTCTGCCTTTTGACAAAAAAACTTTGACAATGAAAAGAGGGTTGAAATGTTCAATCAGTATCAATGGAGTTTGTACCTTAAATCCGGTGGACAGGATGTTGTCGACTTTTTTCGAATCAATCTGGAAAAAACATGCACCGATAATTATGTTTATGGAATAGCAGATCTACACGACTACTATTGTCCAGTTATGACTATAACAAAAGATTTATGCGAAGAAATACTAGGACTTAATGTTTACCAGGATGATGATAGTGAAGAATATTTGCATCTGCTGGAAGAAACAAAAAATTCCAATGAGCCATTAGAAAATATTTTATTTAAATTTGACCATCTTGATGACAATATTTCTGGAACATATGCTTCTGAACAAGAAACAATGAATTCATTTTTAAGTTATATGGCTTCTTTTACTACCTTTCTTGCTCAAGTAAACCCAGAAAAATATATTCCCTATTATTTTCAACGTAATTTCAATGTTCTCTCGAAGATTGCTGAAACTTTTAATATCGAACTTCCATCAGTGCCACTCAAAAAAGAAAGTTTAAAGAGAGTTCTATACTATAGCCAGCTTTGTGAAACCTTCCACCAATTTCGAAAAGAAAATAATCTGACTCCCTATGAATTGTACGCATTTCTCTATGATTACGCCGTAAAGGTTATCGGCGGCAAAGACAGCTATATTATGCAGGATATTCCTGCTCCGCAAAATGCCTTTTTTATCGGTTCAAGCAAAAAAGACCTTTTCTACAGTGAAGATCCTGGTACAGTCACTGCATGGCAGTGCAGCCCGTACACGCAGCCTGGAGATTATGCAGTCATGTATTTGAAAACTCCCGACAGTGCTGTAGGTTCTGTCTGGCGCTGCGTTTCCGAAGGTTTCATCGACCCATTTTTCTATTATTATCGTTGTGCCTATATAGCCAATCCCATTCAAGTACACCATGTTACACTGAAACAGCTTCGTGCTGATAAAATTTTTAAAGGGCTCACTTTAGTCAGGAAAAACATGGAAGGTGTTAATGGTACACATTTGCTCCCTTCCCAATTCAATCATCTCATGGATATGGCAAATTCGGATTTACCACGCCTTACTTACACGGAATCAATAAGCGGAACAGAATTGACAATTGAGAAAAATGTGGAAGAAGAGCTAATTAAGCCATTATTAAAGCGTCTTGGCTATGAAGGAGACTACGAGCAGCAAGTTCGGATTAAGGCTGGCAATCAGGAAGAATCAAAAGAGTGGATTATTCCTGATTTTCTAATTCATATTAATAGGGATCTCAGCAACTTACGTGCGTTTGCAGTCGTTGAAGCAAAATTTGCAATTACGCAGGATGCTGACCTGGAAAAAGCATGCATTCAGGTCAGAAGTTATGCGAGACAGGTTCTGGCCCGCTTTGCTATGATTGCTTCGAAAGATTTCCTTTGGCTCTATTCTGCGGAGGATGATTTCACTGAACCTATATCGAAACTTTCCTGGGCTGATACAGTGGACGATGATACTTTTAATGCCCTTAATCAGCAAATCGGCAAAAAAGGCAGGATTGCCAAAGAGTATTTTAAAGTTGAAAAAACTTGGAAATAAAAAATCCCGTACCGGAATGGACACGGAATATGAACAAACCCCACGGAAAGGGCTCCGTGGGGTCTCTTTATTTTATTTCAGTCCTTCAATAAACTCCGTTACAGCCTTATTGAACTGTTCCGGTTTCTCCCAGAAGAGCATGTGGCTGCAGTCTTCAAAATACTCAATTTTAGCACCGGGAATGTGTTCGCCTACCCAGGCACTGCCGTGGTAGTCAAAAACGCGGCTTTCCTTGGCTACGCACACCAATGTCGGCAGGTCGATATGAGGAATGAAGTCGCGCCAATCAAGGTTCGTATGGTCACGCATGATTTCAATGCGTACATAGGGCGGGCATTTGCAGATTTCATCAACAAGCATCTTATGATCTTCCGGTGAATCATCATGTTTCAGGCAAGCGCCCATGAGTCCCTCGGCAGCACCCCGCGGATCGGATTTGGCAGCGAAACAAGTTTCCATAAAAGTTTCAACGTCAAAGCAGGCTTTTTGTCCCCACGGCCAATCAGGTTTTACATATTGTGCCGGCGATTGATCTACACAGATGAGGCTATCAATGCGGTGATGCCCGAAAAGTTCAATATAGCTCCAGAGGATGGACGCACCCATGGACCAGCCCAGTACAGTCACGTGTTCCAGATTCAGTGCATCCAACAGGTTTTTCACGTCCATGGCATAACGAGAGATACGGTGACTGTACAGGACTTTTTCCGATTCACCGTGGCCGCGCATATCCATCAGTACGACCTTGAAATGCTTGGACAGTTCGCCTACATTATGCTTCCAGAATTTAGTCGAGCAAGTCCAACCCGGCAGCATGAAAAGCGGCTTTCCTTCTCCATGGATTTCATAGTAGATGTTGACGTTGTCGTTTGTTTTGATAAATGGCATGGTAATTTCTCCTTTCCGCAATAGGCTAAATAATTTGTCAATTTCAGTATATCATAAACGCGGAAGGAAAATGATAAAAGCACTCCGGCATTTGGCTGTAAAAGCTGTGGCGCTTCGCGCGAAAAGAAAGCTGTGACGCTGTGGCCGACTACGTCGGCGGGCCTGCGGCAGCAGGGAAGAAAAAATAATAAGTGGCTAGTGGGAAGTGGCTAGTACACCCGTGCGGGCATCTGCTTTGGCGGATGCTTGAGAAGGATTGCAACGGGCAGTAAGAAATAAGCCTTCGGCAGAGTGGGACATCATCCACCGCTTTCCGGAAGGCCCGATGGCGGCCTTCGGCCGAATAGGAAGCTCACGCAGCTCCTCCTCGTCGCTGCTTCTGAGAAACTTCGCGACGACAACTCCCACTTCACTTCGTTCGTGGATCGTTGGCGCTCAGTTCCGTTCCCCCTTCTTCAATGTCGCACAGCGACGTCGAAGAAGACTAACTATCATATGTCAAGTACAATGTCCTGTGAATCGGAGCTAGTATTTATCTGCTTTTGAAGCATTAATTGAGCAGATGTTTTGTATGTATTTCCTGTTGTCTGAAGTGCATAAATTAACCGTACCAACTTTTTGGCTGCATGAGAGATTGCTATGTAGTAATGCTTGCCTTCGTTTAGTTTCTTAGCTAAATATTCCCTGTAGGCTGGTTCGTACCGGCAGACGAATATCGCTGCGTTAAAGAGCGCAAATCGTAGATAACGTGACCCTCTTTTCTCCATGTGGGCGCTTCGACCTATCCCACTTCGGCGTCCTGATTGGTTCCTGGACGGTGCAAGCCCGGCATAAGCTAGAACTTTGTCAGGAGAAGAGAACTTGGAAAAATCCCCGACTTCCGCTAAAATTGCGGCTCCTGTGACGGCACCAATCCCAGGAATTGTAAGTAAAGGTTCCGGATGCTCGCTCAGCAGCTCCTTTTCCTCAGCCTCGATTTTGCGAATTTCTTCATCATAGTCCTCAAGAATCCGGATGTTCGCCCGCAATTCATGTTCATTGCCCAGATTGTTGTGTTTACCGATAGATTTTTTTGCCTCGTCACGAATTTGTTCAGCCAAATCCTCATTTAAGCTGCCTCTGGATGCCTTGTGAATAATGTTTTTCAAGTGTTTCAAGTTGGCGTTTGCCAGCTCCTCGGGAGTAGGATATTCCATGAATATAGCGTGAGCAGTAGCAGAATTCAGGTTCATATATTTTCCTAGTTCAGGGAAGTTGAGAACCACAAGCCGATCCACGTCTTGTTTAATCTTTGTTCTTGCCTGAACCATTCTGAACCGAGATCTGGTAAGTGACATGAGACGTTCATTGTGGTATTCTTTAGGAACGTAGGGTTTGAGATCCAAATCGGACATGAACATACAGGCTATGAAATGAGCATCAATGCGATCGGTTTTAGTTTTGCGAAGGCTATGACTCTTTTTGTATTGATCTGTCATCATGGGATTGAAGACATAAGTTGGTAGCCCGTTATTCAGCAGGAATCTGGTGATATTCTCGCTGTAAGGTCCGGTGGCTTCAAGCCCTACTTTTATGTTTTCTGCCGGTTGTTTGTAAGAGCATATCTGCTTCAGCAGAAAGTCAAAGCCTTCCCAATCATTGGTAATAGTAAATTGCTTGTACCTGGACTTATGCTCTGGGTCAAGAATGCAGCAGTCATGTTTGTCTTTGGACACATCAATTCCAACGTAGATCATAATATAAAACCTCCTAAAAAATATGATGCTGAAACCACAGACTCTCTGCTATGTATCCTTGTTCTATATAAACCGTCTGGCGGTATCTAACTAATTAACATCGCTGCAAAGAGCTGTGGTTGGAGTCTTCTTCAAACCGTTAATCGGTAGGTCCTAAAACCAATCCACAGCATCTTTTACAGTGTAGCACTTTCCCCCAAAAAGAGGGTTAAAGTCCCAATACATATGATACAAGGTCTCTACTATGAACTGCAGGCCTGCTATATTTTGTAGCGGTGAAACACTACAAAAGATTTGAAAGTCTTTACGTAGCCAGTGTTTTGCTTAAAGAAAATATAGAACACCTGCAGTATATTCTTTAGGGACCTTCCTCGACGTCGCTGCGCGACATTGAGGAAGGGGACCCGCTTGCGGGGGATGATGACCCTTAAATTTATTTTTTCTATATTGATTTGCTAAACAAAAATCCAGCACTCCTACAGTTTATATTCGCAGCTCTTTGTTAGGTATTCATTCAGAACTCAGGAATGGGTACGATCATGGGGCGACTTAATTTAATTGAGCCAAATGTTCCATTTGGCTGCCTTCAGGAGTGCTGCTGTTTTCTCCAGCCCTCTAATTTACCCTTACTTGTTATCTAACTGAATATCCACCGCAAGCGGTTCCCCTCTTCTTCCTCGCTGACGCTCGAAGAAGGCACGGATATAGTCGCCAAAGCTCCGCTTTGGCAAAATATAATAAAAGAATAAAAGAAGCTATCCATCCATCGCAAGCGATTCTCCTCCTTTCGACGCCGCTCCGCGTCGTGAAAGAAGGCTCCCCGTAGCCAATGCTTCGCATTGCCCGAATGAAATAAAAGAGGGCTGATGCTTCTATTTTCGTTTATTCGTGGCCAAATTGCCTCAGCAATTTGGCTTCCACGGGCGGGCGGCGGACGGCGGGATACGGGCAGCGAAAAAGGGCTGTGAAGCAATGAACATTCATTGTTTCACAACCCTTTTATATCTTTACTCTACGCTTTCGCTCTTTTTCTTATAATCTTCGTCATCGGTCAGGTCATAAAGCTGACGATACAGGTCTCTTTCGATGTCCTTTTCTCCCATTTCATGGGCCTTTTTTGCCCCGTCAAGGAAGAAGGCCGTGACTTTGGGTGCCGGTCCCGGGACAAAGCCGAATTCGGCCAGGGTCTCGCGCAGGTCGGTGCGTTCGATATCCTTAAGTACTTCCTTAAAAATTTGGGCCCTTTCGCCATAACGTTCAACTATTTCCGTCTGAAAAACAGGTTTATCAGCTATAAGATCCAGCACGACAGCGGCTTTGGCATATTGATGTTCCCTTATAAGATACTCGGCAAGATGATAGAATACATCACAAAGCGGTCCTCTTTCCACAGCGACACTATATTCTTCTTTGATAAGCTCAAGAGCAAGATCCATGTCTTCCTTTTGAATACAATGCTCGATCATATCCCCGTAAATCATGGTATTGAGGGGATTCCATTCAAGAGCAATCTTGAATTTTTTAAAGGAGTCCTCTTCTTTGCCAAGGTCGTGAAGAATCATCCCCCAAAGATGATACATATTGTCAATGGGAAACGGCACCGGTTCAATCGGCAGATTTTTCCGTTTTTCATCAATGAGCTGCGAGAAAAGCACTACTTCATAATCCGAATCGACAGCCAGTTGATAGGTTTCCTGGTCCGGATTCTTTTCTGTTAGAGGACGGGTATTGTTAACCAGTTTCCGAATTCTGCGTTCTGCCTTCTGCAGCTTCCCATCTGCGGCCAACTCCAGGATTTTGTCCATTTGATTTTCCATATCGTCACGGATGTTGCCAACAAACTCATCGACTTCCTCCTCGGACAGCTGAAGGTCATCTTCCTCATCGGGGATTGTCAGCATTTTTCCTTTGCCGTGATGGTGATGAGCATGGTTTCCCTCTTCATGAACGTGCTCATGTTTAAACGCATCAAAATCAAGAATGTGATCGTGGTCAGTCATAAGAATCTCCCTTTCATAATTTGGCTTGCTCAATAAAAGTGGTTAGTGGTCAGTGGCGAGTGGTTAGTACACTCGTGCGGGCAGCACCTTTGGCGGATTTCTGAGCCAGGGTGCAGATATTTTTTTGCTTCCTACAGTGCGGCCGGCGACCCGCGGCCAGCGACCTGCGGCCTTTTACTCTTCCGCTTCATCGGCTTGTTTGGCTGCTTCTTCCGCCTTCGTTTCGTAATTGGCATCATCGGTCAGTTCGGCGAGAAGTTCATACGTTTCCTCGGCCGTATCCCAATCTTTTTCCTTTTCCGCCGCAGCGGCCACGTCCTGCAGTCCTTCAATGACTTTGGGATTCGGTCCCTCAGAGAGGCCAAATTCCCGGCAGACCGCGGAAAAATCAGCCGGTACCGGATCGTCAGATTTTTCTTCTATCGTTTCCAAAAGATCCGCGTAGTCGTCCGGTGTTTCGTCCTCAATCGTATGTTCCAGCACGTACTTCATGCAGGCATGTGCTTTCGTGTAGGCACCGCGGTTTACGAGGTACCGCGCCAGCTCGGCAAACGCCTCCAGAACGCAGCTCATATAGACAGAATTTGCTTCATCACGGATATTCTGCAGCCATTCGTTCCATTTTTCATGCGCTTCATAATACCGGTTCAAGTAGGCAAAGGGCAGCTGCGAAAAGGGATTCAGCCTGTGCGCTTCCAAAAACGCTTCAAATCCCTCATCGTCCCGGCCCAAAGCCGTCAGAATCTGACCTTCCAGCGCGTACATAACATCAAGCGGTACGGGCAGGACACTGAGCTTGCGGAACTTCAGTTCCTCCTGGTGGAGCCGGCGGTAAACCGGCACTTCAAAATTCAGTCCCAGGCTGAGCTCCATGACTCCTGGATTGTCCTGCAGATAGCCTTCACTGGCTTCAATCAGCTTCTGGACATGGTTTAAGGCCCGTTCCTTTTTCCCCGCTTCAAAAAGCTGTTCGATTTCAAAAATTTTGTTCAGGGCATCCCGATACACGGTAGCAATCGTTGCTTCCACTTCCGCTTCGGAAAAGCTGCCTTCCCGCAGCTCTTCTTCCTGAAGCTCTTCATCGGCATGCACATGTCCTCTTTCATCAATGCTCATGAGCCGCTCCTTTTTCCAGTGCATCCGCTTTGACCTCATAGGATGCGTCTCCCGTCAGACGGTACAGCTGGTGGTACATGGCCGCAGCACCTTCATTCCCTTCATTGGCTTCCTGCTGCCCGGCAGCTTCCGTAATAGCAGACACAACGTGTACGTCCGGCCCTTCATCAATGCCATACTCCCGACAAATCTCGGCAAAGGTCTTGTCCGTCTTTGCCTCCGCATAATCCGAGAGTTCCTTCTCCATTTCTGCATCTAGTGCTTCTGGCTTGAAATCATCCCCGGCAAGCGTTTTAGCATGGGCGATGACCACGGCCGCTTCCGCAGGCTTATCCTGACGCATCAGGTACCGGCCCAGTTCAGCGTATGCCTCTGAAAGATTCCGTACGTAAAGTGCATTGTGGTATTCCTGCTGAATGTTGGAAAGCCATCCTTCATAATCCTTTGTATCCTCGCAGTAGCGGTTCAGGTACACGTAATTGAGGCGCGTAAACGGGTTCCATTCAAGGCTCTGGCGGAACCGCTTCTGGGCATCCGCTTCCTTTCCCAACGTGCAGAGAATGAGTCCCCACAGATGGTAAGCCAGTCCCATCGGAACGGGAGCCGGAAAATACCGTTTACCCTGGATTTTTTCCTTCATAAGAAGCGGGTACACGAGTACTTCAAACGTCACGTCAAGACTTGGGCACACCCAGTCCGGCTGCTCGGGAGGCGCCGATTTTTCCACAAAACGGCGTACCCGGCGGAGCGCTTTTTCACTTTTGCCGGAACGAGCCAGCGTATAAATATTGTCAAGCTGCTTCACGGCCTCCTTCCGGACAGCCGTCATTGCCGATTTCATTACATCATTATTGACATTTTCACTTTCCACCAAAGAAGCAAGCGCATCTTTGACCAAGTGCTGCATTCTGTTAGGCATCGTACATGAGACTCCTTTGTTCAAATTCGCATACGCAAATATTGTACCATAGTGCGCGTCACGTAGCAAAACGACATACTTTCATTCATTTTCTGACGAAATGACTGCAGCGCGCGAAAAAACGCCGCCGAAACCACCTGTTACCGGTGCAAGTTTCGACGGCATCATCATTTTCTGATTTGTGTTCTTATACACCCCTCCGGTCCGGCTCCCAAATAACCTTGTGGAGCTGTACCTGCACGCAGACGCTGCCGAGCTTGTGTGCTCTCACAAACTCCACCAGACTTGCCGGTGCAATTTTTCCGAATACGGGCGACACATAAATCTGCGCGGGAATATCGTAACTTTTGAGGATTTTTTCCATGTCGAGAAGGTCGGCTTCATTACCGACGACGAACTTCACGACATCGTCCCCGTTCAGTTTCTCCAGATTTTCCATGCGCATTTTGTTCCGTTCCCCGGAAGAAGGGGACTTGATGTCCATGGTATAAAAAAGGCCCTGCGGGCGCTCGTCAAAGAGCGGCACGGCCCCGTTCGTTTCAATATTGACGTCGTAGCCTTCGCCTCCAAGGACGCGGCACAAATGCTCGATGGGCTGCAGCATGGGCTCGCCGCCTGTCAGCGTAATGCGCTTCCAGGGATAAGCGTGAATACGCGTGAGGAGTTCTTCTTCCGTCAGGTGCTCTTTCGCATCCGCCGCGGTCCAGGCATAAGCCGTATCGCAGTAAGAACAGCGCAGATTGCAGCCGGCAAAACGCACGAAGATGGCCATGTAGCCCGTGCGCTTCCCTTCCCCATCGATGGAATCAAAGAGTTCGACTACAGGAAACGTTTCAGTCTTCATAAGTCGCCGTATTCCCTTCCGATTCCTGGACAGACACCTTTGTGCAGTACGGAATCTGGTCGTGGATCCACTTAGCAATATTTTCCGCCGTAGGGTTTACGTGGACAACGTCGTTGATAAAGGTGTGGTCGAGCTGCTTCACAACGTCCTTAATCTTCGTAAAGTCCACGACCATACCATTCTCGTCCAGCGTCTCCCGTTTGCATGTCACCTCGATGACCCAGTTGTGGCCATGCAGACGTGTGCACTTGCTTTCATAGGGAAGGCTGAGGCTGTGGGCTCCGCTCACTTCCAGTCGTTTTGTTACGGTATACATTACTTTCCCTCCAATGCCGGATCGGGCACGCCGTTAGCCGCAAAAGCCTTTGCCCGGTCGATACAGGTTCCGCAGGTGCCGCAGGGTTTGTCTCCGCCTTCGTAGCAGCTCCAGGTGAGTTCATAAGGCGTACCGAGTTCCAGCCCTTTTTTGACGACGCCTGCTTTATTGATACCGACAAAAGGTGCCACGATATGGCACTGATGATATGTCCCGATGGCAATGGCCTGCCCCATGGCGTCGGTAAAGGCCTTGCTGCAGTCCGCGTAGGCATTGCCTGCCGCGTCGTCGGCATGGGCCCCGATATAGATGGATACATCATCCTTTTCGTAAATGCTCATGGCAAGGCTCGCCACGGCAGAAAGCATCAGTCCATTGCGGAAAGGCACATAGGTTGCGACCTTGCCTTCACCGTTTTTGGCAATCTGCTCAGCATAGCTTTCGTGAACGATTTTTTCCGTCGAATGAGCGAGCAGCGAGCAGTTCGAATACTTAAAAATCGCGGAAAGATCGAGCTCATAGTGCGGCACATGGTAGTACTCCGCTACCTTCTTTGCGCATTCCAGCTCCTTGCGGTGCTTCTGACCATAGTAAATCGACACGGTCGATACATTCTCGCGGCCAAACTCGGCGATGGCAACGGACAGGCATGTCGTCGAATCAACGCCGCCGCTCGAGAGTACGAGTGCTTTCTTACTCATTGACAAAAGCCTCCATTCTGCGCTGGGCCATGTCCTTGTAGGCGTCCTTGTAATAGACGGCAAACGGCAGAATGCTGATGCCGCCGCGGGGATTGAAGTATCCTCTCACTTCAAGGTACAGCGGATCAAGGAGCTTGACCAGATCATTTTTAATGATGTTAACGCAGTCTTCGTGAAAATCGCCGTTGTTGCGGAAAGAGAACAGGTACAGCTTCAGGGACTTGCTCTCCACCAGTTTATGATTCGGAATATAGCTGATGACAATGCGTCCGAAATCCGGCTGCCCCGTCTTCGGGCACAGACTCGTGAATTCCGGGCAGTTCAGCTTGACCATGTACGGTGCCTCTTCATGCTTATTGGGGAAGCATTCGAGAACCGTGGGGTCGTATGTGCTTTTATAAACAGTGTGGCCGCTGCCTAATTGCGTGACACCGGCTAGTTCTTCTTTTGTTCTCATAGTGTTAGCCCTTTCTTCTTGATTACAAATGAATATTATATAGCATAAAAGGAAGATGTTGCAAGAAAACGACGAATAGCACTTGAACTGGGCTGAAAAGTTGTGAGTCATGAGTTGTGAGTTATGAGTTGTAGGATAACAGGAATCAGTCCGACAAAGCACCTGTAAAATCCAAACTAAACCCCAATCGAAGCAATAGAGACCTTCTTCCACGCCGCCCAAGTTAAGCCAAACCGTTAGGTTTGGAATTCCTCTGGGACCTCCTTTCAAGCCGTTCTACGGCTTCGAAAGGAGGGGGCCCGCAGTCAGCACTGACGCTAAGTCAGGGCTGACGATTGCGGGGGAGGATAGATTCTTTTCTTTCGGTGCTTGCGGTAGGTGATGGACCACTCTGCCGAAGGCTATTAATTACAGCCTTTCTCAAGAATCCGCCAATGTAGCTGCCCGCACGATTGTACTAGCCACTACCCACTAACCACCATCCACTCTTTTGGCTCGGCCAAAAGCCATATGCCAAAAGCGCCTTTTTTCAACGTTTTCCATCATTGAACTTCACACTTCAGTCACATCCCTATGGTAAAATGGGCTCCATATCATACCAGCGCGCTGTCAGCGCAGAAAGGAAGGTTCCTATGACGCTTTCTATCCTCCTTACGGGATCGGTGATTCTTCTTTCTCTTATAATCCGTAAAGTTCTCAAGAAGACGCCGCTTCCTTCCCTCCTTATTTTTATTCTTCTCGGGATGCTCTTTGGCGAAAATGGCCTTTTCCACATCCCCTTCGATAACTACGTGCTGGTAGACCAGATCTGCAGCAGCGCCCTTGTCATCATCATGTTTTACGGTGGTTTCGGGACAAGCCTCAAAGCGGCCCGTCCCGTTCTCAAAGCATCGGCCCTTCTCTCAACGGCCGGGGTTGCCCTGTCAGCCCTCTTTCTCGCTTTACTGGCACACAAAGTCCTGGGATTTTCCTATCTGGAATGTCTCCTGATTGGTTCCGTCATCTCATCGACGGACGCAGCCTCGGTCTTTTCCATCCTGCGGACAAGCCATCTCTCCCTGAAATACCACACGGACTCCCTCCTCGAAGTAGAATCCGGTTCAAACGACCCGATGGCCTTCATGCTGACATCGGTGACCGTTTCCCTTCTTTTAGGGTCACCCGTTTCTGTGCCGATTCTTATGGCGGAGCAGATTATTATCGGCAGCGTCATCGGACTCTTGAGCGGTTACCTTGCCATCAAGATTCTTCACAGGAATCTTCTGTCCGGCAGTGAAGCGCGGACACTTTTTCTTCTGTCCGTGATGCTCCTGTCCTATGCTGTGCCGCTCGCTTTGGGCGGCAACGGGTACCTTTCGACGTACCTCTGCGGCATCTACATCGGGAACGCACCCATGATCCAGAAACGTCACCTGGTTCATTTCTTTGACGTTATGACCCAGGTAGCTCAGGTCATGATTTTCTTCCTGCTCGGTCTCGTCGTGACACCCGTAACGCTCCCGAGTGTCGTAGTCCCGGCACTCATCCTGACACTTCTTTTGACGTTTATCGTACGGCCGGCCGTTGTTGCACTGCTGCTCCTGCCTTTCCGGGCACCACTTTCGCAGATTCTTCTCACAAGCTGGGCCGGACTTCGCGGAGCCGCGTCCATCGTGTTTGCTATTACGGCTATTCTGTCCGGTATCAACCTTTCCTTTAACCTCTTTAACCTGATTTTCTGCATGGTGCTCCTGTCCATCTCGATTCAGGGAACGCTCCTTCCCGCCGTGGCAAAACGCCTTTCCATGATTGATGCCACATCCGACGTTGGAAAGACCTTTACGGGCTATGCAGAGGATACAAACGTCACCTTCGGAAAAGTCCATATAAATGACAGCTGCGGCTGGGCGGGCAAGACCCTGCTCGAACTCAATTTACCGACCGACCTCATTGTCGCCATGATCCTGCGGCGCGGCGGCATGGTCATCCCTACAGGCGCCACAAAACTCGAACCCGGCGACACCTTGATTCTCGGTACTCATGATTTTCAGGGCGGCAGCTGGACCTTGGAAGAAGAAATCGCGACAGAGGGAACCTATCCCCTCAATACGCCCCTTGCTGAACTTTCTCTCGGCAAAAACCAGCGCATTCTCCTTATCCGCCGCGGTCCCCTTGCCCTCATTCCTTCAGGTACCAGCGTCCTTAAAGAAGGAGATATCCTCGTGCACTTGAAGGAGAATGAAGAGCATTCCGGGGAAAATGCGTAAGTATTCCTTCGTGGTTCAAAGTTAAAAGTTGTGAGTTGTGAGTTGCGCAAACAAAAATTATTGCCAGAGCATAAGGCAGATAGCAAGTAGCAGTTAGCCGATAGCTGCAGATAGCGGAAAAGCGCCTTTGGCATGTAGCTTTTGGCACTTAGCCGAGCCTACGGCAGCGAGGAAGAAGGGGCAAAAGAGCTACAGAGATTAACCATAGCAATACTTTATTTTGTTATAGCAAAATGACACAAAAGGTTTGAAAAATAAATATTAAGGGTCGTCACCCACTGCAAGCGGTTCTCCCCTAACTTACTTTCCTCCCCCACTTCGTGGTCCGTCCTCCTTCCAGCGGAAGGAGGTTGTAGAGGAATTCCAAACCTTACGGTTTGGCTTAACTAAGGCGACGTCGAAGAGGGTCTCTAAAAAATTTATCGCAACGATTTTTTAATTTTCTTTTAGGCAAACCGACGCAAGGAGGTTTGGCTTCGGAAGGAGGAGAATCGCTTGCGATGGAGGGATAGCTTCTTTCAATAAAAAATAAGGCATACGCCCCATATAGGAACGTATGCCCCAATGCCACACCTCTTTTTAATTTTCTTTTTATGAACGGCACAGAAGATAAGCCCAGATGCAAGGAAGACGGGCGCGGGGCCCAGAAGATGTACACAAATAGTACCTCGATGGGTCACGCGCCCGTCTGACACAGCAGATGGGTTTATATTTCTGCGCCGGGCAGAAAAAGTTTCCTTAGAAAAAGCTCCGCAGCCGACAGCGCTCGAAACCAGTCGAGAACCTGGCGGCTGCGGGTGCCTTTAAATGCAGTAACTCAATGATAAGAACCATCCTAGCGTGCGAGGTCCTACCGAGCACCAGATTATCTGAGGTGCCTTTACTCACTCTGCCTGCTCAGTTCCCTATAAAACCGAATCAACTCCCTCATCCCCTCCGACCTATACTGCTGCCTCCTCCAGATAAGGCTCAGGCTGATTTTCATCGGTTCCTGAAAAGGCAGGAACCGGAGATTCGCGTCATGCGAAACCAGTTCCTTGTAAAGGAACCCCACAGCCTGCTGTTTCCTGACAAGCTGGAGCATTGTATAGAGCTGGGATGTACGGCACAGGATGTGGGGCTTCTGCCCCGCCCTGACAAAACGCTCCTGCAAAAGTTCCGACTGAAAGAAAAGTTCCGGCATCATGACCAGCTTTTCATTTCTCAGGTCTTTAGCCTGCACGGCCTCCCGTTCTGCCAGCGGATGGGTCCGGCTGACAATCGCGCCGGATTCCAGGATAGTTACGGGCACCGACTCAAAACCGTTCGGCACGGGCTGAGTATGAATGACAAAGGCCAGATCCAGAAGCTCGTGTTCCAATTCCTGTTCGACGACCGCCCTCCGGTTTTCTGTGACTTCAAGGCGCAGCTCCGGATGATCACTTAAAAAATTTGCGTAAAGACTGGGTAAAAGCCATCCTCCCAGAATCGGTGGCACGCCCAGCCGAATAGAATGCCGTTTAGCGCCGAGATCCTGCATGATGCTTACGAGCTTATCCGCATTTTCAGTGAGAGCACGGGACATTTTCAGGAGTCTTTCGCCCTCCGCCGTGAGTTCCATGCCCCGATACTGGCGGACAAAAAGCCCTACGCCGAATTCCTTTTCCAGCGCCCGGATTGCACTCGAAAGTGACGGCTGAGAAACGTGGAGAGCTTCTGCGGCCTGGGTCAAGTTGCCGCAGGCACAAACGGTCTGAAAATAACGCAGCTGTGTCAGATTCATAAAAGCCTCCTTATGATATAGATTTATCTTATATCATTGTAGATAAAATATATTATACAAATTCCTTTTTTCATTCTATACTAAGAATCGAAAAAAGGAAGCCCCTTTTTCAAAAGTACTTCAAGATTCCGGTTCCCTTTGAGGGGGAACCGGACTGCGAAGCCAAAAAAATTATTCGAACTATCTTATTGAAAAGGAGTGAGGATGATGACAATGTGCACGACAACCGAGACGCTTCATAGCGCAAGAAAGTACGTATCGATCGGCCTGCGTTCTGATTCCTGGCCCCTGCTGTTTCTTATGACCTCCGTCGGCGGTTTTTCCGCTTCCTACAGTTTTCTGTCCCGCGGCGGCGTATTCGCCTTCGCTCAGACCGGTAACATCATCTACTCGGGACAAGTGATGGCAAGCGGTCACTTCATGCAGGTACTGACTTTCCTCTGCCCCGTCCTTTCCTACATGTTCGGGCTCTTTTTCTCCCAACAGCTGGAAAGCCGCTGCCAGGGTAAAGTCTCCTTCCAAAAGGCCATCCTTCTCCTTGAAAGCCTGCTAATGACCGTGACGGCGCTGCTTCCCGCATCCTACGCGAGTATCCGCCTTTCCCTCTGCCTGTTGGGTCTGGCATCAGGCCTTCAGATGGAAACCTTTCACCGGGTAAACTCCTGTGAATATACAAGCATCATGGTTATGGGCAATATGAAGCGCACTGTGGAAGCTTTTGGCGCTTATCTGACAGATCACCGCTCCGCTTCTCTTACAAAAGCCCTGATGTACGTTGTCATCAACGCCATCTTCTGTCTGGGCTCCGGCTGGGGCTTTGTCGTCACACGGGCACTGGGAGATAATGGTATCCTGCTTCCCGCCCTGCTGCTGGCATCAGCCGCCCTGATCCTGAGGGACTAACGCAAAACCGAAAGAATATTCTGAGGCCTTTGCCGAATCCCTCTTCTAAAAATGCATATATCTTATATCCACCCTTTCCCTAGGGCACCGTCTGTTATTCCGTGGGCGGTGCCCTTTTTAGTTAAAAGAAGTGGTTAGATGTTAGTGTCTAGTGGGTAGTACACCCGTGCAGGCAGGTTGTTTGGGCAAAGCCCAAGGCAGATAGCAGATGGCAGTTAGCAGATAGCTGCAGTTGGCATAAAAGCGCTTTTAGCCGCTAACCTTAATGCAGAACACATTTTTTTATAATTTCAGAGCCAAATTGCTGCAGCAATTTGGCCTCCACAGGCGGACGGCGAGCTACGGGCGGTCGGCGGCTTTCAAGGTAGGTGTGAGGCAATTTTTCGTACGAAAAGAAGCGCCGACAAAACTACCTTATTCAGGTTAGCGTTTTATCAGCGCAACAGCTACATTATTTGGCCTTACTTTTATTTTCGTCTCGAGTGTAAGTCAAGCTTTTGTCAACAACGAGAGATCAGCGCAGATGCGTGAAGATGGCACGTTGAATTAGTCATCGGTTCCCTTATATCTGCGCCCATCTTCTGTGCCGTCCATAAAAAGATGTTGTGAGATGGAGTGAAGTGTGATGAATGTTACCTGAGAAAAAAATAACGCCGCTTTTGGCGGCTGTTTGTAATACATTAACACTTTATGAGAATTTTGCGTCTAATTGCAGTAAGCGAATAATATTACCTGCCATTTCCATTGTCGATTTTGTGGATTGCTGCAAGACGGGTTCAAGCACAAGGAAGAAAGGATTGCAGCCAGGAGGCGTACGGTTTTGGGTACGTCGACTGGATTGCAATTCTTTCTGACACAGTGATTACGAAAAGAATCGCCGACAAAACAACCTAGTTCAAGTTAGTGTTTTGTCGGCGCAATAGTTACATTATCTAGCCTTACTTTTGTTTATTTTCGTCTGCTTGACGGCATCCTCCCAAAGGCTCTTTCCCACAGTCTCTTTTACCAAATCCTTGGCATATTGGACAAGGGTCTTGGACCAGGGTGTCCGCAGATATTTCGTATCGAGGGCTGTCGGAGAAATGCGCCAGCGGTCAAGGGCGTCGGCGTCCTTAAAAAGATCGTAGAGAGGAATTGCATCGGCAAGGCCTTTTTCACGGAAAGCATTCTTTCCGATGCCGTCATCACGGTCATGATAGGCCATGATAAGGTAGACGCGCTCATCAAAATCCACCAGGCCGCGGTCGCAAAAACTCCTGTAATTTTCGGCAGCCCGGGCACCGTGTCCCACATCCCGCGTATCATCCTGGCGGCGCGAATCATGAAATACGGAAGCCTTGCACAGCACCGTAATCCCGTCTTCATCCAAGTTCGCCATCTTTGCCATCTTAAGATTATAAAGAAGCACGTGCGCACAGTGATTCTTCGTATGCAGCACGCTGACAAATTTCCCAAATTCGATATTTTTCATCATGAAGGAATACCACTTGTAGAAACGCTGCTGGATTTCCTGTGGTTCTTCATGAAGAGCTCTATCCAGAAACATACTTTTCCATCTCCTACATTATCTCTCCATACCATGTGTCGTATGTATCCATCTTACATCTTTTGGAGGGAAAAGACAAAAGCGCCTTTTGCTTTTGGCATTTGGCATGTAGCCGTGTCTGCAGAGAGTGGAGAGTGGTTAGTACTCCCGTGCAGGCAGCTTGTTGGGCAAAACATAAGGCAGAAAGCAAATTGCATTTAGCCGCAGTTAGCGGAAAAGCGCATTTGGCATTTTTTAGTCCGGCCGTCGATAAAATGATCCGTTTTTTCACGGCACTGAATCATTTGTACCAAAAATCACCGCTTCCGTAAAGCAGCTTCCACAATAATACAAAACAGACCTTTCCGATTCGAAGCCATCGGAAAGGTCTGTTTGTTTAATGAAATGAGCTTTATGTCACAGCCCATTCGGTCAGAAATTTTCTTTACTTTTATACGAGCCTGCGATTTTGCTTCTCAGAAGAAACCGGCTCTTAATCCAAACTGCTTCTCATGCCCGTATAATCAGCAATCTGCCAGAAAATGTAGCTTAACATGCCTCTGTCATCATCCAGGTAATTTTGAGTCATATCTCTGCCATTCTCCGTAGCACGATCAAGGAAAACGAGTCTTTTACCATTTCTTTTAGGTTCTTCACGGAAATTTGTGGACTAAAAGACATTTGACTATTGAAAAAGGACATTAACTCCTCCAAAATATAATCGTCGAAACCATACCTTGGGAGGAGAAAATGTCCCTTACTAATTACACTATTCAAAATAATGCAGAATGTCAAGATGTCTTTTACAATGTCTTCATGCCGGAAGACCCTTTTGATGACAGCCAGGAGATTGTTATTTGCAGTGAAAAGAAATATACTGACTTCCGTTGTCCTAAATGTGGTCAGAAAATGTATTCTTACGAGCCATTTTCCACCTACTTGAAAAGTTTTCCTGCGTATCCTGAGCATACCAGGATGATCCGCTTTGAAGGGCATCGCTTCCGTTGCTCCTGCTGCCATGCAACCATCACTGAGCCTATTCCCTTTAAATATCCAGGAACTCGCATTACCATGAGAGCTTCTCTCTGGATTGAGACGCTGCTTCGTAATGGAATCCCTGCCAATGCAATTGCCAAGATGTCAGGAATTCACTGGAGCACAATTCGCTATGTCCACAAACAGCTCATGGACGAATCTCTCGATAAATATGAAATGGAATTGGGGCTGACCTCTTACAAGCCCCGTTTCCTGGCCATCGATGAGTTTGCTATCCATAAGGGACACACCTATGCCACTTGCGTCATGGATTTAGCGACAGGTTATATTCTCTGGGTCGGCAGAGGTCGGGCGATAGCTGACTTCGAGCATTTCTTCAAGGAATATGATCAGACAAAGCTGACAGAGGTCAAGGCAGTCGCCATGGATATGAACGCTTCCTACAACAAGCTGGTACAAGAACATCTGCCGCAAGCTAAGGTCGTGTATGATCGTTACCACATGCAGGCTCAATTCGGGAAGGAAGTATTAGGTGTAGTAAGACTTGATGAGGCCAGAATGCATAAGGATAACGCCAACGACATGCAAGAAGCATTAAAAGACGCAAGTGCTGAAGACAAGCCGGCTTTGAAAGAGCGGATATCCGAGGAAAAGAAGAACTACCGCACATTGAAGAAAGTCCGCTGGCCGTTACTCACCAATGAAGATAAGCTGAATCCTAAGAGCAAAGAAGCGTTGCAGGCCATCTTTGCAGAGCACGAGGATCTGGCAATATGTTATTCCATGAAGGAAGAGATGATAGCCCTCTATGAATTAAGGGACTATGACAAGGCTCTTGCAGGATGGAAGCGCTGGTTTGAAGCAGCACTGGGCAGCGGGATTCCGGCCCTGGTTAGGTTTGCTAAGATTAAGTTGCCAAGGATAGACGGACTGGTGAACCATGCCCTGTACCCGATAAACACAGGGAAGCTTGAGGGTTTCAACAACAAGATTAAAGTGGCCAAAAGAAGAGCGTACGGATACAGAGATGATGAGTACTTTTTCACGTTAATTCGCTACCTCTCAATTCCAACCGTAAGAGGTATACTCCCGAAAAAAACGTGAAGAACCTTCTTTTATAGGTTTTAAAAACAAAAGTGATTTTAGAAAGATGAGCAGGACTTCCGTCCGATTGTGCACCGCCGTACGGGCTATAAACTAAGGCAGACAAGGTAGCAATGTTCCCATCACTGGCAGCATAGCAGCTGGTAGTATCCAAATAAAACGTACTTGCATCATTTGCACCTACAAGAGGATATTTGCCATAGAGCATATCACTGTACGGAAGCTGACTTGCCGGAAGATTTCTCATTGCATAAGCTGCTTTGGGCGTACCAGAAATAAAAAAGCCAAGGCAGACAGCAAGTGCACCGATAAAACACATTATTTTTTTCATTTGATTTCCCCTTTCCCAAGGTCTCGTTGTAAACAGCCGCGCCCCAGGCGCCGCCGAAAATACATCGTAGCTATTTTATGCAAAGCGTCCTATTCTGCTCTATCGTAAAATTCACTGCTAAAACGGCCGTTGTAGAATCTCATATTATATGCCAGGTAAAAAGCCATTTCCCCCGCCGGCATG
This sequence comes from Acidaminococcus sp., assembly GCA_022482815.1. Classification (NCBI taxonomy): domain Bacteria; kingdom Bacillati; phylum Bacillota; class Negativicutes; order Acidaminococcales; family Acidaminococcaceae; genus Acidaminococcus; species Acidaminococcus sp. Next base: position 3,001,972 of record JAKVOM010000001.1, read on the forward strand.
GAAATGCCCGTTTGGGCTCAAGAGCCATTCGGGTCCAGATATCTCCATCTGCCGTTTGAGTTTACGTACATGCGGCGGCTTGTCCAGTTATAAGCAAATTCATTGGTAAAGACTCTGCCGATTGCCGTATTGTATGCCGGATTTTCCACTTCGCAGACATTTACGGCGATCCTGTATTCCGGCGGATTATACTCTTCCACCACAAGGGACGAACGGTCCAGATAAAAACCATAGCCCATATGGCCGTCAACACAGATAAAATTGCTGTCTCCGCCCAGATGATCCGGGTAATTGGCTCCAGCCGACGCGGTGCCGCCTACCATCAGCAGGCAGATCATACAAAGCAATAACCAGATTTTCTTCATAACTGCATCTCTCCTCTATTTATAAAATTTTCGGCATAAGTGCCGTTATTTTTCCCCATTTTCCCTGCTTCGTCGAAAAAGTCAAAATATTCATCCCAGTAACGGCTCACGGAATGCGCCTCTATTTCTGCTTACAAACTGTAGTTCTTAGAATTTTGTGATGCTGTATATAAATTATGATTATAATTATTTTTATTATATTTCGCATGGAATTTTATTTCAAACTTGTACACTGCACCGCATGCCGAAATTCTGTTTTTTATTAAAAATATATAGTTAAAATGCGGGATTCGAAAGCCGTATGAAAATGGAAAGTGCAGTTAGATTCGCTTTCGGCAGAGTGCAAAAAATAGTCGGATGCTGATGGAGAGCAGCCAGCACACCCGTGAGGCAGATTGTCGGGCCTGTACCTGAGGCAGATAGCTGCAATTTGCAGAAAAAAGGCGTTTTTAGTCTAGGCCGTCATTCACCGCAAACGATTTCCCTGTTGTCCTTACTATCACTGATGGCTAGCGTGCCCTAATCAGAGAAGTGGTTCAATAAAGGCGAATGCCAGCTTTTTTGTTATCATTTCCCATTTCGACTTTTCTGTTGTATGATAAAAAAGTAAAAAACACGTTACAAAAGGAGATTATGCTATGCACCTCACTAAAAAATTATTCCCTACGCTGTTCCTGTTATGCTTCAGCCTGGCAATGTCCGTCATCGGAACCGAAGCAGCAGAAGCCGCAGAATTCCTGACACCGGAAAAGAGCGCTTTCATCTACATGGATAACAGGCGGATGAATACAAGATATGAGGGCGAGAAGCTAAAGTTTGAGACCGACGACTACGGATTTCTGCATTTGATGAGCCGGAGCGGAAGGCGCGATTATCTGTCCTTTATCAATACGGTCGGTGCAAGGGGCGGTGTCGGCTACAAGGTTACACAGATTCGGACCCAGAACCCTGACATGACTTTTTTCGAGATCATTGCCGATATCGGTGCCCACGGCATGAACTGCGGCTACTGGCTCATTGGCAAGCGCGACGGCAAATGGGTAACGTTTGTTTCCCTGGATAACCTCGCCCGCATGGGCTACACCGTGGGAGAATGGCATCAAATCCTGAGCAGCATCAATCAGAACGGAAACGGCCGCTTCATCCTGACGAGCCGCCATGAATACATGCCGCCGGGAGCAAAATACGGTTTCCAGCGCCGCTATGCCAACGATTTAAAGATTGAACTCTTCTGGGATGATGAGGCGCAGTGGTTTGGCATGAGAAGTTTATGAGTGATTAGATGAATTAAAGGAGGCATATCACCATGCAGGATATCGATAAACACTTGCGGGCAGCTGTCGTGCAGTCTGCTCCCATTTTATTTGACAAAGCGGCTACGACCGCCCATGTGGTAAAGCAGATTGAGGAAGCCGGCCGAAATGGAGCACAGCTCATCGTCTTTCCGGAATCCGTCATTCCCTGCTATCCCTACGGCCTGACTTTCGGTTTTACCGTCGGTGCCCGCAGAGAAGCAGGCCGCAAAGACTGGAAACGCTATTATGACGCCTCCGTCGTTGTCCCCGGTCCGGAAACGGAAGCTATCGCCAAAGCGGCTAAAGCAGCCCACGCCTATGTCAGCATCGGCATTACCGAACGCGACGCCGTAAATACGTCCCTTTACTGCACGAACCTCATTTTCGCGCCGGACGGGACGCTTGCCGCCAAACACAGGAAGATCAAGCCGACCGGCGCGGAACGCTACATCTGGGCCGATTCCCACGACCCAGCCACCTATTTCCCGATTGTCGAGACGCCCTGGGGTCCGGCAGGCAGTCTGATCTGCTGGGAAAACTACATGCCTCTGGCCCGAGTGGCGCTCTACCAAAAGGGCATCACCCTGTACCTTGCGCCTAACACCAACGACAATCCGGAATGGCAGGACACCATCCGGCACATTGCCATTGAAAGTCATTGCTACGTCTTTAACGCCGACCAGTATTTCACCAAGGCCATGTACCCGAAAGACCTTGCCGAGACCGACCAGGTCGCTGCCCTGAAAGACAACGTCTGCACCGGCGGCAGCTGCATCATCGACCCCTATGGCCATTACGTCATGGAACCCGTCTGGAACCAGGAAGCCATCCTCTATGCCGACCTCGACATGGACGCTGTCCCTATGAGCCGCATGGAATTTGACGCCGTCGGGCATTACTCCCGGCCGGATATATTGGAGCTGAAAGTGAAGGAATAATAATAAGGGGCTGTGAAACAATGCACAAGCATTATTTCACAGCCCCTTTTACGCTGGTCGCCGGTCGCTGGCCGCGGGTCGCCCGTGGAAGAAAAATTGCCAAGGCATTTTTCTACGAACTTATAAAAATCATCTGTGGTTTATTTCTCGCAGAGACCTTCTTTCACGCCGCACTGCGGCGTCGAAAGGAGGAGAATCGCTTGCGATGGAGGATAGAATGTTTTAACCCTAATGAGCTGTTTTTTTAAATTTAGAAGGCCTGTGTGAAATTTCACGCCTCTTTTTCCCTCTTGTTTTCCATTGGAAAATAAGAGGGGCGGACCGCAGGAAGGGCTTGACGCCGTCAGGCCCTTCCGTCTGCGGTGGGTATTCATTCAGAACGCAGGAATGGGTAAAATCAGGCATCGTCCTAATTGAATTGAGCCAAATCTCTGATTTGGCCACTTTCAGGAGTGCTGTTTTTTTACACTTCGTATTTACCCTTACTTGTTATCTAACTGAATATCCACCGCAATCGTGTGCGCGATTGACAAAAGTCAATCGACGCACACTGCGGTTCCCCTTTTTCTTCGCTTCGCTCGAACAAGGCCGAATACAGTCGCCAAAGCTGCGCTTTGGCAAAACTAAATAGACAAAAAGCTGCAGCCACATTAGTAGTGACTGCAGCTTTTCTCAACAATTACGAAATACAATGAATGGCCGCCATCCACTGCCCGGGTTTCATCCCAGCTCGATATGGTAAATCCTTGTATCCGCGTCTTCTCCCACAATCTCCTTAAATGCTTTCCGGTACGCTTCCAGCTGCGTGCGGTACTGTTCGTCCAGTCCGGATCCGTCGAGGTTGGTCTTATAATCCACGATATGCCAGCCGCCGTTCTTTTTATATAACAGGTCGATGGTACCGTTCCAGAGCTTATGGTTTTCCTTCTCCTGATAACAGAAAGGAATTTCGCAATGCACTTCTTCTGCCGATTTCAGCTCGGTAAAAAGGTCCTGCACAGATCCGTTTGCCTGTGGATAGCCGTCATCATTCAGCATGGTCTCTGCGACCTTTTGCAGCACTTTTTGATAACGCTCTTTTTCGTCTTCGGGCACCGTATCACCGAGTTCCGCCATGACAATGGATACTGCCTTATCACCTGTCAGCTTCCAATGCGACGTCACTAAGAGTTCCATCAGGCGGTGCACCATCGTCCCCATAGCCGCGTGGTTCACTCTGCGGCCGTCAAAAATAGCCTGTAAAGCCGAGTGGGCATTCGAGTCAGGCGCACCCGGCGTGCTGCCCGCAGCACTTGGGGCCGGCTTATTCGCTTTTTCATCTTCAGGATCCTGTTTTATATCGCTCGGTTGTTTGATGTCGTACGTTTTATCAAACGTATCGTCTTTCCAAGGCACCTCGGCTTTCGAAACATCCGTGATTGACACCGTATCTTTTTCAGCTTCCTTTGCAGTGTCTTTTCTTTCCGCTTCGTTTCCGATGATTTCAAAAATATCGCTGCTATCGCTTTCCGTACCTTTAAGCAGTTTTTCCCATTTCGATTTTTTATCTAATTGATTGATAATCAGTACATTCTTTGCCCTGGTCGCTGCGACGTACAAATGACGATCTTTTTCTTCATTCAATGAGGTTGTTTCCTTATCCTTTTCACTGTCGAATAGCTTCGTTTGGAACCAGGGAGTGTTGTGTTCTCCCATTCCGTTTACAGAAAAAAGATACCCCTTCGTGGGCTGAGCTGAATAATCAATGTGCAGAGAAGATCCTTTATTGTTGCCCGTCTTTGCCCCAGCCAGAATGACAATCGGAGCTTCCAGGCCCTTCACTTTATGAAGATTTGCGATATGTACGGCCGGTTTTTCGACCAAATCAAGGCACCGTTCTTCTTCCGAGCTGCCGTCCAGCAGCCGGTCAAGACGCTTCGACACATCAAAGAGGGACGTAACCTCCCCGCTTTGGAAATCACTGCGCACAAGTTCCATGGCGTAGTACGTCACATTCATGTTAGCGGAAGAAACGTGATGGAAAATTGGACTCGAATTCAATATCTTTGCCAGAAATGCCGCCGGCGATACCGTCCGGCCCAGCTCATAAAACCCACGCAGCTGCTTCAGGGCCTCTGACACAGCATCCTTATCCGGAAAATCTTTTTCAAAAAGGCTGAAAGGACGACCCTGCTTGATGTATTCGCCTACATCTTTTTCAGAAACCGCAAAAGCAGGTCCCGTAACGGCCCTGTATAAGGCCATCTTGTCCTGCGGGCTGGCGACGGCCCTGCAGATATCAGCCACAGCCGTTAAAGAAGGACAATCGTCAAAGGGCACGCTGCCTTCCACATAGAGAGGGATTCCTTTTTCCTTGCACAGCGGAATAAAAGACGAAATCTGCTTTTTTTCCGCGGTGATGACCATGATGTCATCGTAGTGAATTTCTCTCTTCTCTCTGCTCTTCGTATCCCTGATTTGAAATTTGGGGCTCCCCACAATGGTTTCAATGATTTGAAGAACCTTCTCCGCGTCTGTCGGCTTCGTCTTCTTATCTCCCAGCGTGCTTTTATAGGTATACACTCCGTCGAGCACAGAAGGATCTGTCTCAGACTGTTTATCATCCAGCGGAATCTCCTGGAAAAGATTTTTCTCCTTCGGAAAGAGGGCTTCAAAGGTACGATTGAAATAGTCGCAGAGTTTATATGTCGAGCGGAAATTACTCGTCAGCTGCAGCACTTCCCCGACGCTATTATTATTAAAAAGATTTTTTACCTTCCTGAAGGAATCCACATCGGCGCTGCGGAACCGGTAAATGGACTGTTTCGGGTCACCCACAATAAAGAGGGAACCCGGGCGCGGAACGCACTTTGTCCAGTCAGTGTCCGGGTGTTTCGCAGCCAAATAAAAGAAGATTTCTGCCTGCAGCGGATTGGTATCCTGGAATTCATCAATCAGAAAATAACTGTGCCGTTCGGCAATATAGTTAATCAGTTTTCCACCGTTTTGCGCATCTTCCCGGAGCATATTGCGAAGGTCGTAGAGGTAGTCAAAATAGGTCATAACGCCATGGGAATGCAGATATTTTTCACAGACGGGGATGCAATCCGACAAAAAATCCATAGCCACATCATACCGATAGTTTTCCAGCGGATTCATTAGCGTCTCAAGGTTCAATATTTTTGAGTTCTTAGTTTTATCTTTTAAAAATTTCTCGTTCAGTTTTATTGAAAAGGGAAAAACCGTACGAAGATTTTTAATATCTTTGAGTGCCTGTATCACATCAGCCAGATGCTCTGACCATTCCCCTTGCAGTGTTTGCAGGGAGACAGAAAGTTTTTCCCATGCGGCCTGGCTACCTTTTTCCCCAGTATATTTCATTTCAATCTCATTGGCTTGCAGCGTTTCCAAAAAACTCAAACACTCATCTTTAAGATTTTTAAGAACCGCATTGTCAGGAGCTTTAGGCAGGTGCTGGAATTCTGCATCCCTGTGCTCCATCAGAACTTTCATACTGTCGGCAAAGGCTTGCTCCGGATTCCAAAACAAGGTGCGGAATTTCTTTGCTTTTTCAGCCAGTTCCGAACCTTCTTTTCCCTGACAAATCCGGACATAGATTTGCCTGTAATAACGCTGCATTTCCTCGTCATCCGCCAGATGCACATCGGACGGAATACCGGCCTCGACAGGATGTTCCGACAAAATCTTGCTGCAGAAGGAATCAATTGTTCCGAGAAAGCACAGGTCAATGTTTTTCAGTGCCTCTTCGCACTTTGGATCTCCTTTTTCCTCACTCAGCGCCTGCTGAAATCTTTCATAAAATTCCCGTGCCGCCGTTTTGGTAAAAGTAATCGCGCAGATTTGATTGACGGGAATGCCGCTTTTTACCATCGCCACCATGCGCTTTACGAGCATCGTCGTCTTGCCGGATCCGGCCCCGGCTTCCACGAAGAAATTTTTGTTGGTTTCGGTTTGAATCCGCTTTCTTGCTATACTATCGTCCATTGAATTCCGGTTCATGGCTGATTCCCCCCGACTCTATCTTTTTTGCCGCAGATGCTTTCATATTTGCAGTAATCACATGCCTCTTCCCCATCAGCAACAGGAAATTCACCCTTCTCCAGGGCCGCTTTAAACTCCGTTAGTTTATTATCCAAACTTTCCTTTTTCGGATCATAAGTGCAGGAAATTGTCTCTGACAAGCGCAAATAACGGTACTCCCCATCAGAAATCTTATGTCCTTTTTGTTCCATGATATAGCCATACAGGAGGACCTGCAGGCAGGAATCAACATCATCCTGCTTCTGTTTGACTTTTTTGCCGGTCTTAAAATCTACAATTTGATAGGTTCCGTCACTCAGCTCTTCGACGCGGTCCGGGTACCCATGGATCTCTATGCCGCTTCCCTTGTGGGTACATGACATTTCCGTTTCTTTAAGAATCACTTTATTATGCGGATCATGCTCATACGCATCGCTCAGCATATCCGTAAAGTTCTTCTTTTCGCGTTCTATATTGTAAGGAGCAACCGGCGGATGCTGTTTTATATATGTATCAAATGCGGTCTCGGCTCGGGAAATAAACTCCTCTTTAGATATGTGGCTATCAAGCTGCGCCATCATCGCATGGGCCAGCGTACCAAAATCATTTGCCGGAATGACTTCAAAAGGCTTTTCTTCATCCGGTTCCGGGATACCCAAAACATACTTCAGATAAAACTTTCTCTGACACTGGAAAAATGTCTCAATCTGGGTGGGAGAATAATTTGTCTCGCTCAAATCTCCCTTCACATCCAATGGAGTTTTTGACCTCTCCTGGTCCGGCTGAACGATTTTGCCTCTGGCATACTCATCTCCCACACCTTTTGCCGGAGTCAGATTTGGATCTGTGTAACGGGCCACCTTTTTGGCAGCCTTGACCTCATTTTTTGTACGGATTTCATAGAGTGCCGAAGACGGGTTCACTTTCTTTAGTGCTGCCGCATCAAGTTCAAAGTACGAAATATCCACATCCGAATTCAGAGCGGCAGCGGTCTGCAGCAGCTGCTTCAGGCGTTCCTGTTTCAGGCGGATTCGGCCCGCCGACGTATAGGGCTCCGCCGTCTTTTTATCCGCAAAATTTTCCCAATCTTCATCGAGGAGCAGATAATTTTCTACGGGGCGTCCCGGAAAGAGAGACGCATTCATGCCGCAGACAGCCATATGCTTCCGGATGCAGAAGAGCCCCTGCTCCACTGACGCAATATGCAGTGCCCCGGGCTGGCTGCTCTGACAGCAGGTGGACATGGAAAGAATACTGCGGATCACGTCGTTTGCGTCGAAATATTGGGGCTTATTCAAAATGGCAAGGCGGCTTGCGATATCTTCCCTGGCCGCCGTATCCAGCGCCGAAAGAAGCTGGCTTGTTTTTCTTTTACCATCAGGGCGGCGGATCCTGCTGAATGTCTTGATCAATTGATCCGCCGGCAGGGACAAAATTTCCGCCATTTTATCAAGATTGCTGAGCGTTTTTTCCTGATTCTTTTTTTCCTCAGGAGTAAGTGAATTACTGTAGTCTTCCACCCGCTTACGGTTAACTGTCTCATTTCCGTTCAGTCTGAGCTGCCCGCAAAGGTCAATCAATTTAGAGAAATTTTCTCCCGGTTCCGGAAGCTGTGCTTTCAATTTTTGCGTGTCAAATCCGCGGCACCACACGAGGGAACGCAGGGCTTCCTTGCCATAATACCCGGATGTTTTCCAGTGCAGATATTCACTTAACAGCACACCTGGATTGGAATTGCGGACAGGAATCCCGCATGCGAAAGTCATAGGGATATCATGGGCCATGGCTTCGTCAAAAAAGAGCTGCGCATAAAGTGCAGGATCTGTGACTACTGCAAGGCACTCGTCAAGGTGCCCCTTTTCGAGCAAATGTTCCAGTACCGTTTCCACTTCGCAGGCCGCGTCAAAGCACTGCCAGTAGTTAGTTACGTGGTACGAGTCTGCTTCAGCCATATTGCCAAGCAGCTTTGACAGGCTCCTCATCTTGGCCTTACCGCCTGCAGCCACATTAAGGAGCTTTTCTTCAAGAGGAGACCGCATACTTTCTTCCAGAACGTATACATCCGCCTGGGTAGTAACTGCCTGACCTGTTGCCACAGCCTGCCGGATGGCATCAATGCTGTCCATGCGCCCGTCATTACTGACGGCATCCTTGTATTTCTGATAAATCTTTTTAAGAGCCTCATTTTTCTTCTTGAAAGGACCCTTGTCCAGTGCCTTCCGAATTTCATCATCTTCCTGCTGCGGCGTATCAGAAACCACCATGCAGCGCATCTGACGGATGGCGGAAGCGATATTATGAGTATCGGAATAAGAATGAAAAGCAAAATAAGGAACCCCTTTCACTGCCTGCGCAGTATCTTCCACTGCCTGCGCAGTATAAAGGAGTTCCTCATTTTCCTGTAAAATCGGATGATTCAGGGCCTTTCCGGCAGCAGCCAGGACATACTCCGCCAGTTCCTGTGTTCCCATAAATCGATAACCAAACAGCTTGCGGCCCTGTTGGGCCAGCATCCGCTGAAGTTCCGCCGTATTGATTCCCGGGGCAAAAATAATTTTTTCTCGCATAATAATCTCCGTTTCTATTCCCCAATGAGCCAGGCGAAGAAAATGCTGCCGCAGTCATTGAGGCCCGCTTTTCCCCTCGTCCGGATGAACGCCTGCATCGAATAATAACTTTATTATAGTATAGGGAATGCTCAAAATTCCATGAGCTTCCCGTTAGCGTATGAGTAGTGAGTGCCCCCCATCGTGCAAAATCTACCACCCAAATTCATGGGTTCACAGGTGATTTTTTGCTTTCGTGAAGGGCACTCGCTAATTGCTAAGTTTCAGGAACGATTTTACTCCTTAACTTCCTTCCGAAACGGATGATTTTTATCCGCCGTTTTTTGGTAGTGAAACCGAAGCATTTCGGAAAGAGTCAGTACCCACGGCTTATCGCAGAGCTCCGAATCAAGAAAGGCCGCGTCTTCCGCATCATTCAGGCCATAAGCCATTTTAGCTGCCGTAAGGAGCGAACGGAGCTCAGTCCGGTAAGGAACTTTTTCTCTTCTTTTAAGGGACGGTACATGTTCCATCAGTGCGGTCAGAAGCTCAAAAGGAATACAGGTATTCACGGTGCGGATGATCTGGTCAATCATATAGCTCTCCTTTGAGGCCTCCTTGACCAAATCGTCAATGGCCGTTTCCATTTTGGCAGCGCGCTCACTCGCCTTATTGAGCCTCTCCGGAAGCGCCTGGACTTCCCGGATGACCGCTATGGTGTCCGCCATGGATTCTGGATGTTTTTCCAGCACATAAGTAAAACGAACATCTTCCATACTGGTCAAAAGAACGACAGTGAAAGGCTGCAGCCGTTCAAATCCTTTGTTTAAAGCCTGCTGCTCCGTCTCATTCAGCCGGTCCGGATTGACAACGGGCACCACCACATCCGGAGAAAACAGTGCGTCCAGGTGATCTGCCGCCACGCACGAATCCCCGAAGCACTGCGTAAGAATAGCATTTTGTTTTTCCGTTAATCCATAGGTCACAGCCACAGCACCCATCTATGATTCCTCCTTAAGCATTTATGTCGATACGATTTCACTTATCTGATGATATAAGTCTTTCTGCCTCAGCATTGATAGCTTTATTATAGCAGGAAAGGCATAAGATAAGGTCACTTCATAAGTGACGGGAAAATTTTTGAACAGCGTTCCAAAAGGGAAGAAAGGCACATTGGCAGAAGGTTTCCTGCTGCCGGCGCAAATGGTTATTTCTACTAAATTCTCGACTGCATTTTGATTTTCCGTTCCCTATGCGAATAAGAGTAAAAATAATCCCTCGACTGCAGTTGTCACTTGGCAAGTGACCTGCTTTTATGCGAAAAGCAGTACGATATAGGCGTAGAGAAAAATAGCCGATTTCATTCAGGTTAAAGGAGGAAATCATACATGCTTACCATGCAGCGCGCCATGAGCGGTCTGAAGCGGGAAAATCCGGACGCGGGCCTCACCCGCCTGAACCATTCCGTAGGAGAAAAGGCGCTTGCCCTGCTCCCGGTCTTTAAGGAAGACCCCCTGCCGGAGCGGCTGCTCCGCAAAATGAAGCAGGCAGCCCGGCGGCAGCATCTGGCGTACTTTACGCTGAAGGAGGAGGAAATTCCGGCCTTCCTGGATACGGAAAAGAAGCTGGCCTTTGTCCTTGTCCTGACCGCGGCGCCCTGCCAGCAGGAGGCGCTGACCGAGCGTGCCAAAGCGCTGGGGCAGCAGTTCCGGCGTCCCTTTGCCGTGACGGCCGGGGCGGATACCCGCCTGCTCTATCACAATCTGGCCGCGGGGACGCAGCATTCTTTCGGAATGCTTAATCTGATGCGGCGGTACGGGGAGGCAGCTTGTCTGGGAATCCTTCCTCTCGCCTCGGAAGCGGCACGAAAAGAGCTTTTGCGGTGGACGGGATACGCCGATTTTAACTGTGACTGGATTGCGGGGCCGCGCGGTACTCAGGGCGTCCTGGTATACATCAATAAACTGTACCGCGGTCAGCTGCTGCCGTTTATGAAGCGCATGGCGGTGCGAAGCGGCGAAAAGGCGTTCCTTTTTGCAGAAACAGGCGGCACAGCGTTTTCCTATCGGGCTGACAATGACGCGGCAACGGCTGAAGGTTCATTTTCGGCAGAAACCGTGGAAAGCTTCCTGCGTAAAAACGGCCGGACAAGTTTTGAACTGCGCGGGTTCGAAAGAGGCTTCCGCATGAGCTGCACGCTGCAAAACCTTTATTTTGCCAATATGACGAGTCAATTTATGGAGCGCTATACCGATTGGGATACCCAGATGGAAAAAGCACTGGATAAAGAAAATCCCGAACCAGTCAATATCCTGCAATTGTTTGAAAAGAAATGATGAGGAAGGAAGGTATGATGATGTTTGCATTTACGAACTGCCATGATTCTCGGTTTTATCAGGAATTTAAGGCGTTGATAAACAGACAAGATAATGTAGAAGATTTCTTTCAGAGAAAATATCCTGACCTCTTTAACATGGCACGGGTCGTTCGGAAAGGTTTTCATTCCATGGGGCCTGATCCGATGTTTCCTTGCCGTGTCGACTTTCTGACACAGGAAGAAATGAAAAAGTTTGAAACGAAAAAGATCAATTATTTATCAGATCTGATGAAAGACGTGAGTGATCTCATTGATGACATCGAGGAACTCCCCCCAATGGAAAGTGAACCTTTTGAACGGCTTTTACGACTCCTCAAGAGGCTTTTGGAAATGATTTGCCATAAGGAAATGGTAATAGAACGTCCGGGAGCGTTCAACGAAATGCGTGAGGCAATCAAAGACATCATTGGAGAATATATGTGGGAACCGGAAGTGGAAATCTTCAGGATTCCGAATGACCGTATTGGGAACAAGAGACTTCGGAAAAAGCTGAAAGATTTGGCTGAAGGACTTGACTTTATCGCACTTCCTGTGACACTTCTGGGCTGCTATACTCACGACAAAGGGCCGGTGATTCATCTCTGCCCGGCAAATATTCTGGATGAACAGCAGCAGAATAAAAATATTAACTTCATTGATTTCTTGGAAGCGGTCTTGGTGCATGAAACCACGCATTACCTGCATGACCTTTATAGCAAAGTTCATAAAATAAACAGCAGCTCTAAAAAAAAGTTTTTCGATACCAAAGTTTCTGCCGTAAAAGAGACACTGGCAGAGTATGTGGAATGGTAACGCTGGAATGAACTCAAGATGCCGCCAAAATGGATGGAAGACCATATGGACGCCCATCCTTTCCCCGGTTGGGGCTATGCCGGTGCCAAAATTCTGATTGAGTATGAAGAAAAAACAGGATTACATGGAAAGATGCCGCTGTGGCTGCTCAGGGAATCCGGCAAAAACTGGGAAGATACGTATGCGAAGCTGCTAATCGTGAAGGAACTGACAGATTTATAAGGTTATAGGTCATTGATCAGCCATTATAAACGTGCTGTGAAAAAATAAAAAAGCGCTTTTGGCATGGCCGTCGGCAGAGTGGTTAGCAGGCAGTGGCTAGTGGCTAGTACATCCGTGCGGGCAGATTGTGTGGCAAAATCCAAGGCAGATAGCCGATAGCATCTGGCAGGCAGCGGAAAAGCGCAGTTGGCCAATGGCAGAGTGGCTAGCGGATAGTGTCTAGTGGCTAGTACATCCGTGCGGGCAGATTGTGTGGCAAAATCTAAGGCAGATAGCCGGTAGCAGCTGGCAGGCAGCGAAAAAGCGCTGTTGGCTTTTGGCTTTTGGCTTTTGGCTTTGGCCTATGGCATCTAGCCTCGTCTGCAGCAGTGTGGTGAGGCTTTTGCTTCAAATAAAATAATAAAAACCTGAAATTTAGCAGCTAACCTAAATTTCAGGTTTTATTTTTATAAATTCAAAGAAAAATGCCCTGGCAATTTTTCTTCCACGGGCAGGCTGCGGACGGCGGGCTACGAAAAGCGTAAAAACGGGGCTGTGAAACAATGCGCATGCATGATTTCACAGCCCTTTTCAATATACAGCCCTTTTTCTGTTACTCCGTCTCTTCGTACTCAAAGAGCTTCATCCGGCGATTCGTTTCTGGGCATTCTCCATAGGTAAAGACCAGCATCCGGTCCATCAGGAACGAATTGAGCTGGTTGATACGCTCCACCGTGGCCGGCGCTGCAAAGAAAAAGCGAAAGGTGTCCCTCCGTCTGGTCTGCCGCAGCAGATTCACAAGGCGTTTTTCCGTGCCCGTATCACAATCCTTGAATTCCATGTCTTTAAACTTCTTGTCCAGGGCCTTGCAGTCCATCATGCGCACGGGCCGCAAGTCCTCCGAGTTCCAGCGTACCAGAATGCACTTCGTGAAGCGGAGCTCCTGCACGCTGTGATACGCCCTGTAGAACGGTTTCCACAAGGCAAGGAACTGGTCCCTGGTCAGTTTCATGTCGACGATGATGAAGACATGATTGAACCCGCCCGGCAGCGTCGATGTTTCCGAATAGGCTCCTTCAATCCGCCACGAAGGCCGCATTTCCGTGACCTGCGGCAGATTTCTCCGGATCATCTTCTTGACACTACACACGAAATTCATCTGCGAGTTTACTTTCAATGTACCTGCGCCTCCCCTTCCAGTCGGCAAACTCTTGCCATTCAGCCCTTTTCCTGTTCCTTCGGCAGATAGTGGCAGCGAATCAGGAAATCTTACCCCTGACAGCCGCGGATGCCTTTAAAATCACTTTCCCGGATACGACCACCTGCTCTCCCACATCTCCTCCCACTTATCGCCGTACTTTTTCATCGTCGCAATGAGGGACTCCGCCAGCCATCCTCTAAAGACCTTTCTCTCGGAAGGAATCTCTTTATCCACCTTCGTAAAAGAAAGCTGCTTCCTGCCGATTTTTTCAAAGTACTTGCCGATTTCCTCCACAGAAAACATCCCGAGCTCCAGCTCGGAAAAGAGAGGCTTTCCGGCAGAGTTATCTTCTCTGGTAAAAATCAGGTACGCCTTTTGGTCCTTATCCACGAAGAGAACGGCATCCTGCCAAAACTTTTTCCCCAGGCTTTTACCAAAAACCTTGAGCATGTCTCCCCCATCAAGGTCGTCATAGACAATGTAGGCAAGCTCGTCGCAGGCTTTTCCTTTCGCCAGGGCGGGATGGGCAGCTTCATAAGTCACTTCCACTCGGTTGTAGCCAAAGTTTGCCTGACCCAGATAGCTTTGAAGCACTTCCCTGTTTTTAGCGTTCTCCTCTTCGGAAGCCCATTTCTTGTCAGACGTCATAATAAGAATGCGATTTTTCCCCAGGTGCCTGTCCAGCGCATTGCGCAATTCTTCCAATGCATCACCAGCCGCTTTTTTGACCTTCTTGTCAGTGATTTCCATCGTGTATCCTCCTCATTAACCCTGCCTGTATCCACGCGAAACTCACTTGATCTTTTACACAACTAAATTTCCATCACTTTCCTTCACTCAGCCAAACTTGCCTTGCTTGCGTACATTATATGACATAAGGCCCTGTTTACGGGTCCTGAAAAAGTTACAGTATTCCATAACGGCAGGCTTGTTTCATGAGGTAAACGACTTTATATTCCTAATTCAGTCATATTGTAGCCGTTACAAGTCAGACTTAGGTCGCCTTGAAAGTGACATTTGGACAAAAAACAATTTTTGGACCTATACCAACAAAAATAGAGCCATACCGCAGCAATCACTACGATATGGCTCTATGCGCTCTACTTAACTGCAAAACTTATAAAAACGTTTCGTCCTTCCATATCGGATCAGCCCTGCCCCACTTCGTGGCTGAGCTGCTTTATCCCGTGCGTCAGTACCGGCTGAGAAATGAACAGAGCATCGGCCGTCTTCGTGATGTTCTTGAAACTGTGCAGATATTTTAAAATTAGTAAATCTCTTTCATCCATACGCCGCGCCCCTTTCCGTAATCCAAATCAAGTATATCAGGAAACGGGCCGCTCGCCAACAGAGGACGGGGAAGATAACTTCTTTTATCACTTTTGGCAAAAATAAAAAGCACCTGCGATTTTTCACAGATGCTTTTCAAAATCAAAATGAATTTAAATTCTTTTAAAGATTTGTCAAAAGTCTTTTAGTAATTCCCGTGAAAAACCCATTTTCATAACAATGCTCCTGGCTCCACACCCCGCCTTTTGGTACCATTCCACCGCCCTTTCATCGGACTGTTCGACTCCCCTGCCCTCTAGATAGCAATTTCCCAAGTTATATTGAGCATCCGCAAATCCTTGTTCTGCTGCCTTTTGGTACCATTCCACCGCCTTTTCATACGACTGTTTGACTCCCCTGCCCTCTAGATAGCAATCTCCCAATTTATTTTGAGCCTCTGCAAATCCTTGTTCAGCTGCTTTACGGTACCATTCCACCGCCTTTTCATCGGACTGCTCAACTCCCCTGCCATATTTATACATATCACCTAAATTAGTTTGAGCCTCTGCAAATCCCCATTCTGCCGCCATGCGGTACCATTCCACTGCCTTTTCATACGACTTCTCGACGCCAAGACCCTCTTGATAACACTTTCCCAAGCTATTTAGAGCATCCTCATATCCCCCTTCTGCCGCCTTGCGGTACCATTCCACCGCCTTTTCATACGACTGCTCGACGCCAAGGCCCTCTTGATAACACTTTCCCAAGCTATTTTGAGCATCCGCTTTTCCTTGTTCTGCTGCCTTGCTGAACCATTCCACCGCCTTTTCATACGACTGCTCGACGCCAAGGCCCTCTTGATAACACTTTCCTAAGCTATTTTGAGCATCCGCGTCTCCTTGTTCTGCTGCTTTGCTGAACCATTCCACCGCCTTTTCATACGACTGCTTGACGCCAAGGCCCTCTTGATAACACTTTCCTAAGCTATTTTGAGCATCCGCGTCTCCTTGTTCTGCTGCTTTTTGGTACCAGATTTTAGCTTTTTCCAAGGACTGCTCAACACCTTGACCATATTTATAGCAATCAGCTAACCAATACTGACCCGCTGCATTCCCTTGTTCTGCTGCTTTACGGTACCACTCCACTGCTTTTTCAGCGGACCGTTCAACTCCCCAGCCATATTTATACATAAACCCTAAATTCGTTTGAGCATCTGCATATCCTTGTTCTGCTGCCCTTCGGTACCATTCTACTGCTTTTTCAGCGGACCGCTCAACTCCCAGGCCAAATTTATACATAACACCTAAATTAGTTTGAGCTCTAGCAAATCCCTGTTCTGCCGCCTTACGGTACCATTCCACTGCTTTTTCAGCGGACCGCTCAACTCCCCAGCCATATTCATACTTAACACCTAAAATAGTTTGAGCATCTGCATATCCTTGTTCTGCCGCCTTGCGGTACCATTCCACTGCCTTTTCATCCGACTGCTCGACTCCCTGACCATTTTGATAGCAAACGCCTAAATTAGTTTGAGCATCTGCAAATCCTTGTTCTGCCGCCTTGCTAAACCATTCCGCCGCCTTTTCATCAGACTGCTCGACTCCCTGACCATCTCGGTAGCAAACTCCCAGATTATTTTGAGCATCAGCATATCCCTGTTCCGCCGCCTTACGGTACCATCTTGAAGCCTCTAAATCATCTTGAGTCACGCCGATGCCATCACCGTACATGTTACCTAATGCATTCTGGGCAAAAAAGTCACCCTCTTTTGCAAGATCAGCAATGTCAGCTTTTACTGCATTCAAGATTGCCACTCTCTCCGATGAATTTTCCGGGAGGTCGTAAGCGATATTAAAGCCTGTAACCGGATACCCGGCTTCACAGGACTTCTTAACATATTCTTTACCCAACTTTTCGTTGATTTTCACTACTTCATACCCAGAATTGTAGTAACTTCCCAGCATATAAAGCGCTTTGGCATTGCCCGCATCAGCAGCCTCATGGATTGTTTCAAAAGTTTCCGGAGAATGATTGATAAGAAAAAGTTGAGGGAGGTTATCATCCGGCGTGTGCAACAATTTTTCTGTTTTCCCTTCAGAAAGATTAAACAGCAGATCCAGCAGCAAGTCATAAGTCTCTATATCGGAATTTAGATTAACGCCAGCATATTGTTTCATATACTTTTCCGTCAAAATATACTTAATATCTTGAGGCGCAACCTTTATTCCTTGATTACTAAAGATAGAAACCATTGTATCCACAAGATACTCTTCTTCATTTTCCAACGCGTCCAGTTTATTCAAAGTACCCAGCGAAATGAGATAAGAAGGATCAGAAATCGGCTTAATTGTCTGATTCCCTAATAATTTCTGCTCCAAAACAGGCGTATCGGCAATTGCCTTCATCGTCTGGAAATAGTTAACCTCTTTATGAGGTTCAATCCCTACCTGCCCCATGGCCGCTTTCAGGAGCAGCAAGTCAGACATGGACCATTTGCCTTCCGTAAGATCATAAAAGTCTCTCGTAAGGCACACAATTTTTTCCACATCATCCAGTGCGCTGTACTCTACTCCGTTAAAATCCAGGTACTCGATGGAATTTTGCCAATTCAGTAATTTTACATTTCTTTCTACCGCATTCATTCTCAAATTAAGGCTGACTATATCACTGCGGTTCTTTTGAAAGAACTTGCCCATTACCATGAATTGTTTCTTAACCATTTCATTGGTTGCTTCCACGGAAGCATTCAGTTTATTATTCACGGCCGTAAGAAGGTCAAAAGTCATCAGATTCTGCTCGGCCAGTTTTTGCAGCGTAACTTGGGAAGCGTACTGAGCAGCCCGCATATTGCTGTTGATTTTATCCTGGAGACGCCTGTTGCTTCCCGAAATACCGCCAATAAGTCTGCGGAAAAATCCCTTATTTTCCAACCTGCGCGAAGCATCATCCGCTTCTGTCAGCGCCGCCGTACACTCAAATACCAGACGATTGATTGCCTGCCGGTTATTCTTATGGACATGAATAATGCGGTCGATTTCCTGACTTAATGCACTTTGTTCCTCCGCCGTAAATACATCTGCATCTACGATTGCCAATTGATTATCCAACTTGGTCACTCCTCTAATAAAGCATTCAATGCGGTCTGGAGCTTTTCCATTTCCTTCTGCTGTTCTTTCAGCTTTACTTCATGCCGTTTCTCATCACTCTGCATTTTAGTCAGACACATTTCCTGCTGACCGTTAGTAAGATTCATTTGTTTCGCTGCATACCAAGCCTTATCAGCCGCATGTTTTGAGATTTCATACCCCATCAGCTTCCGGCCGACGGCCAGTGTATCTACTTTTTTCCCCGCCATGTGTGCCTGCAGGGCAGCGGGATTTTGGCTGAGAGTCAGGATTCGTTCCATGCCCTCCAGGAAGGCACTGTCAGGCGGCAGGAAGATATGAGCACGCAGTCGGGTAATCTTTTCGATAATGGACTGCAGTAAATCGTCTGCGAATTTTTTCCGATCCTTGCTGGCATACATTTCGAGCAGTTTACTTTGAACCAGCTGCACCTGAAGGTCTTCCAGCACCAGATTCAGTTCTTCCTCATTGAGGAGGTAATCCTGCGCCTGAATAATCATTCGCTCATTGAGGATTTTGACCATTGTAACAGCGTCATCCTCTATAAAATGATTAAGAACGCTGGAAGAAATGGCCGAAGCAGCCATACCGCCCGCGATTCCTCCAACAATAGCTCCTGCAGGTCCCAAGGCTGAACCAGCCGCAGCACCAACCTTAACACCAGCCACAGCGCCCGCATAGGCACCGCCCATCCCGGCCGATAATTTTATTACATTCTTAAATAGCTGCTTTCCGGAAATTTTGCCGCTGAAGAAATGGCTGATATCCTCTGCAGACATTACGAGGACAAACGCTGCGGAACTAATGATATTGCTGCTCCACAACTTAGCAAGATTTCCTGCGGCATCCCGCCCATATATCAATGCGCTGTCTTTCATCATGGAAACCATGGATCTTCTCATTCCGGAAGGCAGTGCCCTGATTACTCCGATGAGGGGCTGCTGGATAGCTGCATTGAGTCCAGTCCTCGTAAGCTGCGAAGCAATTATTGTCCCGACAAAAGCCGTGCCGCCCATCTTGATTCCTACGTACATCGAGTCGTCAATGGCGTCTTCCAAGTTTTTCCCAGCCCAGAGGGAGTGGGCAAATGTGATGACGGCGGAAATTCCAAACGCACTCGTAGCAATGACAATACCATGCGCCGCATCAAACACAAGTGAATCCACAGTCCCCGCTTTGGCAATATTGCAGGCCTGCTTGTGAGTAATATAACCCTTTCTCACAATTCTTGAGGCCTCATTGGGATTTTTGACTCCAGGTACTTGACCGGCAGCAATTCTTTTTCGCATAATCTGAACGGCTTCCTCGTACTGCTCACTAGAAACCTCCAGCTGCATTGGCATACCGTTTTTATCAAGGTACCGATAAAGCTTGGTTTGTGGGTCAAATGCCGCCTCCACGGATGCCTTCGCCGTCTTGCAGTATTTGGTCTGAATCAGCGTGCCATCGACCATACGGTCTGGCCCATTTTTAGCGTTATCGTTTCCGAGGATTTGTGCATCTTTTCCTAAAAACGTGTCCCAAAGATTGTTCGCCTGCTCTGCCGCACTACCATGTCCCTGGTGCCCGTTAAAGCGCAGTAAAGCCTCTGTGTGAGCACCGCCTTCTACGGAACCATAGAAAGCTCCGGCCGTCGTCCCAACATCTGTGAAATCTTGTTTTTTCTTCAATTTTTCCTGTGCCGCACGAAAAGCAGGCTGATCTTCCAATCGCTTGGCACGAGCTTCTTTTCTTTGCTTGTCATCATCCATTGCACAATTGCTCCTTAAGGAAATAAAAGTAACTATACATATTATTTATAATATTTCGGAAACTGTCAATTGAGGAAGGATTTATAGAAACGGAAGACGGCTCGTTCTGTTGAACATTTTGGTATGATTAAGCAGAATAGTCGTCTTCGAAAGTATTATATCCGGCAAAATACGTCTTGTAGATTTTTCTTTGTTAGGCTAATCAGTATTTAAGAAAAAGTTAAAAAAGGTTGGCAAATTTACCTTGCCCCTGGCGCAGCCCCACCCCTCGCTCCTCATAGCAAAAAAAATAACTGCCCACAATTCAGAGGACAGTTTACATCTCACAACTTATTTCATCCCATCAAATCGCCGCTTTGTCTTCTCCCCAATTTACCATCATAAGCATATCCATTACATCTTTTTCTGCCTGCGTCCGTTCCCCAACGACCTCAAAGGTATAGACGGTTCTTTCACAACGGTCTAAATAACCTTCAAACAAAATTTTTTCTCTAAGATCCATAACCTCTTTTGTAGGATGAAAGGCTGACATAAAATCGATTGCTTCCAGGATTGGCATTTCTGTAGTATTGGGACGCCTTCTTAAGGCATTTCCCAAAGGAATCATTCTGCCGTTGTAATAATTGCTGAACGAAAGCGTAAACCCATCAAACAGATGATTTTGTTTGATAAAATGGATTTGCTTAAAATCCCTATTGCTCATATCCCAAATACTCAAAGAGCGTAACATCATCTTATTATATTCTCTAAAGAATATTGCCAGATCTTCAGAATCCTCTATGTTACTGGCGTCATAAACTTTGATAAATTTAAATGTAATTTTATGTTCCTGAAAGGGCACATCCTTGCAATCTCCAGGATTCTTTGGGTTCAGATAGGGACTTTTGCCATCAATCAAATGTAACATGGATATCGCCCTCCTTCCGATGCAGCCATCTACAGATTTCGAATCTTGCTATTCTCATATTCCTAATGCCGTTTGCTAATTCATCATGGTTCTCCCATACCAACTTAACGGATTCTCCATCAAATCAGTGATGTGTCATCTCCCCAATTTGTCATCGCAAGGATCTTCATCACTTCTTTATCGTCTGAGGCCTTTTTGTCTGCGAAATCAATGGTATAGATGGTCTTTTCACAATGGTCTAAATAACCTTCAAACAATACTCTTTCTTTTAGATCAGTCAACTCTTTCGAAGGATATTGGGATGTCATAGCATTCATGGCTTCAATGGTGGAAGATTTTACAGTATCTGAATGATTTTTGAATTCTTCTCCGACAGCAGCAACTTTACTGTTATAAGAAGTGCTGAATGAAAGCGTGAACCCATCAAACAGCTGATTTTCTTCTTTAAAATGGATCTGCTCAAAATCCTTATTGCTCAGGTCCCAAATACCCACCCGTTTTAGAATGATCTTATTCCGTTCACCAAGAAAATTCTTTACGTCTTCCGAATCCTCTACTTTACTGTCATCATACACTTTAATCAGTTTAAAGATAAGTTTATCTTTTCTCATTGGTTCAGGAGCCACTAGACTAAGATAGGGACATTTGCCATTCACCGAATGTAACAAGGATATCGTCCTCCTTTAGATTCAACCATCTACCGAATTCAGATCTTACTATCATCATAGCCATCATTCAGTTTGCTAATTGATCACGGCTCGCAACATTTCTATTATAGAAAATCCCCGTAAAACAAAGCAATAGTTCAACGTCCAAAATATTACTCAAAAAAAGTAACTAGAAAAAGGTGTACTGGCTATTTTAGTTAAGCTAAATTTGGCGATTTCAGATGATTCCTAATTAGTCATTTCAGTTGGGCTGTTTTTGGCAATTTCACCTGACCCCTATGTAAAAAAATCCGCCTTCGTCCTGCCTCAAGGCAACAGACGAAAGCGGATAATTAAGTTATAGACCTGTCAAATGCTTAGTGCATTTTGAGATAAAATTAATGGACTATATAGTCTTCATAATATCAAGAAGGTTCTTATAGGTATCGACTTCGTGATAAACAACATCTTTGTTGGAAAGTGATTTGAAGAGCTCACTAGCGCATTTAATTTTTGCCTGCTCAATTGTCCTTAAGTTCATGCTCGACAATGATCCCTTGGTTTCCGCTATAAAGAAAACATGTTTTACCGAACCCTTTTTAAAGGCAATTGCCCAATCAGGAGCATAGTTCCCCACAGGAGTTGGAATCTGGAACCCACGCGGTAATTTGGCATAGACAACCACTTTGTCATCTGCGTCCATATCTTCTGCGAACTTTCTCTCCACTGATTTTTCAGCATAACCATCGGTGAACACATAGTCCTGGACATTCTTTTTAGCAGCGTATGCTTTGCTGAAATCCTTATTTTTCTCGGCTGTAAAAATACTTGAATCATAAGTCCCAGTTGTTTGATTATAGGTAATATGATCAACAATCATAGTTGCTTTTTGTTCGTTAATGAGTTGGATTGTCTTAGAAATAAAATCTTCCGGATTTTCTTTGAACATATTAAATTTTTCATCAGATATCCCGGAAAGGATGCGTACAACGGTCTTCCGTGTAAGATGTGTTCCTTCTGCAATTTTGCCTATAAGGTCATACTTTACTGTACCCGTTAAATTACTTTTCGCATCATATGAGGTTGTGCTCTCTCTCACAAACCCTTCGCCCGCTTCTACTGATTCAGAAGACCAATTATCAGATTGTTTTCCCATAGTCACAATATACTGAAGCTGCGTGACAAAAAGATTATTATCAATACTATTCTTTGCTTTATCGACCAATTCATCACTGTCAAAGCTAACCTGATAGGTATATTTATGGTTAATATAATTCCACAGCGTCTGGAATTCTTTTTTATCAAAATTTTTGTTCAGTTTATTTTCCGGAATCGTAGTCACATTGCCATTCTTGATCATCGTATTCAAGATACGCGGATCAAAAATGCCTTGAATCAGGTCATGGATGCCATCTTCAAAGCCATGAAGTTCATCGGGGAGCGGTGCAAGAGTCTTATTCTGTACACCAGCATCATATTTATCAGTTATATGACCATGTCTATCAACATATTCATTTTGTACCAAGTAAAAATAGATTTCGGTAGCTTGGTCATCTGTGATTGTGACAGACTTATCTCCCACTTTAATCGATTTACCCTTAAAGTAATCTGGTGTCGCTTTTGTAGGACGATCATAAAGATTCTCTCTAATTTCTTTCTGAAGACCAGAAACGTAATCACTATAGCCATCGCTTGCGATAACAGTAAGCTGGTTTACCTGTCGAAATTCATTATCAAGGATTTTTTTATCCATACGGGTCCCATTCTGATCCACACAAATACGAAGACCCCGGCCAACTTCCTGACGCTTATTGGTTGTACTATCTCCGCCATGTTTCAAAGTACAAATCTGGAACACATTCGGATTATCCCAACCCTCTCGCAGCGCGGAATGAGAGAAAATAAAACGAACCGGAGAATCGAAAGATAACAGTTTCTCCTTATCCTTCAGAATCAATTCGTAGGCAGATTCATCATCGCTGATATCGCTTCCCCGCTTTACAGCGCTATCAACCTTGTGGCCCTTTTTATCAATACTGAAATAGCCTGCGTGCGTATCATGAACGTTGATTTTTTTAAGATAATCCCTGTATGACGCATCGTACGAATCTAAGTGATTCTTGAGAAAGTCCGTGTACTCTTCCTCAAACATCTGACCATATTCCGAATTCACTTCATTGCCATCTTTATCGTACTTGCGATAGTGCTCTACTTTATCAATAAAGAACAACGACAAAGTCTTGATGCCACGTGCATAAAGTTCTTGTTCCCTTTCAAAATGAGACCGTATCGTTTCACGAATCTGAATTCGGCGGATTTCTTTTTCAGAAACATCACCTGCTACTTCATGCGTATGAATTGTTACCCCGTTAGTGAATGTCACGTAACCAGTATCGGCAGTACCAGCTTCAATGTCACTAATATGGTACCCCTTATATTGTTCCAAATTATTCGATAGCGCATAAAGGTCATCATCAACACCCAGAATACGTGTTTCCCGATTGATAGACTTGCTATGTTTTACTTCAAATTCTAACCTCGCCATGGGAGGTTTGTTTGGATCAACAACTATACCATCAAGGAACAAGTATCCATTTGTGCCTTGTAAATTCTGAACCGAAACTGTTTTGACAGTAATTTCCTTCACAAGCTGCTTGTTATATGCATCTACTGCGTCCAAAACATAAACAAGATCATGGTGCTCTTTATGTGTAGCGGAGTAATTTAATGTGAATAGGGGATTGAACTCCTTCAAAGAATCCTGAGTTTTCTTCCCGCCCATCTTTTGCGGCTCATCAAGGATGATAATCGGATGATTTGCGCTAATGACGTCAATGGGACGACGACTGCCAAATTCGTCTAGTTCCATACGAATACGACGTGCGTCTTTGCCTCGTGCATTGAATGCCTGTACATTAATAATCATGACGGACAAATCCGCGCTTGAACTAAAGTTGTCAATGTCTGTCAAGTTTTTTGAATTATAAACAAAGAAACGAGCTTTCTTTTTATACAGATCCATAAAGTGATCCTGCATCGTTTCAAAACTTTTTTGAACTCCTTCGCGGATTGCAATAGACGGTACAACAACAATAAATTTATTCCAACCATATAACTTGTTCAGTTCAAACATCGTCTTGATGTAGACGTAGGTCTTACCTGTTCCGGTTTCCATCTCCACATCCAGAGAACAGGCTCCCATGTGCTTAGAAAGGCAATCAGAAAGCTTGATATTATTATTCTTTTGAACTAAGCGAATATTTTTCAACAAGGCATTTGAATCAAGTGTTACGGGTGCATTGGAAAATCCCAGATAAATTCCCTCATCAGCAGCATGACTAAAAACATCTTGTTCCATTTTTAATGTGCCAAGGTCGCGGCGATAGCTTTTTATATCTTGATGTGGCTGACCACGAAAGACGTTGACAACACTTTCGACTGCCTCTGTCTGATAATCTTGAATGGTAAATTTGAATTTCATGGCAGCCATTAAATCACCTTCCTTACTGTTTCCGGGCTATAGGTGGCAAAAATTTGCTCAAAATTCGTAAGTACACTGTCATTTTCCATGCTACGATCCCGGAACACAGCATAGAACGGATGACGTTTAGCAATTTCAGTCACAGTCTCATCCGTCACATTTTTGTCAAAGCAAGCAAGCAAATATCCATCATCAACAGAAAAGACTTTCTTTCCGCCTATGACTACTTCTTCAATTTTTGAAGATAACAGGATCCCCAAATCTAACATAACCTGGATTAAGAGATCTTCAGGGGTTCGGTCTTCTTTAATATTATTTTCAAATAGCCCTATCTGATCTTGTTTGATTGCGTCAGGTTGATAATAAACATCCTTCATGTTAGAAGAGTCCACTTTGAAACACCGGAACCCATAGTCAATGTCCGCTCCAGTTTCTTCCTTAATCTTCTTGCCCGCACGGCGAATACGTTCTTCGCCGATGTCGCATATAGTCTTGTAGCCAGCCTGATAAGCTGCTGATTTTGCATCTGTTATCTCAGGCAGTTGAACGAGAATAAATTTTCGTTTTCCTTTATCCTCAGCATTTTGTTGAAAAACAGCTTGAGCAGTCGTAGCAGAGCCTGAGAAAAAGTCCATAACATAAAAAGAATTATCATTAATAATATGAATCAAGTATTTCATCAGTTCCACAGGCTTTGGGAAATCAAAAGGTATCTTCAAACTATTGAGTTCCTTCGCTGCATGTCTGTTTTCATATTTTAGGATAAGGTCTGAAGGTAATTGGCCTGCTTCTAATCTTGAATTTAGCCATATTTTTGTATAAATATTCCAGTGTGCCTGGGTACCCGTAACATAGTCCAGAAGAGGCGTGGAAGAGCTCTTTACAAACACTATGTCATCATTTTTTAGTCCCTGTTCAAACGTTTTTTGATTCCATCTCCAGGGAAGCCCATTAGGAGTAATAACTTTTTCACCATCAGGGCACTCAATTGGATATGATGATCCACCATGTTTTAGTGAAGCTTGAAAAAAGCCCATTGTTCTGTAGCGTTCCCCCTTACGTGGACCAGTTTCTTGGACTTTGTTATATACCTTCTCTATAAGTTCCTGGCTCATATCAGCTTTGAAAGGCTTAGCAATTTCTGCATTTTTAGCGTACACAACTATGTAATCAATATTTTGAGTAAAAAACTTTCCTTGGTTGTTTCCTGTCTTCATTTGTCTAGAAACTACACCAGCTCTATTTGGTCTTCCAAAAATTTCATCACAAATTTTAAGCATATTATCTAATTCGCTTTGCCCAATGCTAATAAAAATTGCCCCGTCATCTGACATTAAATCCTTTGCTATCCTGATACGAGGATACAACATATTGAGCCAAGCCGTATGAAATCTGCCATTACTTTCAAAATTCTGTACCAGACGATTCCCCTGATTATCTATTTGCCCACTCTTATCTAAATAATCTGCTGCTTTCTGAGAAAAATCATCTTCATAGATAAAATCATTTCCCGTATTGTATGGCGGGTCGATATATATCATTTTCACTTTTCCCAAATATGTCTCTCTCAAAAGTTTTAGAGCATCCAGATTATCCCCCTCAATATAGATATTTTCCGAATCAATACCACCGGATGTTCCATCTTTTCCCACCGATTTTTCTCGATTGAGTCGAAGCGTCTTAGCAATGGGTTGATTAGCAAGAATGATTGCATTTCTCTTATCAGGCCAAGTGAACCGATACCTTTCCTGATTCCCGTCTACTACTTGTGTATTGATTTCCTGCATTAAGACATCTTTATCTATGGCCCTTATAACATTACCATTTTCATCAATCGTTTCCGTAACAGCATTTGGAAATAAATCTACTAGTTTTTGGTAATTTTTTTCGGCTAAATCAGGTGTGTGCATTTTTAATTTATCCATTTTTAGCTCCTTCTGTGCAGCCATCAAATCACTTTTCTCACCGTTTCCGGGCTATAGGTGGCAAAAATCTGCTCAAAATTCGTAAGTACACTGTCATTTTTCATGCTCCTATCCCGGAACACAGCATAGAATGGATGATGTTTAGCAATCTCAGTTACCGTCTCATCCGTCACATTTTCATCGAAACAAGCAAGCAAATATCCATCATCAACAGAAAAGACTTTCTTTCCGTCTATAACTATTTCTTCAACTTTTGAAGATAACAGGATACCCAAATCTAACATAACCTGAATTAAGAGATCTTCAGGAGTACGGTCTGCTTTAATGTTGTCTTCGAATAGTCCTATCTGATCTTGTTTGATGGCATCAGGTTGATAATAGACATCCTTCATGTTAGAGGAGTCAACTTCGAAACACCTGAACCCGATGTCAAGGTCCGCTGTTGTAAGAGGTGATTCTTCCTTAATCTTTTTCCCTGCTCGCTTGATACGTTCTTCTCCTAAATCACATATAGTTTGGTACCCGGCTTTAAATGCATCACTACCTTCTTTGCACTTTTCAGGAATTTGAACCAATATAAAACGCCGATGACTGTGGTCCTCAGAGTTTATTTTCATGACACCTTCAGCAAAAGTTCCAGATCCAGAGAAAAAATCCATAACGATAGAGTCTCCGCAATTAGCCAAATAAACCAAGTGTTTCATAAGAGCAGAACTCTTAGGAAAAGGAAATAATTGATTACTAAACCCTAAATCTTTAAACTCCTTCATTGCATTATCGGAATTGAATTCTTTTCTATTCCAAAAAGTATGCTCTTTAACTGTCTTAATACCACCATTTTTGTCAATGTAGTCTTTCTCATAAACCGTAAATTTTCCTTCATCCGCATATTTAGGCATTATATGAGCATCTAAGAACTCTATATTATCCTTAGATGTTTTATATCCCCAACGCCATCTCCCATCAGAATGATCTGGTTTTATAGGCCAAATTTCTATATAGCCAGAATTAACTAAACTTTGGTCAACCTCTTCTCTAACAACTAAATCTTTTGTTTGGGGATTAAAATAAAATGGATACCACATTGCAGGTCTATCTTGACGACGATCACCTGTTCCCGTTTTTCTTAAATCTGTCTCTCTATATTTTCGCCCATCATCATCTACTTTATCAAACCGATTAATTACTTTATCTGTAGCAATTAAAGGCATACAGTCCCAAGCAGCACTACGACTGTAAACTAACATAAATTCAGTTGATTTCATAAAATTTGTGCTATCCTGTTTTCCTGATGTTTTTCTAACGTAGGTAATAGTAGCTTGATAGTTATCTTCGCCAAAAATTTCATTGCATATCTTCAGTAAATTTTCTAATTCATTATCATCAATAGAAATAAAAATGACCCCATCCTTAGAAAGCATATCCTTTGCTAATTTTAATCGCGGATACATCATGTTCAACCAATCAGTGTGAAATCTTCCATTGCTTTCAGTGTTCTGCACCAATCGATTTCCATCCTCATCAATCTGTCCACTATTATTCGCATAGGCAGCTACACTCTGAGCGAAATCATCTTCATAAATAAAATCACTCCCAGTATTATATGGGGGATCGGTTGCCTTACAACATTTGATACAATTACACGATTATTCCCTTAAATTCTTGAACGATGCACCCTGGGGTGCAAAGTGAAGTGCACCCCAGAAGCCCCCTGCAATTGCTGTTAAAATTGACATGCCTGGTGTTTTGGACAAAGAAAAAACCGCTCTGCATTTCTGCAAAGCGGTTTCTATTTATGCCTTGATTTCCGTCCCGTCTTGAAAGACCACGGTTACATTCTCTTTATCTTTTACTATCATTTTATCGACCAGGGCACACCAGAGTGAATGGTCAAATTCGGTGAGCAGGTTCTTCCGACCTTTCAGTTCCTGAATGAACCTTCCAAGCTGCTCATTCCGATCCTGGCGGTTTTCAATCTTCTCACACAGTTGTTCGTACTCAGTTTTCATTGCATCATAGCGGCTGATGATGTCATCATACTGTTTTTGGTACTCTTCCTGGTTCTGCGCCACCCGTGCATTCCGTTCCACAGCATTCTGGGCCATTTCCACCAGGATGCCGATTTCCTTCTGCATGGCATCTCGTTTGGCTAGAAGGTCTCCGTTGTCACAGATCACCTGCCTAGCATCCTCGATGGTCTGGATAATCTCATCCTTCTCTGTAATCATCTGATTCATTGCCCGGACGAAGTACATCTTGATTTCCTCTTCTGTCAGATGCGGCGTTCTGCACCCTGTATTGTTTCGGAACTTATTATTACACTGGTAGATGATCCTGCGGTACTTGTCATTGGAATGCCAGACCTTCGCACCGTACCATCCTCCGCATTCAGCACACTGGATTTTGGTGGAAAAGATGCTGGTACCACTAAAGTACTTCCGTGCTTTATTTCTACGTTTCAGTTCCGCTTGCACCATTTCAAAGGTCTGAGGTTCAATAATGGCTTCATGGTCATGCTCTACATAGTATTGGGGGACTTCCCCTTCGTTGATTTTCGTTTTCTTTGTAAGAAAATCAACCGTATAGCTTTTTTGTAGAAGTGCATCTCCCTTGTACTTTTCGTTTTGAAGGATACTGTAAACCGTACGTGCACTCCATTTGGATTTTCCTCCTGGGGTTTTAAGTCCTCGTTTTGTTAGTTGCTTGGCAATAGTTGTTGTTCCCAAGCCTTCTAGGAATAGCTTGTAGATGAGCTTGATCGTTGTTGCTTCTTCTGGTACAACTACTAGCCCACCGTTCGGGCCTTTCTTGTATCCCAGGAAACGGCTGTAAGCGACGCTGACTTTGCCATCGGCAAACCGCTTCCGATGACCCCAGGTGACATTTTCTGAAATACTCCGGCTTTCTTCCTGGGCCAGGGAACTCATGATCGTCAGGAGCAATTCTCCCTTGCTGTCAAAAGTCCAGATGTTTTCCTTTTCAAAGTAGCACTCTATCTTGTGTTCTTTTAATTTCCGAATAGTAGAAAGGCTATCGACGGTATTTCTGGCAAAGCGGCTGACAGACTTTGTAATGATCAGGTCAATTTTTCCTTCCAGAGCATCATTGACCATTCGCTTGAATCCATCACGATGGCGGGTATTTGTACCAGAGATTCCTTCATCCGTATAGATACCTACAAATTCCCAGTCATCCCGCCCTTTGATATAGTTTGTATAATAATCGACCTGGGCTTCATAGCTGGTAATCTGATCATCGTGGTCTGTTGAAACCCGTGCGTACCCTGCTACTTTTCTTTTCTTCCGACTATTAATCGGAGATGATGTATAACGGCTGATTGTTGCCGGAATCGCTCTTACTGTTTTTGCCATCGATTATCCTCTCTCTTCCATTCTTCTTTCAGCGCAAGCATTATTTTTTTAGCCTCTGGGTCCTTGCGTTTTGCATATTGCATGATTTCATGCATATAAGCCCGATACGCTTCGCTATGACGGGTTCCCCGTTTTCTTTCTCTATATTGCCTGGTTTCCGTATGGCCATCTTTAAAATGGAATGTTATTTCTCTATTCAGGACAACTGCTTTTTCAAGGGATTCATCCATTTTTTCCTCATTGAAAGTGTCCAGTCCCAGCACAGAAGCAGTTAGCTTTTTCATAGTGCTGTCTTTGATGGCTTCATTGCCACATATACCAGCACACCGCCAGTACCGTTCCTTTTTTCCATCAGAATATGTAGTTTGTTGGCTCCTGTAATTTTCTCCACAGTACCCGCATTTGATGAAGCCTGTGAACTCATTGAATGCTTTTCGGTTGGGATTTGTGCTTTTTAGCTTATGTCTTTCTCCCCATTCCTTCCGGCGTTCACTAGTCCATGCGTCCTTCCGGGCAGTAGAAACCCATTGCCGTGTAATCTGCTCTCCATTTTTCATATGAAACACCATCACATGATGTTCCGGAACCACAATTATATCAACCTGATTCAGGAAGACATTTTCATCGAATTCGGAAAGCCCCAGGACTTCTGTGCATTCCTTGACTAGGACTTTCTGTGGGATAGCTCCCTTAGAACGGCAGGTTCTTCCTCTCTCTTTATGGGAAATACAGGTCCAGCAATCCTTATTTTTCCGTTTACTGCGAATATGCACAAAACTCTTCCCGCAGATTCCACACCTGATTTTGGTGGTAAAACAGCAGGTATCGATGGACCAGTTTGCCAAAGCCCCCAGTTCCCGCCGTCTTTCCCTTTCTTCCTGTACCTTTTTATAGGTTTCCATGGGGATAATGGCCTCATGTGTATTTTCCACAAAATATTGTGGGAGTTCTCCATGATTGATTTTGGTTTTTCCGGTGATGGGGTCTGTCGAATAGGCTTTCTGGAACAATAGATTACCGGTGTAAGTAATATTCTCTAAAATTCTCCGGACGGCCGAATTCCCGAAATGTTTCCCATTAAAGGATTTGATTCCCATTTCTTCCAGCTGCTTTTCCGTGGCCTCAGCGGACAGGCCTTTTAAGAAGTTGTCATAAATGAGCTTTACAACAGACGCTTCCCTGGGCTCAGGGACAAGCTGATCTCCCTGCCAACGGTATCCATAGATTCGAAACCGTCCATTAGGAATCCCTTGTGCAAAACGTTTTCGGGTTCCCCATTTGACATTTGTACTAATGGAACGGCTCTCTTCCTGGGCAAAGGATGCCAGGATGGAAAGCATCAGTTCGCCGTCACCCGTAAGGGAGCGGATATGCTCTTTCTCGAACCGCACTTCTATACCCAGGTCTTTCAAATGCCGCACTGTCGTTAAAAGGTCTACCGTGTTCCTGGCAAAGCGCTGGATGGACTTTGTAAGGATAATGTCAATCTTTCCTGCTTCACAGTCCGCCAGCATCTGCTTGAACCCTTTTCGCTTGTCGATAGTGGTTCCGCTGATACCGTCGTCTGCATAGACACCGGCAAATTCCCATTCCGGGTTTCTCTGGATCAGTCCGTTATAGTAGCTGATCTGAGCCGATAGGGAATGGTTCATCCGTTCCGACTCCACGGAGACCCGGGCATAGGCTGCCACTTTTTTTCTCCGCACGATGGCCGGCATGGGCCGACTGACCCGCGTGATTTTTTTCATTGTATCAACTCCTTTTGCTACTATTACTCACTCTGAACCGGATTTATAGCAAGTCGATATCTGCTAATAATGGGCCGATTACAGGACAATATTTATTCCGGATCTGCCGTTCGGCTTTTCCGTATTCAGCTTTTGTAATCAAACCCTTCTGGAGCATTCCCCTGATGAAATGCATGGCGGCCAGGTATATCTTCTCCTGCTTCAACTGCTTAGCGTCCATCCTGGCCACCTCCGAACCTGTCTTTTACATAGCAAGTGTGGGAGCAGTATTTACGCTGCCCGTTCCCGTAGACAATGAATGTCTCATGACAGCAAGGGCATTCCAGCTTTCGTACAATCCTATGGTTCACCTTGTCCCGATGGCTATTCCACCAGGCCATCCGGCAGGCATCGGAGCAGAACTTTTTCTCCTTCCGTTTGTCGTTCTGCTCAATAGGCTGACCGCATTGCAGGCAGTGATGGGCTTGTTCCGTTTCCGGCTCCTTGAGGGATAAAGGGTGTCTGCGGCAGTAGGATTTGACGGTATTCTCCGACATGCCTGTTTCTTTGGCGATTTTCCGATACCCGACTCCCTGGAGCCGCAGTTCCCGAATCTGTGCTTTCTGTATATCGTTCATGAATAAACACCTCCTGCTTACTAGCCACGGCAGGAGGTGTTTTCTGACGGTTTCGTTCAATCTTTCTGATAAAACTCACATTCATACCCATCCGCCCGGAGGATCAGACCTTCCGCCCAGGGTGGGGTCCGGCCCATCTGCTCACAGATGGCATCTACACTGACATCCTTACTGCACTCGATGATCAGTTCATCGTGTACGTGACCAACAATGGCACAGTGCCGGAGAGTTCTGCATAGCGTAGCAGAGAATATCCCGGGCCGTGCCCTGGACGATGTTTTCTACGAACTTCGGTCCATAGCTTTCCAGGCCGCTCCCACTTCTTTGTTGCACCGATGCCCTCGTAGGTTACGGATTCCCCGCCGAACTTGTTCTCTCCCGATCCGGGGCTTCACATAGGAAAGCCGCCGCCCACTGGGGAGTTCGATGAACAGCATGCCGCTCTTGCAGAGGAATCGGAGATTGTTGACCTGGACAGGGAATCCTCTTTTTGATGGCGGTTTTCACAGCCCTATCCACCTGCCACCAGAAATCCACGATGTGGGGATTGGCAGCCCGCCAGGACTGGACCAGAGGTCCCAGTTCCTCTTCCGTGATCCCCATATCCATGGCCCCCATGGCCTTCAAAGCGCCCACGGAGCCGCCGTATCCGCAGTTATGCACTAGGCAGTCCGATACGGTAAAACGGTGATGGGGTCCGGCATTTCGTATGTCATAAAGTCGAGCCGTGCGTCGATGACATACCAGTTTTTCCGTTTCTTTGCTACTGCATCCCTGGCATCTGCTATGATCTGTTCCCTTGTCTCCCCGCCAGACAACTTTCGAATCACCGTCGAATAACAGTACGGCCAATACTCTTGCTGGAATTCCGATAACACCGTTTTTCTTCGGTTGCCCCGGTTCACTTTTAAAGGAACCATTCGGATATTTCCTGGAGCATAATCTCCATCGTTGTTGATTCTGTCGATTTCGTACTCCCGATCTGGAAGTCCATACTGCTCCAGCAGATAAAGTCCTGCCGCAAGCACACTGGGAAACTGGAACCGGATGCCCCTGGCTCCATAATTCCGATAGCCCGCATCTTTGGGATTTTCGCAGCGCTGTTTGGCTGCCATCAACCGCTTGTAAAGCCACAAAGGAATCTTTCTGGCTTGGGAACAATGCTGACACCCCTTGCTTTTTCCGCTTACAAGAGCATCCCGCAGAGTCCATTGTATGGATCCGCAGCCCTGGCACTGGGTCAAAACATAGCAATGGTTCTGTTTCTCGTTCCAGCGTTTTTCCGGGCTGATAATTTTTACCCAGCCGTATTGCTCGCCCACCATTTCCGGTTTGTAAGAGATGTGCGCCGCTGGCGGCGGCGATTCCAAGCTGTATTGGCTTCTCTTTCCCTTGCACCCAGACCATGTGGTCGGCAGTTGCTGTGAGTCCTTCATAGGTGAGCACCTCTCTTTCGCCTCTGTAGACAACCCCGTCATGGTGGACCCAGTTCTCTCCATCCCAAACCCGGTCTTCCGTGGTCACCTTTTCAATGGGGATAAGACCATGATCCGTAAGGACAAGCTGCCCTTCTGCGATACAGGCCAGTTCCGCGATTTTCCCCTTCTGGCGCAAATCCCCGTTCACCCCGTGTTTCACCACGGGCACTCCAAACATCTGGCTGGCCGTTGAGCAGTAGATGTCCTTCCCGGCTGCAAAGGCTGCGGCTTTCCACTTTTCCCCGGCCATCCAGGAAATGACCCTTGCCTCAATGGCCGAGAAGTCCGAGACCACAAACTTCATCCCCTCACGGGGCACAAAGGCTGTCCGGATCAGCTGAGACAGCACATCCGGGATAGAATCATAAAGAAGATCCAGTGCTTCGTAGTTTCCCTGCTGCACCAGCTCCCAGGCTTCTGAAAGGTCCGGCAGATGGTTCTGAGGAAGATTCTGCAATTGGATATGCCGTCCCGCAAACCGCCCGGTCCGGTTGGCCCCATAGAATTGGAACATGCCCCTGGCCCTTCCATCCTGGCAGGCCGTCATTTCCATGGCCTGGTACTTCTTTACCGAGGACTTGGCCAGCTTCTGCCGGAGCAACAGAACACTGTGCAGGGGCTCCTGAGCCGTTTTCAATAGTTCCTTCACCTGCTTCTTCCCCAGGGAGTCCGACTTTAGGCCACGGGCTTCGAGCCATCCCAGCATCTGGAGGACTGAATTGGGATTCTCCAGGCCGGTCTTTTCCTTCAGGGCTGCCATCAGGCTCTCCCGGCTTTTGGCATCCATGGCCACCGCTTGCCGGGCCAGTTCCAGATCAATGGCAATTCCCCGGTCGTTGATTTCCTGGTCCTGGTGGTATTCTTCCCACACCGTGTCCGGCACCGGATATTTCTGCAGCCTCTCCTGGATGGCCATTTCCACTTCCACATCCCGCTTGTTATAGCTCTTGAAGAGATTCCACTTGTCGGGAGCATGCTGGGGCAAGTTCCGGGTCCGTCCCCCGTTGGTCTTGGTCTCCTTGCAGGGAACGCAGAAATAGCGGATCAGATCCCGGCCTTCCTTCATCTTCTGGTTGTCCAGATTCAGCACGGCCCCCACTCCTTCCAGGGAAAGGGGCAACCCCATATAGGCGGACCACACCATGGAGCACTTCCAGCCGGCCGGGTTCAGGAACATGGCACAGTCCTGAGAAAGCGGATGATGGTCATGGAAGGGATCCAGGCTCCTCCCCAGATCCGTGAGATACCGGGACAGACACACCCGTTCGAAATTGGCATTGAAGGCCCACTTGGTCACAGCATCATCGGTGAGGGCCTCCAGAATCTCTTCCGGGATGGTTTCCCCCTGGGCCAGATCGATGACCCGCACTGGGCCCCCATCCACTGCGTAGCCAAAAAGGAGGATTGCAAAATCCGGGGACTCGGCGTATTTATAGACCCCGCACTTGGCTAAGTTCACATCGCTGTAGGTTTCAATATCGATACTGATGGTTTTCATACGTTTCACCTCGAGAAAAGCGGCGAAGCACAAGGCCCCGCCGCCACCATTTACCACGTCTTATTTCCGAAAGGATTCCATCTGTTTGCGATGATATTCTGCTTCCCGTTCCTCCCGGTTCCGGGCCGCAATTTCATCCCGCTGGTCCTTTTTGATATCCGTATAGATCATGGCCACAAAGAAGCCGCCAACACACAGGGCAACCAGACAGTACAGACAATCCAGAATCAATTTCAAAACATTTTCCATTATTGTTCCTCCTTAGTCCAGGAAATCATCATCGTCTGCCGTAGCAAAGTCGTCTTCTGCCCGGGGTTTTCCGCCCAGAGGTTCCCCATCACGAATCTTCTGCAGGTTGTTCAGGCCGCAGGCAATGCCCTTGTTGCCGTTGGAGTTGAAGGCGTAGAAGTTGATGGAGGCTCTTCCATAGACCCCGCTGTACACTTCAGACCGTTCCAGAATCTGCTGGCAGGAAGAATCTACGATGCCGGGCTTTGTGGCAGAATTGGCATTAATGAAGTAGCTGTCCTTGTAGGTATCATCCCCAGGCCGTTCCAGATCTCCGTCACGGAGCGGGTTCTTGATGGTTTCCAGCTTCGGCACGATGCGGCCATTTCCTTTGAGCTTGCCCTGCCCTTCCTCATAGGCTGCTTGGATAGCCGCTTTCACCTTTTCCACGGTCTTCGTATCAGACTTGGGGATGATGAGGCTCACGCTGTACTTGGGGGTTCCTCCGTTGATGGATTTGGGTTCCCAGACGTTGGCGTAGGACCAGCGGGTATTTGCTCCGGTAATGACTTTGCAAGGATTTACATAATGTTTCATTGTTCGTTCCTCCTTAATTTTCACTGCTAAAATCTTCTGCCGCGGTATGCATAGCCGGGCGTTTGTCCGATTCCGGTACCAGGACCGGTTTGCCTTGGGGCTTTTCGATGAGGCCGGACAGAAGTTCATCAAACCTCCGTTTCCCCAGAAGGTGGGTCAGGGCTGTGATGCCCATGAGTTTCTTTTCGTAGGGAGAGTATCCGGCTTCCTCCACTTTGGCGGCCACCGCATCGTCGTCTACATAACGGCGATTGGAGCGCCCTTCCACCAGTTTCCAGCCAGTCCATGCCTTGCCGGATAGAGCCTGCTGCAGGGCATAGTCCTTAATGTCACCCACCCAGGCTACAAGGTCATCGGCCTTTTCCAGCACTGCTTCTACTTCTGCGTCACAGAGAGTAGACGGCATGGCGAAGTCGTACCTGGCAAGTTCCAGGTTATACTCTGCCCGTTTCCGGCAGGTGGCCCTGATCTTGCAGAACCGGCAGTGCTCACCGGCTTTGTACTCCCCTTCCCCTTTAGCCGCCAGAGCAGCCGTGGGTTTGAGGATTTTCTCCGCCCATTGGAGCAGGTCACCTTTGGTCATTTCGTAGGTGCTGACATTATCCCGTCTTGGCTGGAAGATGGTCATGGAGACCCTTTGGATATCGTAAATCCCGTCGAAGAGGTCCAGTGCCCCCAGGGCATAGCACATCATCTGGGGATTCTTCTCCGCACTGACTTCCACACCAAGCCCGTGCTTGTAATCGATGACGGTCAGGGTATCGTCCGCCACAATGACACAGTCTCCTGTACCGAACCCATCCGGCACCCATTTCGAGAAGTCCAACCGCTGTTCTACAAGGACGATGGGATCCTTGCACTCTTTCTTTGCTTCCGCAAGCCGCTCCATGACGAATTGGGCATAGTCGTCCGTGCATTCAGCCATTTCCTCGCTGTAATAGTCGAGGGTCCCCGTAGGGTTCTGGGCCTTCCTGCCCAGGGCTTCCTTCACCTTGTATTCGCAGAGAGTATGAGCATCCGTACCCTCCCGGGCAAAGTCGCTTGTGGTATCCGGCCGCTTCGCACACTCCAACGCGGAAGGCGGGCAGGCCAGCCAGCGGTAGCTGGACGAGGCGGAAAGAACCGCATGTTGCTTATCCGGCATGGCTGATCTCCTCCAGTTCCTTCATAAAGGCTTCATAGTCTTCCGGCTTTACGCTGGAGAGTTTTTCCGCCCCATATTTTTCAATAAGGGCTTTCACTTCTGCTGTGAATCCCTGGCGGGACTTGTCAGCCGCCGCTTTCCGAACTTCTTCAAAAGAAAGGGCCTTCCGCTCCGGAACCACCTTTTCCGGTTCTGCTGTTCTATTGTTCATCTCGTTTTCCAGAGCTTCTACAATCCGCAGCAGGGTCTTTGTGCAATTGGCCATTTCGTTCGCCAGATTTTCAAGATTGTCCTTCGTCACCTTAGTTTCCTCCTTCGTTAATTTCCCTGATGGCCAGTTCCTCTACGGAGTCGCCTGGCACGATGATGGTTACTTTTTCCTTCCCACCCAGCAGGAACCGCAGAATCCGTTCCCGCACGGACACAGACCGTACGGCAGCGATATGCCCACCACCCTTTGCCGCAGAAACGCTGATGCTAACTCTTTGCTTCATGGCTTTTCCTCCTTTCTGAGGGTTAGTATCGTTTTCCCCTTCCACTCTTTAGCCTTGGGAGAGTGGATTTTCTGACGGTTTCCAAAAAACTTTAAAATTTTTTTCTGGCATATAAAAAGCCGGTATGAGAAGCTACTATGGCTCCCATACCGGCTAAGGTTTGTTATTGAGTTTGAAAAAAAAAAGAGGCCCGTCACTTGGACGTTCCTCTTGCATCCTATATTCCTTAAGGCGGAATTCCTACTCCGCTTACTCTGCTTATTTAAAAAACAGGAAATAGATGATTGCCAGTATCACGACTGCCGTAATAATCATCGGCCACTTTACTCTTTTATTGAGCCGATGATGTGCATAAACGGCCCAAGGTTCCCGATTCCCTTTCACATAGGCCTTTTTCTCCAATATTCATTAAAATAAGTGCCGCTTTGTTTACCGTTATATCAAGCGAAGTAAAATATTCTCCAGCTCTTGTACGTAATTTTAGGATTTCTTCTTTATCTGCGGGATTTCTTTCAATCATTTCTTGCAAGTCTTTCTTATCCATCCCTGCAAAAAATAATTCCAATGCGGTACATGTGACATAATATCCCATATACTCACTTAGATCGATTTCTCTTTCTGTCCACTTTTCCATAAAAGCATCCCTTCCATATTCAGCAATCGGAAGCATCCTCAAAAGAGGCTGCTATTCTTACTGCTCAATCAGCTTCTGGAGCTTTTCCACGTACATCATCCTGATAGCCCCCAACAAATGTCCCCAGTACTTCAACCCGATATCCGGATGAGTCTTCCGGTATTCTTTTACATGGCTGTTCTTCTTCAAGGCGTCCTGGTTCACCTGTTTGTCGTGGGGGTCTTTTCCTGCATCGTAGGTTTCCATGAAAAATTCCAGGGCTTCCGGGTCCACGCACCATTCCTGGGCGAAGCTGTCGATGATGGCCTTTGCTTTGGCCCGCACCCGGTCGTTCATCACATCCACGAAGCTCTGGTTCACAAAGGCTGCCGGGTTGTCCCGGTATTCCTGCCAGATTTCTTCCAGGATCTGGGCTCTGGCCGGATTGGTCTTCCGGAACCGCTCGATTTCTTCGGCGATTTCCTGGAAAATCTTCTGGTTTTTGGCACTGTCCGCAATCATCAGGGCCGATTCATCGGGCCGGGTGGCTTCCATCAGTTTCAGGATGTAATCCTCATCGATCTGGTCCCTGTGCCAGCACCGGAGCTCGTAGTTGATGGCGGTGTTCACTTCTTCGTCCCCGCCATCCCCCGGGTCCTTCTTCAATTCTTCCTTTACATTCCGGAACTTGCCGCTGTACCCTTCGATGATTTCTTCGGCAATCTTGTAATCCCGTTCCAGGTCCCGGTCCTGGAATTCAGAATACACCTGGATATCCCCGTAAGCATCGTCAAAATCCCGAAAGGCCTTCAAAAAGCTGATTTTCTGCTTTTTCGTCAGCCCATCCACCGCTTCCGGGCGGTCTGCAATCTGCCGGAGTTTCCCCAGGGCTTCCCGGAATTTCTTTTCCGCTTCTTCCCAGGTGGGTGCCTGGACAAAGCTGCCGCCCCCGGCGGAATACAGGGTCATGGCCTCATCCACCGCCCGTTTGAAATGGGCCGGCACCTGGAAGGTGACGATCTGCCCGAACCGTTTCTGGCTGTCAAACAGCCGGTTGGTCCGGGAAAAGGCCTGGATGATCCCATAGGACCGCATGGGCTTCCGGTCGATGAACAGGGTGGACAGACAGGGAGCATCGAACCCGGTAAGCAGCCGGTCCACCACGATCACCAGGTCCAGCTGGGCTTCCCGCACCTGGTACTGGGCCTTTTTCCGGGCCAGACGGTCGTTTACATTGGCGTTGTAGGCGTTCAGCTGGTCCAGGCCGAACTGGGTACCGAACATCTCGTTGTAATCCTGCAGGGATTCCTTCATCCGGTCCTGATTCACCGTGCTGTTATCCTCATTTTCCGTAACGGAATAGGTAATGGCCACTTTGGGGAAATCCGCCAGCTTCCGTTTGATGGTGCTGCTCACTTCCAGCCCCGGCACCTTCCCCGCCTTCACATCCT
This sequence comes from Acidaminococcus sp., assembly GCA_022482815.1. Taxonomy (NCBI): domain Bacteria; kingdom Bacillati; phylum Bacillota; class Negativicutes; order Acidaminococcales; family Acidaminococcaceae; genus Acidaminococcus; species Acidaminococcus sp. The sequence goes on from JAKVOM010000001.1 coordinate 3,042,051, forward strand.
GGAACAGCTTATAATACCGCTGGGCCTGCTGGATGGAACTGGTGGTGAGAATGGCGGTGAAGTTGTTCCCCTTCCCCCGGTCCAGTCCCAACTTGCCGCTGGAACGGTTGATGATGAAATCCACCACCTGGCGCATGTGCCCTTCGTCCTCGTAGGCGGCATCCAGGATTTTCTCCCGGAGCAGGGCCTTTTCCACGCTGAACCCGTCCTGGTCTTCTTCCCAGCCGGTTACATGGTTCTCCCGGGCCAGTTCTTCCATGTCGAAGGTATTGTGGTATTCCACCTGGAACCCCAGCACAGCCCCGTCGTGGAGGGCTTCTTTGATGGTGTACCGGTGGAGGCACTTGCCGTACTGTTCCTGGGTGGTCTTGGGCAGATTCCCGGCGCTGTTCTTGGCATCCTGTTCAAAAATCGGGGTGCCGGTGAACCCGTACCACAGGGGCCGGGTAAAATACTGGTCCAGCTGAGCCTGGGCTGCCGGGGATACCGCCCGGTGACATTCATCCACTACAAACACCAGCCGGAGCTTGTGGAGCTTTTCGTATTTGTCGCACCCTTCCGGGTACCGCTTCATAACAATCTGGAGCTTCTGGATGGTGGTGACGATCACATCCCCGCCTTTGGCCTGGAGCTTCCTGACCAGGTCCCCGGTGTTGTCCGTTTCGTTCACATCGATGGTGTCATACTGGGCATAGGCCTGGAAAGCCCCGGTGGTCTGGTTGTCCAGGTCCTTCCGGTCCACCACGAAGATCACCTTGTCCACACTGGGGATCTGGGTCAGGTAATGGGCCGTTTTGTAGGAAGTGAGGGTCTTGCCGCTCCCGGTGGTGTGCCAGATGAAGCCAGACTGGGTGCCCCCGTCCGTATAGGGATTCACGGCGTTTTTCACCGCTTCGATGGCGTGGATCTGGTAGGGCCGGAGCAGGATGATGGCCTTCCGTTCACTGTCCAACACCGTATACTGGGACACCATCCGATGGGCCGCGGGAATGGACAATACCTCCCGGGCAAAGGACAGATAGTCGGTCTGGGGCTGGTTCTTGTCATCCAGCCACAGGGACAGAAACTGGGGATTCAGACTGCTTTCCGCAGCGGCCGCAATGTACCGGGTATCCGTCCCGTTGGATACCACGAACATCTGGAGGGTGGAAAAAATATCCCGGAACACTCCTTCTTTCAGGTATTTCTTAATCTGGTTGAAGGCCTCCATATAGGGATGGGCCCGGTTCTTCAGTTCGATATGGATCATGGGCAGCCCGTTGATGAGGAGGGTCACGTCTCCCCGGCGGTTCCGGTCCAGAGCCTCCCTCCGGGGGAACTGGATCTGGTGCACCGCTTCGTACACCGAAGAACCCCCGGCAATATCCACCCGTTTGAACACCACCGGGTGGATGGTGCCCAGGCTGGCGTCTTCCCGCTGGATATCCACCCGGGCCACCCCGTTTTCGCCCAGCATCCACTTGGCCCCGTCGTAAAAGGTGGGGAATCGGAGCTGGTTCTGCACCTGGAGGAATTCCCCATCGGTGAGGGGATGGGCGTCAAACAGCTCCTTGTTGTTGTTCACCAAGATCCGCCGGAAATTGTCCCACAGGTCCTGGATGGTGTGAAGGTCCTCCCGGAGTGTCCACTGGGACTGCTGTTCCGTCAGCTGCCGGAGCAGGTGCTGTTCCATGCTTTCTTCCGATTCATAGGAAGTCATACAGGTTCCCCCTTATACAAACAGATTTTGCAGCAGGAATTTTTTTACTGCCTGGAATTGAGCTATTTTTTGCTGGTGGAGTGTGATAATATCATCTATTTTTTCCATTTGCTTAGCAATTTTATTTTGTTCTTTAATCGATGCCGGTACTCTGATAGAAATTTTACTTAATATCGGAAATTTTAAGTTCCAATTATCTGAAGTGATTCCTTGCGAATTGACTTGAAAAATATACAGTATATCTTTTTTCTTAAATAAATAAGATACAAATTTTGAATTGATTCCATTCTTTGGTTTTAAAATTGTATACGCTGGACTTACAATTCCTTCATAGGTTGAAACTCCACTTGCTCCCTGCCACATTCTCATAGAATTATAAGCAATATCACCTATACAGACCTTTTTATATTTCGACTTGTCTTGATTTGAACTGTCATGTCTTTCCAGTTCAGAAAATCGTTTTACACCTTCATTTATTGTAACTGATAACAATTCACCATTGGGCATACCCTCTTTTCGTTCATCAAAACAATCTCCGATTTTCCGTTCTTCCCAATCCCCCGTAAACCCTTTGAACCGGATTTTCGGGACCTTCTCCCCTTTGGCCGGGAATAGGTTCTGGAGGAAATAGGCTTTCAGCTTTTTCAGCTGGTCCAGTTTCTGCTGGTTGAGGGTGAGAAGGTGGTCAGCCTCATTTAAAAAATCACCAACTTTATATTGTTCCTCAAAAGTAGGCACTGATATGGGCATTTTGAAAAAAACACTGTCTTTAATGGCAAATCTATCAGAACGAGCACCAGTATCCCCATTCAAATACATGAATTTATACCAATGGCTGCTCTTAAAAAACCATTCAAGATACGATTCATCAATTTCATGAGGTTTAAAAACAGTGTAGAGAGGAGACATTACACCCGTTCTGCCTAATTTATTGCGATTGATTGGTCCTACAGGTGCAGAAGTCGAGATTCTAGGATTATAGACAAAGTCATTATCTTCTACTACATAATAACCATTTATATTTTCAATGTTGGAAATACTATGGTCAAAATATTCCTTTTGGCTTACAATTCCCTGCTCTGCAGAATTTGTTAACGTCTCCTTGTACCTATGCTCTTTATTTTTCGAGGTAACTTTATCAGCAATTTCTCCCAACTTCCGCTGTTCCCAATCGCCCGTAAACCCCGTAAACCGTACCGCCGGAACCTTTTTCATTTCTTTTTTCATCATCCCATCTCCTTACTGAAACAGGTGAAGCAGGTCCTGAAGGTCTTTAGCCTTCTTGAGATCGGTGGTGGTCAGGTCTCCCATCATGTCCGCCAGTTCTTTTTCGGCTGCCTGGATCTGTGCGTTGGTATCCGCCAGTTCCCTATTCACTTCTCCCAGATCGATTTCCGGTTCCGGTTCGGAGGTATCCACATACCGGGGGATGTTCAGGTTGAAGTCGTTTTCCTGGATTTCTTCAAAGGAGGCCACATGGGCGAATTTGTCCACGTCCTTCCGGTCCACATAGGCCTGGAACAGCTTCTGGATGTTGGCCGGGGTCAGTGTGTTCTTGGCCTTGCCTTTTTCAAATTCCTGGCTGCCGTCGATGAACAGCACATCCCGGCCGGGGCGGTCTTTTTTCAGCACCATGATGATGGTAGGGATGCCGGTGGAATAGAAAATCCCCGCCGGGAGGCCGATTACCGCATAGATATTGCCTTTTTCCAGCAGCTTCTGGCGGATCTTCCCTTCCGCAGCACCCCGGAACAGCACCCCATGGGGCAGGACGATGCCCATGGTACCGGAATCCCGCAGATGGTATAGGCCATGGAGCAAAAAGGCATAGTCGGCCTTGGATTTGGGGGCCAGAACCCCGTAATCGGAAAACCGGGGGTCATTGAGGAACCCCTTGTCCGCACTCCAGTGCTGGGAATAGGGCGGATTCATCATCACCCCGTCAAAAGTCGTCACTTCATCACTGGGCCAGTCCCGGTCCAGGGTATCCGCATTCCGCAGATGCTGGTTGGTGGCGGCAATGCCGTGGATGATCATATTCATCCGGGCCAGGTTATAGGTGGATGTTTTGATTTCCTGGCCGTAATACTCTATGGAATCCACATCCTTGATATAATGGCGTACATTCAGCAGCAGGGAACCGGATCCCATGGCCGGATCGTAGGCACTGAACCCCTTTTTGGCTTCCTGGCCCCAGGTTACAATGTGAGTCAGCAGCTGGGAAACCGATTGGGGGGTATAGAATTCTCCCGCCTTCTGGCCCATATCCGAAGCAAAGGTGCCGATCAGGTATTCATAGGCATCCCCCAGCACGTCCCCGCTGTGGCTGTCCAGGTTCAGGGGCGCCAGGGCCGTCATCACCTGGGCAATCATGTCGTTCCGTTTCTGGGGCGTGGACCCCAGCTTGGTAGAATACAGGTCCACATCGTCGAACAGATGGCCCAGAAGGTCCGAATTGGACTGTTCAATATCCCGGAACGCCTGGTTCAGATTTTCCAGCTGGAACTGCTGCTTCCGGATGGAATCCATCAAAGCAGTAAAGGTAAAGTCCGGCTTGATTTCATAATCCATATTCATGGTTTCCAGCAGGTCATCATGGAATTCTTCATCCTCGTAATATTTCTTGTACACAGCCTGGCGGGCCTCTTCCGTGGTCACTGCCTCTTCTTCCAGTTCTCCGGAATCCACCAGGGCATCGGCTGCCGCTTCCAGGGTTTTATCAGACAGATGCTTGTAAAAAATAAGGCCCAGGGCATAGTTCATGTAGTCCGCTGCCCCCATGGTTTGGCGCATCACGTTGGCAGAATCCCACAGAACCTGTTCCAGGCTTTTTTCTTCGTTGTTCATGGTTGTGAATCTCCTTTGGCCAAAAGTAGAAATTTTTCTGAGATGATTCTATTTTATCATAGAACCATTTCTCTTTCATTTCTCAGTTCTCTGTATTCCTTCTTTTCCTCATCGGTTACGCTATTATTTATTATAGCATAGACACAGTTCGAATTTTAGGACACTTAAAATTCTATACTTGTTTCAGAAGCCAGATTTCTCTCTAAACTTTAGATATTTCTGCATTATCGTTGAAATATTTTTTATGATGCATTAATTTCAAAAATACGATAGAATAAAATCATCAATGTATTTATTCACCTAAATTATTCCCGAGGAAGGATTAAATTATCTATAGGTTGTCATTTGTTATTTGCAATCTCAGATGGAGTCATTTTCTTAGAGATATCCTTCAGGAGGCATTTTAAATGGTTGATTATTACGAGATTTTAGAGGTACATCCAAAAGCCTCTCCAGAAATTATAAAAAAAGCTTATTTCATTTTAGCCAAAAAATATCATCCTGATGTATATCCGGATAAGGAGTTTGCCGTCAAAAAGATGGCACTTTTAAATGAAGCCTATAGTGTACTGAGCGACCCAGAAAAAAGAAGAACTTATGATTCTCGAAGAAATGGTACTTCCAGGGAATCGGCCCAAAATAATCAGAGTCGAAACACATCTTCTTCAGCAAGAAATTCATCCCAAAACACAACCGAAAGACAGAGGCAACAATATCAAGATAACAGTACATCCGATGACCTATCACCATTGCAAATTTGTATTCTCCGTGCCTTACATTTAGCCAAAGAAAATGGTGAAAAAATATACAATCCAGAGGATCCATTAACATTAAGGCGAGTAAACGGGATTGGCTTTACCTTAATTGGAAAAAAAAGAAGAAGATAAATATAGCGGGAGCTATATTAAATCATACTGGTTTACCATTCTATGGATTCCTGTTTTTCCTATAAAAGAATATCGTGTTTTGAGTCCTTCCATGGATTCATACATTATCATAAGTTCTAGGCGATCTTCTGGATTTAAATTATTGCAAGCTGTTGCATTTGCTATATGGGGCTTAATAATTTTTGCAGGCGTAAGTTCATCGAATTCTACAAGTAAAAAATCTCAACCGCCAAAAGCTCCATATAAAGCAGTAAATAAAGCCCCTGCTAAAGCAGCTCCAGTAAAACCCTCTTCTAAATTGACCCCCAAAAAAGGTGTAGTTACAGGATATGTCAAAGGAGAGCCCATTAAAAATAATAAAGGGTATAGCACAATCGAAGTCGACAATTCCCAGAACAGTGCACCAGTTTATGTGAGGATTTGGTCCTTAGATGGCTCCCCTAGACCTGTACGGTGTTTTACCATTAGAGAGGGTGAAAAATTCACAGCAAAAAATATAACTCCTGGAAATTATGATGTCCGTTTTAAATATCTTTATGAAGAACAAGATGCTAAGGCTGGGTCAAAATCACAACCAGTAAAAATAGAAGAAAAACCCAGTCCCTTTGGAGATGGAATTCAATATACGAGCTATAGTTTGACACTGTTTACGGTAAGGAATGGAAACACACGCATGGACGAAATTTCTATAGATGAAATTTAGTTCTAGCAAGTACCGTTTTGTTGAAAAGAAGCAGGTTAAAATGAAAAAAATAATTAATGTTTTTCTACTTATTGCAATGTTTTCTTGCTTTCTAACACCTTGTTTTGCAGAGTTTCAACCAAATCCTAAGCGATGGACATGGATTGCATCAAATTCTACTAGAAGTATATGGTTTGATAGACAATCAATCTATGCAAGAAAAGAAGATGGCTATAAAAAGGTCAATTTATGGTTGTTGTTTTATAGAAATTCTCCAAAAGAAGAGATAATGGAATGTGACTGGACTGTAGATCTTATAAATAGAAAGCTCTCGATGAATAATGTATATGTTTATGATATGAATTGGAATCTCATAGATCAAATAGAAGATGATGAAAATAATCGAATTTGGAAACCAGTTGTTCCTGAAACCGCTTCAGAAAAGATATACAAAATTGCTAAATACTTCTATCTCAAAAATTATTCAAAAAAAGCAAAGTCAACTTAAATGACAAAACTATAACTATAATAAATATTACAAAATATTTGGTATATAATAAAAAGCCATTATATTAATTTAATTTTATTCACATAGGGAGGTTGGAAAAAATGAAAAAATTCTTTTTCATACTTGTTGCACTTTTTACCTTTGCGTTTTCATCATCAGTCTCTGCAGCGGATGACGACTGGATTTACGCTGGGCGATTTGGTCTGTTATGGACCCCACCAGTTGCACATAATGTAGATATGTATTTAATCAATCATCTAACAACCTTTCGCGGAATTACGTCTATGAGGGATTCTGAAAGTCAGTTACCATATGATGTCTATTATAAACATGACCATTCAACAGATACTGGTGATAACCACCATGAGTATAACAACCACAGTTTTCAGTTCCAAGTTAAAATTGTCCCATTAAATGTCCACGGAACAACGATGGGGTCAGGCACTTATGCAGGTACAATTATATGTAGCTATAAAATTGCAGCCAAAGGTGCCTTCGGTGTCGTAATGAAAAGCTTCAAGATTTTTGATACTAACACCGATCAACAACTTTTTAATGCAGAAGGAAATTTTGGATCAGAGATAATGTACAAAGACTCTGCAGCTGAAGCAATTCTAAAAGACAGTGCACCACATCCCGTTTCCCAAAGTACGGCAAATCAATTAAATGGTACAGGATATTATAAATATAGATAAAAATAGAGCCATGGTAGGATTTCCCCCACCATGGCCCTCTTCATTTCCGCACCAAAGCCGCCAGCAGCACTGTCCCTATCCCGTAAGCCAGGTTCCGCTGGGCTTTCAGCCTTTTCTGTGTTCTATTGTTTTCTTTCTCGTACGCGGCTAAGGATTCGTTGGCAATCCGCAAGGATTCTTCCTGCCTGATCGAGGTCCTCTCCAGTTCTTTCAACTGACTCCCGAGCAGACTGGACTGTTCCCTGGCTTTCTGCAATTCGTTCTGCGCTGCGGTCAATTGCGTTTCCAATTCCTCCATGCGTTTCTTCTGCTGACTGGATTCCTTCTGTAATCTGCTGTTGATGGTCTGCAGCTCGCTGATATGGCTTTCCAACTGGGTCAGTTCCTCTTCTGTTATGGAATACGTAGAGGCCCAGGAGACCTGCGGAAAGGACAACAACAAGCACAGCAATAAGCACCAGGCGCTTTTTCTCAATGATCCCCACCCTCTTTCTTCAGATGACCAGGGTAAAGAGAAGCACCCCGGTCAGGATGCCCAACAGATAGCCCAGAAGAAATTCATCGCTGATCCGCCACATGTCCATGGTCCTCATCCTTTCTGGGCCACATAATCCGTCACCCCGCGGGCAATGGCACGGGCAAATTCGTTCTTCCGGTTCATCAGGAGCTGTACATCTTCCTCATTGGTGATGAACGCCGTTTCCACCAGGACCGCCGGCATATCCGTCTCCCGGAGCACCGCCAGCCCCGGCCGTTCCTTTACGCCCCGGTCCACGGTCCCCAGGCTCTGGACAATCTGGTTCTGGATGCATTCCGCCAGACCGCAGACTTCTGCACTGTCACTGCTGTACACCAGAGTTTCCGTCCCCTGGGCTTCTTCTGCAGCTGCCGCATTGCAGTGGATGGACAGGAACAGGTCCGCCTGCCACCCGTTGGCACTGGCACAAATGTTGGTATAATTGGGAGACTCCCCGCAGAGATTGTCGGACTGGACCAGCAGGCAGTCATAACCCACCCGGTTCAGGTACTGCTGGACTCCTGCCCCGATTTTCTTCACGATACCGGCTTCCGTGACGCCGTATTTGTCATTGACAGCCCCGCTGTCCACACCGGGCATATGCCCTGGATTGATAAAAATCTTCATTTCTTCTCCTCCTTTTCAAAGTGGTCCGGGATGCCGTTCCCGTCAAGATCCACAAAGCAGCCTGCAATGAAGGTGACAAACCCCACCATGGCAGGCCCGACCAGTTCCCGCACCATGGCCAGAAGGTCCGGCAGCTGGATTTTCCCCGTCACCGCCAGATACAGCCAGAAGCCATAGTAGGAAAGCACAAAAAGAAAGACCGTCACAAGATACCCTATGACGATCCATTTGATGGGCTGCTGGAATTGGTTCAGGCGTGCTTTCACCGCATCCAGGCCTTTAGTCAGTATCCCTTTTACTTTTTCAAACATGGCGGATTCCCCAGATTACTGTGATCGTGGATGCGGTCCACTTCTCCCTTCAGGTCCTTGTACCGGTGCCACAGGTTGTCGATATTGGTCTCGATGCCCGCCTGGGCCACCCGCATTTCATTGATGAGCCCCGTCAAATCTTCCAGAGCTTTGGTGTTGTTGTCGATGCTTTTGTGGAGCGCCTGGTTCTCGATTTTTTGTGGCCGCAGGATCAGCCAGCACCCGAAGACTGCCAGGGCACTGATTACCGCGTTCACAAAAGTGTAGCTAATGAAGTTCATGGTCTTCCCTCCTTTCTGTTATCTTCGATCTCCCGAAACATGGAGAGCCCGGCCTTTGTACCGTCCCTTTTCGGTGCCGCAGTACACGTCTTCCGTAGGACTCCAGGCAAAGGAGAACCAGTTCTCCCCTTGGGTCAGCTCCTGGGTCTGGCCGGCGTGGCTCACATAAACCGGCTCCTTCCAGAAGGCAGATCGTTCAAACACCAGGCTTCCCTCGATCCGACCATAATGGATCCGGGCCTTCACATGATGCACACTCCAGCTAAAGGCCCGGTCCAGTTTGTGGAGGTCGGCCATGGCTACATGAGGAAAACGGGAGAAGTCATGAGTGCGGCTTCGGAGTTCCGGCTGGCCCTTGGGCAGGAACACCTTCATAAAGGTATCCTTCCCGTACTTGTCAATCTGCACAAAGGAGCACAGACTCAGAGTCCGCAGCAGCTCCTGGGGCCCCAGATCCATCACCTGGAGAATCTCCCGGAAGTTGAACAGGGGATACACGGACCCTGTGATGGGGTTCTTCAGGATCACCGTGGAGGACCCGCTCCGAAGGGCATCCAGGTTGATGGCCACTCGTTTGTTGCTGCAGGAGAAGCTCAGTCGCCTTTCTTCCAGATCCAGGGAAATGGTATCCGTTGTCTGCACCGCCTCCAGGAAGATAAAGAGATGGTTCATAGCCGGTTCACTTCCTTCTGGAACCAGGTGTAGAGGGCCTTGTAGAACCGGCACTCCTGAGCATGCACCTGGCTGACGATACAGGCCCCGCCGCACATGCCGTAAACAGAGCACTGGCGGCATTCGGGACTCAAGGCATCCAGGAGATCCTGCTGTTCCTTCAACCAGTTATCGGAAAGCCCCTGGCGGCGGATATAAAGACACGGATACTGCCGTCCTTTGGTATCCACCTTCCGGATGGTCCGGTTGCTGCAGTAGGTTTCTCCGTAAATGTACTGAACCTCCCTGCGCCGTTCCAGGGTCTGGTAAAGTCCTTCATACCGCAGATCTTTTATCCCGAAGCGTTTCAGCCGGGACAGATACAACCCCACATACTTCTTGTACTGTTCCAGGATGGAATCATAGTCCTCCCGGGTCAGAGCATACTTCCGGTTGGTCTCGTTGGTTACATGCATGAGATGCGGGAAGAAGGACAGGTTCCGTCCGATGACTTTCTCCTTCTCCCGGAACTTTGCCATAATGGCTCCCAGGTCCGTATTCCCATGGTACAGGGTGGTGGAAACCGCCAGGTCCGGGTAATCCCAGAGAGCAGTGAAAGGATCATACCCCCGCAAGTCCTTTTCCGCCCCGTCATAGCTGATGCAAATCTGGAAACGGTGCTCCCGGAAGTACTCCAGGTGCTTTTCGATGCCGATGCCGTTGGTGCTCACCGCAAATTTCGCTTTAGGCACCGCAGCCACCACTTTCCGGATCTCCTTCATGTAAAGGAGAGGCTCCCCGCCCATGAACTTGATGGAAGAAGGCGGATTGCACTTCAGTTCTTCCAGAAAGCTCTCCGCGATTTCTCCTTCCCCGTCCGATGCCTCCCGGTGACAGTAGGCACAATGCAGGTTGCACTGGCTCCCTAGATAAAGGGTGATTTGATACTTTGTAGACAAATCCATACCATTTTTCTGCATATCAATCCTGCTTTCCCACAAATACCAGATAGTCGTTCCACACTTCGTACCACTTTCTCCCCAGCTTAATCTTCACCGGGCCTTCGTACCCAAAGGGATACAGGCGGAAACTGCCCGTTCCCTTTACAAGCCTTACCCGTCTGTTGTTCACAAGGCCCGCAGAAGATTCCACAAAGACTTCCTCGTCATCCATATCTCTTGTGAGCTTTTCCCTGGTGGAGAAGTCCCCCTTGTACTTCTGGATGGTAAAGTCGATGTAGTCCCTGCTCCCTTCCGGGACGAAGGGTTCTTCCGGATCCCCGTCGATGAGGTACCCTTTCCGGTTGGCCATCAGCTCCCGTCCGTTGGCAGAAAGACTGTAGCTGTCCCACAAGGTCATCCGGGGATGGTCCCCCAGAATCAGGTCGCTGGTGTGAAAGGGCAGCAGTTCGTATTCCTGGTCCGAGTCAATGGTCAGGTTTTCCTTCTGCCCGTTGAACATCCGCACTATAATATCCCGCTGGCCTTCCGCCATGATGCCCGTATCGATATCGAGGATGGTGGTATTTCCATAAAGCTGGGTCAGAACGGCAAAGTCCAGTTTGATGGATACCCCCAGCCGGTTAAGGTCAAGGAACCGGTAGTCCGAGGCCATGGGACGGCGGAACAGTTTCACGGTCCCGTTTCCTTCTGTAAGAACGTAGGAACTGTAAGGATGCATGGTCTCGATCACATCCGCTCCCTTCCGGCTTTCGCTATTGCTGGTGCATTCCGCCTTGCAGTAATCGCCCCGGAGAGTCAGGTGTATCAGGTAGTCAGCATTGGATTCCTCGTTGTAATAGATCTTCAGCATACCCCTTCCTCCTTGTCTGCTACATCGTACCCATTGACCAGGACATCCTTGCCACCCTCGATGGTCAGGCGATAGCCGGTGACTTCTTCCTTTTTGATTTTCATCACATCCTCCTGCATCTTTCTCCCTTCAAAGAGCATCTGGATTCGTCCATTCATAGCCTTCCGCACGCCTTTGAGGGAGATGGCGCTTCGCAACCCAGTAAGGGTGAAAAGAAGGCTGTTCCCCGCCAGGACCAGGTCTTTGTTCCGTTCAAAATGGAGTGTCTGATGGAGCTGGACCTGTTCTACCATCAGCAGGTTCCTTGCCCGATGGCCCCGGTCCACCACCAGCATTCCCGGTTTTAGATTCTCTACCGGCACAGGCCCTTCCGCCGTACTTACGTTTCCTTTTGCAATGATCATAAGTTGTTCCTCCTTTAGCTGTCATCCGAGCAATTGCAGTTGCAGTCGCAATTGCAGTTCTGGGTCATGTAATACTGGCATTTCTGGCACCCCTGGCAGGTTTGGCACCCTTGACAGGTCTGGCATTTTTGGCATCCCTGGCATGTCTGGCAAGACTGGCACCCCTGACAAGTCTGGCAGCAGTTGGCCTGGCAACAGTTTCCCGAAAAGGCCTCCTCTAGTTTGTTCACCGCTGTTTCCAGGGCTGCCACGTTGATTTTCTTCACCTTGTCATAGTTCATCGAGGAAAGGTCGATGGAAATCTTCGTCTTTGTGGCAAGGTTTTCCAGTCCCGACTGGATGTCCGTCAGGTCCTTCTTCCATACAATCTCGTTCTGACTTGCCATTATGGCCCTCCTCCCGAATCATCCGAACAGTTACAGTTGCCACCAGAGCAGTTGCAGTCACATTGCCCTCTCGTCTGGCAGGTGCAGTTTCTCGAGCTGCACTGGCTGATGCTCTGGCAGGTTTGGCAGGAACTGGACTGACATTTCTGGCTCTGACATCCCTGGCAGGTCTGGCATTTCTGGCACGACTGGCAGAAGGTGCAGTTTCCGCAGTTGTCCACATTGGCCCCGTAGGCATTGAGCTGTTCCAGGGCCGTCTGGAGTTCCGTCACATGGATGGCCTTCACCTTCAGCTCACTGGTATCTGTGAGGGCTGTCGTGTCCGTGAAGGTGGTTTTATTGATGGTTCCGTTCTTTGCCATGGTTCTTCTCCAATAGCTTCTGCCCGTACTGCTGAATGGCCATGAGGACCGGGGTAAAGACGGCCCGTTTGAACTTGCAGTAAGATTCCTTCCGGGCCTTGTCCCCCACCAGCTTGCAGCCTCCCTGGCAAAAGGCGAGGGCCGTGCAGGATAAGCACTCTTTTCTGTGTTCACGAGTATGATCTCCCGCAAGGATCCGCTGCAAATACGAAAAGTAACAATCACGGATGGTGCCAACCTTCCGTGATGTATTATGGCAAGGGTAGAGATTTCCCTGGAGATCCAGATTCAACACCGTGAGACCATTCCCGCAGGCAGCAGTATACCGATTCCACTTTCCTTTTCCTGTCAGGTAGAATTCCTTCAAAGCATGGAATAACTGGAGGATGTAAGCTTCTTCTGTGTACCTTTCTACAGGAACCCTTTTCCCGAAGCCATCCAGGAACCGGAGGGTCATTTCCTTCATCTCCCGCGTTACCCGTCCGTAGTCGATAGCCAGCAGGTCCTTCTTAGGAAGGCCGGTATCCATGATTTCATCCAGGTTCACCGCAATTTGGTAGCCATGGATGGCGCTGTACTCTTCCGAAATCTGCTGGAAAGCCTGGAGGACTTCCCTGGGATAGGCTTTGGCGGAAAGAACCGCAGAAAGACAGAGATGTTCCAGGGCCAGGATCCGTTCCCGGATTTCCGGCACGGAAAACACATCATACCCTCTCGTTTCCTTCACATGAGGCCCATCCCAGGAAACACAGACCGTGAAATTCCGGGCATTAAAAAAACGGACCATTTCGTCCGTCAGTGCCCGTCCATTGGTGATGATTCCAAAGGTCATAGGGAGTTTTCTTTTTTCGATTTCCTTGGTTACTTCCTGGATGGTGCCAAAGTACAACAGAGGCTCCCCGCCGTAGAACTGCAGGTGGAGAGGCCGGGCATTCTCCCGAGAAATCTCTTCCAGGAAGTCGTAGATTTCGGGGTTCACGTCTTTCGTCAATGGCTTATGCACCAGGGGATGCTGCAGGCAGTAGGCACAATTCATATTGCAGGAATTCCCCAGCATGAGGAATACGGTATTGATATTTCGTCTGAGGTATTTCATCTTCCACTCCTTACCATGATCTTCACCAGCCGCACGTTTTCTGCGGTATCGTCCTTCACGATCTGTCCCACCGCCTGGGTAAGATTTTCTCCCGGAAGGGCCATCCGGCCTACCCCAGGCATTTCGGAAGGGATCACCCAGCCGCCCTTCTTGGCCTTCCCGTACATGCGGACGGGCACACGGCCGGCCAGGGCTACCGGGATATAAGTGGGCAGATTGGTTTTCAGAATATCATCTCCTGGAGAAAGGGTCCGGCCGCCAATGATGGAAGCAAAATCTTCTGTATGGACCCCCACCACACACTGACTGCTGGAGGTTGCCCGGCCATACTGCTCTTTCCCAGTGGTTTCATCCAGGGCAATGATATCGCCCCGTTGGGTGTCGCCACCCCGAGGAAAGAATTCTGCGTAGTCGTTATACACCGCGTTGTAGACTTTCGCAGCCGTCAGCGTACCGGTCAAGGTCACATTCCCCGTTTCATCCGTTGCCACAAACCGGCTGTCGTTGGTGAGCTGGCTGGTTTTATCCGGAATGGTAGGCCGTTCCAGCAAATCCTTGTACCTTCCACTTTTGGCCACGGCTGCAAGAGTTGCCGTTTCTCCAGTCAGTTCCGCCTTGGTGGCATAGGTCTCTGCAATGTTGTTTCCCTTCCCATCGGCCAAAGCCGCCTGGGCCATTGCGGTAGCGTCCAACTTTTTCCCAATGGCCGCCATGATGCTGGTGGCGAAGTTCGGGTCATTTCCCAGGGCGTCCGCCAGCTCCTTCAGGGTATCCAGAGAAGCATCCGAGCCATTGACCAGTTCGGCAATTTTCTGCTTCACATAGGCCACATTGACAATCTGGGTACTTTGGGCATTATTGTCAGGAGTCGGTGCCACAGGCGTTCCCGTAAGGACCGGGCTGTCCACATCTGCTTTCACTTTCAGGTCAATCTGCATCTGGGCCAGCTTCTCCCCAGCACTTTCGGCACTTTGCCGTGCCAGGGTAGCCTGGGTGGTGGCTCCTTCCTGAGACATCTTGGCTGCAGCCGCACTGCTGGCAGAAGCTTTGGCACTGGTATCCGCTGCCTTGGCATTGGTGGATGCTTCGGCCGCTTTTTGGGAAGAAATCGTTGCCCAGCTCTTGGCAGACTTGGCCCCGGAAACTCCATCCGGTGCTGCATCACTTTCGGCCCAGGCCCGGGCTGTTTCAGACCAGGTTTTGGAGGACCTTGCTCCGGAAACCCCG